>NZ_JBFBLP010000006.1:210480-408335 GCF_040686775.1 Streptomyces sp. NPDC079141 | reverse complement strand
ACCTGGCGCCGACACCATCAAGCTGTCGCGCGAGCCTGCCACCAGCACCGACACGTCCTCCAAGATCAGCCATGACCAGATCTACAACTGCCGTGTCAGATGTCCCTGTCACATGCCCCCGTACTACGCCGGCAGCCCCAACTCCCTTGCGATCAGCATCCGTTGGACCTCGCTCGTGCCCTCGCCGATTTCGAGGATCTTGGAGTCGCGCCACATTCGGGCCACCGGGTACTCGTTCATGAAGCCGTAGCCGCCGTGGATCTGCGTCGCGTCACGGGCGTTGTCCACCGCGATCGTCGACGAGTACAGCTTGGCGAGCGCCGCCTCCTTCTTGAACGGCTCCCCGGCCACCAGCCGGTACGCCGCGTCGCGCCACGCCAATCGGGCCGTGTGGGCGCGCATCTCCATGTCGGCGAGCTTGAACTGGATGGCCTGGTTGGCGCCGATCGGCTTGCCGAAGGCGTGCCGCTCCCGGGCGTACTTCACCGACTCGTCGACGCAGCCCTGCGCAAGTCCCGTCGCCAGCGCCGCGATCGCGATGCGGCCCTCGTCCAGGATGCGCAGGAACTGGGCGTAGCCCCGGCCCGCCTCGCCCAGCAGGTTGGCCGCCGGGACACGGACGTCGGAGAAGGACAGCTCACGGGTGTCGGAGGCGTTCCAGCCGACCTTGGAGTAGGCCGGCGCGACCGTGAAGCCCGGGGTGCCCGAGGGCACGATGATCGAGGAGATGAGGGGCTTGCCGTCGGGCTTGCGGCCGGTCACGGCCGTGACCGTCACCAGGCCCGTGATGTCCGTGCCCGAGTTGGTGATGAAGCACTTGGTGCCGTTGATCACCCACTCGTCCGTCTCCGGGTCCAGCCGGGCCGTCGTGCGGGTCGCGCCCGCGTCGGAGCCGCCGTCCGGCTCCGTCAGCCCGAACGCGCCGAGCATCTCGCCCGAGCACAGCCGGGGCAGCCAGGTGCGCTTCTGCTCCTCGGTGCCGAACAGGTGGATCGGCATGGCGCCGAGTGAGACCCCGGCCTCCAGGGTGATGGCCACCGAGGAGTCGACGCGGGCCAGTTCCTCCAGCGCCACACCCAGGGCCAGATAGTCGCCGCCCATCCCGCCGTACTCCTCGGGGAACGGCAGTCCGAACAGGCCCATGCGGCCCATCTCCCGCACGATCTCGTACGGGAACTCGTGCCGCTCGTAGAAGTCGCCGATCTTGGGGGCCACGACGTCGTGCGCGAACTCCTCCACCGTGCGGCGCAGTTCTTCGAGCTCTGGGGAGAGCTTGTGGTTCATCGGGGTCACTCCTTGTGGGAGAGGGCTCGTACGGTGCGGGACGGGCTGGGCCGGCCCAGGTGTCCGGCCATCCATGCGCTTGTGGCGACGAGGCGGCCGAGGTCGACTCCGGTGTCGATGCCGAGGCCCTGGAGCATCCACACCAGGTCCTCGGTGGCGAGGTTGCCGGTGGCGGACTTCGCGTAGGGGCAGCCGCCGAGGCCGCCCGCGGAGGCGTCGACCGTGCTGACGCCGTGCTGAAGGGCCGCGAGGGTGTTGGCGAGGGCCTGGCCGTAGGTGTCGTGGAAGTGGACGCCGATGGCGTCGGTGGGCACGCCGTCCCGGTTCAGGGCGGAGAGCAGCTCGCGCACATGGCCCGGGGTCGCGACCCCGATCGTGTCGCCGAGGCTCAGCTCGTCGCAGCCCATGTCCCTGAGCGCCTTGCAGACCCCGACGACCTGCTGGACGGGGACCGCGCCCTCCCAGGGGTCGCCGAAGCACATGGAGAGATAGCCGCGGACGTGCATGCCCTCGGCCTTCGCCCGGGCCACCACCGGCTCGAACATGGCCAGCGCCTCGTCCACCGTCCGGTTGAGGTTGGCCTTGGCGAAGGACTCCGTGGCGCTGGCGAAGACGGCCACGCGCGTGGCGCCCAGGGTGAGCGCCCGGTCCAGGCCGCGTTCGTTCGGCACCAGCACCGGCAGCGCGACCGGGAGGCCGGCGACGAGCGGGAACAGCTGCTCGGCGTCGGCGAGTTGGGGCACCCACTTGGGGTGGACGAAACTGGTCGCCTCGATCGTGGTCAGTCCGGCGTCGGCCAGGCGGCGGACGAACTCCGCCTTTACCTCCGTCGGCACGGTCGCCTTCTCGTTCTGCAGGCCGTCGCGGGCGCCGACCTCGTGGATACGGACGCGGGCGGGCAGGTCCGGGGCCGGTACGACCATGGGGAGCGTCATGGCTGCGCCTCCTCGTGCGGTGCGATCACTGCCAGGACCTGGTCCATGGCGACCGTGCTGCCCGGCGAGACGTCCAGTTCGGCGACCGTGCCCGCGTGCGGGGCGGAGATGACGTGCTCCATCTTCATCGCCTCCACGACCAGCAGGCTCTGACCGGCGGTCACCTCGTCGCCGACCGCGACCTTCACCACGGTCACCGTGCCGGGCATGGGTGCGGTGAGGGATTCGGCGCCGCTCGCTCCGGCGCCCGTGAGCGAGGCCGCCACCGGGTCGTGGTCGCGTACGTGCCAGGCGTCGCCGTCGCGGCCGAGCCAGTCGGCGGCGCGGTGGAAGGTGTGGCGGACGCCGTCGAGGGTGACGGACACGGTCTCGTCGGTGACGGTGTGCGTGCCCTTCGCCTCATGAGTGACGGGTTCGAGTCCCGGCACGCGCAGGGGGAAGCCGACGGTCCTGGCCTGCCCGCCCAGCCGCCAGCCGTTCGGCACCGAGAAGGGATCGGTCCAGCCGCCCGCCCGCGGTTGCAGCGCGTCGAGCCGTACGGCGGCGGCGGCCTCGTAGACCTCCTCGGGCACGTCCGCCGGGACGAGCGAATCCGCCTCCCGCTCCACCAGCCCCGTGTCCAGCTCGCCCGCGACCACGTCCGGATGGGCCAGCAGCCGGCGCAGGAACCCCGCGTTCGTCGGCACGCCCAGCGTGATCGTCTCCGCGAGGGCGGCCCGGAGCTTTCTGAGCGCGGTCGCACGGTCGGGGCCGTATGCGATCACCTTGGACAGCATCGGGTCGTACAGGCTGCCGACCTCGGTGCCCTCGCTCAGCCCCGAGTCGGTGCGCACGCCGGCGCCCTCCGGCTCGCGCAGCCTCAGGACCGTGCCGCCCGACGGCAGGAATCCGCGGGCGGGGTCCTCGGCGCAGATCCGGGCCTCGACGGCGTGCCCGGTGAGCGTGATGTCGTCCTGCGCGAAGGCGAGCGGTTCGCCCGCCGCCACCCGCAGCTGCCACTCCACCAGGTCCAGGCCGGTGATGAGTTCGGTGACCGGGTGCTCCACCTGGAGGCGGGTGTTCATCTCCATGAAGTAGTACGCGGAGGGATCGCCGCCCGGCACGATGAACTCCACCGTGCCCGCGCCCCGGTAGCCGCAGGAGCGCGCCGCCTGGACGGCCGCCTCGCCCATCGAGGCCCGGGTCTCCTCGTCGAGGAGCACGCTCGGCGCCTCCTCGATGATCTTCTGGTGGCGGCGCTGGAGGGAGCACTCGCGCTCGCCCAGGTGCACGACATTGCCGTGACCGTCCGCCAGGACCTGGATCTCGATGTGCCGGGGGCGGTCGATCCACCGCTCCACCAGGAGCGTGTCGTCGCCGAAGGAGGCGCGGGCCTCGCGGCGGGCGGCCGCGATCTCCTCCTCCAGCACGGTCAGGTCCCGCACCAGGCGCATGCCCTTGCCGCCGCCGCCCGCGCTGGGCTTGAGCAGTACGGGGGCGCCCAGCTCACGGGCGGCCTCGGCGAGTTCGGGGTCGCGGCCGCCGGGGACGACGGGGACTCCGGCCGCCTTCACGGTCTCCTTGGCGCGGATCTTGTCGCCCATCAGGGAGATGGCGTCCGCGGGCGGCCCGATGAAGACGAGGCCCGCCTCGGCGCACGCGCGCGCGAAGCCCGCGTTCTCCGCGAGGAAGCCGTAGCCCGGGTGCACGGCCTGGGCGCCGGTGCGGGCGGCGGCCTCCAGGAGCCGCTCGGCGGACAGATAGCTCTCGGCGGCCGGCGCCGGGCCGATCCGCACGGCGGTGTCGGCCTCCCGGACGTGCCGCGCGTCGGCGTCGGCGTCGGAGAAGACGGCCACCGAGCGCACGCCCAGCTGTCGGAGGGTGCGGATGACGCGGACCGCGATCTCGCCCCGGTTGGCGACAAGCACTGTGTCAAACATGGGTCCTCACATCCGGAAGACGCCGAACTGGGGGTCACCCAGCGGGGCGTTGGCGCAGGCGGTCAGGGCCAGACCCAGCACCTGCCGGGTCTCCAGGGGGTCGATGACCCCGTCGTCCCAGAGGCGGGCGGTGGCGTAGTAGGCGTTGCCCTGACGCTCGTACTGTGCGCGGATCGGGGCCTTGAAGGACTCTTCCTCCTCGGCCGGCCAGGCCTCGCCGCGGGCTTCGAGCTGGTCGCGCTTGACGGTGGCGAGGACGGAGGCGGCCTGCTCGCCGCCCATGACGGAGATCTTGGCGCTCGGCCACATCCACAGGAAGCGGGGGGAGTAGGCCCGGCCGCACATGGAGTAGTTGCCCGCGCCGTACGAGCCGCCGACCACGACCGTCAGCTTCGGCACCCGGGTGGTGGCGACGGCGGTGACCATCTTGGCGCCGTGCTTGGCGATGCCGCCGGCCTCGTAGTCCCGGCCGACCATGAACCCGGAGATGTTCTGGAGGAACACCAGCGGGATCCCGCGCTGGTCGCACAGCTCGATGAAGTGGGCGCCCTTCTGGGCGGACTCCGAGAACAGGATGCCGTTGTTGGCGACGATGCCGACCGGGTGGCCGTGGATACGGGCGAAGCCGGTGACGAGGGTCTGTCCGAACTCGGCCTTGAACTCCGCGAACCGGGAGCCGTCGACCACGCGCGCGATGACCTCGCGTACGTCGTAGGGGGTGCGGGAGTCGACGGGTACGGCGCCGTAGAGCCCGGCCGGGTCGACCTTCGGCTCGGCCGCCGTCTGCACCTGCCAGGGCAGCGATCCGCGCGCGGGGAGGGTGGAGACGATCGTCCGGACGATCCGCAGGGCGTGCGCGTCGTCCTCCGCGAGATGGTCGGTGACGCCCGACACGCGCGAGTGGACCTCGCCGCCGCCCAGCTCCTCGGCGGTGACGACCTCGCCGGTGGCCGCCTTCACCAGCGGGGGGCCGCCGAGGAAGATCGTGCCCTGGTTGCGGACGATCACGGCCTCGTCGCTCATGGCGGGGACGTACGCCCCACCGGCCGTGCACGAACCGAGGACGGCCGCGATCTGCGGGATCCCGGCGCCGGACATCCGGGCCTGGTTGTAGAAGATCCGCCCGAAGTGCTCGCGGTCGGGGAAGACCTCGTCCTGCATGGGCAGGAAGGCGCCCCCGGAGTCGACCAGGTAGAGACACGGAAGCCGGTTCTCCAGGGCGACCTCCTGGGCGCGGAGGTGCTTCTTGACGGTCATCGGGTAGTACGTGCCGCCCTTGACGGTGGCGTCGTTGGCGACGATCACGCACTCGCGCCCGCTGACCCGGCCGATTCCGGCGATCACCCCGGCCGCCGGGGCCTGGCCGTCGTAGAGCCCGTCGGCGGCGAGGGGCGCCAGCTCCAGGAAGGGCGAACCGGGGTCGAGGAGGGTGTCGACACGGTCGCGCGGGAGCAGCTTCCCGCGCGCGGTGTGCCGGGCGCGCGCCTTCTCGCCACCGCCGAGCCGGGCGGCGGCGAGCTTGCCGCGCAGCTCCTCGACGAGCGCGCGGTGGGCCTCCTCATTGGCCTGCCAGGCCTCCGACGCGGGGTCTGCCGCGCTGTGAAGCTCCGGTGCCTCGAACATCCTGCGGGTCCCCTCACCTTGTTAATGAGCGTTAACGCATTTCCTTCAGGTTAACGAGCGCTAACCTCCCTGTCTAGAATTGCTTCCATGGCCACCAGAACCGACGCCCCCACCCGCCGCGAGCAGATCCTCAAGGAGGCCGCTCGACTCTTCGCCGAGCGCGGCTTCCACGGCGTCGGCGTGGACGAGATAGGCGCCGCTGTCGGCATCAGCGGACCCGGGCTCTACCGACACTTCGCGGGCAAGGACGCGATGCTGGCGGAGCTGCTGGTAGGGATCAGCGGCCAGCTGCTGACCGGCGCGAAGCGGCGCCTGGCCGAGGCCGACGGGTCGGGTCCGGACGAGGTCCTGGACTCCCTCATCGAGGGCCACATCGACTTCGCGCTCGACGACCGCCCCCTGATCACCCTGCACGACCGCGAGCTGGACCGCCTCCGCGACAGCGACCGCAAGCTGGTCCGCCAGCTCCAGCGGCAGTACGTCGAGCTGTGGGTGGAGGTGGTCCGTGAGGTCTACCCCGAGCTCGCGGAGCCGACGGCCCGCTCGGCGGTGCACTCCGTCTTCGGCCTGCTCAACTCCACCCCGCACCTGGGCCGCCCCGGCTCCCTGCCCGGCCGGGGCGCCACGGCGCAGCTGCTGCACCGGATGGCTCGCGGAGCCTTCGCCGCCGCGAGCGGCGAGGCGTGACGAGCGTTACGGGACTGATCCTCTGGACGCCTGTGGATACTCGCCGGTACGGTTGAGTGAGCAAGCGCTTAGAAAGTCGTAGCTGGAGGAGGTCGGCCGTGCGCCGTACTGTGTTCAACGAGGACCACGAGGCGTTCCGGGAGACCATCCGCGCCTTCATCGAGGCCGAGGTCGTACCCGTGTACGACGAGTGGTTCGCGGCGGGCCAGGCCCCGCGCGACTTCTACCACCAGCTCGGCGAGCTGGGCATCTTCGGCATCAACGTGCCCGAGGAGTTCGGCGGCGCCGGCCTGGACACGCACAAGTTCGAGGCCGTGCTCTACGAGGAGACCGCGCGCGCGGGCGTCCAGTTCGGCGGCTCCGGCGTGCACGTCCTGCTCGCCCTGCCCTACCTCAAGATGCTCGGCAGCGACGAGCAGAAGAAGCGCTTCCTGCCGAAGTTCGTCTCCGGCGAGGAGATGTGGGCGCTGGCGATGACCGAGCCGGGCACCGGCTCCGACCTCGCGGGCATGAAGACCACCGCCAAGCTCTCCGAGGACGGCACGCACTACGTCCTCAACGGCGCCAAGACCTTCATCACCGGCGGCGTCCACGCCGACCGCGTGATCGTGTGCGCCCGCACCGCCGCGCCCACGGCCGAGGACCGCCGCCACGGCATCTCCCTGTTCGCCGTGGACACCAAGTCCGAGGGCTACTCCATCGGCCGCAAGCTCGACAAGCTCGGCCTGAAGACCTCCGACACCGCCGAGCTGGCCTTCGTCGACGTCAAGGTCCCCGTCGAGGACCTGCTCGGCGAGGAGAACAAGGGCTTCTACTACCTCGGCCACAACCTCGCCTCCGAGCGCTGGGGCATCGCCTTCGGCGCCTACGCGCAGGCCAAGGCCGCGATCCGGTTCGCCAAGGAGTACGTCCAGGAGCGCACCGTCTTCGGCAAGCCCGTCGCCTCCTTCCAGAACACCAAGTTCGAGCTGGCCGCCTGCCAGGCCGAGGTGGACGCGGCCGAGGCCGTCGTCGACCGGGCCACCGAGGCCCTGGACGCCGGTGAGCTCACCGCCGCCGAGGCCGCCAGCGCCAAGCTGTTCTGCACCGAGGTCGCGCACCGCGTCATCGACCGCTGCCTCCAGCTGCACGGCGGCTACGGCTTCATGAACGAGTACCCGATCGCCCGCCTGTACGCGGACAACCGCGTCAACCGCATCTACGGCGGCACCAGCGAGATCATGAAGTCGATCATCGCCAAGGACATGGGTCTGTAAGGTCCCGGAAATCACTGGCCGATACAACCAGTTGTTCAATCGGTTGCCATGAACCAGGCACTACAGGATCTCCTCGATCTGCTCGACCTGGAGCAGATCGAGGAGAACATCTTCCGCGGCCGGTCCCGGTCCGCCGTCGTCCCGCGCGTCTTCGGCGGACAGGTGGCGGCCCAGGCACTCGTCGCCGCCGGACGGACGGTCCCCGAGGACCGCCTCGCCCACTCCCTCCACGCGTACTTCCTGCGCATGGGCGACCCGGGCGCGCCCATCGTCTACACCGTCGACCGCATGAACGACGGCCGCTCCTTCACGGCGCGCCGCGTCGTCGCGGTCCAGCACGGGCAGCCGATCTTCGCCCTCTCCGCCTCCTTCCAGAAGCCGGAGGAGGGCTTCGAGCACCAGAGCGCGATGCCCGACGCCCCCGACCCCGCCACCCTCCCCACCTCCGAGGAACGGCTGAGCGGCTACGGCCATCTCGACCCCGGCGTCGTCGAACGGTTCCTGGAGGCCCGCGCCGCCGTGGACCTGCGCTACGTCGACGAACCGCCCTACGGCAAGTTCGGCGAGCCGCGCGAACCGCACTCCCAGGTCTGGTTCCGCGCCAACGGCAAGCTCGGCGACGACCCCCTCCTGCACGTCGTCCTCGCCACCTACGTCTCCGACATGACCCTCCTCGACTCGATCCTGCTCGCCCACGGGCGCGGCGGATGGGCCGTGGGCGATGTCGTGGGCGCCTCCCTCGACCACGCGATGTGGTTCCACCGCCCCTTCCGCGCCGACGAATGGCTGCTGTACGACCAGGAGTCCCCGTCGGCCTCCGCGGGCCGCGGCCTGGGCCAGGCCCGCATCTACACGCAGGACGGCCGGCTCGCCATCACGGTCATCCAGGAAGGCGTGGTCCGCAGCCCTCGGTGACACTGAGGACCATGAGCGCAGCGGCGGACGACGGCGGCGGCGAGAGCACCTTCACGGTGATCGTCGCCGCCGTCGCCAATCTCGGGATCGCGGCCGCCAAGGCCGTCGCCGGCGTCGTCAGCGGATCCAGCGCGATGCTCTCCGAGGCCGCGCACTCGGTCGCCGACACGGTCACCGAGGTACTGCTCCTGACCGCCCTCAAACGCAGCGAGAAGCCCGCCGACGAGGACCACCCCCTCGGCCACGGCCCCGAACGCTACGTTTGGGCGCTGCTGGCCGCCGTCGCCACCTTCGTCGGCGGCGCCGTCTTCTCCCTCTACGACGGCATCCACACCCTGGCCGAGGGCGAGGAACTCGGCGACCCGCTCGTCTCGTACGTCGTCCTCGCCGTCGCCTTCCTGCTGGAGGGCTACTCCCTGCGCACGGGCCTACGGCAGGCGCGCGGCGAGGCCGCCCGCTTCGAGGCGCCGTTCCGCACCTATCTGCGCCACACCCCGGACACCGCCGTGAAGGCCGTCGTCCTGGAGGACTCCGCGGCGCTGATCGGCCTGCTGCTCGCCGCGGGCGGGCTGCTCGGCGGGCAGCTCACCGGTTCGGGCGTGTGGGACGGCATCGCCTCGCTGCTCATCGGCCTGCTGCTGCTCTGCGTGGCCTGGGTGCTCGGCCGGTCCAACGCCGAGCTGCTGATCGGCCGCCCGCTCCCCAGGGCGATGCGGGAGCGGATCCGGGCCGAGCTGCTGGTCGTGGACGAGATCGAGGCCGTACTGGAGCTGACGACGCTGGTGCAGGGCCCGCGCGAGGTTCTCGTGGCCGCGAAGGTCGACTTCCGGGACGTCTCCACGGCGGCCCAGGTCGAGTGGGCCTGCGAGCGGGCGGAGGAGCGGTTGCGGGCGGCGTTCCCGGCGGTGCGCCGGGTCTACCTGGACCCGACGCCTACGCCAGACCCGCCTCCGCCAGCAGATACGCCGTCAGCGGGTCGTAGTAGCGCGGGCTGAGGACGTGGTCGTCGAGCGGGACCGCGACCTGGAGGGTGCCCTCGGACTCGGCGAGGAAGAGGGCAGGGTCGTTGCAGTCGGCGTAACCGACCGAGTCCAGGCCGTGCTGACCGGCGTAGCCCGCCCAGCCGTGGTCGGCGACGACCAGGTCGGGCAGCGGGGCGCCGAGCCGCTCCAGCGCGGTGAGGATGGCCCGCATCGGCTCGCCCGAGTGGGTGTGCCACAGCGTGGCGCCGTGCTCCAGCACCGCCACGTCCGCGAACTGCATGACGTACCCCTCGTCCGTCTGCAGCCCGTCCGGGATGACCACGATCTCGCAGCCGGCCGTGCGCAGGGCGGCGGCGGTGGCGCGGTGCACGTCGAGCAGGCCGCCGGGGTGACCGGTGGCGAACAGCACCCGCTGACCGCCGTCGGCCGCCTTGCGCAGCCGGCCTGCCATCCGCTGCAGGGCGTCGACCGTCAGCTCGGGGTCGATGCTGTCCTGGCCGAAGCGGTACTCGGGGTCGTCGTTCACGCCGACGCGCTCCGCCATCACCGCGAGCACGTCCTGCTCGTCGGTCCAGCGGTCGCCGAGCTCCAGGCCGAGCCAGAAGTTGCGGTCGCCGTTCGCGAGCTTGCGGTAGTGGGAGAGGTTGTTCTCGCGGGGGGTCGCCACGGCGCCCGCTATACGGGTTCTGACGAGGTGTTCGACGAGCTCGGCGCGGCTGGGTGTCCCGGGTATCGGCATGTGTCCCATTGTGGGGCAGACCCCTGTGGGCGTGCCGGGTGTCCCGGACGCTGGGACGTGGGTCACTCGGCAGTTCACTCACGCAGGGCGAACCACAGCTCCATGCGTACGTCGGGGTCGTCGAGGTCGGTGTCCAACAGCGCCGCGCAACGGGCGATGCGCTGCCGCACGGTGTTGCGGTGCACGGAGAGCGCGACGGCGGTGCGGTCCCAACTGCCGTGCAGCGACAGCCAGGTGCGCAGCGTGTCGACGAGTGCGGGGGAGTCGGCGACCGGCGCGAGCAGGGCACGCGCGTGTGCCTCGGCCTCGTCGTGCGGGACCAGATCGGTGAGGGCGGCGCGGGCGTGGTGGCGGACCAGCGGGGAGCGGGTGGCCCGGGCGCGGGCCAGGGCGCGGGCCGCCTGGGTGTCGGCCGTCGGCCACGCGTCCGGTTGCGCGGCATCGCTGACGCCCAGGGTCCAGCCGGGCTGGGGGGTGGGTTCGCGGCCGACGGGGACGAGGACGCGTACGACGTCCTCGGCCAGGTCCACGAGGGGGGAGCCGAGCGCGGTGCCGAGGGCGGAGGCGGCGATGGGGTCGGGGGCGGTGGGGGTCTTGGTGGCGGGATGGGCGTGCACGACGTGCCAGGCGCCTTGGCCGAGGAGGGGGGCCACGTCCTGAGGGGCGGCCCCCAGAAGGAGCCGTACGAGCGCGGAGGAACGGGCCGCGCCCGTGCCGCTGTGCTGTTCGCCGGTGAGGAGGGAGAGGAGTACGGCGGCGACGGAGGCGATGGTGTGGGCGGCGGGGTCGCGGTGGGGGGTGGCTACGCCCAGGACGAAGCCGGGGGTGGGGGCGAGGGCGTAGGTGGCCAGGTGGGTGTCGGGGGTGGTGTCTGTGGCGGTGCGGGTGGGCTGGGGCTGAGGTGGGGGCGGGTGGCGCAGCCCGGCGCTGCGGGGTGCCGCTTTCTGTGGGACGGGCGCCGCCCCAGCGGCACGATTGCCCGCGGCTGCGGGGGAGGCGGCGGCTGCCGGTCGTACTACCCCCGCCAGATCCCCCAGCGCCGTCCTCGCCTCGCCCCCCGGCTCCCTGCCCCCCTCCGCGAGCTCCGTGCCGTCCGGTCCGTACAGCACGGCCCAGCCGCCTACCCGCTGGGCGAGCTGGCGTAGTACCGAAGGCACCGCGTCCGGGCGGGACGCTGCTGCGGCCAGGCTTTGCTGGGCCTCGGTGACTCGGCGGAGTTCGGCCAGGCGGGCCTGGGCCATCAGTTGCCAGACCGCGCGGGCCACGCCCGAGAAGGTGGTCTGCGGCGGCACCTCCAGCAGCGGCAGGTCGTACGCCTCGCAGGCCGCGACCAGCGCGCGCGGGACCGTGTCGTGCACCGGCGCCAGGCCGAAACCGAGGGCCGCGCCGCCCGCCGCGACGATCCGGGAGACGTAGTCGTCGAAGTACGTTCCCGAGCCCGCCGCCTCGGGGATGTGGACGCCCGCCGTCAGCAGCAGCTCGCCACCGAGCAGGTACGGGTACGGGTCCGCCATCTCCGACGTGTGCGCCCAGTGGATCACGATGTCCGGGTCGGCCGGGCCCGCGATCAGGCGCAGGGCCAGGTCCTCGCGGGCCAGGAGCGCCGACAGCGGTACCGGTGGGGTGGGTGGGACAGCCGGATCCGGCATGGTGTGCGGAACCTCCACTGCGTACGGCCTCAATGGATGAAACGTACACTTCGCAGTCGCTTTCCGGCCACCTACTGTCAGTCCAGACCGGCAGCCGCGGGTACGGGCGGATGTCCCCGCGATCCGCTGCCGGCGTCCCCACCCATGCATCTGCACGACACGCCACCGGATGTGCGCGAAGGAGGGCCCCAACATGGCCGTCGACTACACAGTGATCGTCGTCTATCTGGCCGGCATGCTGGCCATGGGCTGGTGGGGCATGCGCCGCGCCAAGTCCAAGAGCGAGTTCCTGGTGGCGGGGCGGCGCCTCGGGCCCGCCATGTACTCCGGCACCATGGCCGCGATCGTCCTCGGCGGCGCGTCCACCATCGGCGGTGTGGGTCTCGGCTACCAGTACGGGCTGTCCGGCGCGTGGATGGTCTTCACGATCGGCCTCGGGCTCCTCGCCCTGTCCGTCTTCTTTTCCGCCCGCATCGCCCGGCTGAAGGTCTACACCGTCTCCGAGATGCTCGACCTCCGCTACGGCGGCCGGGCCGGCGTCATCTCCGGCGTCGTCATGTGGGCGTACACCCTCATGCTCGCCGTCACCTCGACGATCGCCTACGCCACCATCTTCGACGTGCTCTTCGACATGAACCGCACGCTCGCGATCGTGCTCGGCGGCTCGATCGTCGTCGCGTACTCGACGCTCGGCGGCATGTGGTCGATCACCCTCACCGACATGGTGCAGTTCGTGGTGAAGACCATCGGGGTGCTTCTGCTGCTTCTGCCCATCGCCGTCGTCAAAGCCGGCGGGTTCAGTGAGATGAAGGCCGAGCTGCCCACCGAGTACTTCGACCCGCTGGGCATCGGCGGCGAGACGATCTTCACCTACGTGCTCATCTACACCTTCGGCATGCTCATCGGGCAGGACATCTGGCAGCGCGTCTTCACCGCGCGCAGCGACAGGACCGCCAAGTGGGGCGGCACGGTGGCCGGAACCTACTGCCTCGTCTACGCCCTCGCCGGCGCCGTCATCGGCACGGCCGCCAAGGTCCTCTACCCGAACCTGGCCAACGCCGACGACGCCTTCGCCACCATCGTCAAGGACGAACTCCCCGTCGGCGTACGGGGGTTGGTCCTGGCCGCAGCGCTCGCGGCCGTGATGTCGACGTCCTCCGGCGCGCTCATCGCCTGCGCCACCGTCGCCAACAACGACATCTGGTCGCGGCTGCGGGGCATCGTCGGACCGGGGCGCGAGGAGCACGACGAGGTCAAGGGCAACCGCGCCTTCATCCTGATCATGGGCGTCGGTGTCATCGTCACCGCGATCGCGCTGAACAACGTCGTCGAGGCCCTCACCGTCGCCTACAACCTCCTCGTCGGCGGCCTCCTCGTCCCGATCCTCGGCGGGCTGCTGTGGAAGCGCGGCACCGTCCAGGGCGCCCTCGCCTCGGTCGTCGTGGGCGGCCTCGCGGTCGTCGGGCTGATGGCGACGTACGGCATCCTCGCCAATGAACCCGTCTACTACGGCCTGCTGTCTTCCCTTGCGGCCTACATCGCCGTCTCCTTGGTGACAGAGCCCACCGACGCCGCCGTCCTCGCCGCCTGGCGCGAGCGCCTCGCCGGGCGCACCCCCGAACTCGTGTCCGAACCGGTCCCGGCTCACCAGTAGAGTCGAGGGCAGATGTACATACGCGACGAAGCGTAGGAAAGAAGGCAGTTTTCCATGAGCAGCAACGAGACGCCCCGCGGCCCCGTCGACTCCTCCCGCATCCCGAGGTACGCCGGACCCGCGACCTTCGCCCGGCTCCCGCGCCTGGACGAGGTCGGCACCGCCGACGTCGCCGTGGTCGGCGTGCCCTTCGACTCGGGCGTCTCGTACCGGCCGGGCGCCCGCTTCGGCGGCAACGCCATCCGCGAGGCGTCCCGGCTGCTGCGCCCCTACAACCCCGCGCAGGACGCCTCCCCGTTCGCCCTCGCGCAGGTGGCCGACGGCGGCGACATCGCCGTCAACCCGTTCAACATCAACGAGGCCGTCGAGACCATCGAGGCCGCCGCCGACGACCTGCTCGGCACCGGCGCCCGCCTGATGACCCTGGGCGGCGACCACACCATCGCGCTGCCGCTGCTGCGCTCGGTCGCGAAGAAGCACGGCCCGGTCGCCCTGCTCCACTTCGACGCCCACCTCGACACCTGGGACACGTACTTCGGCGCGGAGTACACCCACGGCACCCCCTTCCGCCGCGCGGTGGAGGAGGGCATCCTCGACACCTCCGCCCTCTCCCACGTCGGCACCCGCGGCCCGCTCTACGGCAAGCAGGACCTCACCGACGACGAGAAGATGGGCTTCGGCATCGTCACGTCCTCCGACGTCTACCGCCGCGGCGCCGACGAGATCGCCGACCAGCTGCGCCAGCGCATCGGCGACCGCCCGCTGTACATCTCCATCGACATCGACTGCCTCGACCCGGCCCACGCTCCCGGCACCGGCACCCCGGAGGCGGGCGGCATGACCTCCCGCGAGCTGCTGGAGATCCTGCGCGGCCTCGCCTCCTGCAACCTGGTCTCGGCGGACGTCGTCGAGGTGGCGCCCGCGTACGATCACGCCGAGATCACCTCGGTGGCCGCGTCGCACACCGCGTACGAACTGACCACGATCATGTCCCGCCAGATTGCAGAGGCTCGTTCGAAGTGACCCACGACCACGACCTGGTGCTCCGTCCGACGCCCGCGCAGGTTTCGGCAGCCCTGAATCCTCCCCCGGGCCGCAACGGCGGAGACCTGGTCGTGGAGACGCTGGCCGGGCTCGGCGCGACGACGGTCTTCGGCCTGCCCGGCCAGCACGCCCTCGGCATGTTCGACGCGCTACGGCGCTCCGACCTGAGGTACATCGGTCTGCGCGTGGAGAACAACGCCGGTTTCGCGGCCGACGCGTACGGCCGGATCACGGGCGAGGCGGCCCCCCTGCTGCTGTCGACGGGCCCCGGAGCCCTGACCTCCCTGGCCGCCCTCCAGGAGGCGGCGGCGGCTTCGGCCCCCGTCCTGGCGATCAGCAGCCAGGTCCCGACGGCGGGCCTGGGCGGCGGCCGCCACGGCTACCTGCACGAACTCCCCGACCAGGCGGCCTCGTTCCGGGGCGTGGTGAAGTCCGTCCACACGGTCCGCACCCAGTCCCAGATCCCCTCCGCGATCGAGGCGGCCTGGAAGTCGGCGCTGACCGCCCCGCACGGCCCGGTGTGGGTGGAGATCCCGCAGGACGTGCTGCTCGCCGAGACGACGATCCCGGTGGTCACGGGCGGCGACGCGTTCCCCGAGGAACTGCCGCCACGCCCCGAACTGACGGCGGTGGCCGCTGACTTGCTTTCCACGGCCACCCGCCCGGCGATCATCGCGGGCGGCGGAGTGGTACGCGCGGACGCAAGCGGCAAGCTGCGCCAACTCGCCGAACTGCTCCAGGCGCCGGTCGTCACGACCCCCGGCGGCAAGGGCGCGTTCCCGTGGACGCATCCGCTGTCCCTCCAGTCGTGGCTGGAGGACCGGTACACGACGGACTTCCTGGAGGACGCCGACGTACTGCTGGTGGTCGGCTCGGGCCTCGGCGAACTCTCCTCCAACTACCACACGTTCAAGCCGCGCGGCCGGGTGATCCAGATCGAGGCGGACCTCGGCAAACTGGAGTCGAACCATCCGGCGCTGGGCATCCACGCGGACGCACGCCTCGCCCTCCAGGCGCTGCTGGAAACGGTGTCGAAGCGGGAGGATCCGACGGCCCCGGGGCGGGTGCGGGAGCTGCTGGGCCGGGTGCGTGACCGTATCGCGTCCCAGGAACTCACCCTGGAACAAGAGGTGTTGGCCTCGGTCCGCAAGGCCCTGCCCGCCGACTCCCCGTCCTTCTGGGACATGACGATCCTCGCCTACTGGGCCTGGTCCGCCTTCGACGCCAAGGGCCCCAACCACATGCACTCGGCCCAGGGCGCCGGCGGCCTCGGCTACGGCTTCCCGGCGGCGCTGGGCGCGGCGGCCGCGGACCCGACGCGCCCGGTCCTCGCCGTCTCCGGCGACGGCGGAGCCCTGTACTCCATCGCCGAACTGGCCACGGCCAAGCAGTACGACCTCCCGGTGACCTGGCTGATCATCGACGACGGCGGCTACGGCATCCTCCGCGAGTACATGACGGACGCCTTCGGCCAGCCGACGGCGACCGAACTGACCCGCCCGGACTACGTGGCCCTGGCCGAGTCCTTCGGCGTCCCGGGGGTCCGCACGACCCCCGAGACCCTGGAGTCCGACCTGGCGAAGGCGCTGGGCGAGCCCGGGCCTTCGGTGGTCGTGCTCCCGGCGGTGCTGAGGATGTTCGCGCCGACGCACCTGGGCTGAAGCGGTGGCGCCGGCCGGGCGGTGCGGTCCGGGCGGGCCCGATTAAGGTCTCTTCTGGATAATCTGTCTCGGATCGAATTGTTCTACGCTGGTGGCATGACCGCCATGACGCCCGCTCGCACCGAACCGGACCTGTCGTTCCTCCTCGACCACACCAGTCACGTCCTGCGGAGCAAGATGTCCGCCGCTCTCGCCGAGATCGGCCTGACCGCACGCATGCACTGTGTGCTGGTCCATGCCCTGGAGGAGGAGCGCACTCAGGCCCAGCTCGCCGAGATCGGCGACATGGACAAGACCACGATGGTGGTGACGGTGGACGCCCTGGAGAAGGCGGGGCTGGCCGAGCGTCGCCCTTCCAGTACGGACCGGCGGGCCCGGATCATCGCCGTCACCGACGAGGGTGCCCGGATCGCCGGGCAGAGCCAGAAGATTGTCGACCGCGTGCATCGCGACGCCCTGGCCGCGCTCCCCGAGGGGGATCGGGAGGCCCTCCTGCGGACCCTGCGCAACCTGGTCGACGACGGTCTGGCGACCCCTGCCGAGGCCCCGCGCGCCGCGCGCCGGGCGCGTCAGTCCGGGTAGGCCCGCACGCGCAACAAAGTAGGACCGAAAAAAATAGTCTGCAACGAAACCATCTGCTACGGTCTCTCCTGTCGTCCCAACTGACAGGAGAGACCGCATGTTTGCCGCATCCGGCTCAGCGTCGTCGCCCGCTTCTTCCGCCACCCCGCGCTTGCGCCGGCTCGCCCTCGGAGTCCTCGCCACCGGGATGCTGATGATCATCCTCGACGGCTCCATCGTGACCGTGGCGATGCCGGCCATCCAGAACGATCTGGGCTTCACCCCGGCCGGTCTCAGCTGGGTCGTCAACGCCTACCTCATCGCCTTCGGCAGCCTGCTCCTGCTGGCCGGCCGGCTCGGCGACCTGATCGGCCGCAGGCGCATGTTCCTGTCCGGCACCGCCGTCTTCACCGCCGCCTCGCTCCTGGCCGGCGTTGCGGCCTCGCCCGTCGTGCTGATCGCCGCCCGCTTCCTCCAGGGCGTCGGCAGCGCGATGGCCTCCGCCGTCAGTCTCGGCATCCTCGTGACGCTGTTCACCGAACCCAGGGAGCGCGCCAAGGCCATCGCCGTCTTCAGCTTCACCGGCGCGGCGGGCGCGTCCATCGGCCAGGTCCTCGGCGGCGTACTCACCGACGCACTGAACTGGCACTGGATCTTCTTCATCAACCTGCCGATCGGGCTCGCCACCCTCGCGATCGCCGTACGCGTCCTGCCCGGTGACCGCGGCCTCGGCCTCAGGGCGGGCGCGGACGTCCTCGGCGCCACCCTGGTCACCGCGGGCCTGATGCTCGGCATCTACACCGTCGTCAAGGTCGAGTCGTACGGCTGGACCTCGGTGCGCACCCTCGGCTTCGGCGCCCTCGCCGCCGTACTGCTCGCCGCGTTCCTCGTCCGTCAGGCCACCGCGAAGAACCCGCTGATGCCGCTGCGGATCTTCCGCTCGCGCAGCGTCTCCGGCGCCAACCTGGTGCAGATCCTGATGGTCGCCGCGCTCTTCTCCTTCCAGATCCTCGTCGCCCTCTACCTCCAGAACGTGCTCGGATACGGCGCCGCCGAGACCGGCCTCGCGATGCTCCCGGCAGCCGCCGTGATCGGTGCGGTCTCTCTGGGAGTCTCCGCCCGCCTCAACGCCCGCTTCGGTGAGCGCAACGTCCTGCTGGCGGGCATCGTGCTCCTCATCGGCGTCCTCGGCCTCCTCACCCGCCTTCCCGTACAGGCCGGTTACGCCGTCGACCTCCTCCCGGTCATGCTGCTCGCCGCGGGCTTCGGCCTCGCGCTGCCGGCGCTCACCGCACTCGGTATGTCCGGCGCGAACGAGGAGGACGCCGGTCTCGCGTCCGGCCTGTTCAACACCACGCAGCAGATCGGCATGGCCCTGGGCGTGGCGGTCCTGTCCACCCTGGCCGCCTCCCGCACCGAGAGCCTCGCGGCGGACGGCCGGACGGCGGCCGAGGCCCTGACCGGCGGCTACCGCCTCGCCTTCGCGGTGGGCGCGGGACTCCTGGTCATCGCCTTCGCCGTCGCCTTCACGATGCTGCGCCGCCCCGAGCGGCAGGCCGCCCAGGAGCCCGCGGCCGATGCGCCGGCTCCCGCCCACGCCGCGGCCGTCTGACCCGGCCTCCCGCCCCGACCACCGAAGGGTTGATCCCCATGAGCGAGCTCACCGCCACCGAGACCACCACCGGCACCACCAAGAACGACGGCCCGGCCCCTCGGGCGCTCACCGACCAGGAGCTCTCCCGCCTGTTGAGCCAGCAGCAGTTCGGCGTACTCGCGAGCGTCAGGAGTACCGGCCACCCGCACCTGTCGACCGTCCTCTACGACTGGAACGCCGAGGAGCGCGTACTGCGGGTCTCCTCCACCGCCGACCGCCTCAAGGTCCGCCAGCTGCGCCGCGACCCGCACACCTCACTGCACGTCAGCGGCCCGGACGTCTGGTCGTTCGCCGTGGCGGAGGGCGAGGCGGAGATAGTGGACCCGGCCGACGAGGCGGCCCCCGGCGAGCAGCCGCTGCCCGACCGGCGCGTGGTGATCCTGATCCGGGTTTCCCGCCTGTACGGGACCGCCCTGGACATCCCCGCCCAGGACTGAGGATTCAACGCAAAAATCCGGGTTGGACCCCCTGAGGCAGGGGGTCCAACCCGGATTTGCGCGTTGACCTACCAGATCGCCTCGATCCACTCCGGGTGGTCGATGAACGGGTTTCGGTTGCCCTGGTAGTTGGTGTAGATGAGGTCGTTGCGGCGCTCCTCGAAGGCGTCCGGCGGGTCCTCGTCGTTCCAGGCCTTCAGGACGGAGAGGCGGCCGTGGTAGCGGGTGCCGCCGTTGTTGACCGAGTCGTTGGGCTCCAGGTTCGGCCAGCCGTCGTCGCCCTCGTAGCGGACGGCCATGTAGAGGATCATGCGGGCCACGTCGCCCTTGACCGCGTCGCGCGGCTCGAAGGAGTTGGAGTCGACGAGGCTGCCGCCGCTGTTGGTGAAGCTGCTGCCGCCGTTGTCGAAGTCCAGGTTGCCGCGGATGCTGTTGACCTGGACGTCCTCCGGGCGCAGGTGGTGCAGGTCGGTGCCCGGGCCGGCGGAGGTGCCGAAGTCGCCGTGGGACTGGGCCCAGACGTGCTCACGGTTCCAGTTGCCGGTGCTGCCGCCGTTGAGCGACTTGCTGCGGGAGATGCCCGAGTACAGCAGGATGACGTTGCTGCTGTTGTTGGGGTCCTGGTCGGTGACCTTCAGCGCCTCCCAGACGGCGGAGTACGAGATCTTGGTCTGGGGGCTGATGATCGTGTGCAGCGAGCTCTTCAGCGTCGTGCCGGTCTTGCCGATCGCGTTCTTGTAGTACGTGCTGTCGTACGCGGTCGTCGTGGCGGCGGCGGGGGTCGCGGTGAGCGCCGGCGCGGTGAGGCCGACCATCACGGCCGACACGGTCAGCGCCAGGGACTTCCAACGGCGTATCGGTCTCACGGGCATTGGGGAGTGTCCGTTCTACGCGAGTTGAATGAGGGGGACATCCGGGAGAGTGACATGGACATGCGGCCGTGTAAATGGATGGCGTGTGTCCATCGGGTGACGGGAATCGGCAAATCAGCCCTTGTCTACGCGAGTTGACATACCAAAACGGACCCCGACCGGTGGTCGGGGTCCGTTGGGGATGGTCGGGGCTGTTCAGCTTCAGCTGACGTCCGACGGGTCCAGGCGGTAGATCGAGGAGGTCGAGGTCGAGTCCGACGCCGGGCAGGTAACGGCTCGCACAACCTTTCCCCCACGCCTACAACCTTTCCCTCGCACCCGTGAGTCAACAGGGCATGACTCACGCAATATCCAGACGCGCCAGATGGGTGGCGGGCGGCGCGCTCGTCGCCTGTGTGGCCGGCGTCACGCCCGCCGCCGCGGCCACCACGCCGACCGTCAGCTGTACGTCCGCCAAGGCGGGCCTCGCCGACAAACTGAAGAAGGACATCACCGCCGCCCTCTCCACCCGCAGCGGCACCGTCGCGGTCGGCCTCTACGACCGCACGACCGGCACCACGTGCACCCTGCGCCCGTCCAAGGCGTACGACTCCGCGAGCGTCGTGAAGGTCACCGTCCTCGCCACCCTGCTGTGGGACGCGCAGAAGACCGGGCGGGCCCTGACCAGCCGCGAGAAGTCCCTCGCCACGGCCATGATCACCAAGTCGGACAACGCCTCCACGACCGAACTGTGGAAGCAGCTCGGCGTGACCAAGGTGAAGGGCTTCCTCACCGCGGCCGGCATGACGCAGACCGTTCCCGGCGCCAACGGCTACTGGGGTCTGACCCAGATCACCGTCACCGACGAGCAGAAGCTGATGAAACTGCTCACGGCCCACAACGCGGTGCTCACCGACAGCTCCCGCTGGTACATCCGCAAGCTGATGGGCGACGTCATCTCCTCCCAGCGCTGGGGCACGCCCTACGGCGCACCCTCCGACGTCATCGTGCACGTCAAGAACGGCTGGCTCCAGCGCGCCACCTACGGCTGGCGGGTGCACAGCGTGGGCACCTTCAAGGGCGGCGGCCACGACTACATGATCACGGTGCTCACCCACGGCAACAGCACCATGAGCTACGGCATCACGACCATCCAGGGCGTGGCCAAGGTCATCCACCGCGATCTCGCCGCGAGTTGACTCCTGGCGGTCTCCCTCCCTTCACCGACCCGCCCTACGGTGGCGCCCATGCGCATGAGAACCGTACTCGCGACCGCCACCGCGGCCCTGGCGGCGGCCACCTGCCTGTCCGCCGCCGGACCCGCCAACGCCCAGCCTGACCACGCCTGTTCGCCGTCCGTCTCCATCGACCGCTTCTCCGACGCGCTCGACAAGACGTCGTACGAGGGCACGTACGTCGGCAACTTCTCCGCGCTCGCCGTGGACCGGGACGGCTCCCTCGCCGCCGTGTCCGACCGGTCGGCGCTGTTCGGCCTCGACGCCCGCACGCTCGCCCCGCGTGACGTGGTCGCGCTTGCCGACGAGAACGGCGCCGCCCTCGACTCCGAAGGCCTGGTGGTCGACCGGGACGGCACCCGGCTGATCAGCAGCGAGGGCGAACCGGCCGTCCGGCGCTACTCCGCCGACGGCCGCATCCTCGGCCGCCTGCCGGTGCCGGACGCGCTGCGGGTCGCCCCGGCCGGGCGCGCCGCCACCAACGGCACCTTCGAGGGGCTGACCATGCTCCCCGGCGGCCGGACCCTGCTGGCGGCGATGGAGTACGCCCTCTCCGGCGACTCCGCGGGCATCGTCCGCTTCCAGACCTGGGACCGCCACGAGGGCCGGTTCGAACTCTCCGCCCAGTACGCCTACCGCACCGACACCGGCCTCGGCGTCCCCGAGGTCCAGGCCCTCCCCGACGGCCGACTCCTCGTCCTGGAACGCGGCTTCACCGCCGGCGTCGGCAACACGGTCCGCCTCTACCTCGCCGACCCGCGCCGCGCCACGGACACGAGCTCCGTCGAGAACCTCACCGGGCAGGACGACGTGCGCCTGGTGAAGAAGACGCTGCTCGCGGACATCGCCGACTGCCCGGACCTCGGAGCGACCGCGAAGCAGCCGCAGCCGAACCCGCTGCTGGACAACATCGAGGCCATGGCGGTCACGGGGTGGACGAAGGGGGGCCGTCTGAAGGTGCTCCTGGCCAGCGACGACAACCAGAACACGGCCCAGACCACCCGCTTCTACTACCTCCGGGTACGCGTCTAGCGAGGCAGCACCGCTGTCCCCAACGGCCGCTGTCCCCAACGGCCGTTTTCCGGCCCCTCACCGCACGGCCCTCAGCAGGCCCGCGATCTCGGTGAAGCCGCGGCGCTCGGCGTGTTCCAGGGCGGTGACCCCGTCGCCGTCCGGCAGGCCCGGCTTGGCGCCCGCCGTGATCAGCAGCTCCACGATCTCCTGGTGCGCCCGGCCGCCGTCGCCGAGTATCACGGCCTCCAACAGGGCGGTCCAGCCGAGGCGGTTGACGTGGTCGACGTCGATGTCGGTCTCGCGCAGAACGGCCCGCACGTAGTCGACGTGCCCGCGCTCGGCGGCGGGTATCAGGGAGACGCCGCCGTACCGGTTGCGCAGCTTCAGGTCGGGCCCGGCGGGGAGCAGGACCCGCATCATCCGCACGCTGCCCGTGACGCCGGTGACCAGCCAGGCGCTGTCGTCCCGGTCGTCCTGGGCGTTCGGATCGGCGCCGGCGGCGACGAGCACTTCGGCCGCGGACACGTGGTCACCGAGGGCGGCGAGGAGGAGAGGCGTACGTCGGTGCGCGTCACGCGCCTCGACGCGAGCCCCGGCGGCGAGGGCCGCGCGCACGGCATCCGCGTCACCGAGTTCGGCGGCGGAGAGAAGGTCGCGGTCGGCGGTCATCGAGGGTCTCCTTCTGAGAAGCGGTAGGGAAGCGCCGCCAAAGGGGCGCGGGGAACTGCGCGACCAGCCCCCACGCCCCCGCAGCCGATCGACGGCCAAGAGCGGCGCTCAGTCGTTCAGCGCAGCCACACCCGCACGGGCAAACTTCTCGTCCAGGTCACCGGACGGCGCCCCCGCGACACCGATACCGGCTATGGGCGCGTCGTTCACGGTCACCGGCACGCCCCCGCCCAGGAACAGCGTCCCCGGAATGTCCTTCAGGTTCGGGGTCTGCTCCAGCCGCTTCGCCAGCTCGGAGGTCGGCGCGTTCCAGGACACGGCCGTGAACGCCTTCTTCTCCGCGGACTCGTACGACTGCGGCCCGGCCCCGTCGCCGCGCAGCGTCACGACGGTGTTCCCGTTGCGGTCGACGACCGCGACGGACACCCGCTGGTTCTCCTTCTTCGCGGCGTCCAGGACGGCCTCGGCGGCCTCGGTCGCGGCGTCGACCGTCAGGTGCGTGGAGGTGAAGGTGTCCGCGGACTTCACGGCGGCCGGCGCGGCGGCGGGCGCGGCCGTCGAAGTGGCGCTGGCGGAGACGGCACCGAACGTGCCGGCGGCCACGGCCGCGAGGACGACGCCACCGGTGGCGACACGGGCACGACGCGAGAACTTCTTCATGGCTCAGCAACTCCTGGGATCCGGTGCGGCGTCGGTGGCTCGACGTCCGCCGTGCTTCCATCGTGGGTCCGGATCCGCCCGCCTCCCGTCGACGTTCCGGCTGGTCACGGCGGACCGGACGGCTGACGCGGGGGTCATCCGATCGGTTGACCCAGGAGCCACGGGGACGGGGGAAGACTGGAGGGATGCGGACACCACGGCACGACGACGAAGGGCTGATCCCGGGCGACCCGGACAGCCGGTGGCTGGCCGTCGTCATGCACGTGACCTTCTTCGTGCTGCTGTTCACGGCGATGGCCCGCTTCGTCCAGCGCCACGAAGGCGATGTCCGCACCCCCTGGGTGATCGCGCTTGCCGTGGTCCTCGGGGTGTTGTACGTCATCGGTCCTGCCGCCATTGCGGCCGGCCGAAGGAGCGCCGCGCGCCTGTTCTGGCTCGGCGCCGCCGTCGCCGTATGGGAAGTCCTCGTCGCCCTGGCGCCCAGCTTTGCGTGGGTCGCCGTACCGCTGTTCTACGTGGCCCTGCGCCAGCTGCCGCCCCGGGCCGCCTACGTCCTCGTCGGCGTGCTCACCGTCTTCGTGATCGTCGCCCAGCTCCAGCTGGCCGAGCGTTTCGACCTCGATCTGGTCGTCGGCCCGGTCGCCGTCGCCACGCTCGCCACCGCGATCTTCGTGTACATGCAACGCCAGACGGCCCGCCAGCGCGCTCTGATCGACGACCTGGTGCGCACCCGCCGCGAACTGGCCGCCACCGAGCGCCGCGAGGGCACCCTCGCCGAGCGTCAGCGCCTCGCCATGGAGATCCACGACACCCTCGCGCAGGGCCTGTCCAGTCAGCAGATGCTGCTCCAGGCCGCCGACCGGGTCTGGGAGTCCGATCCGGCCAAGGCCCGCGCACACGTGCGTACCGCCGAGTCCGTCGCCGAGCACAACCTCACCGAGGCCCGCCGCTTCGTCCACGACCTGGCCCCCGCCGACCTGAGCCGTGGCGGCGGCCTCGGCGAGGCGCTGCACGCCCTCGCCGCCCGCGAGTCCGGCGACCGCCTCACCGTCCGCGTCCACGTCGACGAAGGCGGCCGCGCCCCCCAGCTGCCCGACCGGGTCCAGTCGGCGCTGCTGCGCATCGCCCAGGGCGCCCTGGCCAACGTACGGGAGCACTCCGGCGCCGCCACCGCCGCGCTCACCCTCACCCTCCTCGACGACCAGGCCGTCCTGGACGTCGCCGACGACGGCCGCGGCTTCGACCCGGCGGCGCTGCCCGACGCGCCGACCGGGGTGCGCGGCCACGGCCTGCCCGCGATCCGCGCGCGGGTGCGCCAGCTCGGCGGCACCCTGACCGTGGAGTCGGCACCGGGGGAGGGCACCGTCCTGTCCGCCGCGATCCCGTTGGAGAACCTGGAGAACCTGGAGAACCCGAGATGACCGTACGCATCCTGCTCTGCGACGACCACGCCGTCGTCCGGGCCGGGCTGCTCGCCCTCCTCGACAGCGCCCCGGACATCGAGGTCGTCGGGGAGGCCGGTACCGGCGAGGAGGCCCTCGCGCTCGCCGCGAAGCTCGCCCCGGACGTGGTGCTGATGGATCTCCAGCTGGGGGAGGGCATCGACGGCGTGGAGACCACCCGTCGGCTGACCTCGACCCCCGGCGGCGGCCCGCACGTGCTGGTGCTCACCACGTACGACACCGACGCCGACATCACCCGCGCCATCGAGGCCGGCGCGACCGGCTATCTCCTCAAGGCCGAGCGGCCCGAGGAACTGTTCGCCGCGATCCACGCCGCCGCACAGGGGCGTACGGCCCTGTCGGCGCCGATCGCCGGTCGGGTGATGGCCAATATGCGCAACCCGCGCCCCACGCTCACCGACCGTGAGCGGGACATCCTCGGCCAGCTCGCGCAGGGCCTCGGCAACCGGGAGATCGCCAAGGCCCTGTTCATCAGCGAGGCCACGGTCAAGACCCACCTGGGCCGGATCTACGACAAGCTCGGCGTGGACACGCGCGCGGGGGCGGTCGCGGTGGCGAAGGAGCAGCGGCTGCTGTCCTGAGCCCCCACCGCCCTACCAGGAGGGCTTCTCGTACTCGTCCACGGTTCCGTCGCCGTCGTCGTCGAACATGTAGTCGTACTCGTCGCCATAGGTGTCCCGGTAGCGCATGCAGGTGCCCATGGCGCGCAGCTCGGGCTTGTGGTCGTAGTAGCCCAGGTGGACCGTGACCCGGATGCCGTCGAGGGTGGTGGCGATGCCGTCCTCGACCTTCTCGACCTTGTGGCCGTCCTCGCGCCAGTCGGCTTCCAGGGCTGTCAGGGCGGCACGGAAGTCGGCGTCGCTCGCGTACTCCAGGTCCCAGGTGTAGCTCGGCTCGTCGCGGGTGACATCGCCGTCGTCCCAGCCGAAGTCGTCCACACAGGAGGAGCTGCCCTCCTTGGCGGGGTACAGATCACCGGCCGGCGCGGGGAGCAGGGCGAGGTAGGTGTCCGTGCCCGCCCGAGTCGTGGCCCGCACGTGGTCGCGGAACTCGTCGGTGCTGTGGACGGGCCCGCCCTGCATCGACTCGCACCCCTTCGCCGCCAGGCCGAACAGGGCGACGAAGGCGAGGGCGGAGGTGAGGGCGACCACGTTCTTCTTCATACGTTGATCAAACCGGCCGGTGGGGGAGCGGGGTCAGGGCCGAGGTACTCAGGCGGATGGGCGGCGGTACTCAGAAACCGCTACCGAGAAAACCGCTGCCGGGGAAACCGCTGCCCGGGGAAACCGCTGCCCGGGATGAAATGCGCCCGCCTACGCGTTGGCCCTGCGTAGGCGATCAATACGGGGAGGCACCGACGTGGCAGCGCGGCAGGGATGGGCGCGGAGACTTTGGGGATATGCGTGGCGCCATCCCATGGACGTCGTGCTGGCCCTCGGGTCCTCGCTCGTCGGCATGGCCGTCATGGCGCTGGTGCCGCTGGTCACCAAGGTGATCATCGATGACGTGATCGGCGACGAGAGCCGCGGCATGGCCCTGTGGGCGGGGCTGCTGATCGGCGCGGCCGTGCTCGTGTACGTCCTCACCTACGTCCGCCGCTACTACGGCGGCCGGCTCGCCCTCGACGTACAGCACGATCTGCGGACCGACATGTACGGGACGATCGTGCGGCTTGACGGGCGGCGGCAGGACGAGCTGTCCACCGGGCAGGTCGTCGGGCGCGCCACCAGCGACCTCCAGCTGATCCAGGGCCTGCTCTTCATGCTCCCGATGACCATCGGGAACTTCGCCCTGTTCCTCATCTCCCTGGTCGTCATGGCCTGGCTGTCCCTGCCGCTCACCCTTGTCGCGCTCGCCGTCGCGCCCGCCCTGTGGTGGATCGCCAGGCGCAGCCGCTCCAAGCTGCACCCCTCCACCTGGTACGCCCAGGCCCAGGCCGCCGCCGTCGCGGGCGTGGTCGACGGAGCGGTCACCGGGGTCCGGGTGGTGAAGGGCTTCGGGCAGGAGGAGCAGGAGACCGGCAAGCTGCGCGAGGTCGGCCGGCGGCTGTTCGCCGGGCGGCTGCGCACCATCCGCTTCAACTCCAGGTACACCCCGGCCCTCCAGTCCGTCCCCGCCCTCGGCCAGGTCGCGATGCTCGCCCTCGGCGGCTGGCTGGCCGTGCGCGGGCACATCACGCTCGGCACGTTCGTCGCGTTCTCCACCTATCTCGCCCAGCTCGTCGGGCCGGTGCGGATGCTCGCCGTGGTCCTCACCGTCGCGCAGCAGGCGCGCGCGGGTACCGAGCGGGTGCTGGAACTGATCGACACCGAGCCGTCGATCAAGGAGGGCACCAAGACCCTCCCCGCCGACGCGCCCGCCACCGTCGAGTTCGACGACGTGTCCTTCGGCTATGAGGACGGCCGCCCCGTCCTCGACGGGCTCAGTTTCGAGATCCGCCCCGGCGAGACCCTTGCCGTCGTCGGCTCCTCCGGCTCCGGCAAGTCCACCGTCTCGCTCCTCCTGCCGCGCTTCTACGACGTCACCCGCGGCGCCGTCCTCGTCGGCGGCCACGACGTCCGCGAGCTGACCCAGGACTCCCTGCGCGCCGCGATCGGGCTCGTGCCCGAGGACTCCTTCCTCTTCTCCGACACGGTCCGCAGCAACATCGCCTACGGCCGTCCCGACGCCACCGACGAGCAGATCGAGGCAGCCGCCCGCGCCGCTCAGGCGGATCGTTTCATCGCCGAGTTGCCCGAGGGCTACGACACCACCGTCGGCGAACACGGCCTCACCCTCTCCGGCGGCCAGCGTCAGCGCATCGCGCTCGCCCGCGCCCTCCTCACCGACCCCCGTCTGCTCGTCCTCGACGACGCCACCTCCGCCGTGGACGCCCGCGTCGAGCACGAGATCCACGAGGCCCTCCAGCAGGTCATGCGGGGGCGGACCACGCTGCTGATCGCCCACCGGCGCTCCACCCTGAACCTCGCCGACCGCATCGCCGTCCTCGACGGCGGCCGGCTCGCCGACCTCGGCACCCACGAGGAGCTCCAGGAGCGGTCGGCCCTGTACCGGCGGCTGCTCACCGACCCCGACGAGCTGGGCGGCGTCTCGCCCGGCCACACCCAGCCGGCCGTACCCCAGGAGGACACCTCCGTACGGGACGAGCTGGACGCCGAGTTCGATGCCGAGCGCGGCATCACGCCCCACCTCTGGGCCGGGGAGCGCACCCCGCGCGACACCGCGCTGGACGGCACCCCGGCCACCCCCGAACTCCTCGCCCAGGTCGAGGCGCTGCCCCCGGCGAGCGACACCCCGGACGTGGACGAGGCGCAGGCGGTCAGGCCGGAGGAGTCGTACGGCCTGCGCAGGCTTCTGCGCGGATTCGGGCTGCCCCTCCTCGTCAGCCTCGGCCTCGTCGCCGTGGACGCGGGCACCGGCCTGCTGCTGCCCGTGCTGATCCGGCACGGCATCGACAGCGGTGTCTCCGAGGCCGCCCTCGGCGCTGTCTGGGCGGCGGCGCTGCTCGCGCTGCTCGCGGTGGCCGTCCAGTGGGCGGCGCAGGCCGGGGAGACGCGGATGACCGGGCGGACCGGTGAGCGGGTCCTGTACTCCCTGCGTCTGAAGATCTTCGCCCAGCTCCAGCGGCTCGGACTCGACTACTACGAGCGCGAGCTGACCGGCCGGATCATGACGAGGATGACGACGGACGTCGACGCCCTGTCCACCTTCCTGCAGACCGGTCTGGTCACCGCGTTCGTCTCGGTCGTCACCTTCTTCGGCATCATGGTCGCCCTGCTGGTGATCGACGTACAGCTCGCGCTGGTCGTCTTCGTCACGCTGCCGCTGCTGATCGTCGCCACGTACTTCTTCCGCCGGGCGAGCGTGAAGGCGTACGAACTGGCCCGCGAGCGTGTGTCCGTGGTCAACGCCGACCTCCAGGAGTCGGTGTCCGGGCTGCGGATCGTGCAGGCCTTCCGGCGCGAGGGCGACGGCGGCCGGCGGTTCACGGAACGCAGCGACAGCTACCGGCAGGCCCGGATCCGCGGCCAGTGGCTGATCTCGGTCTACTTCCCCTTCGTCCAGCTGCTGTCCTCGGTCGCCGCGGCCGCCGTACTGATCGTGGGCGCGGGCCGGGTGGACGCCGGGACGCTGACGACGGGCGCGCTGGTGGCGTACCTGCTGTACATCGACCTGTTCTTCGCGCCCGTCCAGCAGCTGTCCCAGGTCTTCGACGGCTACCAGCAGGCGAGCGTCTCCCTGGGCCGGATCCAGGAGCTGCTGCGGGAGCCGACCTCCACGAAGTCCGCCGACGAGCCGCTCGACGTGCTGTCGCTGCGCGGCGAGATCGCCTTCGAGGGCGTGCACTTCGCCTACGGCAAGGAGGAAGAGGCGCTCACCGGCATCGAGTTGCGCATCCCCGCAGGGCAGACGGTCGCCTTCGTCGGCGAGACCGGCGCCGGCAAGTCCACCCTCGTCAAGCTGGTCGCCCGCTTCTACGACCCGACCACCGGGCAGGTCACCGTCGACGGCACCGATCTGCGGGCGCTGGACATGACCGCCTACCGGCACCGGCTCGGCGTCGTCCCGCAGGAGGCGTACCTCTTCCAGGGCACCGTCCGCGACGCCATCGCCTACGGTCGCCCCGACGCCACCGACGCCGAGGTGGAGGCGGCGGCCCGCGCGGTCGGCGCGCACGACATGATCGCCACGCTGGAGGGTGGCTATCTGCACGAGGTCGCCGAGAAGGGCCGCAACCTCTCGGCCGGCCAGCGCCAGCTGATCGCGCTGGCCCGCGCCGAACTCGTCGACCCCGACATCCTGCTCCTCGACGAGGCGACGGCCGCCCTGGACCTGGCCACGGAGGCCCAGGTCAACCAGGCCACCGACCGCCTCGCGGGCCGCCGTACCACTCTTGTGGTCGCCCACCGTCTGACCACGGCCGCCCGTGCGGACCGGGTCGTCGTGATGGCCCACGGCCGGGTCGCGGAGGACGGCACGCACGAGGAGCTGCTGGCGCGGGGCGGACGGTATGCGGAGCTGTGGCGGACGTTCGTGGGGGAGGCCGAGGCCGCCGCGGCCTGAATTCGGCCGGTGTCGAGTCCGCGTGACGGTCGGCACGCAACCGTCCGGCGTACGTCGTGCGTCCGTACACCAGTACGCTCATCGCCGGGGTACGGGGAGGACGACACAGTGGGCAGTGGTGCGATACGCCGACGGCTGGCGGCCGGTCTGGCCGTGCTGACCGCGTCCGGCCTGATCGCTCTCGCGGCGCCGGGGGAGGCAGAGGCCGCCGGCTCGTCCTGTCCCGGCCGCAAGGTCCGCACGGTGCCGTTCTCCACGGGCGCCGTGCACGTCTACCAACAGGGCGGCCAGGTCTGCGCCTTCACCGTCGCCAAGAACACCGGCCCCAAGCGGACGATGGCCGTCAGCGTGCAGGCGCGCGGCCACCGGCCGGTCCCCTACACGGGCAAGCACCGGCGCAAGACCCGCTCGGTGAGCGTGTACGCGGGGCACCGCTGTGTCCGGGTGACGGGCAAGGTGGGCGGCGGTTCGGGCAGTTCCGGTTGGATTCTGTGCTGATCCGGCCACTCCCGTAACAGGTTTTTTCCGTAACTCCCCTGGTGTGAACATCAGTTGCTCCGATAGCTTCCGGGCGCACATCTGTCTCACAGGGGAGGGTGCATGCGCAAAGCGCTCAGATGGCTGCTGGCGCTCACGGTGCTCATAGGCACGCTGAGCACGGCAGGGGCGGCCACCGCCGCCGAGCCGGAGGCCACCGCCACCACCGACATCAAGGAGAGGCTGCTCTCCATACCGGGCATGAGCCTGATCGAGGAGAAGCCGTACACCGGCTACCGCTTCTTCGTACTGAACTACACCCAGCCGGTCGACCACCGGAACCCGGCGGGGGGCACCTTCCAGCAGCGGATCACCGTGCTGCACAAGGACGAGGCCCGCCCGACGGTCTTCTACACCGGCGGCTACAACGTCTCCACGACCCCCAGCCGCCGCGAGCCGACCCAGATCGTGGACGGCAACCAGGTCTCCATGGAGTACCGCTTCTTCACCCCGTCCCGGCCCGCCCCGGCCGACTGGACCAAGCTGGACATCTGGCAGGCCGCCAGCGACCAGCACCGCATCTTCAAGGCCCTCAAGCCGATCTACGACAAGAAGTGGCTCTCCACGGGCGGCTCCAAGGGCGGCATGACCGCCACCTACTACGAGCGCTTCTACCCGCGTGACATGGACGGCGTCGTCGCCTACGTCGCCCCCAACGACGTGGTGAACAAGGAGGACTCCGCCTACGACGAGTTCTTCGCGAGCGTCGGCACCAAGGAGTGCCGCGACCGGCTGAACGGCGTCCAGCGCGAGGCCCTGGTGCGCCGGGAGCCGCTGGAGCAGCGGTACGCGACCTACGCGGCCGAGAACGGCTACACCTTCGACACCGTCGGCAGCCTCGACAAGGCCTACGAGGCCACGGTGCTCGACTACGTCTGGGGCTTCTGGCAGTACAGCCTGCTGTCCGACTGCGACACCATCCCCGCGGACGCGAAGAACGCCACCGACGAGGACATCTGGACCTCCATCGACACGATCGCCGGGTTCTCCTTCTACACGGACCAGGGCCTGGAGCCGTACACGCCGTACTACTACCAGGCGGGCACGCAGCTCGGGGCGCCGACGATCGTCTTCCCGCACATCGAGCAGCAGTACATCCGCTACGGCTACCTGCCGCCGCGGTACTTCGTGCCGCGGTCGATCCCGATGACCTTCGAGCCGTACGCGATGCGGGACGTCGACAGCTGGGTGCGGCACAACGCGCGGCACATGCTGTTCGTGTACGGCGAGAACGACCCGTGGGGCGCGGAACAGTTCCGCCTGGGCAAGGGCGCGCGTGACTCGTACGTCTTCACCGCGCCGGGCGCCAACCACGGCGCGCGGGTCGCGGGCCTGGTCGACTCCGAGAAGGCCCTCGCCACGGCGAAGATCCTGGAGTGGGCGGGCGTGGCCTCGACCGCGGTCCAGGCAGACCCGACCCGGGCAAAGCCACTCGCGACGTACGACGCGAAGCTGGACAGGCGCACGGTGGAGCGGACGCTGCGGCCGTAAGGCGTCCTGAAGTTTGCAGTGGTGCGCCGACGGCGGGTCCGGGAGGGCCCGCCGTCGGTGTCAGGGGCAGACGGAGGTGTCCTCGTCGGGGAGGTAGGCGGCGCGCTCGTCCGTGGTGAGGTCCCGGCCGAAGGTGCGGCAGATTTGCTGGAGGGCCTCGTCGGGTTCCGGGATGGAATCGATGTTCCACAGCCGCGTCGTCCCGTCGCCGCCCGCGGTGGCGAGAGTACGACCGTCGGGACTGAACGCCACGGACGTCACACCGCTGAAGCTGCCGAGAAGTGCAGTGCGGGGCTTGCCGGTGTGCGCGTCCCACAGACGGACGGTTCCGTCCCCGCTGCCGGTGGCCAGGATGTCGCCGTCGGGGTGAAAGGCCACCGAGTGAACAGCCGCGATGTGCTTGGTCAGAGCGGTGAGTCGCTCGCCCGTGTGGGCGTTCCACAGGCGGACGGTTCCGTCGTCGCTGCCCGTTGCGACTTTTTCGCCGTCCGGGCTGAATGCCACCGACCACACGGCGCCGCCGTGCCCCGCGAGTGTCGTGCGCTTCTCCCGAGATGCCACGTCCCAGAGAACTGCCGTCGAGTCGGCGCTGGCTGTGGCCAGGAAGCGGCTGTTCGGGCTGAACGCCACGTTGAACACCTCCTCGTCGTGCGCGGCGAACTCATGGCGGGGCTCCCCGGTGACCGGGTCCCGAAAGAAGACGATGCCGTTGTCATCGGCGGTGGCGAGGGTCCGACCGTCATCGCTGAAAGCCACTGACCGCACCCAGTCCTGGTGTTCTTTGTGTTCGGCGAGGCGCTTGCCGCTTTCCGCATCCCAGAGGCGGACGGTTTCGTCGTCGCTCGTGGTGGCTACGGTGTGGCCCTTGGGATGAAGGGCAACCGCTTCCACCTCGTCGCCGTGTTCGCCGAGTTTCTCGCGGAGCGCACCGGTCTCCGGGTCCCACAAGCGCGCGGTCTTGTCGGCGCTTGCGGTGGCGATGGTGTGGCCGTCGTGGCTGAAGGCCACTCGGTACACGCTGCTGGTGTGGCCCCTGAGGGTGGAGCGGTCCTTGCCGGTCTCCGCGTCCCACACACGCAGCGTCGTATCGCTGCTCGCGGTGACGAGCGTACGGCTGTTCCGGCTGAAGGCCAGCGCGAGCACTTTGTTCGCATGCCCGATCAAGGTGGCTCTGGGCGCACCGGTGTGCGCGTCCCACAGCTGCACGAAGCGGTCGGTGGCCGTGGCGAAGGTCTTGCCGTCCGGGCTGAAGGCGATGACGAGCGCCACGTCGAACAACTTGGTGTGCTTCTTGCCGGTGAGCGGGTCTCTCAGGTAAGCCGCCTCGTAGCTGTCGGTGGTGGCGAGCGTCTTGCCCTTCGGGTTGAAGGCCACCGATGTCACGGCCAGCCCGTGCTCCTTGAGCGTGGCGCGTGAGGCACCGGTGTGGGGGTCCCACAAGCGGACGGTGCTGTCGGCGCTGCCGGTGGCAAGCGTGTTTCCGTCCGGGCTGAAGGCGAGGGTTCTGACGGACTCCTGGTGGCCGGTGAGGATTCTGCCGGGTTTGCCGGTGTGGGGGTCCCACAGCCGGACGGTGTTGTCGGCGCTGCCGGTGGCGAGGGTGTTTCCGTCCGGGCTGAAGGCGAGGGTTCTGACGGACTCTTGGTGGCCGGTGAGGATTCTGCCGGGTTTGCCGGTGTCGGCGTTCCACAGCCGGACGGTCCTGTCGGCGCTGCCGGTGGCGAGGATGGTTCCGTCCGGACTGAACGCCAGGGCATTCACCGCGTCCCTGTGCCCGGACAGTTCGGCACGGGTTTTCATGGTGGCCGTGTTCCACAGCCGGATGTCCCGGTCCACGCCCGCGCTGGCGATGGTGCGGCCGTCCCGGCTGAAGGCCACGGCACGCACCTCTTCGGAGTGCCCGGACAGACGTCGCTGGGCCGGCAGGGCCGCGGCGCTGCGCAGCGTGTCGGTCGCCTCGGACGTACGACTGCTGCGGTACGCCTTCACCGCCAGCAGTGCCGCGAGTTCTGGATTGGTGCCGAGGAGTTCGTTGGACTGGGCCGCGAGTTCGCGGGACAGCGCGGCCTCCTTCGCGTTTCCCACCCGCACCCACTCCCACACCGCACCCGCCACCGCCAGCAACGCCAGCACCAGCAATCCGCCGAGCACCCCGTTGAGCACCCTGCTCCGTCGGATCGCCGACCGTTGCCGGTCCCTGCTGGCCGTCAGGAAGTCGGCGAGGTCCGTCGGCAGGCGTCGTTGTTCGGACCATTCGAGGCCCTCCGCCAGTGCGGTGCCGCCCAGCAGGTCGCCCGGGTCCTTCTGCGCCGCCCAGCGGGACTGGCGTTCGCGGGTGCGGCCGAGCCACTCCTGGAAGCGGTGGTCCTGGTCGACCCACTCGCGCAGGGCGCCCCAGTCGCGGATGAGCGCCTCGTGGATCAGTTCGGCCACCGGCTCTCCGGGAGGGGCGCCGGGGAGTTGCGGGGCCCGGAGGGTCTGGGTGGTGATGATGCGGCGGCGGGCGAGCGCGGCGATGACCGAGTCGACGGCCTCCTGCTCCCCGGTGTCGCCGGTCGCGGCGGCCAGATCGCGCAGCTCGTGGAGGGGAACCTGGGTGCGGACGGCGGTGATGTTGTGGCGGGGGTCGGCCGGGTGCACGAGAGAGGTGAGCGCCCGGCGGGCGATGACCTGCTGTTCGGGGGAGAGCTCGTCCAGCGCGCTGTCGCACCACGTGGTGACGCTGCCGCTGACCTCCCCGATGCGTGAGTACGCCTCGTGGGTGAGGTAGCCGTCCTTGCGCCGGTCCCACAGCTGCTGGAGCGTCATCTCCAGCAGCGGCAGCACGGTGACGGGCGCCTGACGGGTGATCGCCGCTTCGGGGGTGATGTTCAGTACGTCGCCGATGATCCGGTCGGGCAGCCCGGGCTGGAAGTGCAGCCCCACGTCGTCCGCGGGACGGACGATGATGTCGTGCAGGTCCTGATAGCTGAGCGTGCCCGGCACATTCAGCAGGCCCGGCATCGCCGCGTCCAGCAATCTCGGGGCCAGCGCCGCCAGTTGCGGATAGAAGTCGTCCCGCATGATCAGGATCATGGTGACCTTCGTGTACGCGTCCGCGGCCGAGGTGACCTCGTCGATGGCGCCCAGCAGTTTCCGCAGCCGGCCGTTGGTGCTCTGCAGCAGCAACTCCTCGAACTGGTCGATCACCAGCAGAACGCGCTGGTAGGACGGCTCGGCCGCCAGCCTGCGGTTGACGGCCGCGATGATGCCGTCCTCGCTCGCCCCGGGCAGCCCCGCCTGCTCGATCTCGGCGAGCATGTCCTGCCGGGGCCTCGTCAGCACCGGCAGCCAGCGGTCGCTGCCCGGCAGTTCGCCCGCCGCGAGCGCACGCAGCACGCCCGCCTGGATCAGCGAGGACTTCCCCGACCCCGAGGGCCCGAGCAGCAGCGTCAGCCGCTGCTGCCGGGCCAGGTTCGCCACCACCTGCCGTACCGCCTCCGAGCGGCCCTCGAACCACCTGGCGTGCTCGGCGGTGAACGGCTCCAGACCCCGGTACGGGCACACATCGTGCTCGGCCAGCTCAGGCAGGATCTCCCGCAGCACCTGGGTGGGCGTGGCGTACGCGATGGCCAGACCGCGTTCATGCAGGTCAGGCGAGACGATCTCGATGAGCATGCCGATTACGAGACCGGTCCTCTCGTCGAGCACAGGCCCGCCGCTGAACCCCGTGGTCAGGTCGTTGGCATCGGTCAGCTGCAGCAACGCTCCCCGGCCGTCCACGGCGGGCAGCAGATCGCCGACCGTGCCGAAGCCGAGGTGTCCTTCCGGCCGGGCCTGCGCGGGGAACCCGTACGAGCGCACATCGTGGCCCCGGCAGCCCTCCGAGGAGCCGAGCGGCAGGACGCGCGCCCCGGCCGGTGTGCTGCTCAGCCGGACGAAGGCCACGTCCTCGCCCTGCACGGAACGCCACCATTCGGCCGGGACGAGGCCCTCCAGCCGATCGGCGTCCACCAGGTGCGGGAAGGCCAGCGGCACTGTCGCGCCGGGCCCGCCGCCGGCCGCCTCGACGACGTGCGCACAGGTGACCACCAGGCCCTCGGCGACCAGGAAGCCCGTGCCGGCCACCCGGCCGTCGGGGGTGAGGATCTGGGCCACCGACATCGGCAGGTCGGTGGCGATGCCCTCGCCCGGTGTCTGTTCCTCCCCGGTCATGGCGCCCCCGCGGGGGAGTGACCGGGGTCCTCGCTCTTCCAGGCCACGGTCACCTTCAGATGGCAGCCGGCCTGGCTCTTGGTGATCACGGCCCCCGCCTCGAACGCGAGGTCGACGCCGAACTCGACGGTGATCTCGTCGGGGCGGGCCTTGCGCAGTTGGGCGAGGGTGGCCCGGGCGGCCTCCGTGACCGGTTCCAGGGCCCCTTCCAGCGTGGCCGGCAGCTCCCGCACGGTGTCGCCGATACGCCCGGCCTTCACCGGCCCCGCGTCCGGCGGGCCCGGCTCCTCCACCAGCAGCCAGCCCCCGCTCTCCAGAGGTATCCGAGTCAGAGGTGTCACGACGCCACTGTGCGTGAACCTGGCATATGCCGCACGCCGGAGTGGGCCGTCCGCGTGCCTTCCCCGGATCCGCGTGCCTTCCTCAGAGCGGCCGGGCGCACCCCACCGGCCGCTCGCCGCCGAGCTGGACGTAGAGGGCCGTGGAGATCGGGCAGTCGGCGCGCTCGGCGACCGCCTTCACCACCTTGAACTGCGGCTTCTTGCGGCCCTTGCCGTCGCAGGCCGTCTCCCGGACCTGGCCGCCGCCGGAGCTGTAGACGCAGTCGCCGACGATGGTGCGCGGGCCGCCCCCGCCGCCCGGGTCGCCGGGGTGCGGTGCGGAGAGGTTGCGCATGCAGGCGTAGCCCTGCGGGACGGCGCCGTCGCCGTCCTCGTCGGAGGCCGGGGCCTGTTCGCTGATGTGCAGCACGAAGTCCGTGGTCGCCGGGCACGGCGGACCGTCGCCGACCGCGCCGTCGAAGCGCGCGACGACCCGCGCCGCCGCCCGCTCCCCGGTGCACGGCACCTCCGTGAAGCTGGTCGTCCCGAACGAACTGCACTCGTCGACCCCGAGGAACACCGTTCCGTAGCCGGAGGGCCGGGCCCCGGCCGACGAGGCCGGTGACGAGGCGTCCCCGGCGAGCCGGCCGTCCCCCTCGGTGCCGTCCCCCGACTGGCACCCCGTCAGCAGGGCGGCGGCCAGCACCAGCAGTGCACAGCCCACCCCCACGGCACGTCTCTCACGCATCGCACTCCCCCCAATACCCCCGCCCAGCGTGGCCCGCCGCAGCGGGCGCACGCCAGACGCGCGGGACGCTTTGGGCCCTTTTGGGGTCGTGCGCCGGGGCCGTGACGTACGGGCGCTACGCCGGATACGACAGCCCGTGCCCGATCGGATACAGCACCCGCGTCGGATCGTCCGCCCGCTGCACCGGCACCGGCAGCTGCCCGGTCGGCGACACCTCCCCGGCGATCACCCGGGCCGCCGCCCGCAGTTCGACGTCGGTCCAGGAGTACGAGGCCAGGTAGCCGCGGACGGCGGGGAGGTGTGCCACGTCGTACGGGTTGCGGATCGCCACCGCCACCACCGGTTTCCCGGTCGCCAGCAGTTGCTGCACGAGCGTCTTCTGGGCGCTCGTCGCCGAGACGTTGTACGTCCCGACCACGATCGTGTCCGCGCCCTCGGCCGCCGCCACCGCCCGGGCGATGGTCGTCGCGGACGGGGCCGTGCCCGTGGACAGGGCCGTGGCCGTGAAGCCGAGTTCGCCGAGCGCGCCGGCGAGCACCCCCGTCGGCGGTCCCGTGGTGCCGGAGGGGGAGGCCGGGTCGGCGCCCACCACCAGCAGCCTCGGACGCTCGGCCGGGGACAGCGGCAGCAGGCCGCCCTCGTTGACCAGCAGGGTCGTCGTGCGGTCGGCGACCCGGTCGGCCGCCGCGAGGTGCGCCTCGATGCCGACCGTGCGGTCGACGCCGCGGTGGCCGACGTACGGGTCCTCGAAGAGCCGCAGCTTCGCCTTCAGCCGCAGCACCCGCAGAATCGACTCGTCGAGCCGGGCCTCGGTGAGCTCCCCGTCCTGTACGGCCTTCAGGACGGCGTTCCAGGCGACGTCCAGCTTGGGCGGGTTGAGGAGCTGGTCCACGCCCGCCTTGAGCGCCAGCACCGGGACGCGGTCGTCGCCGTACTTGGTCCGTACGCCCTCCATGCCGAGGGAGTCGGTGACGACGACCCCGTCGTAGCCGAGCTCCTCGCGCAGGATGCCGGTGAGGATCGGGCGGGAGAGGGTGGCCGGGTCGCCGGAGTCGTCGAGCGCCGGGACCATGATGTGCGCGGTCATGATCGAGTCGATGCCGGCCCGGATCGCGGCGCGGAAGGGCGGCGCGTCCAGCTCGTCCCACTGGGCGCGGGTGTGGGTGATGACGGGGAAGCCGTAGTGGCTGTCGACGGCCGTGTCACCGTGCCCGGGGAAGTGCTTGGCGGTGGCCGCGACCGACGAGTGCTGGTAGCCGACGACCTCGGCGGCGACCAGGCCGGCCACCGCCGCCGGATCGGCGCCGAAGGAGCGCACGCCGATGACCGGGTTGGCCGGGTTCACGTTCACGTCGGCCACCGGCGTGTAGTCCTGCCGGATGCCGATCGCCCGCAGCTCCTTGCCGGCGACCCGGCCCAGGGTGCGGGCGTCGGTGCGGGAACCGCTCGCCCCGATGGCCATCGCGCCCGGAAAGAGGGTGGCGGGCTTGCCCACGCGGGCGACTATGCCGTGCTCCTGGTCGGTGGAGACGAGGACGGGCAGGCCGCGGGGCTGCTCCAGGGACGCCTTCTGGATCCCGTTGGACAGGTCCGCGATCTGGTGCGGATCGCGGGTGTTGTGCGCCCACGCGAAGTAGATGATGCCGCCGACGCGGTACTTGGCGATGAGCTCGGCGGCCGTGCGGACGCCGATCTCCTTGAGGTTGGCGTCGATGTCGGCCTGGTCGGGGGCGGTGGCGGAGTGGCCGTAGACCCGCATCACGAAGAGCTGGCCGACCTTCTCCTCCAGCGTCATACGGGAGATGAGCGAGCGGAGCTTCTTGTCGTCGAGGCTGTCGGCGTGTGCGTCGGTTCCGATCGCCAGTGCCGCGGTGACCCCTGCTGTCGCGGCGAGGACGGTACGTCTGGAGGGCACATGCGCTCCTTCCGGAGGCGGTCCGCTGAAGGAAACTTCCGAGGAGTCACGAATAACCGGGAAGTTTCTGCCAGTCAAGGGAACGCACGCTAATGGGAAAACCGGTCAGGAGAACGCACGCCGACGAGAAGGGGGGGCCGCCATCGGCGCTGTTTGGAGGGGGGCGCGCCGATGGCGGCTTGCTGCCGGCCGCAGTACGGCGGAGAGGGTGGTCAGCGTTCGCAGCCAGCAGCGAGGCCGACACCGCACCGCGGTGACTCTCCGGCAACCTGCGAGTTGGACGAGCGGGGGTGGGGGCGGGTTCCCGCCTCCGGGCGGATTTCCCGAAGTTGGTGCACCGGTGCCGGAGGGTGCGAGTGCGACGCCGTCAGCTCGCCTTCGCCGGGCCCGAGGTGTCCACGGCCAGGGACGCGGCGAGCGCCCCGAGGACCGTGCCCATGGCATAGCGCTGCACCTTCAGCCAGGCGGGGCGGCGGGCGAGGAAGACGGCGATGGTGCCGGCCGCCAGCACGATGGTGAGGTTGACCGTCACGGCGACCACGATCTGCACCGAGCCCAACAGCAGCCCCTGGAGCAGCACATGGCCCGCCTCCAGGTCGATGAACTGGGGGATGAGCGAGAGGTACATGATGGCGATCTTCGGGTTGAGCAGGTTGGTCACAAGGCCCATCGTGAACAGCCGGCGCGGCGAGTCGTGCGGCACGTCCTGCGGCGCGAACACGGAGACCCCGCCGGGCCGCAGCGCGGTCCATGCGAGGTACGCCAGATAGCAGGCACCGGCCAGCTTCACGGCGACGTACAGCCCGGGTACGGCGAGGAAGACGACGGACAGGCCCAGGTTCGCGGCCGTCAGATACACCAGGAAGCCGACGGCGACGCCGCCCAGCGAGATCACCCCGGCGCGTCTGCCCTGGGTGATGCTGCGGGAGACGAGATACAGCATGTTCGGGCCCGGGGTGAGCACCATGCCGAGGGCCACGACGAACACGCCGAGGACTCCGCTCAGGTCGACCATGACAACTCCTGGTGTGCCGGACCGCCGCCCGCCTCGACGAGACCGTGGGCGAGGTCGTGGAGCAGATGACGGGTGAAGAAGCCGACGGTGAGCCGTGGGTCGGCGAGGCCGGGGTCGGCGCGGTCCCAGTCGTCGGCGGTGAACGCGGCCAGCCGGCGGGCGAGGGTCTCGGCGGCGCCGGCCAGCTCGCGGGAGACGCGGTCGGGATTCTCGTCGCGGTAGGGGAGCTCCGAGATGGGGCCGACCCTGCTCGGTGCAATATCGAGGATTGCATCGAGTCGGGAGTGGAAGAGCAGACACATGTCCCGGGCGTGGCAGCCGTGCTCAAGAGGCGACCAGCCGGGTGTGCCGGCCCGCCGTCGGGCGGGGTGCGCGGGGTGCGCGAGGAGCAGCTGCCACTGGGTCGCGTACGTCCGCAGCAGGTGGGCGACTTGACCGCGCCCGGCCGCCTGTGAGGTGAAGCCGCACCGGTCGCAGTCCGGCGGCGGGAGCGGTATCCGATGGAGCGGGGACGGCAGGGTGTCGCACACGGGACGCGGGGCTCCTTCCCGACCTCGGTCAAGGCAATGCCCCGAGTGTAGGGAGGAGAATCGACTCGATGCAATGACGTTATTGCACTCGGTGCAATTCTGTGGTTGGGTGGGTGGCCCGGAGGCCGATGCCGTCCGGGTCATCCGGATCGTCCAGGTCATCCGGATCATCCGGGACGAGAGGAGAGCGCGCCGTGCGGGACTACCGGAGCGTCGCCGACGAGGTGGCCGAAGAGATCAGGTCCGGCACCCTCCGGCCGGGCGACCGGCTGCCCCCGCAGCGCGTGTTCGCCCGCCGTCACAACATCGCCGGCTCCACCGCCACCCGCGTCTACCGGGAACTCGCCCGCCGCGGCCTGACCGTCGGCGAGGTGGGACGCGGCACCTTCGTCCGCGCCGCCGCCCCCGCCGACCCGCGCGCCCTCGGCGAACCCACGGGCAGCCGGATCGACCTGGAGTTCAACTACCCGGTCGTACCCGAGCAGTCCGCGCTGCTCGCCGAGAGCCTCGACGGACTCCTGCGCCCCGACGTCCTCCAGGACGCGCTGCGCCCGGTCGGCCCGGCCGCTCACGCGGCCGTCCGGGAGTCCGCCGCCGACCTCCTCACCCGGGGCGGCTGGCGCCCCGACCCCGCGCACGTACTGTTCGCCGGGAACGGCCGGCAGGCCCTGTCGGCCGTCTTCGCCGCCCTGGTCCCGCCCGGCGCCCGGCTCGGCGTGGAGGAGCTGACCTACCCCGTCGTCAAGGCGATCGCGGCCCGGCTCGGCATCACCCTCGTCCCCCTCGCCATGGACGAGGACGGCCTCGTCCCGCAGGCCGTCGAGGAGGCCCACCGCGCGGCCCCGCTGCACGCCGTCTACGTCCAGCCGGTCCTGCACAATCCGCTGTCGCTCACGATGCCCCCAGAGCGCGTGGCGGCGTTGGCCGAGGTCCTCACCCGCCTGGACCTCCCCGCGGTGGAGGACACGATCTGGGCCTTCCTCCACGACGAGCTGCCGCCCCTGGCCGCCCGCGTCCCCGAACGGACCGTCCTCGTGGACAGCCTGTCCAAGCGCATCGCCCCCGGCCTCTCCCTCGGACTGGTGGTCGCCCCCGCCCCGCTGCTCGGCGACCTCGCCGCCGCCCTGCGCTCCGGCGGCTGGACCGCCCAGCGCTTCGCCGTGGAAGCGGCGGCCCGCTGGCAGCGCGAGGGCATCGTGAAACGGCTCGTGCGGGCCAAACAGCAGGACGCCGCCGTACGCCAGGCCCTCGCGGCCCGGCACCTCACCGGCTTCACCGTGCGCACCGACCCGCACTCCTACCACTGCTGGTGGCAGCTGCCCCGCCCCTGGCGCGCCGACACCTTCGTCGCCGCGGCAGCCCGCTACGGCATCGGCGTCCCGCCCGCCGCCGCCTTCACCGTCGGCGACGCCCACGCCCCCAACGCCATCCGCCTGGGCCTGGCCACCCCCCGGCCCGAAACCCTCTCCTCGGCCCTGGCAACACTGGCCGACCTGGCCCACTCGGCCCCGGACGACCTGGTGACGGACTGAGGCGGCAGGGCCCATCCAGCGGACGCGCCGGTGGCGAGGCCCGCCCTCGGGGGCTCCCCGGCGCGATGGTTCACCACGTGGACTCCCCGGCGGCACGGCCCCTCCTCGTGGCTCCCCGCCGGCGCGGTCCATCCCGTGGACGACCCGGCACCGCCCACCCCCCGCGGGCAATCATGGGCGGCATGCCCGTTGTCGACATTCCCGGTTCCAAGTCCATCACCGCGCGCGCACTCTTCCTCGCGGCCGCTGCCGACGGGGTGACCACGCTCGTGCGGCCGTTGCGGTCGGACGACACGGAGGGGTTTGCGGAGGGGCTGGCGCGTCTTGGTTATCGCGTCGGACGGGCGCCGGAGGCCTGGCAGGTCGACGGGCGCCCGGAGGGCCCCGCGGTCGCGGAGGCGGACGTGTACTGCCGCGACGGGGCGACGACCGCCCGCTTCCTGCCGACCCTGGCCGCGGCGGGCCACGGCACCTACCGCTTCGACGCCTCCGCGCAGATGCGCCGCCGCCCCCTGCTCCCGCTCACCCGCGCCCTGCGCGACCTGGGCGTGGACCTGCGGCACGAGGAGCGGGAGGGGCACCATCCGCTGACCGTCGTGGCGGCGGGGGTCGAGGGCGGCGCGGTGACCCTCGACGCCGGGCAGTCCTCGCAGTACCTCACCGCGCTGCTGCTGCTCGGCCCGCTCACCCGCAACGGCCTGCGCATCCACGTCACCGACCTGGTCTCCGTGCCGTACGTCGAGATCACGATCGCGATGATGCGGTCGTTCGGGGTGGAGGTGACCCGTGAGCAGAACGTCTTCGTCGTTCCGCCGGGCGGCTACCGCGCCACCACCTACGCCGTCGAGCCCGACGCCTCCACCGCCAGCTACTTCTTCGCCGCCGCGGCCGTCACCGGCGGCGAGGTGACCGTGCCGGGTCTCGGGCAGGGCGCGCTCCAGGGCGACCTGGGCTTCGTAGACGTCCTGCGCCGGATGGGCGCCGACGTCGAGATCGGCACCGACCGCACGACCGTCCGCGGCACCGGCGAACTGCACGGCCTGACCGTCAACATGCGGGACATCTCCGACACCATGCCCACCCTCGCCGCCATCGCCCCCTTCGCTTCCGGCCCGGTGCGCATCGAGGACGTAGCCAACACCCGGGTGAAGGAGTGCGACCGCCTTGAGGCCTGTGCGGAGAATCTGAGGCGGCTGGGCATCACCGTCGCCACCGGCCCCGACTGGATCGAGATCCACCCCGGTGCCGCCCCCACCGGCGCCGACATCAAGACCTACGGCGACCACCGCATCGTCATGTCCTTCGCCGTCACCGGCCTGCGCGTCCCCGGTATTTCGTTCGACGACCCGGGCTGCGTCCGCAAGACTTTCCCCGGTTTCCACGAGGAGTTCGGGGCGCTGCGCGCACGACTGTGAAGGTGAGCACGGGTGGGGTTCAAGCTGGAGGGTCCGGTCCTTGAAGGTGCGCTGGTGCGCCTTGAGCCGCTGGAGAGGCGGCATACGGCCGGGCTGGCGGTGGCGGCCGAGGAGAACCGGGGCTCGTACGACTTCACCTGGGTGCCGAGGGCCAGCGAGGTGGAGGCGTACATGGACGCCCAGTTCGCCCGGGCGGCCGCGGGCCTGCTCGCGCCCTACGCGCAGATCTCGACGGCGACGGGACGCGTGGTCGGCACCACCTCCTACTGGGAGCCCCGCTGCTGGCTGTCGGAGGACCGACTGGACGCCATCGAGGTCGGCTTCACCTGGCTCGCCGCGTCCGCACAGGGAACCGGCGTGAACGCCGAGGCGAAGCTGCTCCTCTTCCGGCACGCCTTCGAGGAGTGGGGCGTCTCCCGCGTCGATCTGAAGACGGACGCCCGCAACAGCCGTTCACGCGCCGCGATCCAGAGCGCGGGCGCCCGCTTCGAGGGCGTCCTGCGCAACTGGTCCCGCTCCTGGGCGCCCGGCGAGGAGGGCCGTCTGCGCGACTCCGCGATCTACTCGATCACGGCGGCCGAGTGGCCCGAGGCCCGGACCCGCCTGGAGGAGCGCGTCGCCCGCTACCCGGTCCCGACGGCGGCCCCTTGAGCCAGTACTTCGAACTCGGCGACGAAACCCTCTGGAACCCCTCGAACGGCGCCGCCCGCCTGTTCCTCCGCCAAGTGGCCGTCTTCGAGGCGGAACTCGGCCTCCCCTCCGGCATCGGCCCGATGGAGAACGACGAGAGCGCGATCGACCCCGCCGCACTGGAGGCGTTCGCGACCGCCCTGCTCCAACGCCGCCGGAACACTCATCACCGGATCATGTGGATCCTCTCCGAGGGCTTCACGGTCACCCTGCTCGCCCTCGCCGAGCAGGCCCACCTCGACCTGCCCTGGTCCACCGAGGAGGAGGACACCCTGCGCCAACAGGTGCGCAGGGTGCGCGGCTTCATGCCGACGTGACCGCGCGCGCCGACTCCACCAACGCCTCCCGTACGGCCGTCAGTACCGGATCCGCTTCCGAGCCCGTGCGTACGGCCGCGAAGACGTTCCGGGACGGCGGTGTGCCCCGCGTCGTCAGCAGCGCGACCCGGCGGTGCGCGTACAGCGGCCGCACCAGGCGGGGGACCAGCGCCACGCCCTGCCCCGCCTCGACCAGCGCCGCCAGCGCACCCCAGTCGTTCACCGCGTGCCGGATGTCCGGCGTGAACCCCGCCGCCGCGCACACCGACCGCGCCACCGCCCCGCAGCAACTGCGGGCATCGCCCACCACCCAGGCCTCCGCGGCCAGCTCCCGCAACCCGACACGGTCCCGCCCGGCCAGCCGGTGACCCTCCGGCACCGCGACGTCCAGGACGTCCGTGCACAGGTCGATCCGGTGGTAGCGGGCGTCCGTGGACGGCGGTGCCGCCGCGAAGTCCACCGCCACGGCCACATCGACCTGGCCGCCGTCCAGCGCCGTGAACAGGTCCGGCGGCTCCGCCTCCACGACGTCGACGCGGACCCGCGGCAGCCGCTCGGCCAAGGCCGTCAGCGCCGCCGGCAGCAGCCCCAGGATCCCGCTGGAGAAGCAGCCGACCGTCACCGCACCGCGCCCGCCCTCCCCGTACCCCGCCAAGTCGGCCCGCGCCCGCTCCAGTTGGGCCGCGATCAGATCGGCGTGCGCCAGCAGCACCCGCGCCTGCCCGGTCAGCCGTACGCCCCGGCCCTCCCGTTCCGTCAGCGGTACGCCCGCCTCGCGGGCCAGCGCCGCGATCTGCTGCGAGACCGCCGACGGCGTCAGATGCAGCGCCTCGGCCGTACGCGCCAGGCTGCCCCGGCGCTGGAGCTCCCGCAGGACGGTCAGACGGCGCAGATCAACAGTGAAGGGCTCGCTTACCGGTTCCATCACCAAAGATTAACTGGACCTGGTGAACGGTGATCGGAAACCATCGACGCCATGACCTCTTACCTCATCCTCCACGGCTGGCAGAACCACCGCCCCGAGGGCCACTGGCAGCACTGGCTCGCCGGACAGCTGACCGAGCTCGGCCACCAGGTCACCTACCCGCAGCTGCCCGACCCCGACGACCCGGAACTGGACGTATGGCTCGCGGAGCTGGAGCGGCACCTGGACGGGGTCGAGGTCGTCGTCGCGCACAGCCTGTCCGTCGCCCTGTGGCTGCACGCCGTCGCGCGCGGACTGCCGGGCCTCGATGCCGTGGAGCGGGTGCTGCTCGTCGCCCCGCCGTCCGACGCGGTCATCCGGAGCAACCCGGAGATCGCCGGATTCGCCCTGCCGCCCCTGGAGTTCGGCCTCCCCGGCCCCACCCGGCTGGTCGCCGGCGACAACGACCCGTACTGCGCGGAAGGCGCCGACCGCCTCTACGGCGACCCGCTCGGCCTGCCGGCCGACGTCCTGTCCGGCGCCGGCCACCTCGACCTGGACGCCGGTTACGGCCCGTGGCCCGCCGTACTGGCCTGGTGCCTGGATCTCACCGCCGGGTTCACTCCTCGTCCGGCGTGACCCCGTCCCGCAGTTCCGGGGTGCTGACGGCGACGTAGGCCACCGCGAGGAGGCACAGCAGGCCCCCCGTGATCAGGGCGGTCGCGCCGGAGGTCCAGCCCGCCACCAGACCGCCGCGCAGATTGCCGAGGTGCGGACCCGCCTGGCCGACGACGGCCTCGGCCGCCGTCACCCGGCCCAGCAGGGCGTCCGGGGTGCGGGTCTGCACGATCGTGGTGCGCGACAGCACCGAGACGGAGTCGGCGGCACCGGCCACCACCAGCAGCCCGAGGCCCGCCCACGCGCTGGTGGTGAGGCCGAACAGGGCGAGCGCCCCGCCCCAGACCGCCGCCCCGCACAGCATGACCGCGCCGGGCCGGGCCATCCGGGTGATGGGCCCGGACAGGGCGGTCGCCGCCACCCCGCCGACGGCCAGCGCGGACAGGAACAGGCCGAGGGTGCGTGGACTGCCGCCGAACCGTTCCTCGTTGACCAGCGGGAACAGGCTCACCGGCATCGACAGCAGGGTCGCCGCCAGGTCGGTGATCAGCGCGCCGCGGACCACCCGGTTGCCGCCCAGGAAGCGCAGACCGTCCAGCACGCCGTGCAGCCCGGCCCGCGACGGCTCGCCCTCGGGCGGCAGCGCGGGCAGGCCGAAGGCGCCGTAGAAGGACAGGGCGAAGCTGAGGGCGTCGATCAGGTAGCAGATGCCGATGCCGAACCAGCCCAGGAACAGACCGCCGAGGGCGGGGCCGAGGAGCATCATCGCCTGGGCGGTGACCTGGTTCAGGGCCAGTCCGGCGGCCACCTGGTCCTTGGGCAGCAGCCGCGGCACGAACACGCCCGCCGCCGGACCGCCGACCGCCCCGAAGCAGGAGCCGGCCGCCACCAGCGCCAGGATCCCCGGCACCGGCAGACCCCCGACGAAGCCCTGCACCGCCAGCAGCAGGGAGCAGACCGCCTGGCCGACGGTGGCGACGAGATAGATCCGGCGCCGGTCCCCGCGGTCCACCCAGGCCCCGGCGATCAGCCCGACGACCACCAGGGGCACCGCCTGGGCGAGCCCCACCGCGCCGCTCCACATCGCGCTGTGCGTCATGTCCCACACCTGGAACATGACGGTCACGATGGTCATGAAGCTGCCCAGGATGGACGCCGTGCGCCCGATCAGCAGCCGCCGGAAGACGGGGGAGGTGTGCAGTGGCCGTACGTCGACGAAGGTACGGGCGAGGCTCATGAGGGCATGGCGGAATACGGCTCTGGCTGCTGCGGCATGGCGGGGACGCTAACCCACGATCCCCGCCCCGGGCCAACGAATTACGCGGACTCGTTCAGCAGCCGGGCGAGGTGGTCGTGCCCGGCCCGGAGCAGCTCCGGAAGCGGCGCGGCGGCCTCGTACCACCGCTTCTCGTACTCCCAGCACAGCCAGCCGTCCCAGCCGTGCCGGGAGAGCACCTCCACGCACTCGGACAGCGGCAGCACCCCGGCGCCCAGCGGCAGCGGGGTCGTGTCCTCGGCCGAGGCGATGTCCTTGACCTGCACATAGCCGAGATACGGGGCGAGCGCGGCGTAGGACTCGGAGGGCTGCTCGCCGCCCAGCCAGGTGTGCATGACGTCCCACAGCGAGCCGACGCTGCGGTGCCCGACCGGCCCGAGGACGCGGATCGCGGCGGCGCCGGTGCGGTGCGAGTCGTGGGTCTCCAGCAGGATCCGTACGCCGAGGTCGGCGGCGTACTCGGCTGCGGTGCCGAGCCTGCGGGCGGCGGTCGCGTCGGCCTCCTCGGCGCTCTGGGCCACATCCGCGCCCGGAAAGACGCGGACGAAGCCGGCGCCCAGGTCACGGGCGAGGTCGAGCAGGCCGTGGATCTCCGCGATCACCGGTTCGTCGGGGCCGGGCGCGGCCACGCGCGCGTACCCGGCGACACCGAGGACCTCGATGCCGGCCGCCTTGAACTCGGCCGCCGCCTCGGCCCGCTCGGCAGGACCGAGGCCCGGGTGCACCGGCTCCTCCGGATGCGCGCGCAGCTCCACGCCGTGATAGCCGTGCGCGGACGCCAGCCGCAGCACGTCGGGGAGCGGAAGACCGGGGACACCGAGGGTGGAGAACGCCAGCTTCATGGTCGCGACTCTACGCGTCACTCGGCGCTGTCGTGCAGGTCCAGACGCCAGTCCTGGCCGACCAGATCCTTGCCGAAGGAGCGGTGCGGCTTCTCCGCGCACAGGACGAAACCGTGGCGCCGGTAGATACGGCGGGCGGCGGCCAGGACGTCGTTGGTCCACAGCACGAGGTCGCGGTAGCCGACCCCGCGGGCGAACTCCACGACCGCCCCGACCAGCCGGTCCCCGATGCCGAGGCCGCGCGCGTCGGGCTCGACGAGGAGGAGGCGCAGCCGGGCGGTGGCGGGCGCCTCGTCGCGTACGCACATCACGCACCCGACCGGCCGCCCGTCGAGCTCGGCGATCCACACCCGCTCCAGATGCGGATCGTGGTCCTCGGCGAAGTCGGCGACGATCCTCGCGACCAGGCCCTCGTAGTCGGTGTTCCAGCCGAACTGGGCCGCGTACAGGGCCGCGTTGCGCTGCACGATCCAGCCCAGGTCGCCGGGGCCGGGCTCGCGCAGTACGACGTCCTCGCGGCGCGGGGGCCGGCCGTCGGAGAGGATCTCGCGGACGGTGCGCATCGCCTCGGCCAGCCGCGGCCGGTCGGCGGCCGGCACCGTCGACAGCAGCGAGCCGACCGCCTCGTCCGACCGCTCTGCCAGCAGGGCCGCGGTCTCCCGCCCGCGCGAGGTGAGCACGATCCGGCGCCGCCGGGGATCGTGCTCGGAGGTGGTCCGCTCGACCAGCCCGTCCTGCTCGAACTTGTTCAGGATCCGGCTCAGGTAACCGGCGTCCAGGGAGAGTTCGCCGCGCAGGTCGGCCGCGTCCGTGCGCGGCGAGTGCGCGAGCTCGTACAGGACGCGGGACTCGGTGAGGGTGTACGGCGCGTACAGGTGGCGGCTGTAGTCGAGGGCGCCGATGACGTTCGTGTAGAAGCGGTTGAAGGCGCGGATGTCCTGGACGGTCATGATCGACCCGCTCCCCGATACTTGACTCAGTCAGAGATACCGAACGGGTCGAGCGTAGGACGCCCGCGCCTTCGGGGCTACCCCTCGGCGGCGGGCCGGAAGACGCACAGCTGTACGCCGGTCTTCCCGGTGGTCGCGGAGACCAGTTCGAAGGGACGCTTGCCGCCGTCCGTAGGGAAGATCGACTTGCCGCCGCCGAGCAGTACCGGCATCACGGCGAGCCGGAGCTCGTCGACGAGGCCCTCGGCGATCAGCGTGCGGACCAGGGTCGGGCTGCCCATCATCGCCAGGTCGCCGCCCTCGGCCTCTTTGAGCGCACGGATGCGGGCCACGGCCTCGTCGCCCGCAATGCGCTCGGTGTTGTTCCAGGTCAGCTCCGCGTCGGTCAGCGTGCTGGAAACGACGTACTTCTTCAGGGAGTTGAGCCGGTCGGCGAACGGGTCACCGGCCCGCTCCGGCCACGCCCCCGCCATCGTCAGATACGTACGACGCCCGTACAGCAGCGCCTCCGCCTGCTCCAGCCCCTCCGCGAACGCCGGGCCGAGCACCTCCGGGTCGAAGTACGGGTGCGACCAGCCGCCGTGCTCGAAGCCGCCGTCGGTGTCCTCCTCGGGACCGCCGGGGGCCTGGACGACGCCGTCGAGGCTGATGAACTCGGTGATGACGATGCGCATGGGACTGTCTCCGTTTCCGTGTTCCGTTGTTGTCGGTGGTGAAGACCGGGGCGGGCCCCGGAACTCATCGGTGCGACGGCGACGGATTTACGAGCCGGGCAGGAACCGCGACCGGTAGTGGGCGTCCAGCTCCGCACGGACCTTCTCCGCGTCGAGGCCGTCGTAGGAGAAGGAGAGCCTGCCGGTGCCGCCGGTCAGCAGGTCCATCGAGTCCTCGAAGGCGTTGAAGGCGATCTCGACCTGGCCGATGGAGCTGCCGTACTCCGCCGGGAACCACATCTCGATCTCCTGCCACCAGTCCACCCGCGAGGCCACCGCGGAGCTGGGCGTGCCGCGCTTCAGCTCGGCCTCGTCGAAGCGGAAGCCGAGGTCGGCGAAGGCCTGGAGCACGATGTCCTGCGGGGCGAGCGGGTGCACATGGAACTCGTCGAAGTCGCCGCGGTCCACGGACTTGTCGATGGCCAGCTCGGTCCGTACGGCCACCCGGGCGCCCTTGAGCAGCTTCCCGCCGAGGAAGTGCGTCAGCGGCATCTCGAAGGGCAGCTGGAAGACGACGTCCTTGACCAGGTCCTTGCCGGCCGCCAGCGTGAAGGGCTGCTCGTCGGTCCAGGACAGGAGCACGCCGGGGTTGTCCCAGCTGCTCTCGTTGCTCTCGTTGTCCTCGAACAGCCCGACGACGTCCAACTTCAGCCGCTCGACCAGCACATCGGCGCCGCCCCCGCGCAGCGTGACGGTCGCGGTCAGCTGCTCGCCCGGCCGGACCGAGCCCCGGTCCAACACCGTCTCCACCTGCGGTGCGTTGATGCCGAGCGAGCTGAGAAACGTACGGAATGCCATGCTGGCGCCCCTCCCCTGGGTATGTGTCCAGCGCACTCTATGGTGCGGAACCGGACATTCAGTAGTGATCTTGGTGCGCGAAATCCGCTGGACGGGCATCGCTCGCCCGACAGACTGGCCCGATGACCGAACAGGACCTCAAAGCGGACCTCCGCCTGAACCTCCAGGACGCCCGCGATGCCCTGCTCTGGAAGCTCCAGGGCCTGTCCGAGTACGACGTCCGCCGCCCCATGACCCCGACCGGCACGAACCTGCTCGGCCTGGTCAAGCATCTGACCGGCGCGGAGGCCCTGTACTTCGGCACGACCTTCGAACGGCCCTGTCCCGCACCGCCGTTGTGGATCACGGGCGACGCCGAGCCGAACGCGGATCTGTGGGCGAGGCCGGACGAGAGCCGTGAGCGGATCGTGGCCGACTACCGCCGGGTGTGCGCGCACGCGGACGAGACGATCGACGCGCTGCCCCTGGACGCCCGCGGAAAGCTGCCCGGCGGCGGTCCCGAACTGACCCTCCACCGCGTCCTCGCCCACATGATCGGTGAGACCCACCGCCATGCGGGCCACGCCGACATCGTCCGCGAACTGATCGACGGCGCGACCGGGCAGCGTGCCGCGGGCCCGAACACGGCTCCGGGCGACGCCAGTTGGTGGGCAAAGCACCGGGAGCGGGTGGAACGGGCGGCCCGCGAGGCCTAGCCGCGGCTCACGCTCAGCCACGCCTCCAGGGTCAGCAGCCCCGGATGCCGCTCGCGGAGGGCGGCGAGGTCGGCTCCGTACCCGTGCTCGTTGATCCAGCCGTACATCTTGGCGAACTCCTCGACCGCTTCCGGCCGTTGCTCGAAGCGCGTCGGAACGCCGTCGACCCGGCCGAACACCTCGGCGATCTGCCGCACCGTCAGCTCGTCACCGGCGATCTCGACCGCCCTGCCGATGAACGCGTCCGGATCAGCGAAGGCGTCCGCGGCGATCCGGCCGATGTCGGACACCGCGATCATCTGGAGCGGGGTGTCGGCGTCGAGAGCGACACCGCACACCCGTTCACCGCCCTCGGCCCGCTCCGGCAGCATGTACCGCCAGTTCTCCATGAAGAACACCGGCCGCAGCACCGTCGCGGGCACCCCGACGGCCTCGATGTACGTCTCTATCTCCGCCTTGCTCTCGAAGTGGGCGACGCCGGTGCCGAGTCGGGCGGGGCCGACGGAGCTGTACACCAGGTGCGGCACACTGGCGGCCACGGCCGCGTCAACGACGTTCCTGCCCTGCCGCACCTCGACCTCGGGACGTGGATCGGTGAAGTCGGCGGGCTGCACACTGAAGACACCGTCCACGCCCCGCGCCGCCGCACGCAGCGACCCCGGGTCGTCGAGGTCACCGTCGGCCAACTCGGCGCCGAGCACCCGAAGTTCCTTGGCTGCCGCGGAGTCCGGGTCGCGGACGAGGGCGCGCACCGCGCGGCCGCGGTTGAGCAGCGCGCGGGCGACGGCGCCGCCCTGGCCGCCGGTCGCGCCCGTGACCAGGACGGGGCTGTTGTTCTGCATGGTGAGTTCCTTGGGGGGCTGGAGGGTTTCGGGGGCGGGCCGGTGTTCAGTCGCGTGAGCGTGCCGGTGGCGGCAGTTGGCCCGCGACGATCGCGGCGAGCGCGAGTGCGAAGCCGACGAGCTGGAGCGGACCGAAGGTCTGGCCGAGGACGACCGCGCCGAGCACCGCGGCGACCAGCGGGGAGAGCAGGACGAGTACCGCGGCCGAGGTGACGGGCAGGGCGGTGATGCCGCGGAACCACAGGACGAAGGTGATCAGACCGCCGACCAGCCCCAGCCAGAGGTATCCGAGGGTGGCGGGCAGGTCGATCGCCGGCGGCGCGCCCTCGAAGAGCACCGTGAGCGGCACCAGGAACAGGCCTCCGGCGGTGAGTTGCCAGGCGGCGAAGGTTGTGGGACTGGCCTCGGCGGGACGCCCCCAGCGCTTGGTGAGCGTCACCCCGAGCGCCATCGAGGCCGCGCTCGCGAGGCCCGCCGCGACACCGATGGCGTCGAAGCTCGCGGCCGGCCCGATCACCACCAGGCCGACACCGGCCATGCCGGCCAGCCCCCACGCCAGACGCCAGGCCGTCAGCCCCTGGCGCAGGATCGCCACGGCCAGCAGGGCGACCACGAGCGGCTGGGCCGCCGCCAGGGTCGCGGCGACGCCGCCCGGCAGGCGCTCGGCCGCGACGAACAGCAGCGGGAAGAACATGCCGATGTTCAGCACCCCGAGCACCGCCGCCTTGCCCCACCAACTCCCGCGCGGCAGCGTCCGGGTGAAGGCCAGCGCGATCAGCCCGGCGGGCAGGGCGCGCAGCATCCCCGCGAAGAGCGGGTGCCCCGGCGGAAGCAACTCGGTGGTGACGACGTAGGTGGTTCCCCATACGACGGGTGCGAACGCCGTCAGCAGGGTGCGCGGCAGATTCCCGCCGAGCAGACCGCTGCCACTGGCTCCGCCCACGACTGTCTGTGCTGCTGGACTGGTCATGCGACGAGTCTCGTCCCGCACCGATCAATGAGTCCAACACATGCTTGTCAGTTCATCGATCGTGATTCACGATAGATCGGTGGAACTCCAGCAGATGCGCTACGTCATCGCCGTCGCCGAGACGAACAGCTTCACGCGCGCCGCCGAGCGCTGTCTGGTCGTCCAGTCCGCCCTCAGCCACCAGATCGCCAAGCTGGAGAAGGAACTCGGCGCGAAACTCTTCGAGCGCACCAGCCGCCGGGTGCGGCTGACCCCGGCCGGCGAGGCGTTCCTCCCGGCGGCCCGCCAGTGCCTGGACGCCGCCGAGCGCGCGGCCGCCGAAGTCGCCGCGGCCGTGGGGGAGGTACGCGGCAGGCTCGCCGTGGGCCTCATCCCCACCGTCGCCGCGGTCGACATCCCGGGCACGCTGCGCGAGTTCCGCCGGCGCTACCCGCACGTACGCATCAGCCTGCGGGTGGCGGCCAGCGAGCACCTGGTCGAGCGGGTCAAGGAGGGGACCATAGATGTGGCCTTCCTCGGACTGCCGCCCACGGTCCACCCCCAGGGCGTCGCCGCACGCGAACTCGCCCGCGACCGGCTCGTCGCCGTGGTCGCACCGGACCATCCCCTCGCCGAGGAACCGACGGCCGACCTGCGCCGGCTGTCCTGCGAAACCTTCGTCGACCTGCCCACCGGCACGGCCGGCCGCATCCAGTCCGACCAGGCCTTCGCCGCCGCCGGCCTCACCCGCGAGGTCGCCTTCGAAGTCACCACCGTCGACTACAACATGACCCACCTGATCAGACAGGGCCTCGCCATCGCGATGCTCCCCTCCACCTACGTCCCCCACCTGGCCGGCGTCACCACCATCGAGGTCACGGACGCACCCACGCGCGTCGAGTACGTCGCGTGGAGCCACGGCGGCCGCACACCCGCGGCGACGGCGTTCCTCGACCTGCTCGACAAGTAGCCCGGACATGCGAACGGGACGCCGACGGCCCGCATGCCGTCGGCGTCCCTGGCCGGTCCCGGCTACCCCGCGTGCTCCACGAACCGCGCCGCCGTCTCCGCCAGCAGCTCACGCCCGTCCCGGGCCCACAGTTCGTCGTTGAACAGCTCCACCTCGATGGCGCCGGTGTACCCGGCGGCCTCGACGTAGCCCTTCCACTCCCGCATGTCGATCGAGCCGTCGCCGATCTGGCCGCGTCCGTTGAGGACGCCCTCGGGCAACGGGGTGATCCAGTCGGCGAGTTGGAAGGTGTGGATACGGCCGCCCGCACCGGCCCGGGCGATCTGCGCGGGCGCGGTGTCGTCCCACCAGATGTGGTACGTGTCGACCGTGACGCCGACCTGGTGGGCGGGGAAGCGCTCGGCGAGGTCGAGGGCCTGGGCGAGCGTGGAGACCACGCAGCGGTCCGAGGCGAACATCGGGTGCAGCGGCTCGATCGCCAGCTTCACCCCGTGCTCCTCGGCGTACGGGCCCAGCACCGCCAGCGCGTCCGCGATCCGCTCCCGGGCGCCGTGCAGGTCCTTCGAACCGGCCGGGAGGCCGCCCGAGACCAGGACCAGCGTGTCCGTGCCGAGCGTCGCCGCCTCGTCGACCGCCCGCCGGTTGTCGTCCAGCGCCTTGGCGCGCTCGTCCGGCTCGATGGCCGTGAGGAAACCGCCGCGGCACAGCGTGGTGACGGTCAGGCCCGCGTCGCGGACCAGCTTGGCCGTCGCCTCCAGGCCGTAGGACTGGACGGGCTCGCGCCACAGGCCGACGTTGGTGACGCCCAACCGGCCGCAGGAGTCGACCAGTTCCGGCATCGACAGCTGCTTGACGGTCATCTGGTTGATGGAGAAGCGGGAGAGGTCGCCGGTCACTGGTTCACCCCGTACAGCGAGAGCAGGTTCTTCATCCGCTCCTCGGCCAGCTTCGGGTCCGGGAACAGGCCCAGGCCGTCGGCGAGTTCGTAGGCCCGGGCGAAGTGCGGAAGGGAGCGGGCCGACTGGAGGCCGCCGACCATGGTGAAGTGGCTCTGGTGGCCCGCGAGCCAGGCCAGGAACACCACGCCCGTCTTGTAGAAGCGGGTCGGCGCCCGGAAGAGGTGGCGGGACAACTCGACGGTGGGGTCGAGCAGTTCACGGAAGCCCTGGGTGTTCCCCGTGTCCAGGACCCGGACCGCCTCCGCCGCCAGAGGGCCCAGCGGGTCGAAGATGCCGAGCAGCGCGTGGCTGAAGCCCTGCTCGTCACCGGCGATCAGCTCGGGGTAGTTGAAGTCGTCGCCCGTGTAGCAGCGCACCCCGTCGGGCAGCCGCCGGCGCAGGCCGATCTCGCGCTGCGCGTCGAGCAGCGAGACCTTGATGCCGTCGACCTTGTCGGGGTGGGCCGCGATCACCTCCAGGAAGGTGTCGGTGGCCGTGTCGAGGTCGACCGACCCCCAGTAGCCCTCCAGCGCCGGGTCGAACATCGGGCCCAGCCAGTGCAGGACCACCGGCTCGGCGGCCTGCCGGAGCAGATGGCCGTAGACCTCCAGGTAGTCCTCGGGGCCGGAGGCAGCGGCGCACAGGGCTCGGGAGGCCATCAGGATCGCCTGCGCGCCCGACTCCTCCACGACAGCGAGCTGCTCCTCGTAGGCCGCGCGGACCTCGGCGAGGGAACCGGCCGTGATCTGGTCGGTGCCGACCCCGCAGGCGATCCGGCCGCCGACCGCCTTGGCCTCGGCGGCACTGCGCCGGATCAGCTCGGCGGCGCCCGCCCAGTCCAGGCCCATGCCGCGCTGGGCGGTGTCCATCGCCTCGGCGACGCCCAGCCCGTGGGACCACAGGTGGCGGCGGAAGGCGAGGGTGGCGTCCCAGTCGACGGCGGCGGGCGAGTCGGGCGTCGTGTCGGCGAACGGGTCGGCGACGACATGGGCCGCCGAGAAGACCGTACGGGAGGTGAACGGCGCACCCGTGGTCAGCGCGAGGGGCTCCTGGCGGGGCTCGTACGCCCGCAGGGCCCCGGTGGAGTCCGGGAGCTGGATGGTCACAGGCCGATCTCCGGGACGTCCAGGCGGCGGCCCTCGGCCGAGGACTTCAGGCCCAGCTCGGCGAGCTGGACGCCGCGGGCGCCGGCCAGCAGGTCCCAGTGGTAGGGGGCACCGGCGTAGACGTGCTTGAGGAAGAGCTCCCACTGGGCCTTGAAGCCGTTGTCGAACTCGTCGTTGTCCGGCACCTCCTGCCACTGGTCGCGGAAGGAGTAGGTGGCCGGGATGTCCGGGTTCCAGACGGGCTTGGGGGTGGTGCTCCGATGCTGCACGCGGCAGTTCCTGAGCCCCGCGACCGCGGAGCCCTCGGTGCCGTCGACCTGGAACTCCACCAGTTCGTCGCGGTTGACGCGGACGGCCCAGGAGGAGTTGATCTGGGCGATCGCGCCGCCCTCCAGCTCGAAGACGCCGTAGGCGGCGTCGTCGGCGGTGGCGTCGTAGGGCTTGTCGTTCTCGTCCCAGCGCTGGGGGATGTGGGTGGCGGTGAGGGCCTGGACGGACTTCACCCGGCCGAAGAGCTCGTGCAGGACGTACTCCCAGTGCGGGAACATGTCGACAACGATGCCACCGCCGTCCTCGGCACGGTAGTTCCAGCTCGGCCGCTGGGCGGTCTGCCAGTCACCCTCGAACACCCAGTAGCCGAACTCGCCGCGGATGGACAGGATCCGGCCGAAGAAGCCGCCGTCGATCAGCCGCTTCAGCTTGAGCAGGCCGGGGAGGAAGAGCTTGTCCTGGACGACGCCGTGCTTGATGCCGGCGGCGTTGGCGAGGCGAGCCAGCTCCAGGGCGCCGTCCAGGCCGGTGGCGGTGGGCTTCTCGGTGTAGATGTGCTTGCCGGCGGCGATCGCCTTCTTGATCGCCTCCTCGCGCGCGGAGGTGACCTGGGCGTCGAAGTAGATGTCGACGGTCGGGTCGGCGAGGACCGCGTCGACATCGGTGGAGATGTTCTCCGGGTCCAGGCCGTGCTGCTCGGCCAGCGCCTTGAGCGCGTGCTCGCGGCGGCCGACCAGGATCGGCTCCGGCCACAGCACGGTGCCGTCGCCGAGGTCGAGACCGCCCTGCTCGCGGATGGCCAGGATGGACCGGACCAGGTGCTGTCGGTAGCCCATGCGCCCGGTCACGCCGTTCATGGCGATACGCACCGTCTTGCGTGTCACGTCATTCCCTTCGCAGGAGTCGTACGCGGTTGTGCGCGCCGCGTACGCCTCTACTGATGAGCGTCACAGCAAGCGCTTTCTATCTATGAAGAAGCTAGCCTCTCTGCAGCGGTCCGGACAAGACCGTGACGGGGTTGAGTTGTTCGAGGGGGCGAACAACGAAGGGTCATGGCCTTAAGGTCTGCTCGGAACCGGGCCCTGTATGCCCGCGTGTACGACGACGTACGACTGAGACGCGCTGATGCGTGCGACCGGAGGACGACGAGATGACGGTGACCCTGGCGGACGTGGCGGCCCGCGCGCAGGTCTCCCCCGCGACGGTGTCGCGCGTACTGAACGGCAACTACCCCGTGGCCGCGTCCACCCGCGAGCGGGTGCTGCGGGCCGTGGACGAGCTGGACTACGTGCTGAACGGCCCGGCGAGCGCGCTGGCGGCGGCGACGTCGGACCTCGTCGGCATCCTGGTGAACGACATTGCCGACCCCTTCTTCGGGATCATGGCGAGCGCGATCCAGGCGGAGATCGGCGGCCCGGGCGGACGCGCGGGCGGTGAACGGCTGGCCGTCGTCTGCAACACCGGCGGCTCCCCGGAACGCGAACTGACCTACCTGACCCTGCTCCAGCGCCAGCGGGCCGCGGCCGTGGTCCTGACCGGCGGGGCCATCGAGAACGCCACGCACATCGCGGCCGTCTCCTCCAAGCTGCGGAAGCTGGCGGACGCGGGCACCCGGATCGTGCTGTGCGGGCGCCCGCCGGCGCCGGACACCGGGGCGATCGCGCTGACCTTCGACAACCGCGGCGGCGGCCGCGAACTGACCGAGCACCTCATCGGCCTCGGCCACCGGCGGCTCGGCTACATCGCCGGCCCCGAGGAGCGCACCACGACCCGGCACCGCCTGGAGGGACACCGGGCGGCGCTGGAGGCACGCGGGATCAAGGAAGACCCGCGCTGGACGGTGCACGGCCGCTACGACCGCCAGTCCGGCTACGAGGCAACGCTGGAGCTCCTGCGCCGCGACCCGTCCCTGACCGCCGTGGTCGCCGCGAACGACTCCGTCGCGCTGGGCGCCTGCGCGGCACTGCGTGACTCCGGGCTGCGGATCCCGGAGGACGTCTCCGTGGCCGGCTTCGACGACCTGCCGTTCAGCATCGACGCGGTGCCCTCTCTTACGACGGTGAGGCTGCCGTTGTCGGAGGCGGGGGCGCGGGCCGGACGGATCGCCATGGGGCGGGAGGAGGAGCCGCCCGGGGGGATCGCGACGATTCGGGGGGAGCTGATGGTTCGGGGGTCCACGGCGGGGCCTCGGGAGTAGGCGGCAGGGGGCCGTTTCCCGGGGCGCGCCGGGGTGCGTGCTTGCGCCCGCAGCGCCGGGCTCGACCACGTCGTCCAGGCGGCGAAAAAAATTCTCGCGGCGCCGTGCAACCCTTCCGGGGACTCCCGAGTCGTACATGGCATCAGGACTTCTGGAGGGGGATCTGGGGGGATCGCGGGGGTTCTGATACGGAGGGGGACAGCACGAGGGGCCCGGTCGACGGACCGGGCCCCTCGAAGCATGTACGGGTGGTCTAGAAGAAGACCCCGCACCTCAGGAGCACATTCGCGTACGGCCGGGCCTCGCCCGTGCGGACGACCAGGCGCGCGCCCGCCGACAGTTCCTTGAGGCGCTCGTGCGGGACCAGGGTCAGGGCGTCGGCGAAGTGGTCGTCCAGCAGCGCCGAGGCCGCCGGGTTGGCCTGCCGTACCTCCGTCGCCGCCGTCGCTCCCTCCACGACCAGCTCGGCCAGCAGGCCCTCCAGCACCTCCGCGAATGCCGGCACCCCGGCCCGGAAGGCCAGGTCGACCACCTTCGGGCCGTCGGGTATCGGCATGCCCGCGTCGCACACCAGGACCCCGTCGCCGTGGCCCAACTCGGCCAGCGCGCCGGACAGATGACGGTTCAGGATGCCCGCCTTCTTCACAGGGCCTCGACCTCCGCGGCCGTCGGGAAGGACACCTGCGCCCCCTCCCTCGTGACGGCCGCCGCCCCGACCCGGGCCGCGTACGCCGCAGCCTCGGTCAGGGAGGCACCGGTGCCCAGCCGGTACGCCAGGGCCGCGGTGAAGGCGTCACCCGCGCCGGTCGTGTCCACGGCGTCGACCTTCACCGACGCCACCCGGGCCGTGCCCTCGGCCGACGCCACGAGGGCGCCCTCGGCACCCAGCGTCACGACCACCGAGCGCGGGCCCTTGGCCAGCAGGATCCGCGCCCAGTCCGCGGGCTCCTCGCTCACGCAGGCGTCGCCGAGGATCACCTTCGCCTCGTGCTCGTTGACGATCAGAGGGTCGCAGGCCGCCAGAACTTCCGCGGGCAGTGGCTGCGGCGGGGACGGGTTCAGTACGAAGCGGCTGCCGTCCGCGAGGTTGCGCACCACCTCCGCCACCGTCTCCAGCGGGATCTCCAGCTGTACGGAGACCACCCGCGAGGCCTGGAAGAGGCTCGCGGCGGCCCGCACGTCCACGGGCGTGAGCCGGGCGTTGGCGCCCGGCGAGACCACGATGCTGTTGTCCCCCGACGGGTCCACGGTGATCAGCGCGACCCCCGTCGGCGCGCCGCCGACCAGCACGCCCACCGTGTCCACCCCGGCCTGCCGCTGCGAGTCGAGCAGCAGCCGGCCGTGCGCGTCGTCACCGACCCGGGCCAGCAGCGCCGTACGCGCCCCGAGCCGGGCGGCCGCGACCGCCTGGTTCGCGCCCTTGCCGCCCGGGTGGACGGCCAGGTCGGAGCCGAGCACGGTCTCGCCGGCCCCCGGCCGGCGCTCGACGCCGATCACCAGGTCGGCGTTGGCCGACCCTACGACCAGGAGGTCGTAGTCGTACATGAAGTAGCTCCCCTAGTAAGTCACTTGGGGTGGGCGGTCCAAGGACCGCCCACCCCTCGCCGAATGTCAGCCGCCGAAGCCGGCCACGTTCTCCTTCGTGACCACCTTCACCGGCACCTTCACCATCTGCTCGGTCTTCTTGCCCTCGGCCGCCCGAACGGCGTTGTCCACGGCGATCCTTCCGAGCTCCTTGGGCTGCTGCGCCACCGACGCGTACAGCGTGCCCGCCTCCACGGCCTTCAGACCGTCCGGGGTGCCGTCGAAACCGACGACCTGGACGGACTTGCCGGCCTTGTCGCCCAGCGCCTTGATCGCGCCGAGCGCCATCTCGTCGTTCTCGGCGAACACGCCGTCGATGTCCGGGTGGGCCTGGAGGAGGTTGGTCATGACGTCGAGGCCCTTGGTGCGGTCGAAGTCCGCGGGCTGCTTGGCCACGACCTTGATGCCCGGGTAGGCCTTGAGCCCCTCGGCGAAGCCCGCGCCGCGCTCCCGGCTGGCGGACGTGCCGGCCTGGCCCTGGAGGATGACGATCGTGCCCTTGCCGCCGAGCTTCTCGGCGAGCGCCTTGGCGCCCAGTTGGCCGCCCTCGACGTTGTCGGAGGCCACCAGGGCGGCCGTGGAGGCGTCGTTCACGCCGCGGTCCACGCCCACCACGGGGATGTCGGCCTTGTTCGCCGAGCGCACCGAGGGGCCCGCCGCGTCCGAGTCGACCGGGTTGACGATGATCGAACCGACGCCCTCGGACGTGAAGTTCTGGAGCTGGTTGGCCTGCTGCGAGGCGTCGTTCTGGGCGTCGGTGACCGTCAGGTCGACGCCCAGCTTCTTCGCCTCCTCCTGCGCACCGGCCCGGATCTGCACGAAGAACGGGTTGTTGAGGGTCGACAGCGACAGACCGACCTTCTGCTGGGCCGCGCCGGCGGAGCCGGTGTGCAGCAGCGAGGTGGCGCCCATGACCGCCGCCGCGACCACGGCCGCGAGGACGTAGGTCACCGCCTGCTTGCCCTTGTTGCCGCCGCTGGTGGCCACCGGAGTCGCCCCGGCCTTGCGGCGCACGGTGTCCAGCAGCACCGCCAGCGCGATGACGACACCGATGACGACCTGCTGCCAGAACGCGGACACGCTCAGCAGATTCAGCCCGTTCCTCAGCACCGCCAGGATCAGCGCGCCGATCAGCGTGCCGGACGCCTTGCCGGTGCCGCCCGCCAGGGAGGCGCCGCCGATGACGACGGCCGCGATGGCGTCCAGCTCGTAGCCCTGCGCGGCCTGCGGCTGCGCGGAGGACAGCCGGGAGGCGAGCACGATGCCCGCGGCCGCGGCGAAGAGGCCGGACAGCGCGTAGATGGCGAGCTTCTGCTTCTTCACCCGCAGACCCGAAAGGCGCGCGGCCTCCTCGTTGCCGCCGATCGCGTACATGGAGCGGCCGATGTAGGTCCGCCCCAGCACAAAGGCGGTGACGAGCCCCATGACGACCATCACGAGCACCGGCACCGGCAGCCACCCGCCGAGCGTGTCGCCGAGATGCGAGACGGAGTCGGGGAAGGCGATGGGGGAGCCCTGCGAGATGACCAGCGACAGACCACGGCCGACCGACAGCATCGCGAGCGTCGCGATGAACGGCGGCAACTTGCCGTAGGAGATCAGAAAACCATTGACCAGACCGCACGCGATACCGGTCGCTATGGCCAGCAGCACCGCAAGGAAGACCGGAACGCCCTCCTGCGTGGCACTCCAGGCAAGAACGGTGGCCGACAGAGCAGCCACCGACCCGACCGACAGATCAATACCGGCCGAGACGATCACAAACGTGACGCCGAAAGCCAGGATGGCGGTCACGGCCGCCTGGACGCCGACGTTCAACAGGTTGTCGGTCGTCAGGAAGTCACCGGACAGCGCCGACATGGCAATAACGAGAACGATCAGCGCGGTCAGCGCGCCGTTGTCGAGCAGGAGGCGGCGAAGCCCCGAGGCGCCACTCGCGCCCGTCGTGCTCTTGAGCGTGTCAGCGGCCACGGGTGGCCTCCTTCTCACTGATAGGAGTGCTTACGGCAAGCGCCATCACGGCGTCCTGGGTCGCCTCGTCGGCGGCGAGTTCTCCGGCGATCCGCCCCTGGGCCATCACCAGCACCCGGTCGCTCATGCCGAGCACCTCGGGCAGATCGCTGGAGATCATCAGTACGGCGGCACCGGCGGCCGTCAGTTCGTTGATCAGCTGGTAGATCTCGACCTTGGCGCCGACGTCGATACCGCGGGTCGGCTCGTCGAGGATCAGCACCTTGGTGTCGGCGAGCAGCCACTTGCCGATGACGACCTTCTGCTGGTTGCCACCGGACAGCGTGCGCACGTGCTGGCCGAGGCCCGCCATCCGCACGCCCAGCTGCCCGGCGACCCGGGCGGCGGCCTCGCGCTGCCCCTTGAGATCGACGATCCCCGCGCGCGTGGCCGAACGCAGCGTCACAAGACCGAGGTTCTCCTCGACCGACGCGTCCAGCACGAGCCCCTGCCCCTTGCGGTCCTCGGGGACGAGCCCGATCCCGGCGGACATGGCGGCGTTGACATCGTTGCCGCGCAGACCGGAGCCGTTCACCCGCACCGTGCCGCGGTCGTAGGGATCGGCCCCGAACACGGCCCGCACGACCTCCGTACGCCCCGCACCCACGAGCCCGGCGATCCCGACGACCTCACCGGCGCGCACCTCGAAGGAGACGTCGTGGAAGACACCGTTCCGCCCGAGCCCCTCCACCTTGAGCAGCGGCTCACCGGTCTCGCCGCGCTCACGCGGGTACTGCTGCTCGATGGAGCGCCCCACCATGAGCCGGACGAGCTCGTCCTCGGAAGTGGCGGCCGGGACCTGACCGACGGACCGGCCGTCGCGAATGACGGTGACCCGATCCCCCAGGGCGGCGATCTCCTCCAGATGGTGCGTAATGAAGACAACGCCGACGCCGTCCTCGCGCAGGCTGCGCACGATGGCGAAGAGCTTGTCGACCTCCTCGGAGGTGAGCACCGCGGTCGGCTCGTCCATGATCAGCACACGGGCGTCCAGGCTGAGCGCCTTGGCGATCTCGACCATCTGCAGGCGCGCGATGCCGAGTTCACGCACACGCGCGCGTGGGGACACGTTCACCCCGACCCGCTTCAGCAGCTCGGCGGCCTCGGCCTCCATCCGCCCGCGGTCGATCATCCCGAACCGGCGCGGCTGCCGCCCCAGGAAGATGTTCTCGGCGACCGTCAGATCAGGAACGAGATTGAACTCCTGATAGATGGTGGCGATCCCGAGGCGCTCGGAGTCCTGCGCACCATGAATGCGCACCTCCTCACCACCCACCAGGATCCGCCCGGCATCAGGCGTGTAGGCACCGGAGAGCATCTTGATGAGCGTGCTCTTGCCGGCGCCGTTCTCACCGAGGAGGACGTGCACCTCGCCCCGGCGCAGATCGAAGTCGACGCCGTCCAGCGCGACCACGCCCGGGAAGGTCTTCCGTATGCCCTCGATACGCAGCAACTCGTCCGGGTTGCTCACGACGTGCTCCTTTGCACTGGGGTGGGGTTCTCGCCGCACGAGCGGCGTACGACGAGACGGGCGGGGAGGGTGACGGACTTGGGGAGCCGCCCCTCGATGCGGTCGATCAGCGCACGCACGGCGGCGCGCCCCAGCTCGCCCGTGGGCTGGGCAATCGCGGTGATCGGCGGATCGGTGTGCACGAACCACCGGATGTCGTCGAACGCGGCCAGCGCGATGTCCTGCGGCACCCGCAGCCCACGCGCGCGTACGGCGTCCAGCGCGCCGAGCGCCATCAGGTTGTCGGCCGCGAACACGACCTCGGGCGGCTCGGGCAGATCGAGGAAGCCCTCGGTGACCCGCCGCCCGCTTTCGGCCTGGAAGTCGCCCTGGCCGATATAGGCGTCGGGAAGTTCCAGACCATGAACAGCAAGCGCCTCCCGGAAGGCCTCCACACGTTCCTGTCCGGTGGTGGTGGCCGCGGGCCCCGCGATGATGGCGAGCCGCCGATGCCCCAGCCCATACAGATGCGCGACGAGATCCCGCACCGCCGCCCGCCCGTCGGCCCGCACCACCGGCACGTCCACGCCCGGGATCCACCGGTCGACGAACACCATCGGCGTCCCCGCGCGCGCGGCCTCCAGCATCAGCGGGGAGCCACCGTCGGTGGGGGAGACGAGAAGCCCGTCGATCCGCCGGTCCAACAGCGTCCGCACATGGTGGTCCTGGAGATCGGGCCGCTCGTCGGCGTTGCCGATGATGACGCTGTACCCGAGCGCACGGGCCTCCTCCTCCACAGAGCGGGCCAGTTCGGTGAAGTAAGGGTTCAGCACATCGCTGATGACCAGCCCGAGGGTGCGCGTCTGGTCGGTACGCAGAGAACGGGCGACAGCGTTGGGCCGGTAACCCAACACCTCGACGGCGGCCAGCACACGAGTGCGCGCGTCGGCACTGACCGACGGATGGTCATTCAGGACACGCGAGACCGTGGCAACGGACACGCCCGCTTCACGGGCGACGTCCTTGATGCTCGCCATCGCCGCTCCACCTCCTCGTGGAATTGCTGCTGGAATCGATTACATCGATCACTCAGACAGGATTGGAATCGATTACAACCCCATTAATCAACCCCTCAACCACCCCCTGAGACCGGATCGTGATGTTCCGCGCACCCGAGCGCACCCCCGCGGAGCCGCAGCCGCCCACGGCGGGAAGGTGACGTGTCGGGGGGTGTCCGCCCGCAGAGGCCGGCGTAAAGACACACCACCCCCCAAACCCACAGCACCGCCGGTCCGAGGACGGACCCCCCCGGCGCGGCCCCGACTCACGGCACCGCCGATGGCGCTACGCGAACCCCCACCGAACCGCAACGGGCCGCCGCAGGCACACCCCCACCCCGACTGTCAGCGAGGCCCGATACCGTCGCCTCATGGATCGAGCAACGGGGACCGGCGAGCGACACCTCGCCGTGCTCGAAGGCGTCCTGGAACGCATCACATACGCCAACGAGGACAACGGCTACACAGTCGCCCGAGTGGACACCGGCAGAGGAAGCGCCGACCTCCTCACGGTCGTAGGCGCACTGCTGGGCGCCCAGGTAGGCGAGTCCCTGCGCATGGAGGGCCGCTGGGGCTCCCACCCGCAGTACGGCAAGCAGTTCACCGTGGAGAACTACACCACCGTCCTGCCGGCCACAGTCCAGGGCATCCGCCGCTACCTCGGCTCAGGCCTGGTCAAGGGCATCGGCCCGGTCTTCGCCGACCGCATCACCCAGCACTTCGGCATGGACACCCTGAAGATCATCGAAGAGGAGCCCAAGCGCCTCATCGAGGTCCCCGGCCTGGGCCCCAAGCGCACCAAGAAGATCGCCGACGCCTGGGAGGAACAGAAGGCGATCAAGGAAGTCATGCTCTTCCTCCAGACCGTGGAGGTCTCCACCTCCATCGCCGTACGCATCTACAAGAAGTACGGCGACGCCTCGATTTCCATCGTGAAGAACCAGCCCTACCGACTGGCCGCCGACGTCTGGGGCATCGGCTTCCTCACCGCCGACCGCATCGCCCAGTCCGTGGGCATCCCGCACGACAGCCCGGAACGCGTCAAGGCGGGCCTCCAGTACGCCCTTTCGCAGTCCGCGGACCAGGGCCACTGCTTCCTGCCCGAGGAGCGCCTGATCGCCGACGCGGTGAAGCTGCTCCAGGTCGACACGGGCCTGGTCATCGAGTGCCTCGCAGAACTGGCCGCACCGCCCGAGGAGGGCGAGGACCCCGGCGTCGTACGGGAGAAGGTGCCCGGCCCGGACGGCGGGGACGGAGGGGACCCCGTCACAGCCGTCTACCTCGTCCCCTTCCACCGAGCCGAACTCTCCCTCTCCGCCCAGCTGCTGCGCCTGCTCCGCACCGACGAGGACCGCATGCCCGGCTTCCGCGACGTGGCCTGGGACAAGGCGCTGGCCTGGCTGAAGGACCGCACGGGCGCCGACCTGGCCCCCGAGCAGGAGGCCGCCGTCCGGCTGGCGCTGACGCAGAAGGTCGCCGTCCTCACCGGCGGCCCCGGCTGCGGCAAGTCGTTCACGGTCCGCTCGGTCGTAGAGTTGGCCCGCGCCAAGAAGGCGAAGGTCGTCCTCGCCGCCCCCACCGGCCGCGCCGCCAAGCGCCTCGCGGAGCTCACCGGCGCCGAGGCCTCCACCGTCCACCGCCTGCTGGAGCTCAAGCCCGGCGGCGACGCGGCCTACGACAAGGACCGCCCCTTGGACGCCGACCTAGTAGTGGTGGACGAGGCCTCGATGCTGGACCTACTGCTGGCCAACAAGCTGGTGAAAGCCGTCCCTCCGGGCGCCCACCTGCTCTTCGTGGGGGACGTCGACCAGCTCCCCTCCGTCGGCGCGGGCGAGGTCCTGCGCGACCTCCTGGCCGACGACAGCCCGGTCCCCGCCGTACGCCTGACCCGGGTGTTCCGCCAGGCCCAGCAGTCCGGAGTGGTCACCAACGCGCACCGGATCAACTCCGGGCAGCACCCGGTCACCGACGGCATGAAGGACTTCTTCCTCTTCGTCGAGGACGACACCGAGGAGGCCGGCCGCCTGACCGTCGACGTCGCCGCCCGCCGTATTCCGGCCAGATTCGGGCTCGACCCGCGCCGGGACGTCCAGGTGCTGGCGCCCATGCACCGCGGCCCGGCCGGCGCCGGCACGCTCAACGGCCTGCTCCAGCAGGCCATCACGCCGGGCCGCCCCGACCTGCCCGAGAAGCGGTTCGGCGGCCGGGTCTTCCGGGTCGGCGACAAGGTCACCCAGATTCGCAACAATTACGAGAAGGGCAAGAACGGCGTCTTCAACGGCACCGTGGGCGTGGTCACCTCGCTCGATCCGGTCGACCAGCGCCTGACGGTGCTGACGGACGAGGACGAGGAGGTCCCGTACGACTTCGACGAACTGGACGAGCTGGCGCACGCGTACGCGGTGACCATCCACCGTTCGCAGGGCAGCGAGTACCCGGCGGTGGTGATCCCGGTCACCACCGGCGCGTGGATGATGCTCCAGCGGAACCTGCTGTACACGGCGGTCACCCGGGCCAAGAAGCTGGTGGTGCTCGTCGGTTCACGCAAGGCGATCGGCCAGGCGGTGCGCACGGTGTCGGCCGGTCGGCGCTGGACGGCGCTGGACTTCAGGCTCTCACCACGCCCGCTCGAGAAGTGAGTGAAATTTGATCGATCAAACGAGTCGGAAAGGTCACACAGCCCTTCCGGATGCCGGTCCGGAGGGGGCAGGATGAGCAGGTTGGCGGCACTGAGTGCCGCCAATAGGCCCAATGGTCGACCCCGAGTGCACTCTCCTGCGCCAAATGGGGGATGGTAGAGACAGTCAGGGCAACCTCGAAGAAGAGGCACAACGTCGGTGAGGGAAGACGTGAGCGACAACTCTGTAGTACTGCGGTACGGCGACGGCGAGTACACCTACCCGGTGATCGACAGCACCGTCGGCGACAAGGGCTTCGACATCGGCAAGCTCCGCGCCCAGACCGGACTGGTCACCCTGGACAGCGGCTACGGCAACACCGCCGCCTATAAATCCGCCATCACCTACCTCGACGGCGAGCAGGGCATCCTCCGGTACCGCGGCTACCCGATCGAGCAGCTGGCCGAGCGCTCGACCTTTCTGGAGGTCGCGTACCTGCTGATCAACGGTGAGCTGCCCACCGTCGACGAGCTGAGCACGTTCAAGAACGACATCACGCAGCACACCCTGCTGCACGAGGACGTCAAGAACTTCTACAAGGGCTTCCCGCGCGACGCCCACCCGATGGCGATGCTGTCGTCGGTCGTCTCCGCGCTGTCCACCTTCTACCAGGACAGCCACAACCCGTTCGACGAGAAGCAGCGCAACCTCTCCACGATCCGGCTGCTCGCCAAGCTCCCGACGATCGCGGCGTACGCGTACAAGAAGTCGATCGGTCACCCGTTCGTCTACCCCCGCAACGACCTCGGCTACGTCGAGAACTTCCTGCGCATGACCTTCTCGGTCCCGGCGCAGGACTACGACCTGGACCCGGTCGTCGTCGCCGCCCTCGACAAGCTGCTGATTCTGCACGCGGACCACGAGCAGAACTGCTCGACCTCCACGGTCCGTCTGGTGGGCTCCTCGCAGGCGAACATGTTCGCCTCGATCTCGGCCGGCATCAGCGCCCTGTGGGGCCCGCTGCACGGTGGCGCCAACCAGTCCGTGCTGGAGATGCTGGAGGGCATCCAGGCCGCCGGCGGTGACGTCGACTCCTTCATCCGCAAGGTGAAGAACAAGGAGGACGGCGTCCGCCTGATGGGCTTCGGCCACCGGGTCTACAAGAACTTCGACCCGCGCGCGAAGATCATCAAGGCTGCGGCGCACGACGTCCTGTCGGCCCTCGGCAAGTCCGACGAGCTGCTGGACATCGCGCTGAAGCTGGAGGAGCACGCGCTCTCCGACGACTACTTCGTCTCGCGCAGCCTCTACCCGAACGTCGACTTCTACACCGGCCTGATCTACCGCGCCATGGGCTTCCCGACCGAGATGTTCACGGTCCTGTTCGCCCTCGGCCGCCTCCCGGGCTGGATCGCCCAGTGGCACGAGATGATCAAGGAGCCGGGCTCCCGCATCGGCCGCCCGCGCCAGATCTACACGGGCGTCGTGGAGCGGGACTTCGTCCCGGTCGAGGAGCGCTGATCTCTTCGTAGATTCCCGGTTCTGCCCTCCGGGCAGGCCGAGAGTGAGCAAAAAAAGAAGACGCCCTGGCGCCGGTCCCCCCACGGGCCGACGTCCAGGGCGTCTTCCCATGTCCCGGTGCGGATTCCCCCCACGGGATCCGGCCGGGCGTCTGTGGAGATCAGCGCCTGAATCGCTGTTGTTCCGTACTGCGTTGAGCAGAACGAGTACATCTCCTCGTACCACTCGGGTGTGCGGTCTGCCGGGACAGCGCACGCTCGGGAGGGCCGCTCAAAGCTCCCCGGTGTACGTGCCCCGGCAACGCATCTCTGAGGAAGTCCCCCAAGACATCCCCAGATGTCAGTCGGCGCCCCCCAAGACGCTTTCTGACATCGCCAACTTAGACCTTCGAACCCCTTCGATGGTTACGTTCACATCACTGTGATCTGCGTCTCTTGCATATGTCCGTTAGATACGCAAGGGCCCCGAAACAGCGAACGAGGCTCCTGAGTAAGGATGATGCGCGAGCCTTGTGAAGAGCTTATGTGAGGCTCGCGCAGGACTCCAGAGGGGGGCCGGGCCGTGATCTCAACGGAACGTCCGCAGTCGGAGACTGTTGGTCACCACGAACACCGACGAGAAGGCCATCGCCGCCCCCGCGATCATCGGGTTCAGCAGCCCCGCCGCGGCCAGCGGCAGCGCGGCGACGTTGTATCCGAACGCCCACACGAGGTTGCCCTTGATCGTGGTCAGCGTCCGGCGTGACAGCCGGATCGCGTCCGCGGCCACCCGCAGATCGCCGCGCACCAGGGTCAGATCCCCGGCCTCGATCGCCGCGTCCGTACCGGTCCCCATGGCGAGGCCCAGATCGGCGGTGGCGAGCGCCGCGGCGTCGTTGACGCCGTCGCCGACCATGGCGACCGTCCGGCCCTCGGCCTGGAGTCGCCGTACCGCCTCGACCTTGTCCTCGGGCAGCACCTCCGCGATCACCTGCTCGATCCCGACGGCGCGCGCCACCGCCTCGGCCACCGCCCGGTTGTCCCCGGTCAGCAGCACCGGCGTAAGCCCCAGCGCACGCAGGTCGCGCACGGCCTCGGCGCTGGTCTCCTTGACCGCGTCGGCGACGGCGAGCACCCCGCGCGCGACCCCGTCCCAGCCGACGACGACGGCCGTAAGGCCGTTGCTCTCGGCCTCGTCCCGGGCGCGGGCCAGCTCCTGCGGAAGCTCGTCGAACAGCCGCCCCACGGCGACGTCATGGCCCTCCACCCGCCCCCGTACGCCCCGCCCCGGCACGTTCTCGAAGTGCTCGGCCGGCGGCAGCGCCCCGACGCGTTCCTCGGCGCCCGCGGCGACCGCCCGGGCGACGGGGTGCTCGGAGGCGTGTTCCAGGCCGCCCGCGAGCCGCAGCACCTGCCGCTCGTCGGCGTCCTCGGCGACGTAGACCTTCTGGAGGGTCATGCGGCCGGTGGTGACGGTGCCGGTCTTGTCGAGGACGACGGTGTCGACGCGGCGGGTGGACTCCAGGACCTCGGGTCCCTTGATGAGGATGCCGAGCTGGGCGCCGCGGCCCGTGCCGACCATCAGCGCGGTCGGCGTGGCCAGGCCCAGCGCGCACGGGCAGGCGATGATCAGGACGGCGACGGCCGCGGTGAAGGCGTCCACGGTGTCGCCGGTGGCGCCTAGCCAGCCGCCGAAGGTGGCCACGGCGATCGCGATGACCACCGGCACGAACACCGCGGAGATCCGGTCGGCCAGCCGCTGCACCTCGGCCTTGCCGTTCTGCGCGTCCTCCACCAGCCGCGCCATCCGCGCCAGTTGGGTGTCGGCGCCGACCCGGGTGGCCTCGACGACCAGACGTCCGCCGGCGTTGACGGTCGCCCCCGTGACCGCGTCCCCGGCCGCCACGTCCACCGGCACGGACTCGCCGGTCAGCATGGCGGCGTCCACCGCGGAGGCGCCCTCGACGACGGTGCCGTCGGTGGCGATCTTCTCCCCGGGCCGGACGACGAACCGGTCCCCGACGGCCAGCTGCGCCACCGGGATCCGCACCTCACGCCCGTCCCTGAGTACGGCGACGTCCTTGGCGCCCAGCTCCATCAGCGCCCTGAGCGCCGCCCCCGCACGCCGCTTGGCGCGGGCCTCCAGATAGCGGCCCAGCAGGATGAACGTGACGACCCCGGAGGCCACTTCGAGGTAGATCGTCGACGCGGCGTCCATGCCGCCGACGGTGAACCGGAAGCTGTCCCGCATCCCGGGCATGCCCGCGTCACCGAAGAACAGCGCCCACAGCGACCAGCCGAACGCGGCCAGCGTGCCGAGCGAGACCAGGGTGTCCATGGTGGCGGCGCCGTGCCGGGCGTTCGTCCACGCGGCGCGGTGGAAGGGCAGCCCGCCCCAGACGACGACGGGGGAGGCCAGGGTCAGCGCCAGCCACTGCCAGTTGTCGAACTGCAGGGCCGGGACCATCGAGAGCAGGATGACCGGCACCGCGAGAACGGCGGAGACGGTGAAGCGCTGCCGGTAGGAGACCAGCTCGGGATCCTCGGGCGCCGCCGCCTCGTCCTCCGGCGCGGGCTGCGGCGGCGCGGGCTCCTCGGCCGTGTACCCGGTCTTCACCACGGTCGCGATCAGATCGGCGACCTCGACGCCCTCGGGGTAGCTGACCTTCGCCTTCTCCGTCGCGAAGTTGACCGTGGCGGTGACCCCGTCCATACGGTTGAGCTTCTTCTCGACCCGGGCGGCGCAGGAGGCGCAGGTCATCCCGCCGATGAGGAGCTCGACATCGGAGGTGGGGGTTATCGGTGCCTGGGTGGTGGACATGTTCCGACTCCAGAGGCGCGGACGGCGGCCGTGGTCAGATGACGCCGACCAGTTCGAAGCCGGCCTCGTCCACCGCCGCCCGGACGTCCTCCTCGCGGAGCGCCCCGTCGGAGACGATCGTGACCTCGCCCGTCGACGCAACGGCCTTCACCGAGCTGACCCCCGGAATTTCGGAGATCTCGCCGGAGACGGCACCTTCACAGTGTCCGCAGCTCATTCCGCTGACCTTGTACGTGGCGCTGACGCTCATGTCGTTACTCCTCGTCGGGGCATGTGGGGCTCGCGGGGTCCGGGAGGGAACCCCGCACTTACCACGCTATACCCCTACGGGGTATTTCTCCAAGAAGGGTCGCGCCGGGACAGCGAACGCGCCCAGGCGATGCCGAGCAGCGAGACGAGAACCAGGCCGCCGACCGAGAACAGCGTGAAGAGATGCTGCTGCTCATCGGTGGGCTGCGGGAGGTACCCCTCGGCGAACAGCCGCCGGTCCAGCCCCGTGCTCGTCAGCTGGGCCACCAGCCACACCGCGATCCCGTGCGTGGAGTCCCACAGGGCGTGCAGCAGGGAGACGCCCAGGTAGGTCCCGAGCACCGGCCCGGCGAGCCGGAAGCGCCCGTCCGGCCGCCGGTACGCCAGCAGCACACCGCCCGCGATCGCCGTCCACAGTCCATGCCCGAAGGGGGCCAGCACCCCGCGCAGGATCTCCGTCTCCACCAGGGCCCGCAGGTCGATGCCCTGAGTGGAGACGGCGGCGTTGAAGGCGTACCCGGCGCTCTCCAGGGCCGCGAAACCGAAACCGACGGTCGCGCCGAGCACCAGGCCGGCCCGCAGCCCGCGGATCCGGGGCTGCCGGCGCAGCACGAACATGAGCGCGCCCAGCTTCACCGCCTCCTCGATGAGGCCGACGCCGACGAACATCCACAGGGACGGGTGCAGCAGGTAGTACTCCATCACCGACGCGCCCAGGACGCCCAGCGTGCCACCGGTCAGGAAGCAGCCGAGGATCACGCCGACCCCCAGGTCGCGGCCGTGCCGTTCGTACGCCCAGAGCACGAAGGTGACGGGCACCAGGAAGCTGCCGAGCAGGATCAGCGTCGGCAGCAGGGTGGTGTTCTTCGTGGCGTAGGTGACGAGCGCGGTCAGCATCCACAGCGCGAGCCCGCCCCACAGACAGCGCCGCCACAGACCGGCCCGGGCGCGGGGGTAAGCCGACGGGGGCTGCTGCGGTCCGGGGATGCGGGCCTGGGGCGCGCCGGGCGAAGGGGGCGTGGGGGAGTCGGTCACGGCAAATCCCTCAGGTTGGACGGATTTGTCCGAACTTTATGGTAAGCACCCCCTATGTCGCAGGCCGGGACGCTCATCCTGATCATGTCCATCGCGGTGCTCGCACCGCTGCTCGCCCACGGGATCAGCCGCTGGCTGCCGGTTCCGCTGGTCATCTTCGAGATCGTGCTGGGCATCCTGGCCGGCCCGGACGTGCTGGGCTGGGCGGGCGAGGGCGCGGTCATCGACGCGCTCTCCGACCTCGGCCTGGCGATGCTGATCTTCCTGGCCGGCTACGAGATCGAGTTCGACAAGGTCCGCGGGGACCCCCTGAAGCGGTCGGTGCTGGCCTGGCTGATCTCGCTGGCCGCGGGCCTCGGCCTCGCCACCCTCCTCTCCGGCTTCGACCGGGGCGTCTACATCGGCACGGCGCTGACCAGCACCGCCCTCGGCGTCGTACTGCCCGTCCTGCGGGACGCCGGAGACCTGCGCTCCCGGTTCGGCTCGGTGATGAGCGCCGTCGGCGCGGTGGGGGAGTTCGGGCCGATCATCGCCATCGCCCTGCTGCTGAGCGGGCGTTCGCCGGGCGAGTCGACGGCGCTGCTGGCCGCGTTCGCGCTGCTGACCGCCGGAGCGGTGTGGTGGGCGATGCGCCCGCGCCCGCCGTGGTTCGCCACGGTGATCGCCGCGACCCTGCACAGCAGCGGCCAGTTCGCCGTGCGCCTGGTGGTGCTGCTCCTCGCGGTCATGCTCGGCCTCTCCCAGGCCCTCGGCCTCGACACCCTGCTCGGCGCCTTCGCCGCCGGGATGATCGCCCGCCTGGTGCTGCACGGTGCGGCACCCGAGAGCGCCGGGTCGGTGGCGGAGAAGGTGGAGGCGATGGGATTCGGCTTCCTGGTACCGGTGTTCTACGTCGTCACGGGCATCGAGTTCGACCTCGACGCGCTTCTGTCCGGCGGCCGTGCCCTGCTGCTCCTGCCGGGGTTCCTGCTGCTCTTCCTCGTCGTGCGCGGCCTCCCCGTGCACGCACTGGCCCCGCCCGACCTGGACGGCCGCGACCGGCGCGCCCTCACCCTGTTCGCCTCCACCGCCCTGCCGCTGGTCGTGGCGATCACCACGATCGGCGTCGACGCGAAGGAGCTGCACACCGACGAGGCGGCGGCACTGGTCGGCGCGGCCATGCTGTCGGTACTGCTGTTTCCGCTGGCGGGGCTGCGATTGAGAGGGGAGAGGGTGGAGCGCAAGGACGTGGCCGCGGAGACGGAGTCGTGGTAGCGCCGGTGCGCGGCCTGCGCCTCACGCACGGGGCGCAGGCCGGCTCCGGAAGGTCAGTCCGCTCTGCGCCCCCGGTTGCCCGGCCTGGAGGCCACCCACGCCCGGACGGTGTCGGCGTACCAGAAGGGCTTCCCGCCCTCCACGTGGTCGGGCGGCGGCAGCAGCCCGTGTTTGCGGTAGGACCGCACGGTGTCGGGCTGCACCTTGATGTGCGCCGCGATCTCCTTGTAGGACCAGAGCCGTCGGTCGGTCATGAGTTGCACCTCCCTGCGCGCACCGCGGCGGCGGCCGGGGGCGGCCGTCGGGGGTACCGGGCGCTGCGCTGGCGATCACAAAGCCTGTGCCCCGTGAACGACGCTGCGTGACGCCAGGGCAGGGCCTGTGTGCCGGGTGTGACGCAGGACCCGCGTACACGCGACATGCGTGACAGAAGGGGGGCGTTTGTGACACAGGTGACGCAAAGGCGTACGCGGGAGTGCGGGCGCGGCGCATTGACTCCCGTCAGTTCGCGACCCGCAGATCCAAGCAGATCACTACGCTCCGCAGGACCTCAAGAACGCCCGAGTCCGCTGAGCAATGGGCAGCGGCTTGTCCGGCTCGCACGGGTACATGTCCTGCTCGACGATCGCGAACAGATCGACATCCAGCTTCTGCGCCGCCTCCAGAACCGGCCCCAACGCAGGCACACCACCCGGCGGTTCACACATGACTCCCTGCGCAACCGCAGGCCCGAACGGCGTCCCCTTCGCCCGTACGTCCGCCAGGATCTCCGGATCCACCTGCTTGAGATGCAGATACCCGATCCGCTCCCCGTACGTCTCGATGAGCTTGACGCTGTCCCCGCCGCAGTACGCGTAGTGCCCGGTGTCCAGGCACAGGGACACGAGCGAGGAGTCGGTCCCGTCCAGGAACCGCACCACGTTCTCCTCGCTGTCGATGTGCGTGTCGGCATGCGGGTGGACGACGATCTGCAACCCGTAGCGCTCGCGCACCTCCCGCCCGAGCCGCTCCGTCAGCGAGGTGAGATTCCGCCACTGCTCAGCTGTCAGCGACGAGGGCTCCAGCACTTCACCGGTCTTGTCGTCCCGCCAGAAGGACGGGATGACCACCAGGTGGGACGCCCCCATGGCCTGGGCCAGCACCGCGTTGTCCGCGACATGCGCCCAGGTCTTCTCCCAGACGCCCTCGCCATGGTGCAGCCCGGTGAACACCGTGCCGGCGGACACCTTCAGGCCGCGCCGCGAGACCTCCTCGGCGAGCACCGCGGGATCGGTCGGGAGATACCCGTACGGCCCCAGCTCGATCCACTCGTAGCCGGACTCGGCGACCTCGTCGAGGAAGCGCTGCCAGGGGACCTGCTGGGGGTCGTCGGGGAACCACACGCCCCAGGAGTCGGGAGCCGACCCGATCCGGATGCGGGACAGTGAGGACTGGGATGACTGAGGTGACAACGGCGTCATGGCGGCCAGCTTCGGGGCGGGCGGCACCCCTGTCAAGGTCTGGTCCGAATGTCTGGACAAAACATTGACAGGGCTCCACGCTCGGGGCTAGAAAGCCGGGAGAGCCGATACGAAGGGAACGCGATGGCGTACGACCTGATCACCATGGGGCGGATCGGAGTGGACCTCTATCCGCTGCAGACGGGCGTCCCGTTGCCGCAGGTCACATCCTTCGGCAAGTTCCTGGGCGGCTCGGCGGCGAACGTCGCGGTCGCCGCGGCCCGGCTGGGACGGCGCACGGCTCTGATCAGCCGTACCGGCGACGACCCCTTCGGCGCCTATCTGCACCAGGCCCTCGGGGACTTCGGCGTCGACGACCGCTGGGTCACCCCGGTCCAGGGGCTGCCCACCCCCGTCACCTTCTGCGAGATCTTCCCGCCGGACGACTTCCCGCTGTACTTCTACCGGCAGCCCAAGGCCCCCGACCTGGAGATCGACGCCCACGAGCTCGACCTCGACGCCGTGCGCGACGCCCGTATCTTCTGGGTGACCGGCACGGGCCTGAGCGAGGAGCCCAGCCGTACGGCGACCCTCGCGGCCCTCGCCCACCGCGCCAAGGCCGGTACGACGGTCTTCGACCTCGACTGGCGCCCGATGTTCTGGGCCGACCCCGACGCGGCCCGCCCCTTCTACACCGAGGCCCTGCGCCACACCACCGTCGCCGTCGGCAACCTCGACGAGGTCCAGGTCGCCACCGGTGTCCGCGAACCGCACGCGGCGGCGCGGGCGCTGTTGGACGCCGGAGTCGAACTCGCGGTCGTCAAGCAGGGACCCAAGGGCGTGCTGGCCGTCAACAGCAAGGGCGATCAGGCCGAGGTCCCGCCGCTCCCGGTGGACGTCCTCAACGGCCTCGGCGCGGGCGACGCCTTCGGCGGCTCCCTCTGCCACGGCCTCCTCAACGACTGGGACCTGGAGACGATCATGCGCCACGCCAACGCGGCCGGCGCGATCGTCGCCTCCCGCCTGGAGTGCAGCTCGGCGATGCCGACACCGGACGAGGTCGAGGCCGCGATCGCCGCGGGAGCCGTGAAGTGACCATCAACCCGGCGGAGCTGACCCGCACCCGCACCCGCCACCCCGAGGCGATCGCCGAGGCTGCCGCCCGCCGCCGGCGCAGGCCGCTGCTCGACGACACCGACCGGCTCATGATCGTCGCCGCCGACCACCCGGCCCGCGGCGCGCTCGGTGTGGGCGACCGCAAGCTGGCCATGGCCAACCGCGCCGACCTGCTCGAACGCCTCTGCCTGGCACTCAGCCGCCCCGGCGTCGACGGTGTCCTCGCCACCGCCGACATCCTCGACGACCTGCTGCTGCTCGGCGTGCTGGACGACAAGGTCGTCATGGGCTCGATGAACCGCGGCGGCCTCCAGGGCGCCAGCTTCGAACTCGACGACCGCTTCACCGGCCACCGCCCCGAGGACATCGAGCGCCTCGGCTTCGACGCGGCCAAGCTGCTGCTGCGCATCGACTACGACGACCCGGGCTCGCTCAACACCCTGGAGTCCACCGCCCGTGCGATCGACGACATGGCGGCCCGCCGACTCCCGGTGTTCGTCGAGCCGTTCATCAGCCGTCGCACGCCGGAGGGCCGCCTCGGCAACGATCTCTCCGCCGACGCCGTGACCAGGTCCATCGCCATCGCCTCGGGACTGGGCGGAAGTTCGGCCTACACCTGGCTCAAGGTCCCGGTCACCGAGAACCCGGACGACATGGCCCAGGTGATGGAGACCTCCACGCTGCCCGCGGTCCTGCTCGGCGGTGAGGTGGGGGAGGACCAGGAGGGCGCGTACGAGAAGTGGCGCGGCGCCCTTCAACTGCCCACCGTGCGGGGCCTGGTCGTGGGCCGTTCGCTGCTGTACCCGGCGGACGGCGATGTGGCCGCCGCCGTGGACACCGCCGTAGGACTGCTGTGAGGGCCGCATGAGCAACGAGTTGTACGTTCCGAGGGGCACCACCGCCGACGCGGACCATGTGCTCGACATCGATCCCAAGCGGGCCGGCTGGACCCACAGCAGTCTGCGGATCGTCGAGCTGGGAGCGGGCGGCAGCCATACCCTCACCACGGGGGACAGCGAGTGGATCGTGCTGCCCCTCAGCGGTGGTTGTACCGTCCAAGTGGATGCCGACGAGTTCCAACTCCTGGGCCGGGAGAACGTGTTCGCGGGGGTCACCGACTTCGCGTACGTCCCCCGGGACGCCCGGGCACAGATCGCCTCCGGCGCGGGTGGCCGCTTTGCTTTGGCAGGAGCAAGGTGCGAGCGACGACTCCCCGCCCGCTACGGCCCCGCGCCGGAGGTCCCCGTCGAGCAGCGCGGCAGCGGCAACTGCACCCGCCACGTGCGCAACTTCGCCTCCGCCGACGCCTTCGAGTGCGCCAAGCTGATCGCCGTAGAAGTGATCACACCCGGCGGCAACTGGTCCTCGTACCCGCCGCACAAGCACGACGAGCACCGGCCCGGCGAGGAGTCGGAGCTGGAGGAGATCTACTACTTCGAGATCGACGGCCCGCACGGCTTCGGCTACCAGCGGGTGTCGCCCTCCCGGGCGGGCGGCGCCGACGTGCTCGCCGAGGTCCGCTCCGGCGACGCCGTCCTCGTCCCCGACGGCTGGCACGGCCCGTCCATCGCCCAGCCCGGGCACGACATGTACTACCTGAACGTCATGGCAGGACCGGGCGAGACCCGCGAGTGGCGGATCTGCTTCCACCCCGATCACACGGAGGGTTACCGATGACCACCCGGCTGACCGTCGCACAGGCGCTGGTCCGTTTCCTCGCCGCGCAGTACACCGAACGCGACGGCGTACGGCAGCGGCTCATCGGCGCGACCTGGGGCATCTTCGGCCACGGCAATGTCGCAGGGCTCGGCCAGGCGCTGGTCGAGTACGCGGACGTCATGCCGTACCACCAGGGCCGCAACGAGCAGTCCATGGTGCACGCGGCCGTCGGCTACGCCCGCCAGTCGAACCGCCTGTCCACGCACGCGGTCACGACCTCGATCGGCCCGGGCGCCACCAACCTGGTCACCGGCGCCGCCCTCGCCACGATCAACCACCTCCCGGTCCTGCTGCTGCCCGGCGACATCTTCGCCACCCGCCCGGCCGACCCGGTCCTCCAGCAGCTGGAGGTCCCCTACGCGGGAGACATCAGCGTCAACGACTGTCTGCGCCCGGTGTCGAAGTACTTCGACCGCATCACCCGGCCGGAAGCCCTGATTCCCGCGGCCCTGAACGCCGTACGCGTGCTCACCGACCCCGTCGAGACGGGCGCGGTCACCCTCGCCCTGCCGCAGGACGTGCAGGCCGAGGCGTACGACTGGCCCGAGGAGTTCTTCGCCGAGCGCACCTGGGTGGTGCGCCGCCCGGGCGCCGACCCGACCGAGCTGGCCGAGGCCGTGACGGCGATCCGCTCGGCCCGGCGGCCCCTGGTCGTCGTCGGCGGCGGGGTCCACCACAGCCGCGCCGAGGAGGCCCTCGCCGAGTTCGCCGAGGTCACCGGCATCCCGGTCGCCTCCACCCAGGCCGGCAAGGGCTCCCTGCGCCACGACCACCCCCAGGACGTCGGCGGCATCGGCCACACCGGCACCGCGACCGCCGACGAACTCGCCCGCACCGCCGACCTGGTGATCGGCGTCGGCACCCGCTACACCGACTTCACCACCGCCTCGAACACGCTCTTCCAGCGGCCGGACATCCGTTTCCTCAACCTCAACATCGCGCCCTACGACGGCCACAAGCTCGCCGGCATGCCGCTCGTCGCGGACGCCCGCAGCGGTCTTGAGGAGCTCACCGAGGCCCTGGAGATGCACGACCACCGGGTCGCCGACTCCTACCGCGCCGAGTACACCGAGGACAAGGAGCGCTGGGAGCAGCGCGTCGACGCCGCCTACGAGGCCGACGAACCGGACGTACGCCCCACCCAGCCGCAGGTCCTCGGCGCACTGGACGCGCTCGTCGACGAGACGGACGTGATCATCAACGCGGCCGGCTCCCTCCCCGGCGACCTGCACAAACTGTGGCGGACCCGGTCGCGCGACCAGTACCACCTGGAGTACGGCTACTCCTGCATGGGCTACGAGATCCCGGCCGCGATCGGCGTGAAGCTGGCGGCCCCCGACCGGCCCGTGTGGGCGCTGGTCGGCGACGGCACCTATCTGATGATGCCGACCGAGATCGTCACGGCCGTGCAGGAGGGCATCGCCATCAAGGTGCTGCTCGTGCAGAACCATGGGTACGCGTCCATCGGGGGCCTGTCCGAGTCGGTGGGCGGCGAGCGGTTCGGCACCGCGTACCGCTTCCAGGCGGCCGACGGCACGTACACGGGCGCGCCGCTGCCGGTGGACCTGGCCGCCAACGCCGCCAGCCTCGGCATGCGCGTGCTGCGCGCGAAGACCGTCCGCGAGCTGCGCGAGGCGCTCGCCGAGGCACGGGCCGCCGACACTCCCACATGTGTCTACGTGGAGACCGAAACGGCAGACACAGTGTCGGGCGCGCCTCCGGCGCAGGCCTGGTGGGATGTTCCTGTGGCCGAGACCGCGACCCGTCCGTCGGCGGTCAAGGCCCGCGATGAGTACGACCGGCACGTGTCGACCCGACGCCGCCATCTGTGAAGGAGTTCTTGGGCATGACGAAGATCGTCAACCACTGGATCGGCGGCAAGACCGCCGAAGGCGCCTCGGGTACGTACGGGCCGGTCACCGACCCGGCGACCGGCGCGGTCACCACCAAGGTCGCGTTCGCCTCGGTCGACGAGGTCGACGCGGCGGTCGCCGCCGCCAAGGAGGCCTACGCCACCTGGGGCCAGTCCTCGCTGGCCCAGCGCACGTCCATCCTCTTCAAGTTCCGGGCGCTGCTGGACGCCAACCGGGACGCCATCGCCGAGCTGATCACCGCCGAGCACGGCAAGGTGCACTCCGACGCCCTCGGCGAGGTCGCGCGCGGCCTGGAGATCGTCGACCTCGCGTGCGGCATCAACGTGCAGCTGAAGGGCGAGCTGTCGACGCAGGTCGCCAGCCGTGTGGACGTCTCCTCGATCCGCCAGCCGCTCGGTGTCGTCGCGGGCATCACGCCGTTCAACTTCCCGGCGATGGTCCCGATGTGGATGTTCCCGATGGCCATCGCGTGCGGCAACACCTTTGTGCTGAAGCCGTCCGAGAAGGACCCGTCGGCCTCCATCAAGATCGCCGAGCTGCTCGCCGAGGCCGGTCTGCCCGACGGCGTCTTCAACGTCGTCCACGGCGACAAGGTGGCCGTCGACCGCCTGCTGGAGCACCCGGACGTCAAGGCCGTCTCCTTCGTCGGCTCGACCCCGATCGCCCGCTACATCCACACCACGGCCGCCGCGAACCACAAGCGCGTCCAGGCGCTCGGCGGCGCCAAGAACCACATGCTGGTCCTGCCGGACGCCGACCTGGACGCGGCGGCGGACGCCGCGGTCTCGGCCGCCTACGGCTCGGCCGGCGAGCGCTGCATGGCGATCTCCGCGGTCGTGGCCGTCGGTTCGATCGGCGACGAGCTGGTGGAGAAGATCCGCGAGCGCGCCGAGAAGATCAAGATCGGCCCCGGCAACGACCCGACCTCCGAGATGGGCCCGCTGATCACCGCCGTGCACCGCGACAAGGTGGCGTCCTACGTCACCGGTGCCGCCGCCGAGGGCTGCGAGGTCGTCCTGGACGGCACCGGCTACACGGTCGAGGGCTTCGAGGACGGTCACTGGATCGGCATCTCGCTCCTCGACAAGGTGCCCACCAGCGCCAAGGCCTACCAGGACGAGATCTTCGGCCCGGTCCTGTGCGTGCTGCGCGCGGAAACGTACGAGGAGGGCGTGGCCCTCATCAACGCCTCGCCGTTCGGCAACGGCACCGCGATCTTCACCCGGGACGGCGGCGCCGCCCGCCGCTTCCAGCTGGAGATCGAGGCCGGCATGGTCGGCGTGAACGTCCCGATCCCGGTCCCCGTCGGCTACCACAGCTTCGGCGGCTGGAAGGACTCGCTCTTCGGCGACCACCACATCTACGGCAACGACGGCACGCACTTCTACACCCGCGGCAAGGTCGTCACCACGCGCTGGCCCGACCCGTCCGAGGCCCCCACGGGCGTCGACCTGGGCTTCCCGCGCAACCACTGAGTCAGAGCCTGAGCCCGGGGCACTCGCCGGAGCGCCCCGGGTTCCGTCATGCCTACTGCTGTGTGCCCGCGGCGTCCTTGATCTCCTCGGTGACGTCGGCGGTGTTGGCGGCGGGCGGGGCCTCGACCTCGGCCGTGGCGCCGAACTTCTCGAAGTCCATGGTCACCTTCATGGTGCCCATCACCTGCTTCAGACGGACCGGCAGGTCCTTGTCGTTGACCCAGATGTCCATGGTCACGGAGTCGACACCACCGGCCGCCGAGCCGAACAGGCTGTCCCCGTTGCTGAGAGTGTCCCCGAACTGGCCCATGTCCTCGGAGTCGATCTCGGCCCGGTAGTGCGTCGCGCTCTGGCCGTTCACGGTCTCGGTGCCGAGGTCCTCGACATTGCTGGCGTACTTCAGGCCCTTCAGGGAAGCCGTAGGGTCGCCGCTGCTCTGCGCCAGCGCCTCGCTCCCCGAGCCGAGGATCGCGGAGGCTTCGACCTTCATCCAGTCCTTGCCCTGGAGCGGGCCCGAGGTCTGCGGGTCGATGTTGTAGTAGTAGGCGCCGTCGACCAACAGCATGCGGATCGTCTCGTCGTCCTGGAGCGTCTGCATCTGGGCGGCCTTGGTGTCCATCTGGACGTCGTAGGCCATGCCGTCGCCCCACGAGTACGTCCCGTCCATGGCTATCGGCGTGCCGGTGCCCAGGTCGGTCGTCATCTGGACCTCGGCCGACCCGAGCTCCTCGGTCCTGTCCGTGGCGCGGGAGAGCGCCGCCATGATCGCGTCGGTCTGGTCGACCGCGTCGGCCGCGTCCTTGACGGAGTCGGCTCCACACGCCGTCGTCGCCACCAGCGCCGCCGCCGTGAGCCCCACCCAGGCGGCGGTGTGCTTCAGCCTCATGTGTGTCCCCACCCTCGCTGTGTCTCTGCTGTGACACGTGACTCTAGCGGGAGGCGCTGACACGCCCTTCCCTAAGGGGCACGCCGTACGGACACCACGATGTCCCGCAGCCGCTCCACGTACAGCCGCATGTTCTTGTAGGCGACGTCGGTCTCCGGGTAGCGGCAGGTGAACCAGAGTCCCTCGTGCAGCCGGTTGAGCCACACGCACACCTGATCGCCGTACGACACCCGGACCAGTCCGTAGGCCGAAAGCCCGGCCCAGTCCGCGGACCCCGGAATGCCACGGGCATCGAGGAAGGAAACGATGGAGTACATGTCGGGCGAGGTGGGCCTGAAGTCCGCGCCCAGCAACTGCAGCACCCGGGCCAGCGGCATCCGCGCCAGCGGCCTCGCGGCCTGGAGCTGGGCGCGTACGGCCTTCAGGGCGGCGGGGAAGTCGGCCGGGACCGGCACCTCGATCGGTGCGCCGCCCACGTACCAGCCCACGGAGTCCGACCACCGCGACTTCACCCGGGTGTGGAAGGGCACGACCGTGCGGTAGACGGACGTGCCGCCGATCTCGCCCACGATCAGTGCCGTAGCCGCCAGCGCACCGACCAGGCTCCCGCCGTACGGCCGGCAGTACGCCTCGAAGGCGGCGGCGTCGTCCGCGTCGACGAGCGGCTCGCGCATCAGCCGCTGGGCGGGCAACGGTCCGCCGGGCCGCACGCCTAGATCGACCGGGAAGGACGGCAGCGTGCCGTCGCAGCGCCGGATGAACTCCCGCCAGCGGGCGACCGTCTCATGGCTCTCGTCGATCCGGTCCGCGTCCGCCCGCTCCAGCGCGCAGAAGTCGATGTAGCTCTGCACCGGCGCCTCGTCGACCGCGCGGCCCGCGTACAGCTCATGGATCTCCGCGGGGATCCGCAGGATGGAGTAGGCGTCGACGTTGCTGTGGTCGAAGGCCATGTACACGCTGGCGCCGTCGTCCCGCAGGACCGCCGCGTAGATGAGGTTCGGCCAGCCGAGCGCGTCCGCGGCGACGTCGAAGCGGTCCTGGAGATGCCGGACCAGCTCGGCCGCGTCGGTGAAGTCCCCGACGACCTCGCGGTGCAGGGTCACGGCCTGCGGGTCGAGCGTGAACCGGCGCAGCTCCTCGCCCGCCGGACGGAACCCACTGCGCAGCGTCTCGTGCCGCAGGGTCCAGCTCCGCAGGGCGTCCTCCAGCGCGTCGAGGTCGACCGGGCCGGGGATGTCGAAGGCGGTGCCGATCCAGGTCGGCACGAACAGCCCGTCCTCCCGCACGGACCGGGCCGTTCTGATGTGGGACTCCTGGATGTACGCCGGTGGCCGGGCGTCGTCCGGCAGTGCCGCGGCCGCCTCCACGGTCGCCGGACTGAGCGTGAACTCGACGAGCCGGCCGGGCCGGGCCTCGCAGCGCTGGATGTCCGTCATACGCACAGGGCGTCTCCGTTCGCAGGGGGCGGACCTTCGAGGATCCGCCGCCCCCACCGCCGGGAACTGCGGTTTCCCGGTATTCCATGGGTATTTCAACGGAACGAGTGGGGTATTTCAGCGGAACGGGTGGCGGCTCGAACAGCGGTCCTCGTACCGCGGGCGCGGTATGCGGGAAGGGCCCTGTACGCCCCTGGGAGGGGCGCCGGTTCGGCCTGCGGTCGATAACTCGCCGACAGGTTCAGCCCGTACCGTTGAACCATGGATCTTCGACTGCGCGGGCCGTCACGGCGGCCCCGGCGTCTGCTGGCCGCCGGGGCCGCCGTCGTCGCGCTCGCCGGGGCCGGCACCTGGACGGCCGTCGCCTCCGACGAGGCACCCGCGGTGCACGCCACCGAGCGGGTCATGTCCGTGGGCGGCGTCCGCATCGACACCTCGTACTTCACCGCGCCGGGCGGCGGCCGCCGCCCGGCCGTCCTGCTCGCACACGGCTTCGGCGGCAGCAAGGACGACGTACGGCAGCAGGCCGAGGACCTGGCCGCCGACGGGTACGCGGTGCTGACCTGGTCGGCCCGCGGCTTCGGCAGGTCGACGGGCAAGGTCGGGCTGAACGACCCGAAGGCCGAGGTCGCCGACGTCTCCCAGCTGATCGACTGGCTGGCGACCCAGCCCCAGGTGCAGCTCGACAAGGCGGGCGACCCGCGCGTGGGCATGGCCGGCGGCTCCTACGGCGGCGCCATCAGCCTCCTCGGCGCCGGCTACGACGACCGCGTCGACGCCATCGCCCCCGCGATCACCTACTGGAACCTCGCCGACGCCCTCTTCCCGAACGGCGTCTTCAAGAAGCTCTGGGCCGGCATCTTCTTCAACACCGCCGGTGGCTGCGACCAGTTCGAGCGGCAGCTGTGCCGGATGTACGACCGGGTCGCCGAGTCGGGCACCCCGGACGCCGAGGCACGGCAGCTACTTGAGGAGCGCTCACCGTCGGCGGTCGCCGACCGCATCAAGGTCCCCACCCTCCTGGTGCAGGGCCAGACCGACTCCCTCTTCCCGCTCGGCCAGGCCGACCAGGCCGCCAAGGCCATCCGGGCCAACGGCGCACCCGTCGACGTCGACTGGATCGCGGGCGGCCACGACGGCGGCGACCTGGAGTCCGACCGCGTCGAGGCCCGCGTACAGGCCTGGTTCGACCGCTACCTCAAGGACGACAAGTCCGCCGACACCGGCCCGGCGTTCCGCGTCACCCGCACCGGAGGCATCGACTCCACCGACGGCGAGACCCAACTGCGCGGCGCGAGCGGGGACACCTACCCCGGCCTGGAGAGCGGCACGCGGCAGCTCGCCCTGACCGGCCGCGAACAGCGCTTCGCCAACCCGGCCGGTGCCAGCCCGCCCGCTGTCTCCGCCCTGCCCGGTCTCGGCGGCGGAGGCCTCGCCCAGCTCTCCTCGCTCGGCGTCGGCGTCTCCCTGGACTTCCCCGGCCAGTACGCCCGCTTCGACTCCGCCCCCCTCGACGACGACCTGCGGATCACCGGCTCCCCGACGGTCACCGTCCACGTGAAGTCGACCAGCGAGGACGCGGTCCTCTTCGGCAAGGTCTACGACGTCGGCCCCGACGGCGGCGGGCAGGTGCTGCCCGCCCAACTCGTCGCCCCCGTACGCGTCGAGGACGCCAGGGCCGACAAGGACGTGACGCTCACCCTGCCCGCCATCGACCACGAGGTCGACAAGGGCCACCGGCTGCGCCTGGTCCTCGCCTCCACCGACCTCGGCTACGCCTCACCGCCCGCCCCGGCGACGTACACCGTCTCCCTGAAGGGCGACCTGTCGGTGCCGACCGCCCCCGGCGTCAGCACCGCGGCCGCGCCGCTGCCCGCGTGGGTGTGGTGGCTGCCCCTCGCGGGCGCCGCGCTCGCCCTCGCCCTGCTGCTGACCGGCCGCCGCCGCACGGCGACACCGGCCCCCGACCCGGAGCTGGCCGACGTCCCGCTCCAGATCACGGACCTGAGCAAGAAGTACGCGGGTGGCGACCGTTACAGCGTCCGCGAGCTCTCCTTCCGTGTGGACAAAGGCCAGGTCCTCGGCCTGCTCGGGCCCAACGGCGCGGGCAAGACGACGACCCTGCGCATGCTGATGGGCCTGATCAAGCCCGACGAGGGCGAGATCCGAGTCTTCGGCCGCGCCATCCGCCCCGGCGCCCCGGTGCTCTCCCGGGTCGGCGCCTTCGTCGAGGGCGCGGGCTTCCTGCCGCACCTGTCCGGCCGCGAGAACCTGGACCTGTACTGGCAGGCCACCGGCCGCCCGGCAAAGGACGCCCACCTGGACGAGGCCCTGGAGATCGCGGGCCTCGGCGACGCGCTCGCCCGCGCGGTGCGCACCTACTCCCAGGGCATGCGCCAGCGCCTGGCCATCGCCCAGGCCATGCTCGGCCTGCCCGACCTGCTGATCCTCGACGAGCCGACCAACGGCCTCGACCCGCCCCAGATCCGCGAGATGCGCGAGGTGATGATCCGGTACGCGGCCGCCGGACGCACGGTCATCGTCTCCAGCCACCTGCTGGCGGAGGTCGAGCAGACCTGCACCCACCTCGTGGTCATGGACCGCGGCCGGCTGGTCCAGGCAGGCCCGGTCGGCGAGATCGTCGGCTCCGGCGACACCCTCCTCATCGGCACGGGCGTGGTGGACGACCCGGTCGTCGAGAAGGTCGCGGCGCTGCCCGGCGTCGCCTCGGCCACCCGCACCGACGACGGACTCCTCGTACGGCTCGATGCGGACGGCACGGCCCAGCGCCTGGTCGCCGAACTGGTCCGGCTCGACGTGCCCGTCCAGTCCGTCGGCCCGCACCGCCGCCTGGAGGACGCCTTCCTCACCCTGATCGGAGGTTCCGCATGAGCACCCTCACCGAGGTCGCCTCCGGCTACCGGGCGGGCCGCACCCTCCCGCTGCGCGTGGAGCTGGTCCGCCAGCTCAAGCGCCGCCGCACGCTGGTCATGGGCGGCATCCTCGCCGCCCTGCCCTTCGTCCTGCTGATCGCCTTCGCGATCGGCGGCGAACCGGGCGGGCGCAACAACCAGGTCACCCTGATGGACACGGCCACCGCGTCCGGCGCCAACTTCGCCGCGGTGAACCTCTTCGTCTCCGCGGGCTTCCTTCTGGTCATCCCGGTCGCCCTGTTCTGCGGGGACACGGTCGCCTCGGAGGCGAGCTGGTCCTCGCTGCGCTATCTGCTCGCCGCGCCCGTGCCGCGCGCCCGCCTGCTGTGGTCGAAGCTGGTGGTCGGCCTCTCCCTCAGCCTGGCCGCGATGATCCTGCTGCCCGTCGTCGCCCTGGCCGTCGGCACCGCGGCCTACGGCTGGGGCCCGCTGGAACTGCCCACGGGCGGCTCGCTGGACCCGGGCACGGCCGCGCAGCGTCTGGTGGTCGTGGTGGCGTACGTCTTCGTCTCCCAACTGGTCACCGCCGGGCTCGCGTTCTGGCTGTCGACCAAGACCGACGCCCCGCTCGGCGCGGTCGGCGGCGCGGTCGGCCTGACCATCGTCGGAAACGTCCTGGACGCGGTGACCGCCCTCGGCGACTGGCGTCACTTCCTGCCCGCGCACTGGCAGTTCGCCTGGGCGGACGCCGTCCAGCCCACTCCCGAGTGGTCCGGCATGATCCAGGGCACCGTCGTCTCGGTAACGTACGCCCTCGTGCTGTTCGCGCTGGCCTTCCGCGGTTTCGTGCGCAAGGACGTGGTCTCGTAGGTCAACGGAAGATCACCCACCGGTCTCGGCGGCCCCCTCTCGTGGCCGCTTCGAGACGCATCCGCAACGCTCCGTGGCGCACGTTCCGCCCCTCTTCCCCGTCACAGTCACATGAGTCGACGTCAACGGACCCAGGGGGAACGGAAGATGGAGCGGTACCGCATACGCGGCGCGGTCCTCGCGCTCACGGCGGCAGGCCTGCTGCTGACGGGCTGCGGCGGGGGAGCCGACAACAGCGCCACGGACTCCTCGGGCAGGAGCGACTACCCGGCCCCGGCCCCGGACAACGGATACAGCGCCGCCCCGGACGACGAGTCCCGCGAGGTGGCGCCCTCACCCGACTACCTCTCCACCTTCGCCCTCGACGTCGACACGGCGTCCTACGGCTACGCCCGCCGCACCCTCGCCGACGGCCGGCGCCCCGACCCGTGGACGATCCGCCCCGAGGAGTTCGTCAACAGCTTCCGCCAGGACTACGAGCGCCCCGACGGCAACGGCTTCACGGTCACCGTCGACGGAGCCCGCACGGACGCGGAGGACTGGTCCCTGGTCCGCGTGGGCCTGGCCACCCGCCCCGCCACCGACGACGGCGAACGCCCGCCCGCCGCCCTCACCTTCGTCATCGACGTCTCCGGCTCGATGGCCGAGCCCGGCCGTCTCGACCTGGCCCAGGAATCCCTGCGCGCGATGACGGACCGCCTGCGCGACGACGACTCCGTCGCGCTCGTCACCTTCAGCGACGAGGCCGAGACGGTCCTGCCGATGACCCGCCTCGACGGCAACCGCGACGAGATCCACGACGCGATCGACGACCTCGCTCCGCGCGAGTCCACCAACCTCGGCGCGGGTGTGGAGACCGGCTACGAGACGGCGGTCGAGGGCCGCCGCGAGGGGGCGACGAACCGCGTCGTCCTGGTCTCCGACGCCCTCGCCAACACCGGTGACACCGACGCCGACACCATCCTCGAACGCGTTGCGGGCGCCCGCGAGGAGTACGGCATCACCCTCTTCGGCGTCGGAGTCGGCAGCGACTACGGCGACGCCCTCATGGAACGCCTCGCCGACAAGGGCGACGGCCACACGGTGTACGTCTCCGACGAGGAGGAGGGCCGCGAGGTCTTCACCCAGGACCTCCCCCAGAACATCGACCTGACGGCGCGCGACGCGAAGGCCCAGGTGGCCTTCGACCCGGAGACGGTCTCGGAATTCCGGCTGATCGGCTACGACAACCGCCAGGTCGCCGACGAGGACTTCCGCGACGACAGTGTCGACGGCGGCGAGATCGGCCCCGGCCACACGGTCACGGCCCTCTACGCGGTCCGCACGAAGCCGGGCGCGGACGGCCACTTGGCCACGGCAAGCGTCCGCTGGCTGGACCCGGAATCCCGCTCCCCCCACGAGGAGTCGGGCCAACTGGAAACAACCTCCCTCGACGACTCCGTCTGGACCGCGTCCCCCCGCTTCCAGGTAACAGCAGTAGCGGCCTACTTCGCCGACGCCCTCCGCAGGGGCCACTCGGAGTGGCCCTCCCTGCCCGCGGCCCCCTCCTGGACCGAACTCACCAACCAAGCAACCGACTTGGCCCACCAAACCGAGGACAACGAGGTCCACCACCTCGCAGAGGCCATCAACAGGGCGTCCCACCTGACGGAGTGACCCGCGGGGGCTGCCGGCGTCGTCATGTGAGCCGCCGATCCTGCGGGCATGCGTGCCGCCCGAGCCGTCCATCCTGCGGGCATGCGTGCCGCCCGAGCCGTCCATCCTGCGGGCATGCGTGCCGCCTGGGGCGGCACGGGTGGGCGCAGGCGGCACCCCGTTAGCGCCGGGCAGCGCGACCCACCCCCGGCCAGCAACAACCGGCGGCACCCGCAAACGCCCCCCACCCCCGATGCCGCCGCACCCATTGACCTGACGCTACGCGCGAGTAAGTTGACCGTCCAGTAAGTCCGACTGGCACCGGGAGCCGTCATGGGCGTACGCAAGGACCTCAAGCGAGCAAAGCACCGCACCGACCTGATGAGCCGCACAAGGGTCGAGATCACGAAGGACGAGACCGGCACGGTAAGGGAGGCCCGCACCCCACCCCTCGCCCCCCACCACCCCACCGGCACCACCGCCGACATCCCCTTCACCAACGCCACCGAGGCCCCGCACACAGTCGTCCTGCGCCGCAAGACGCACCACACCTGGCACCCGGTAACCGCCTCCGCCTTCGCCCGCGAAGTCACCGACACCGCAAAGGGCCTGATCGCCGCCGGCCTCGAACCCGGCGGCCGCGTAGCCGTGATGTCCCGCACCCGCTACGAGTGGACGGTCCTGGACTTCGCCATCTGGGCCGCCGGCGGCCAGACCGTCCCCATCTACGCCACCTCCTCCGCCGAACAGGTCGAGTGGATCCTCCGCGACTCCGGCACCCGCTTCGTCGTGACCGAGACAGCGGAGAACACCGAAACAGTCAGGACCGGCACAGCCCGCCACCAACAACCCCCGCACATCTGGGAGTTGGACAAGAACGCCCTGACCGACCTGGCCGGCCAAGGCCGCGACATCCCGGACGAAGAGGTCACCAAGCGCCGCACGGCCCTCACCCCCGACACCCCCGCGACAATCTGCTACACCTCCGGCACCACCGGAAAACCCAAGGGCTGCGTCCTCACCCACGCCAACCTCCACGCGGAGTCCGCCAACACCGTGGAGATGCTCCTCCCGATCTTCAAGGAGGTCACCCGCCAGACCCCGTCCACCCTCCTCTTCCTCCCCCTCGCCCACATCCTCGGCCGCACCCTCCAGATCGCCTGCCTGATGGCCCGGATCGAGGTCGGCCACTGCCCGAGCGTCAAACCCGACGAACTCCGCCCGGCCCTCAAGGAGTTCCGCCCCACCTTCCTCATCGGCGTCCCGTATCTCTTCGAGAAGATCCACGACACCGGCCGCGCCACCGCCGAGAAGATCGGCCGCGGCGCCTCCTTCGACCGCGCCGACCGCATCGCCGTCCGCTTCGGCGCGGCCTACCTCGACAAGTTCCTGGGCCGCTCCAAGGGCCCCGGCCCCGCCCTCTACGCCGCCTGGGCCCTCTACGACCTGCTGGTCTACCGCCGCGTCCGCAAGGAACTCGGCGGCCGCATGCGCTACGCGATCAGCGGCGGCTCCCCGCTCGACCGCAACCTCAACCTCTTCTTCTACGCCGCCGGAATCATCGTCTACGAGGGCTACGGCCTGACCGAGACGACCGCCGCCGCCACCATCGTCCCGCCCCTCGGCCCCCGCCCCGGCACCGTCGGCACCCCGGTCCCCGGCACCGCCGTCCGGATCGCCGACGACGGCGAGGTCCTCATCAAGGGCGGCATCGTCTTCGGCGCGTACTGGAACAACCCGGCCGCCACCGACGCCGTCCTGAGGGACGACTGGTTCGCCACCGGCGACCTCGGCTCGCTCGACGAGGACGGCTACCTCACCATCACCGGCCGCAAGAAGGACATCATCGTCACCTCCGGCGGCAAGAACGTCTCCCCGGCCGTCCTGGAGGACCGCCTGCGCAGCCGCCCACCCGTGGGCCAGTGCATCGTCGTCGGCGACAACCGCCCCTTCGTGGCCGCGCTGATCACCCTCGAACCCGACGCGGTCGCCCACTGGCTGTCCGTCCGCAAGCTGCCCGCCGACACCCCGATGTCCGAGGTCGTCCGCGACGAACGCATGCGAGCCGACGTCCAGAAGGCCGTGGACTACGCCAACGAGGCCGTCTCCCGCGCCGAGTCGATCCGCGCCTTCGCCCTCGTGGAGGGGGAGTTCAACGAGGACAACGGCCTGCTCACCCCGTCCCTGAAGGTGAAACGGCACGCGGTGATGCGGGCGTACGAGGAGCGGATCGAGGCGCTCTACCGCCGCTGACGCACGACAAAGGCGGGTCACCGGAAGGAACCCGGTGACCCGCCGCGGCGGAGTGGAGGCTCAGCCGTTGCCCTCGCCGTTGCCCGACAGGGCCGAGATGTCGTCCAGGATGTGCGACAGCGGCTCGTCGCCCTTGGCCTGGGTCGAGTTCTCGACGCACTGCTGGTTCTGCGGGGCCGACAGGATCGGCACGTCCTGGGCGACACCGACGGCGGCGAGACCGACGAGACCCTGGAGGTTCAGCTTCGCCGGCAGGCCGACACAGGGCTTGTTCAGCGAACCCTGGACCAGCGAGAGCTGCGGGCTCATGTCACCGAACGTGGCCGAGTTGCCGAACTCCTGCTTGGCGTGGTTGCCACTGGCGGAGGTGGTGCCGTTGTCGTCACCGATGGCCAGCGCCTGGGGGGCGGCAGCGGCCGACATACCGGCGACGGACGCGGCGACAGCCGCGGTTGCCCACAGCTTCTTCATGTTTGTTCCCTTCGAAAAGCGGACTCCGGGGGAGGAGCTGCATGATCGTCAACGCCGAGACCCCTGCCGGGGTTGCGGCCCTTGCCCCGATTGGCCCAGCGCGCACACCGCCCCGCGAGCGCCCTCAGCGGCAGGCGTAAGCGCTCCCGCGCACCGTGACCGAGCGCGTCATCAGCGGTGGGTCGTAGGGCCGCGGATCGGCCCCGGCCTCGATCAGCGGCCGGTCCTCACGCAACTGCGTGAACATCGCCCGCGCCTTCGGCCCGTCCCAGGCCAGCGTGGAGCCGACGTCCTCCCGGACCGGGTTGAACCCGGCGATCGGCACGGTCGCGAACTCCGTCGCCCGGGCCGGCACCCGGTTCAGGGCCGCCGCCAGTTCCACCAGTTCCCGCGCGCCGATGCCCTGCTCCACCTGCCCGGAACCGAGCAGTGTGTTCGCCAACTGCCCCATCGCCACCGGATCGGTGAGCAGATTCGTCCCCTGCATCCCGCGCAACGCCTGGACGAGGAACCGCTGCTGACGCTGGATCCGCCCGAGGTCGGCGGCCCGGTCCACCTTCCGCGAGCGCACGTACTGAAGGGCAGGCCCGCCGCTCAGCCGGTGCTTGCCGGGCTTCAGCTGGAGCTTGGTGGCCTTGTCCCGCATGGGCCGCGGGGTGCACACCTCCACCCCGCCGACCCGGTTCACGGCATCGATGAAACGCCGGAAGTCGAGCTGGAGATAGCGGTCGACGCGCAGTCCCGTCATCGCCTCGACGGTCTGCACGGTGAGCTCGGGCCCGCCCTCCGCGTAGGCGCCGTTGAGCTTGACCGGATGCGGCGGCCGCTCCTCACCGTTGGCCGCGTCGCGGTACGGGGGGACATCCGCGTAGGAGTCGCGCGGCAGGCTGACCACGCTCACCCGGTCGCGCCGGGCCGAGACATGCACCAGCATCAGCGTGTCCGTGCAGTCGCAGGCGATGCCGCCCGCGTGGAACTCGCGTTTCTCGGCGGCGCTGATGGTGTCCCTGCCGTCGGTGCCCATCACCAGGATGTTCATCCCGCGCGGGGCCTGCTGCCGGTCGGGGAGGGCCGAGCTGCCGAGCAGCGTGGCGCAGGACGCCAGGACGATTCCGGACAAGGTCAGGGAAGAAAGGGTTCTCTTCGTCGTCACGCGACGAAACGTAAGCCAGCGGGCCGCCGGTGATCCGGCGGCCCGCTGACGGGGGCTCAGAATGCAGCCCGGTGCCTCAGTGGTTGTCGTCGCCGTTGCCGGCGAGGACGGAGATGTCGTCCAGGATGTGCGACAGCGGCTCGTCGCCCTTGGCCTGGGTGGAGTTCTCGACGCACTGCTGGTTCTGCGGCGCCGAGAGGATCGGCACGTCCTGCAGGACACCGACGGCGGCGAGGCCGACCAGACCCTGGAGGTTCGCCTTCGCGGGCAGGCCGATGCAGGGCTTGTTGAACGAGCCCTGGATGAGCGCCATCTGCGGGCTCATGTTGCCGTGCGTGCTGGAGTTGCCGAACGACTGCATCGCACCGTTGCCGCTGGCGGACTTGGTGCCGTCGTCGTTGCCGATGGCCATGGCCGGCGAGGCGGCCCCGACGACGGAGGCGGCGACCGCGGCGGTAGCCAGAACCTTCTTGATCACTTGCTAGTCCCTTCTGGAGAAACCCCGTCCACCGGAGCACTCTGGTCAACTGCGGCGGGCCCGCTTGGTTGCTGCCATTCACTCCGATGGCCCACAGGAGGGAAGGCTGATTACTTCGTTGGCGTCCCGGTGTTTCCGTTGATTCGCCGCAGCGAACGGCCCGATCGGGTGAAGCGCCGAAACCAATCCCCGCACACCGGGTTGAAGCGGAGGCAGGAGCGTGCGTCTCACTCAGGGTGCGTCCGGCCCCATGACGTCTCCTGTCCCAGGAAAGGAAAGCGAAATGCTGAAGAAGGCAATGGCCGCCGCGGCGGTCGCCGTGTCCGTAGTCGGTGCTTCGGCCGCGGCCGCCCCCCAGGCGCTTGCCATCGGTGACGACAACGGCACCACCTCTGCCAGCGGCAACCACGCCCACTCGAAGTTCGGCAACTCGGTGACCAAGGGCGACATGAGCCCGCAGGCCACGCTGGTCCAGGGCACGGCCAACAAGCTCTGCCTCGGCGTGCCGCTGAAGGCGAACGCCCAGGGCATCCTCGGCGCCGCCGCCGTCGGTCTCGTCCAGGACGTGCCGGTCCTGTCCGCCGCGCAGAACCAGCAGTGTGCCGACAACTCCACCCAGGCCAAGGGTGACGAGCCGCTGTCGCACATCCTCAGCGACATCTCGGCGCTGTCCGGCAATGGCATGGGCAACGGCTGATCCCTCGTCACTTCGTAAACCGCCCGGGCAGGTTCGCATTCCCTGCGGACCGCCCGGGCGGTTTCGATGCGCTGGTAAATACTTTGCTTTTCTTCACCCAGGCGAAGCGTTTCAGCTCTGCAGGAACGCTCCTGTGGATCTTTGGTGTCAATTCTGCGAAGGCGTTCGAGTGAATTAACCGGCGACTCGCGTTCCGTAGTTTCTTCGGCTGTCTATCCCTCGTTCTACAGCCTGCCGGTCATGGTGCGAGCCATTCAAGCTGTGCTCGCTCGGCTTCGGTCGACAAAGGGGCATGACCGCAGAGAAGGGAAAGTCCATGAAGAAGAGCGCTGCTGTCGTCGCGGGCGCGATCCTGGCCCTGGGCATGGCCACGCCGGCGTTCGCCGACGCGGGCGCCGAGGCTGCCGCCATCGGTTCTCCCGGGTTCCTCTCGGGCAACGTGATCCAGGTTCCCGTGCACGTTCCCGTCAACGTGTGCGGCAACTCCGTGAACGTCATCGCCCTGCTGAACCCGGCGTTCGGCAACACCTGCGTCAACGACTGACGACGTAACGCACCAGCCGCCCGGCTGTGCCACGGCCGGCCTTGGACACCTTCTCCCCGTTCCAAGGCCGGCTTTTCCCACTTCTTCAAGCAGGAAGACAACGAGATTGCGACAGACCCTGAGTAGGGGAATGGTCGCGGCAGCAGCCGCGACAAGCATTCTGTCCCTGTGCGGCAGTCCCGCCCTCGCCGACACGGGCGCGAGCGGGGCCACCAAGGATTCGCCGGGCGTCCTGTCCGGCAACAACGTCCAGGCGCCGGTCGAAGTGCCGGTCAACGCCTGCGGGAACTCCGGCAACCTGGTCGCCGCGCTCAACCCGGCGTTCGGCAACTCATGTGCCAACGGCTCGGATTCGGACAAGAGCGGTGGCTACGGCTCCGACTACGGCTCGGACGAAGGCGGTTCGGGCACCTCGGCGCACGGTTCGACCGAGGGGTCGCCCGGGGTCGGGTCCGGGAACAACACGCAGGTCCCGGTGGATGTGCCGGTGAACCTGTGCGGGAACACCGTGGACGTGATCAGCGCGCTCAACCCGGCGTACGGCAACGACTGCGAGAACGGCGGGGACTCGGAGGGCGGTTACGGCGACACGCCGACGACGCCGCCCCACACGACGCCCCCGCACACGACGCCCCCGCACACGACACCGCCTCCCACGACGACGCCGCCCCACACGACGCCGCCTCCGACGGGTGGTGACCAGCCGCCGCCCACGACGACCCCACCCCACACGACGCCGCCCACGACGACGCCGCCTTCCACGACGCCGCCTCCCCCCGGTGGCGACCAGCCCCCGGGTCCCCCCGGCGGGCCGCCGCCCACCATGCCCGACACCGGCAGCAACGAGGCCATGCTGGCCGCGTCCGGTGCCAGTGCCGCGCTGATCGCGGCCGGAGCCGTTCTGTACCGACGAGGCCGAGCCGCCTCCCGTCGGTGAGCTGTGCGACGGGTGCCGGACGCCACGCGTGTCCGGCACCCGCGCCGCGTCCGCAGCCCTTCTCCAGCGGGCCGCCGCCCCCACACGACCGCCCGCGACCTGGCCGTGCAGAACCGCCCCCGCCCCGGCCCGCAGCCGTCGCTGCACCCCGCGTACCAACGCCCCCGCCGTGTACGTCGCCCCGTACACGAAGCGCATGGCTGGGCCGTAGGCGGACGCTGTCGTCAGGCCCGCCAGGAACAGGTCCGGGTGGGAGGACTCGAAGTCGCGGGCGATGTGCGGGGAGCCGTTCGGAGAGCAGGGTCGGACGGTTTCGGGTAGCTCTGAACCCCGTTGCCGCGATGACGTGTTCGGTCTCCAGTGAGGCGCCCTCCGTCAGCTCCAGGCGTACCCCGGACGCCGTCGCGCCCGCCGCTGCCACCTCGTGGCCCAGCAGGACCTCGACGGCCGGTTCGACCCGGTCGCGGAGCCACCAGGCGCCCGCCGGGCCCAGGCCGGTGTGCGGGGAGCGGGCCGACCGCCACCAGGGGCGGTCCCAGGGGGGTGGGACGTCGTTCCAGCGGAGCCGGGCCGCGTTGTGGTGACTGCTGTGGGAGACGAGCGACGGGGGCAGGCTGCGCAGGGGCCGGGGGATCTCCACGAAGGGCATGACGCCCACGGCCAGTGCCACCGTGCGGGCGTGCAGGGTCTCGCCGTCGTACATCCCGCGCGGCATGTGGTCGCGCCAGGACGCCATCGGCCGGCCGAGGACCCGCAGGCTCAGCCCGGCCGCCGCCGCGTGGGACGCGGCGGACAGACCGTACGGACCCGCGCCCACCACCAGCAGGTCGTACGTCAGCAGCTGCTCGCTTTCTCGTCGTCGGTCACGTCGGTGTCGAGGGTGGGAGGCACCTGGCGGACCACGCGCGCGTGTGCCCGGTCCGTCGAGGGCGCGCGGCGCAGACGGGCCAGCAGGCGGCGGGCGACGTGGGCCGTCCACAGCGCCCACATCGCCCAGCCGGGAGCGCGGTCGTCCCGCGCGTACCAGGCCGCCTCCCGGCCGTCCGGCGCCGGGCGCAGCGCGGTCAGCGGCGCGTAGTTCTCCACCACGAACAGCCGCCCGGAGCGCGGTGAGCCGTCCGGCAGCGGACGGTGGGTCAGGTCCAGGTGCTGGGCGCGTACGACGTCCAGGTCCGCGGTGTCGGTGAAGAGGCGGAACTGGGCGCCGGGGCGCGGGTTGAAGTCGAGCAGGTGGTACCGGCCGGTCGTGGTGCAGCGACGGAAGTCGAGGTCGAGGATGCCGCGGTAGCCGAGCTCGCCGACCAGGCGTTCGGCGAGCGCCTGCACCTGCGGGTTGGGCGTCCACCGGCCCACCGCCGTCAGGCCCGCGCCGCGCGGCCAGGACAGTTGCTTGACGCCCGGACCGCCGCCGCGCACCGCGCCGGAGCGGTCGGCATAGCCGTGGAAGAACCAGTCGCCGTCCGGTGTCGGCGGCAGGAACTCCTGGAGCAGCAGCCGGCTGCCCGCCTCCGGCGATCGCTCGTACAGCGCCCGTGCCTCCTGGGCCGAGCGCACGACGACCGTGCTGCGCAGCCCGCTGTCCGTCGGCAGCAGCCAGGGCCGGCTCCACTTCGCGACCACGGGCAGCCCCAGCCGCCAGGCCGCGCGAGCCGCCTGGTCCGCGCTGTCCGGGACGACGGTCCGCGGCTGCGGCACGCCCGCCGCCGCGCACAGCTCGGCCAGCCCGGCCTTGTCGGCCACCCGTTCGGGCAGCCGGCCGGGCTGCTGCGGCAGCAGATAGGCGGGCGCCAACTCCTCGCGCAGCCGGCTCACCGCTACGGCACCGGCGTCGTCCATCGGGATCAGCACGGCGGGACGCGCGATCCCGGCGGCCACCCGGCGCAGCGCCACCGCGATGTCACCGAGGGCGGCGCCGGGCGGCGGCGGTGGATGCAGTTGCCGTACGAAGCGCGAGGCGCGTACGGGACTTGCCGTGCAGTCGGCGACCACGTGCACATCCACGCCCGCCCTGCCGAGGGAGCGCACGGCACCCAGCGTGCCGTGGTGAAAGGGATTCCGGTCGATTCGCAGCAGTACCGCGGGGACCCGGGTGTCGAACAGTGGCACGTATTCAAATTCCTTCGGTCGGGCGAGCGCGGCACTCGAAAGCCGTAACGGCGCTGGCGTAATTCCTGTTCATATGACTGAGTGTCAGTGAGGCTCAGTCATCCGTATCCGAGCGAGAGTGGAGAAAGGAGCAGGCATGGCCCCACAACAGCGACCGGCACGGTCCCGCCGGCGGCTGGCTTGTGTCGCGGCAATGGTCGCCGCGTCCGCCGCCCTGGCGTCCGGTCCTGGATTCGCCGCGGGCGCGGGGGTGGTGCGGGTCGCCGACCCTCCCGCTCCGACGCCCACGGCGCCCGCGGTGATCGAGCCGGCGCCGGGCATCACCCCCGAGCCGGCCGAGGAGCCCAGGAAGGACGTCCCCGCCTTCGGCGCCTACCTCGACTACGGCCCCCGCGGCGTGGCCCGGATCGCCGAGCTCAGCCGCTGGCTCGGCGGCGCCGAACTGCGCGTCGGCCACACCTATCTGCCGGGCGACCGGTGGAGCAATATCGAGGGCGCCCCCGGCTTCCTCGACGTGTGGGCGGACTGGCGGCGCGAGCAGGACGACCGGATGCTCGTCCTCAACGTCCCCATGCTGGAGCGCAACGAGGACCACGTCTCCGACGCCGAGGTCCGGCTGCTGCTGCGGCGGGGCGCCGCCGGCTACTTCGACCACCACTACCGCGCCCTGGCCGAGCGGCTGGTGGAGCTGCAGGTGCCGGACACGGTGATCGTGCTCGGCTGGGAGATGAACGGCATCACGTACACCCATCGGTGCGGGCCGGACCCGGAGGCCTGGAAGAAGTACTGGAACAGGATCGTCACCACCATGCGTTCGGTGCCGGGCCAGGAATTCCGCTTCGATTTCACCCCGACCCGCGGCCGGGACGCCGTTCCCTGGACGCAGTGCTATCCGGGTGACGACACCGTCGACGTCATCGGAATGGACTCGTACGACCAACCGCGCGGAATGGCGTTCGACGAGCAGGTGAAAGAGCCCTACGGACTTCAGGAACACGTGGACTTCGCCAAATCCCACGGCAAGCCCATTTCCTATCCCGAATGGGGACTCTTCCGCAACGGCGACAACGCCGAGTACATGCGGCGGATGCTCGCCTGGATGGACGAGCACAAGCCGCTGTACAACACGCTGACCGACTACTGCCCGCACGGCGTGTGGCAGTGCGAGGACAACCCCGCCTCGTCCGAGGTCTACCGGTCGGTTCTGTTCGGCCGCACCGACGACCCCTCGCCGACGCCGACGCCGGTCGAACCGACGCCGACTCCGGTCGAGCCCACCACACCGCCCGACTGCTCGCCGCTGGACCTGGGCGACTGGGTGGAGTACTGGCTCGGCGGGAAACTGTGCCTGCGCTTCGACTGGTGGTCGCGCAACAGGTGAACCCCGGGTGGCGGCAGGCCCGTCAGGACCTGCCGCCACCGTCGCGCTCCCTCCAGCGGCGCACCAGCTCCTTGCCCCGTCGCCGCGCGGCGACGTCGCACAGCGCCGCCGCCAGCAGCGGGGCGGTGCGGCGCCGGGCCAGCAGCAGCCGCTGGTTGACGACCGGTTCGGGACGCCAGTGCTGCTTGTACGGCTCGTTCCCGCGCAGCAGGCTCAGCGTGCCCCGGGCGTGCTCGCTGCACGCGTCGAGCAGCATCACCGCCACGTCCGCCTTGCGCTCCCTGAGGCACGGATGGGCGCCGTACAGATAGCCGCCGGCCAGCCGCCCCGACAACAGCGTCAGATCGACGGCCACCACGTCGTCGGCGAGGCGGAACTCGGTGACCACCGCGTCACCGCAGCGCACCATCGGCTCGACCGAGCGCACCAGGTGCTCGCAGAACCGGGGCCGCAGGTGCTCGGACGTCACCTTCCGCCCCTGCCACTGCAACTGATGCAGCTCCAGCAGCCGCCGCAGCGCCTTGTCGACCTCGTCCGGCGCCACCACGTGCCGCTCGACCCCGAGCGAGGCCAGCTTGCGCAGCTTGGCCCGCACCCGCTGCTGTGCCTTCGCCGACGGCAGCCGGGCCACCAGCTCCTCCATCGGTACGGCGGGCAGCTCCAGGCAGAGCGAGTCGGCCACCCGGCGCCGGGGCCCGGGCCAGTGGTCGTAGATCCGCTCGGCCGCGCCGCCCGGCCGTACCTCGCGGAAGTCGACCAGCGCGGTGCGGGCCGCGGCGGCGAGCCCCTCGGTGAGCGCGGCGGCCGCCTTCTCGCCGCGCTCGTCGTCCATCAGGACGTCCCCGTAGTCGGAGATCGCCCCGCCGAGCGGCACGAGGGAGGGTACGGGACGGCGTACGCGCATCAGGGGCGCGGCGGCGACGAGTTCGCCTCCGTCGCGCACCAGGAGCAGCCGCAGTCGGCCGGGGCGGCCGTACGACAGCCACCACGAGTGCAGCCAGGCATGGCTCTGGAACGGGGTCGCGGTGGAGCACCGGCCGTACAGCCGCGCCCAGTCCGGGGCGAGGCCGGCGAAGACGGTGTCGTCCGTGACGAGTTCCGTCGTGTGCGTCACAGCTGGCCGTGGGCGTCGGCGGCGACGGCCGGACCGGGCACGGAGGCCGGGCGGCCGGGCGCTTCGGCGGTCCGCCGCGGCCGGACCAGCAGCACGAGACCGCCCAGCAGACCGCCCGCGCTCGCGCCGACCAGGCCGGTCACCACGGGTCCGGCCGAGGACGGGTCGGTGGGCTTGGTGGCGCGGGCGAACTGCTGGAGCTTGACGTTGGTGGAGTCGGCGCCGTCGTTGGCGTGCCGGGTCAGGGCGCGGGAGACGGCGTTGGCCATGTCGGCGGCGAGGTCCGCGCGGGTGGAGGTGGCGGTGACGGCGACCATCGGGGCGTCCGGCGAGGTCGCGGTCTGCACGCTCTCCTTCAGCGTCTTCACCGGCACCCCCGCCCACACCTGCGCGTCCCCGAGCACCGCGAGCTGCGTGGCGACCCGGCCGTAGGCCTGGGCGAAGCCGAGCGCGGAGGCCGGGTCCGACTTCTCGGTGGGGACGGCGACGACATAGCTGGTGGCTGTGTAGGTCGGCGTCTTGACGACGCCGTAGGCGCCGCCGAGCACGCCGCCGGCGAGGACACCGGCGGCGAGCAGGGACCAGGGTGGCAGGGCCTTGGCGCGGGTCAGTGGTGTGAGCGGGCGGGGGTTCTCGGTCATGACGGACTGACTCCCTGGGGTGATGGGGACAATGCGGGGGCTGTCGTGATCGCCGTGTACACGTCCATCAGGCGGTCGGCGCTGCGGGTGATGCCGTAGTGCAGGGCGGCCTCGGGCGCGGTGCGCGGGCGCGGGCCCTCGGCGCGGGCCGCGGCAATGGCGCGGGCGAAGTCCGCGGGGCCGCCCCGCACCCGGCGTGCGGCCGGCGCGAAGTGGCGCGGGAGGTCCTCGATCGCCGGGCAGGAGGCGTAGAGCACCGGCAGTCCGGACGCCAGGGCCTCCACGGCCGCCAGGCCGAAGGCCTCCTCCGGGGACGGCGAGGCGAACAGGTCCATCGCGGACGTGAGCGCGGGCAGGTCGGGGCCGGGGGTGCCGTCGGGCACGTATGGGCGTTCGCCGGTGAACAGGACCCGGTCGGCGACGCCTGCCTCGTGCGCGATGCGCCGCAGCACGTTCTCCTCCGGGCCGCCGCCGACCAGCAGCAGCCAGCAGTCGTCCGGGAGCCGGTCGAGGGCCCGGATCACGGTGGCGAAGTCCTTGCCCGCGGTGAGCCGGCCGATGCCGCCCACGACGTAGGCGTCCTCGGGCAGGCCGAGGCGGCGGCGGGTGCGCAGGCGCTGGACCGGGTCGAAGCGGAAGCGGTCGAGGTCGATGCCGTTCGGGACGACCTCGATGCGCTGTGCGGGCACGCCCCAGCGCTTGAGGCGGTCGGCGACCGTGGGGGAGACGGCGACGGTCATCCGGCCGAGCCGCTCGCCCGCCAGATACAGGCCGCGCACGCCCGCGCCGAGCCTGCGGCCCTCCATCTGCGAGTCGCCGAGGGAGTGTTCTGTGGCGACGACCGCCCGCACCCCGGCGAGGCGGGCGGCGAGGCGGCCGTAGAGGCAGGCGCGGTAGAGGTGGGTGTGGACGAGGTCGTAGCCGCCGGTGCGGATCAGGCGGGTCAGGCGGGGGAGGGCGGCCAGGTCGCGATTGCCGGTCATGCCGAGGTGGACGACGCGCACCCCGTCGGCGACCAGTCCGTCGGCGACCGCGCCCGGGTTGGTGAGCGTCACGACGTCGCAGCCGACCGGCAAGTGCCTGATCAGCAGCCGCAGTTGCTGCTCGGCGCCGCCCACACCGAGGCCGGTGATGATGTGCAGCGCCTTCATCGCAGGCCTGCCACGGGACGGCGGCGCAGCCGGTGCAGCCGGTGCTTGAGGTAGAGGCGTACGGCGGTGTCGTTCTGGCCGATGTGCACGCGCGGGATGGCAAGCAGGCTGCTGAGCGGGCCGGGGTCGATGGCGCAGCCGTAGGCGTATCCGGCGTCCCGTACGGCGTCGACGGCCCGCTGGTCGACCGTGCCGTAGGGGTAGCAGAAACCGGTGACCGGAGCACTGATCAACTCCGAGAGCAGTGCTCTGCTTTCGGCGGTCTCGGCGCGGAGTCGCGCGTCGTCCGCCTTGGTGAGGTCGACGTGGGTCAGGCCGTGCGAGCCGATCTCGATGCCCGCCTCGGCCGCCCGCCGGATGCCGTCCGCGGTCAGCAGGGGTTTGCGCGGACCCAGCGGGTCCCAGGCGTTGTCGCCGCCGAGGCGGCCGGGGAGGACGAAGAGGGTGGCGCCGCAGCCGTGGCGGCGCAGCACCGGCAGGGCGCCGGCGAGGAAGTCGGCGTACCCGTCGTCGAAGGTGAGCCCGACCAGGTCCCGGCCCTCGCCGCGGGCGCGGGCGGCCAGCAGGTCGGCCATGGACACGCCCCGCAGACCGCGCCGGCCGAGCCGGGCGAGCTGTTCGTCGAGGCGGTCGGGGGTGACGGTGATGCGATACGGGTCGTCCGAGCAGTCGCCCACGGAGTGGTACATCGCCACCCACGGGACCGGGCCGGTCTCAACGGTTACGGACATGGCAGAGCCTTCGCGTGACGGAACGTACGGAGTGGAGGGCGGGTGCGATTCCCTGGGCGCCGATGGCCCAGCCGAGCAGGACGAAGACGGCGACCACCGTCGCGGCACCGGCGGCCAGGCCGGGCAGGGCGGAGTCGAAGCGGGCGGCGGCGAAGGCCCCGGCCACGGTCGCGACCACCGCCGCGCGCACCGGTCGGCTCAGCTCGTGCAGCACCCGCCGGGTGCGGATCGCGACGCTGCGCCGCTCGCCCATGCCGGCGAGCAGCAGGGCGGCGGTGACGGTGATGCCGGCGGCGTTCGCGGCGGCGATCCCGGACACGCCCCAGGGGCCCACGGTCCAGGCGCCGATCCAGGACGTCACGACGATGCCGACGGTCATCACGGCGACCGGGAACCAGGTGGGACGGCCCGCCGAGAAGTACGAGCGGACCAGGGCGCCGACCAGGGTCTGGCCGAGCAGCCCGAGGGCGTACACGCGCATCACGCCGGCGGTCGCCGCGGTGTCCTGTGCGGTGAACGCGCCGCGCTGGAAGAGGACTTCGACGATCTGCGGCGCGCAGGCGATCACCGTCGCGGCGCCCAGCAGCACCACGCACGCGGCAAGGGCCAGATCGCGCTCCACTCGGGTGCGGGCCCGCTCGACATCGCCCTCGGCCAGCGCCCGCGCCACCACCGGGAAGGTGACGGTGCACAGCATCAGCGACAGCGTCATCGGGATCTGGGCGACCTTCTGCGCGTAGTTCAGGTGCGAGATGGACCCTGCGGGCAGGGTGGAGGCGAGGTACCGCTCGATGAGGACCTGGCACTGGCGGCACAGCGCGAACAGCAGCACGGTCGCCACCAGGGCGAGGGCGACGGCCTGTCCCTCCGTGGCTCCCGCCTCCTCGGTCACGGTCGCCTTGCGCCGCAACTGCCTGAATACGAAGGGGAGTTGGACCGCCACCATCAAGGCGCCGCCCACCGCCACTCCCACGGCCGCCGAGCGCACCCCCCAGTGCCCGCCGAGCACGAACATCGCCGTGATGATGCCCGTGTTGTACGCCACGTAGATCGCGGCCGGGGCCAGGAACCGCCGGTGCGCCCGCAGCGCCGCGCTGCAGTACCCGGCGAGCCCGAAGCTGAGCACGCAGGTCGCGGTCAGCCGGGTGCAGTCCACGGCGAGCGCCCGGTCGGGCAGCCCGGGGGCGAGCGCCTCGACCAGGTAGGGGGCGGTCATGACGACCAGGGCGGCGGCGCCCACGAGGGTCAGCGTGAGCCGGGGGAGCGTGGTCGCGACCAGCGACCGCACCGGATCGCCGGGGGCGCCCTGCGCGCGGCGGGCCAGCGCCAGGCTGAACGCCGGGACCAGCGCGAAGGCCAGACCGTCCTCGATCAGCAGCGTCGAGGCGAACTCCGGCACCGTCCACGCCACGAGAAAGGCGTCCGTCTCGCTCCCCGCCCCGAACAGCCGGGCCAGCGCCTGGTCGCGGGCCAGTCCCAGCAGGGCGCCGGCGATGGACAGCACCGCCGTGACCAGGGTGGCGCGGGCAAGGAACTTCCGGGACACAGGGGCGAGTTCGGTGCCGTCCCGGACCGGCCCGGGGTCACCGGAACGCGCCGACGGAAGCGTCACGTCGGCGCCGGTCCGAGGAGGCGTCACCGTCATCGCGCCGCGGCCTCCTCGGAGGCGCCGCTCAGCCCGAACCACCCCGCAAGGCCTAGGCAGAGCGCGGTCAGCACGGTCGACGGGCCGCCGATGTCGGCGTACGCGAAGTCGACGAGCAGCCACACCAGCAGCCCGCAGGCGACCAGCCCGCAGTCGAGGCCGGGGCCGCGCCGCAGGACCTTCCGCAGGGCGCACACCAACAGCGCCAGCCAGCCGCCCGCCAGCGCCAGCAGGCCGATCAGGCCCTGCTCGGCGAGGATCAGCAGATACATGTTGTGCGGGGACAGCAGCGGCTGCTTCACATACGCGGCACCCGCGCCCTCGGTGTCGCTGCCCGAGGACAGCGCGAGCGAGGCGTGCGCGTCCCGGTGCTCGGGGAAGCCCTTCAACCCCACGCCGGTCAGCGGCTGTTCGCGCCACATGCCGACGGCCGCCGCCCACATCGTGTACCGGTCGGTGACGGACTGGTCGGGTGCGTCGGTGACCTGGGTGATGCTGCTGATCCGCTCCTGGAGCATCGCCGTGCCGATCCCGAACCCGCCCACCAGGATCACCCCCGCCGCGGCCACGGCAGCGCCCACCTTCAGCGCGCGGCGCAGCCCGGCGAGCGCCAGCTGCACCGTGCATGTCAGCGCGGTCGCGATCCACGCGCCCCGGCTGAAGGACAGCGCGAGCGGCAGCAGCAGCGCCACGGCGCAGACGGCGGCGACCGCGCGCTGCCGCAGCGGCGTGCGGCCCAGGGCCAGGCCCACCGCGCACACCAGCCCGAAGGAGACGACGGTCGCCATGCCCATCACGTCCTGCGCCCCGAAGGTGCCGACCGCCCGGATGGTCTCGCCCTGGTAGGAGGCGCCGGTCCCGGTGACGTACTGGTGCACGCCGACGGCTCCCTGCCATCCCGCGAGGGCGACGAACGACCAGGCCAGCAGCCGGAAGTCGGCGCGGTCCCGGATCAGCAGCAGCACGGCGGCCGGGACCAGCACGAACACCTGGAGATAGCGGCCCATGCCGGTGAGCCCGGCCCCCGGCGACGACGCCCCCATGGCCGCGACCGCCAGCCCCACCACGGGCAGGCCCAGCACCACGGCGGCGGTACGGGACAGGGGGCGCCGCCGGTCCCGTACGAGACGGATCGCGCAGTACAGCACCACCAGTGCGGAGAGCGCGTCGGCCGGGCCCGCGCCGCCCTCGCCGCCCGGTCCGAGGGGCAGCCCCACCAGGGCCACGACGGCCACCACCGGCAGGACCGGGGAGAGGGACCGGGCGCGGGGCGCGGTCAGTGCCAGGCTGGTCATCGGTTCAGCTCCCCGTCGGACGCACGAGCGCGGCGGCCGTGCGCAGCAGGATGCAGACGTCCTGCCACAGCGACCAGTTGTCGATGTAGGCGTTGTCGAAGCGCGCCCGGTCCTCGATGGAGGTGTCGCCGCGCAGTCCCTGGATCTGGGCCAGACCGGTGATGCCGGTCTGCATCCGGTGACGGGCCGCGTAACCGGGGTAGGTCTGGCTGAACTTCGCGACGAAGTACGGGCGTTCGGGGCGCGGACCGACCAGGCTCATGTCGCCCCGCAGGACGTTCCACAGCTGGAGCAGCTCGTCCAGCGAGGTGCGGCGCAGAAAGCGGCAGAACCACGACATGCGCACCTCGCCGGCCACGCTCCAGCGGGTCGCCGCCTCGTGCTCGTCGACCGGGCGGTGGGTGCGGAACTTCAGCAGCGTGAAGGGGCGCCCGTCCTTGCCGATGCGCTCCTGCCGGAAGACCACGCCGGGTCCGTCGGTCACCCGCAGCACCACTGCGCACACCAGCAGCAGCGGGCTGACCAGCAGCAGCAGCGTCCCGGACACCGTCATGTCCAGCATCCGCTTGCCCGCACTGCCGCGCCGCCGGGTCGTCCCCAGGTCCAGGCGCCGGCAGGCGAACCCGGCGAGCTGGCCCCGGGTGGTGTACGCGGGGGAGTCCGCGTCGACCTCCCACACCGTGCACCCCGACTCGGCCAACGCCCGCAGCAGCGGCGCCTGTTCGGAGCGTACGGACGGATGCACGGCCAGCACGTCGCGTACGCCGTTCTGGATGAGCGCCCGTTCGACCTCCCCGCCGGTCGCCAGCACGGGCAGGCCCTCGGTGCCGTCCGGGTCCTCGGCGACGATGCCCACCGGGCGCACCCCGCACCGCGGATGGCGCAGCACTCCGGCGGACACGCGCTGCGCGGTCGCCGCCGGGCCGATGACGAGCGCGGCGCGCGGGCGGTCCCGCAGCGCCGTGCGCCGCCGCCAGTGCACCAGGCCGCGGCCCGCGCAGCCCGCCGCCGACTGGAGCAGGAAGCCGAACAGGAGGGTGCGCGCGGACAGGGCGTGGTGCGGGGCGTACGTGGCCACCGCGGCCGCCAGCGCCAGCCAGGCCACCGCGATCCGGCCGCAGAGCGCGGGCAGTTCGTCCAGCACGCCGGTCGTGGGCCGGGGCAGGTGCGGGCGCAGCAGCAGGGAGGCGGTCACCAGCAGCCCGACCAGGATCGGGCGGCTCAGGGCCAGGGCACCCGTGCAGGCGGCGGCGCCGTCGGCGGCCAGCAGGGGCAGCGGCGAGGCGGGGCGCGGGCGGGGTCTGCGCGCCGGGAAGCGGAAGCCGGCGGCGGTGCGGCGCGACGGCATGACCGAGAGGGGCGAGAAACCGGGATCCCGTGGCTGCCCGGCGGGCGAGGGGACGGTGCTTTCGGCAGTCACGAGTGGATGGACTCCCTGTACTCGGTGGGCACTTCACGCCCCAGCAGTTCGCGGTAGAGGTCCGCGATCCGCTCGGCGGTGTGCCGCACGTCGTGCGTGGACAGGACGTGCCGGCGTCCTTGGTGGCCGAGCGACTCGCACAGCAGCGGATCGCCGAGCAGCCCGGCAACGGCGTCGGCCAGACCCGCCGGGTCCCGCGGCGGCACCAGGCAGTGCGGCGCGAGCGAGGCCGGCAGGCTCTCCCGGGCGCCGTCCACGTCCGTCACCACCACGGGCCGCCCGCAGGCCATCGCCTCCAGCGGGGCGAGCGCCATCCCCTCCCAGCGCGAGGGCAGGACGACCAGGTCGGCGGCCTGGTACCAGGGGGCGGCATCGGCGACAGCCCCCGCGAACAGCACCGACCGCGGCGCGCGGGCCCGCAGCGACACCCCGTCCGGCCCGTCCCCGACCAGCACCAGCCGGGCCCCGGGAACCCGCCGCGCCACCGAGCCCCACGCCTGGAGCAGCACGTCCTGCCCCTTCTGCCGGCACAGCCGCCCCACGCACACCACCAACGGGGCCCGCGGATCGACCTCCGGCAGAAGCCCGGAGCGTACGGTGCCGACGGCGGCCGGGTGGAAGCGCTCCGGGTCGATGCCGTTGGGGATCACCGACCACTTGGCGCGAATCCCGGCGCGCAGCCCGGTCATGCGCTCCGCCTCGCTCACACACACCGTCCGCGAGGCCCAACGCGCCCCCTGCCGCTCCCAGTTGAGCGCCATGGCCGCCAGGGGCCCGCCGACCGCCTCGAACGACCAGGCGTGCGGCTGGAACACGGTCGGGATCCGCCCCCGCACGGCGAGCCGCCCGGCAAGCCCGGCCTTCGCGCTGTGGGCGTGCACCAGATCGGGGCCCACGTCCTCGATCACGCGCGCGAGATGACGTACCTCTCGAACGAGTGTCGGACCCGGGGAGCGGGTCGCGGACCAGTGCCGTACGTCGGCGCCCAGCGCCCGCAGTGCGGCACTCAGTGCGCTGTCCGGGCAGGCGACGGTGACGTGCAGGCCGGCCGCGAGCTGGGCCCGGGCCAGGTCCGTAACGACCCGCGCGACCCCGCCGTCCACGGGCTGGGTGAGGTGCAGGACCCGCGGCGGAGGGTCGGTGGCTGACTGGTGCATTGCGCGGTTTCCTCGCTCACGGGTGTCGCTCGGGACGGGCGGGAACGCGCCTCACTGCTGGGCGTCGACGGCGACGAAGAGCACGCCGGCCCACGCCGCGTCCCGCTGGGAAACGAGCCGGAAGGCCAGCTGGTCACCACCGGCCCGCAGCGCCGGGTCCAGTTCGAACACGTCGGAGTCGTAGCCGAGCGTGTTCGCGTACGCGGGCGCACGCTCCGCCGGAGCCGCCCCGGGCTCGCTGATCGTCGAGTTCAGGACGTCGTCGCGGGGGTTGGCCGGGTCGCCGAGCGGGACCCCCGCGACGGTCAGCGCGTCACCCCTACGGCCGCGGTCCCCGTCGTACGCCACCAGCCCGGCGTATCCGCGCGCCCCCTTCGGGAACGGCATTCCGCTCAGCCGGATGAGCTGTCCGGCACGGGAGTTCAGCGCGTCGAACCCGTCCCACAGGGCGAGGTGCCGCAGCGGCTCCTCGGGGTTCTCGTACGCCACGACCAGCGTCCAGCCGCCCCACGCCCCGGCCGCCGACCTGCCCATGGCCACATTGACCTGCGCCACCGTGTACAGCCCCGAACCGCTCTCCCGCACCAGCTTCGTGACGTCCGCCGAGGCCTGGAAGGCGTCCGCGCCGTGTGCCACGCGATGCCCGACGACCGTGTCCGCGAGGACCGCCTCGTACTGGCCGCCCGGCTCGGCGATCAGCACCCGCCCGTTGTCCGCCGACGGCTTCTGCTCACCCACACGGAGGTTGCCGCCCCAGTACAGGCGCGCGTACGTCACCCGGGAGCCGGCCGGCATCCGGACCTCGGCGCGGGAGGAGTTGTAGGTGTTCGGGTCGCTGTCGACGTCGACGTAGAACATGTCGAGCCGGCTGTTGGCGCCGGCCGGGCCGGTGCGGGCGGCCGCGCAGTCCTGAGCCGTCGTCGTACGGCAGCTGATCGAGGCGTTGGCCGCGCGGACGATCCCCCCGTGCTGGAGCGCCTGATGCCGTTCCGCGAAGGCCAGGCGCGCGGACTCCGGGGCGGGCGGGGCGGTGGCCCGGGCGGCGCCGGGGGCCCAGATCGTGGCGAGAGCGAGGACGCCCACCGTCGCACGGCGCAACAGCAGGCCCGGGGAATGGCGCATGACCGGCGGTGACCTTTCGGAAAAGGTGCGATTTGCTTGCAATAGGGGTGCTTCAGGAGGTCCGCAACTCTAGCCGCTATCCGTATTAATCCGGCGAAACGTGCCAAGTGTGTCGGAATGGTGAAGCCGGGCCTGTCGCGAGATCACTCCATTGGCGGCACAACCCCGGTGAGCGCCGCGCGTTGACACAGCGCCGGGCATCCCCGCCCGGGTGTTTGTGACAACTCCAAGGAGCACCTCTCCATGTCGCGTATCGCGAAGGGCCTGGTCCTTACGTCCGCTGCCGCCGCGGCCGTTGCGGGTGGCGCCGGCATCGCCGCCGCCGACAGTGACGCGCACGCCGCCGCCGCCCACTCCCCGGGTGTGCTGTCGGGCAACGTCATCCAGGTTCCGGTCCACATTCCGGTCAACGTCTGCGGCAACACGGTCAACGTGATCGGTCTGCTGAACCCGGCGTTCGGCAACACCTGCGTCAACGACTGACGTCGCAGCGAGCCCCTTTCCCGGCCGCCTTTCCGTGGATCCGCCACGGCAGGGCGGCCGGTTCGCGTTGCGGTTCGCGTTGCGGTTCGCGTTGCCCCGAATGGGGGGTAGGTGCGGCGAGCGGGTGTTGGTGCTTGACAGGCCGCCTCACCAGGGGTGACGCGGATGAGGTGCGGTCACGCAGTGGATTCGCTCGGTTGCAGAGCGCGGTGAGCGCTTTCACGGTGGGCACAGGTTTGTCCCACACCGAAAGGTAATTTCCCATGCGTGCTCTGCCCGCACGGCGTATTGCGTCCGCCGCACTCAGCGCCGCCGTCCTCATCGGAATCGCCGCACCAGCCGCGGTGGCGGTCGAAACCGAGTCGAAGCGCGAGCGCATCGAGGCGGCGTCCGCAGTGCCGGTCCCCGGCGCGGACGCGCTCCTCGCCCAGGTGAAGGGCCTGGGTGACCTCGGCACCGTGCTCACCCCCGTCACCGACCTGCTGAACTCCGTACTCAAGGCCGACAACGGCCAGCTGCCGGCCGCGGACGCGGCCGCGCTCGGTGACGCCGTGAAGGAGGCCATCGCCAAGGTCACCGCGGCCGCGCCGGTCACCCCGCCGACGCTCCCGGAGACCCCGGCGGTACCGGCCGACCCGGCCGCCGCGCTGCCCGCCGACCCCGCCGCCGCCCTCCCGGTCGACCCGGCCGCCGCCGTGCCCGCCGTGCCGGCTCTGCCCTCGCTCCCCAAGAGCGACGACACGAGCGACGACACGAGCGACGACAGGAGCGACGACAGGAGCGGCGACTCCAAGGCGCCCGCCGCCGAGCTCCCCGCCGACCTCGTCGGCGACGCGCTGGCCGCCCTGCAGAAGGCGGTCGACACCCTGCTCGCGGCCGTCACCTCCGGGGACGTCGCTCAGGTCGTCCCGGCCGTCACCGGGGTACTGACCGGCCTCGTCAACGTCCTCGCCGCCACGCTGCTCGGCGGCGGACTGCCCGCCCCCAGCCTGGCCGGCCTGCCGCCGCTGCCGAGCCTGCCGGTCGACCTCCCGGTCGCCCCGCCGGCGCTGCCCGTGTCGCCGCCCGCCCTGCCGGTGTCGCCGCCCGCGCTGCCGACGGGCGGTCTGCTGCCCACCAGCTGAGCAGCCCTCACCGAATGCCGTGGTGCCGGTCTCTTCCCGAGGCCGGCACCACGCCTTTTTCATGAAAGCCCAATTACGTCGCCCGGGGTTTCCGGTCCGCAGGAAGGTCGTTAGGCACGGCGTCAGAATTCCCTCTGGTGACAAGAGTTGCCGGAAAGAAAGGACCACGATGAAGTCCCTGAAGGCTGCCGCTGTCGTTGCCGGTTCCCTGGCCATCGCCGGTGCCGCCGCACCCGCGTTCGCCTACGACACCGCCGACCTCACGCCCACCAGCCTCAACGGCGCCGTGAACACGCTCACCAAGGGTCCGCTGGACGTGATGCCGGTGCAGAACCAGTCGAACGCGCTCGACACCGAGAACAAGGACTCCGTGCTCAACACCGTCAAGGGCGCCACCACCGCCCTGAACTCCAGCGGTGGCCTGCTCGGCGGGCTTCCCCTCCAGAGCTGACTTCCCCCCCCGAATTCCTGCGCCCCGCGCGCCGAAAGGGCCGGTTCCGTGACACACGGAACCGGCCCTCGGCGTTGTGCTCCGGCCGCTGTTCGAGGCCGCGTCCCTCGTTCGTGTGGACAGGCCGCGGGCGCTCGCCCGTGCGGGTGAGAACGGGCCCGGGGGCCTTCCGGCGCGTCGATAAGGTCGCGCGGTGACCTCAACCTCAAGCGATACCCGCGCCTACCGCGCCGCCGACCTGGGCACGCTCGTCGTGATGGCCTGGAGCGGAGAGGCTCCCGACGGCGACATGCCCTACCTCCTCGCCTACACCCTCGGCGACGGCGCGCAGGGCCCGGAGGCCTCGGCCGAGGCCGTCGAAGCGCTGCTGGAGAACAACGGACTGCCCGTCGGCGGCGAACTCGTCGACGGCGCCGCCCGGCCCAGCCTCCCGGTCAGCCTGCTCGTCGAGTCCGGCGCGGCCGTCGTCAACATGCCCGGCTTCAACGCCCAGTGCGCCCCGCCGCCGGAGTGGCTCGCGGCCGTCGAGGAACGCGGCTTCGCCTACTTCGTGTTCACCACCCGCCCCTGGCCCGAGGCCGAGCCCGGCAAGCCGGTGGACCCGGAGGCGCTGGCCGCCTTCGCCGGTGCCGACGAGACCCTCGACGCCGCCGCGCACGTCGTCCTGCCGGCCCGCAGCCTGCGCGGCTGATGACACGCACCGCGGGCGGCAGTCGCGCCTTCTCCGCCCTGCTGGTGATCACGGGAGCGGCCGGCCTGCTGGCCTCCTGGGTCATCACCATCGACAAGTTCAAGCTGCTGGAGGACCCGGACTTCACTCCGGGATGCAGCCTGAACCCGGTGGTGTCCTGCGGCAGCGTCATGGAGAGCGACCAGGCCTCGGCCTTCGGGTTCCCCAACCCGATGCTGGGCCTGGTCGCCTACGGCATCGTCATCTGCGTCGGCGTGAGCCTGCTGACCGGTGTGGCCTTCCCCCGCTGGTACTGGCTGACCTTCGCGGCCGGCTGCCTGTTCGGGGTCGGGTTCGTGTCCTGGCTCCAGTTCGAGTCGCTGTACCGGATCAACGCGCTGTGCCTGTGGTGCGTCCTGGCGTGGATCGCCACGATCATTCTGTTCTGGTACGTCGTCTCGCTAGTAGTACGGCAGCGGTTCCTGCCCGCGCCCGGATGGCTGCGGGCGTTCTTCGACGAGTTCACCTGGGTGCTGCCGGTGCTGCACCTCGGTGTCGTCGGGATGCTGATCCTGACGCGCTGGTGGGACTTCTGGACGAGCTGACCGGCGTAGGTCGTACTACTGCGGCAGTCGGGCGAATTGTGCGCTGGTGGCGATTGCGGGCTCGTTGTGCGGTACGGACGTCGATCCACCGAACCCTGGAAGGGACCGTACCTGAGATGAAGTCGACCACCCGAGGAACTCTTGCCGCCGTCGTCACGGGCGTCGCGGCCGCGGTGGCCAGCGCCGCCCCCGCCGCCGCGGTCGGCACGGTCCCGGTCCCGGTGCCGCTGGACGGCGTCGAGAAGTCCCTCAACATCGAACTGCCCAAGCTCGGCGGCGAGATCCCGGTGCCGATGCCGGGCGCGCCCGAGGGCCCGCGGTACGTCGAGGGCCGGCTCATCCCCGACCGGGTGATCCCGCAGCTGCCGGTCAGCGGCGGCCTGCCCGGCGCCGGTCTGCGCGCCCCGCTGCCGCACGTGCTGGGCGACGACTTCGACCACGTCGGTGTCCAGGCCCCCGCCTCCGACCTGCGCACGCTGGCGCCGGGCCTGAGCGTGGACGCCCCGCTGACCGCGCCGAACGCCGACAACTTCGGCCTGCCGGAGCCGAAGCTGCCGCAGGTGGGTGTGCTCACCCCCGTGCTGCAGACCGTGCCCGGCGCCGAGCTGGTGACCGGGCCCGGCCTGTAACGGCAGCGGCGGACGGGCCCGGGCGGCGCGCCCGGGCCCGTCGGCTTTTCGGAGCACGTTCCGTCACTCCTCGGGCCGTCGGGCGGTTACCGCTACGGACAAGCGAACCGGACGAGGAGCACACGATGGTCGTCAGCGTCGGCGGATTGGCAGTGGGTGCGGAACCCGGAGCGAAGGGCCAGGCGAGACCCGGCCCGGTGCGCGGCCGGCGGCGGGACCTGTTGCGCGGGCTGGGCGCCGCCGTCGGCGCCCTCGCGCTCGCCCCCGTCGTCGCCGCCTCCCGGCCCGCACGCCCGCAGGACAACCCCGGAAGCGTCGTCTTCGACGAGACCTACCGGGGCCGCCGCATCCGCGGCATCAAAACCTCCGCGGCCCGTTCGCTGGGCGCCGCCGAGTGGCACATCACGGTGGACGGGCGCCGGCTGCACCTGATGCGGCGCGCCGACGGCACCTGGCTGAGCATGGTCGACCACTACCGCTCGTACGCCACCCCCCTGGAGGCGGCCCGCGCGGCGGTCGACGAACTCGGGCCGGGGGAGCGGCTGCGCGAGACAGGAACACACGACGCGGACACGGGGGATCACCATGGCGTACATCCGTAAGGACGTCAGCACCCTCACCCGCGCCGAGCGGCGGCGGTTCGTCAAGGCGCTGCTGGAGCTGAAACGGCGCGGCGAGTACGACGAGTTCGTGCGGATGCACATCGAGTACTACGTCTCCGACGGCGAGGGCGGGCTGCGTACGGCCCACATGGCGCCGTCCTTCCTGCCCTGGCACCGGCAGTTCCTGCTGGACCTGGAGCGGGCGCTGCGCCGGGTGGACTCCTCGGTGACCGTGCCGTACTGGGACTGGACGAAGGACCGTACGGCGGCCTCCGCGCCGTGGACCGCGGACCTCCTCGGCGGCACCGGACGGCGCTCGGACCGCCGGGTGATGACCGGGCCGTTCGCCTACGGGGAGGGCAACTGGACCATCAAGGAGTCCGTCACGGACGGGGAGTTCCTCACCCGCGACCTCGGGCGGGTGCGCGATCCGATCGAGCTGCCGACCAGGAGCGACGTGGAGTGGGCGCTGTCCGATCGCCGCTACGACGTCGAGCCCTGGGACTCCACGGTCCGCGAGGGGTTCCGCAACAAGCTGGAGGGGTGGGGCGCCGGGCGCGGACCGGTCGCCTGGCGCAATCACAACCGCGTACACCGCTGGGTCGGCGGGGACATGGTCGGCGGCTCCTCCGTCAACGACCCGGTCTTCTGGCTGCACCACGCCTTCATCGACCTGCTGTGGACCCGCTGGCAGCGCCGGCACGGCTCGGGCGCCCGCTACCTGCCCGCGAAGCCGCCCGGCCTGGGCAGCAGCCAGCGCGGCCGGATCGTCGCCCGGCACCAGAAGCTGCCGCCGTGGGACGTGACGCCGGACGGGCTGGAGGACGTGGGGCGGATCTACCGGTACGGCTGAGGGGAGCTGTATACGTGGCTGAGCCCCGGCGCTCGGGGAGTGCCGGGGCTCCGGGGTGCAGCCGACGAGGGTCAGTCGCCGTAGCCGTAGCCGCCGTTCTTGTCGTCCCCGTCGCTGACGTTGGCGCAGGTGTTGCCGAAGGCCGGGTTCAGCAGGCCGATCACGTTGACGGTGTTCCCGCACACGTTGACGGGCACGTGGATCGGGACCTGGATGACATTGCCCGACAGCACGCCGGGCGAGCCGACGGCCTTGCCCTGGGCGCCCGCGTCCGCCAGGGCCAGGCCGGCCCCGCCGACGACCATGGCACCGGTGCCGACGGCGACAGCGGCTGCCTTCGCGATGCGAGACATCACGTTCTCCTTTTGATTCGGTGAGCACGACGGCAGGACGCGCCGCCGCACTTCCCCTTCAACGCCGACACTCACGGCTGGTCACGGGCGGTCGGGCCCGGATCACCCTTCCTGGACGGCGAATGACGGCAAAGGGCCGGTGGCGGCGGGTGGGCCGGAAATCGTTTTAGGCCGTGCGGCGGCGTCCATTAGCCTCCGCGGCATGGCAACCGACGAACTCATGCGTCTGTTCACCGACGAGAAGCGGGTGCGTGTCTTCGCCGCCGTGGCCCTGGGAGCGGCCACCCCGGCCGAGGCCGCCGAGGCGGCCGGCCTGTCGGTGAAGGAGGCCGCCACGGCGCTGCGGCGGCTGCGCGAGCAGGACGTGGTGACCGGCGGGGACGGCGGGGAACTGGGCGTCGCCTACGACGTGTTCCGGGAGCGGGTCAGGGCGCGGGCGGCGCAGGAGGCGGTCCCGGACGCCGGGGGCGATCCGACCCTGCGGACCTTCGTCCGGGACGGACGGCTGGTGCGGCTGCCCCGGCAGTGGACCCGCAAGAAGCTCCTGCTCCAGCACATCGCCGAGCAGAGCTTCGAGGCGGGCGTCGAGTACCCGGAGCGGGTCGTCGACGAGCGGTTGCGGGCCTGGTGCGAGGAGGACGGGGAGGTCGACCATGTGACCCTTCGGCGCTATCTGGTCGACCTGCATCATCTGCGGCGCAGCGACGGGATCTACCGGCTCGTCGGTCAGGGGAGCCTGCGCACGGGGGCGCCCGCAAGGTAGGCGCGGATGTTCTCCACGGCCTGGCCGTAGTACGTGCGGTAGTTGGCCTCGGTGACATAGCCGAGGTGGGGCGTGGCCAGGAGGCGCGGTGCCGTGCGCAGGGGGTGGCCGACGGGGAGGGGCTCGGCGTCGAAGACGTCGAGCGCCGCACCAGCGATACGGCCCTCGTGCAGGGCGGCGAGCAGGGCGTCCTGGTCGACGATCGCCGCGCGCGAGGTGTTGATCAGGTAGGCCGTCGGCTTGAGGAGGGCGAGTTCGGGGGCGCCCAGCAGGCCGCGGGTGCGGTCACCGAGGGCGAGGTGGACGGAGACGAAGTCGCTGTCCGCGAGCAGCGCCTCCATGGAAGGGGCCAGGTGGACGCCGACCTCGTCCGCGCGCTCCTTGGTGAGGTGCCGGCTCCAGGCCGTGACCTGCATACCGAAGGCGAGCCCGATCCGCGCCACCCGGCTGCCGATCTTCCCCAGCCCGAGCAGCCCCAGCCGACGGCCGTACAGGTCCGCGCCCACGGTGGACTGCCAAGGCCCGCCCGCACGCAGGGCGTTGCTCTCCTCGACGAGGCCGCGTGCCAGGCCCAGCAGCAGCGCCCAGGTCAGCTCGACGGGCGGGGTCGAGGAACTCTCCGTACCGCAGACGGTGACCCCGTGCGCCTCGGCAGCGGCGTAGTCGATCACACTGTTGCGCATCCCGGAGGCGACGATCAGTTTCAGCCGAGGCAGACGCGCGATCAGCGAGGCGGGAAAGGGGACGCGCTCGCGCAGGGTGACGACGATGTCGAACCCGTCGAGCACGGCGGCCAGCGCGTCCTCGCCTTCGATGTGCTCGAAGAACGGGACGACTTCGACGTCGTCCGCGACCGGCGTCCAGTCGGCGAGCCGGGCGGCCACGTTCTGGAAGTCGTCCAGGACGGCGCAGCGCAGGGGCACGGGGGTCTCCCTCTGTCCTCAACAGCAAAAAGCCCTCCCGAGGGAGGGTGAGGAATGAGCGCCCCCGGCAGGACTCGAACCTGCGGCCAAGCGCTTAGAAGGCGCCTGCTCTATCCACTGAGCTACGGGGGCCGGGTGTGGTGGCCTCTGTCGTGGTGCCCGGGTGCGGGCTGATCCGTGACGTTGCCGGGGACAAGGATAGGGCTCCCGCGTCCTTGTCCCTGCTGCTTCGCCTCCGTGGCTCGATGTGGAGGTTCGGTGAAGCGGTCCTGATAATCGCAGGCAGGTACGAATCGTGCACCGCTTTTGGCGTCTCACGCATCGGGTGTTGTGCACTCGTTATGCCTGGACTGTGCCGGTGTCCCAGTCATCCCTTCCATCCCTTGTGTTCCATCGGCGCGCAGACATTCTCATATGCTTCAGAATTCCCCTAAAATTGGGCATTCTTCGCATGTGGTGACCTTGGACGTACGGCCTCAGCTGCTTGACGCACTCTCCGCTCTGCGCGACCGTGTCGCCGCCGCACGCTTCCCGCTGCCCCTGGCGGGGGCCCCACGCGCGCGTGCCAACCGCGACGAACTGCTCGCCCAGCTCGACGACTACTTGGTGCCCCGGTTGAGAGAACCTGAAGCACCCTTGCTGGCGGTCGTGGGAGGCTCCACCGGGGCCGGCAAGTCGACGCTCGTCAACTCCCTCGTGGGGCGCCGGGTCAGCGAGGCCGGCGTGCTGCGGCCGACGACACGGACTCCGGTGCTGGTGTGCCACCCGGAGGACCATCACTGGTTCAGCGGGATGCGGGTGCTGCCCGACCTCACGCGCGTGTGGGTGCCCCAGCAGGAGCCCGGCGACGAACTCCTGCTGCCCGGCGAGGACCCCGCGCGCGTGCTGCGGGTCGAGACCGCCGAAACGCTCCCGCGCGGACTCGCCCTCCTCGACGCGCCCGACATCGACTCCCTGGTCGCCGACAACCGCGTCCTGGCCGCCGAACTGATCTGCGCGGCCGACATCTGGGTCATGGTCACCACCGCCGCCCGCTACGCCGACGCCGTCCCCTGGCACCTGCTGCGCACCGCCAAGGAGTACGACGCCACGCTCGTGACGGTGCTCGACCGTGTGCCGCACCAGGTCGTCTCCGAGGTCTCCCGGCAGTACGGGGCGCTGCTCACCAAGGCAGGCCTCGGCCATGTGCCCCGCTTCACCGTGCCCGAGCTGCCCGAGTCGGCCTGGGGCGGCGGACTGCTGCCGGCCACCGCCGTGGCGCCGCTGCGCACCTGGCTCGTCCACCAGGCCCAGGACCAGGCCGCCCGGCAGCACGTCCTGGCCCGCACGGCCTACGGCGCCCTCGAATCGCTCAAGGCCCGCATGCCCGAGCTGGCCGGCGCAGCCGCTGCGCAGTACGCCGCCGCGCTGCGGCTCACCGCCGCCGTCGACGGGGCCTACGACAGCGAGCACACGCGCGTACGGGGCCGTCTCCAGGCCGGGGCCGTCCTCGCCGGGGACGCCCTGAAGCGCTGGCGCGCCTTCCCGCTGGACTGCTCCGCCGGAGAGCTCCTGGACGCCCTCGTGGAGAGTCTCGCGGCCCTCCTGCTGTGCGCCGTCACGGCCGCCGACGAGCGCGTGGACGAGGCCTGGCGGCGCGAACCGGCGGCGGGCGCCCCGGGCCTGGCCGACCGCGACCCCTCCCTGGAGAGCGCCGAACACCGCATCGGTCTTGCCGTACGGCGGTGGCGGCGCGAGCTGGAGGAGTACGCCGAGGACGAGGTGCGCGACCTCGACCGGAGTGCCGCGCCCGATCCCGAGGTGGTCGCCGCCCTCGTCGCCACCGCGCTGCTGGGCGGACGCCGGGCCCGTTCCGCGGGCGAGGGCCTCGCCGAGCGCATCGGCGCGCACGGCGCGCTGCGGTTGCGCGACCGGGGCGGGCGGCTGCTCACCGAACACCTGGACCGGGTCGTGCACGCCGAACGCGAGCGCCGTCTCGCCCCCCTCGACGCGCTCGACGTCCACCCCGAGCCCCAGGCCGAACTCATCGCCGCGCTGTCCGTACTGCAGAAGGAGAGGTGACAGGTGACTGCCGTCACTGACCGGGACCACGACCACGGGCACACACAGGATGCCGAGGGCACGGACCAGGGCGTCGCCAAGGGCGAGTCCCCCGAGGGCGGCGTCTCCGTGGGGGAGCCGTCCGGCGCGGAAACCGAGGAGGCGGCCGAACCGGACGTAGAGGCCGCGGAGGCCGAGGACGCCGGTGCGGAAGGGGAAGCCGACGACGAGCACGCGCGCGTGGACGACGGCTCCCCTCGCGCGGACTCCCCGCCCGCCTGGGACGACGGGCTGATCGCCCGGCGGGTGAACGAGACCGCCGCCGGGGAACAGCCGGCCGTCGTCACGGAGAGCAGGGCTACCGGGCCGCAGACCGTGACGCCGCTCGCGTACGACGGTCCGCTGCGGTCCCGGCTCGACGCGCTGCGCGAGCTGGTGGGGCTGTCCCGGACGCGGCTCGACAGCCGGACCCTCGCCGAGGCGGGCCGGGTGCTCGACGAGGCGGCGGCGCGGCGCAGGCTCTCCGGGCAGCACACCGTGATCGCCATCGCGGGGGCCACCGGCAGTGGCAAGTCACAGCTGTTCAACGCGCTTGCCGGGGTGACGATCTCGGAGACGGGTGTACGCCGGCCGACCACCGCCGCGCCCATCGCGTGCAGCTGGAGCGACGGCGCGGCGAGCCTCATCGACCGGCTCGGCATCCCGCCGCGGCTGCGGCGGCGGCCCGCGCAGAACGCCGACCCGGACGGGCAGTTGCGCGGGCTCGTCCTGGTCGACCTGCCTGACCACGACTCCGCGGCCGTACAGCACCGCGAGCAGGTGGACCGGGTGCTGGACCTCGTCGACGCGGTGATCTGGGTCGTCGACCCCGAGAAGTACGCGGACGCCGTCCTGCACGAGCGCTATCTGCGGCCGATGGCGGGCCACGCGGAGGTCATGTTCGTCGTCCTCAACCAGATCGACCGGCTTCCCGGGGAGGCCACCGAGCAGGTCCTCGACGACCTGCGACGGCTGCTGGACGAGGACGGGATCGCGCTCGGCGAGTACGGCGAACCCGGCGCGAGCGTGCTCGCACTGTCCGCGCTCACCGGGGACGGCGTCGGCGAACTGCGCGAGGCACTCGGCCAGTTCGTGGCGGAGCGCGGGGCCGCGGCGCGCCGTATCTCGGCCGACGTGGACGCCGCGGCGTGGCGGCTGCGGCCCGTCTACGCCACGTCCCGGCGGACCGGGCTGAGCGAGGAGGCGCGGGACGAGTTCGCCGCGCGGCTCGCGGACGCGGTGGGCGCCACCGCCGCGGGCGAGGCCGCCGAACGCGCCTGGCTGCGCAACGCCAACCGCGCGTGCGGTACGCCCTGGCTGCGGCTGTGGCGCTGGTACCAGGACCGGTGCGAACCGCCCACCGGGCGGCTGCCGTTGCGGGCGCAGGCGGACGAGGAGGCCACCGCGCGGCAGCGCGTGGAACAGGCGGTGCGGACGGTGTCCGAGCGTGCGTCGGCCGGGCTGCCCGCGCCCTGGGCGCAGGCGGTGCGCGAGGCGGCCGTACGCGGCTCCCAGGGGCTGCCCGAGGCGCTGGACGAGCTCGCCGCGCGCGCGGGTCTGCCGCCGGGGCGCCCGCCGCGGCCGGGCTGGTGGCCGGCGGCCGTCCTGGTGCAGGCGTGCATGACGCTCCTTCAGATCGTCGGCGGGCTGTGGCTGGTGGGGCAGATCGTCGGGGTCATGGCGCCGAACCTGGGAGTGCCGGTGCTGCTGATGGTGACCGGCATCGTCGGCGGTCCGCTCGTGGAGTGGAGTTGCAGGATGGCGGCGCGAGGGCCTGCGCGGCGGTACGGCACGGAGGCGGAACGGCGCCTGCGGGAGGCGGCCGCCGGATGCGGGCGGGCCCGGGTGCTCGATCCGGTGGCGGCGGAACTGCTGCGGTACCGGGAAGTGCGGGAGCAGTACGGGAGGGTGGCCGGCGTGGGCGTCTGATGCGGAGTGTCCCCTGCGGCGATGTGGAGTCTCCCCTTCGGGTGACGGGGTTTTCCACAGGCCGGGGGTGATGCACAGGGCGCAGCGGGCTCGGTCCGACGGAGGCAGTCTGGCTTCGCGGCGATCGCGGTGGTCGCGGTCGCGGCAAGGCAGGACGCAGCCGTACGGGACGGGCCCGTACGCGTATCCGCCCGACGCGGATGCTCGGGCGAGGGAGGGATTCGCGATGAACGAGACGGTGCTGTGCGTGGTGGGCAACGTGGCGACGCGGCCGGTGTACCGGGAGCTCGCGGCGGGACCGTCGGCCAGGTTCCGGCTGGCGGTGACCCAGCGCTACTGGGACCGGGAGAAGAGCCTCTGGACGGACGGGCACACCAACTTCTTCACGGTGTGGGCCAATCGCCAGCTCGCCACGAACGCGGCGGCGTCGCTGAACGTGGGCGACCCCGTCATCGTGCAGGGCAGGCTGAAGGTCCGCTCGGAGGTGCGCGAGGGGCAGTCCTGGACCTCGGCCGACATCGACGCGCTGGCGATCGGCCATGACCTGGCGCGCGGCACGTCGGCCTTCCGGCGGCCGGGCAGGCCCGAGCCGGAGGCGGGCAGTTCGCCGCCGGAGCCCGACTGGGAGACGCCGGCCGGCGACGGGAGTGCACCGCCTCAACAGGCGGCGGAGGCCGTCGCGGTGACGTGATGTCAGCTGTGCGCGAGCCCTGACCGAACTGCGGCTTATCGACGAATGCGTACCGTACGACCTCGGTGGATTTGTCGATAAGCCCTGCTCACCGGCGATCACCGCGATAACGATTCCGAGTCGGATCGCCCCTGCGGCGGTATCCCCGGGAGGCGTGGTGCGCCTGGTCCTTAGGATGCCGAACAAGGCTCTCTGGGCTTGAAGATTCTGCTGGTGGGACCGTGCCCCCCACGTCAACGGGTCCTGCTGGAAGGGGAATTCTGTGCTTTCTGCTTTCTCTGCGCTGTCCGGGCGCGGGCGAGGGGCGGCGCGCCGCGCCGCAGTGACGCTGGCGTCCGGACTCGTCGCCGCCGGTGCGCTGGCCGGCGCCGGTCCGGCCGCTGCCGACGACGGGACGGTGCAGAACCAGGGCGGGGCGGCCGCCACCATAGGTGGCCTCAAGACGTACGGCGCCGCCGTCATACATGGCGACAACGGCGACCAGGAGATCTCGGCCGGCCTGTTCGAGATGTCCGTCGACGGCGGCGGCATGCTGCAGACGTACTGCGTCGACCTCCACAACCCCACGCAGAAGGACGCCAGGTACCACGAGACGCCGTGGAGCGGGACCTCGCTGGGTGCCAACGAGGACGCGGGCAGGATCCGCTGGATCCTGCAGAACTCCTACCCGCAGGTGAACGATCTCGCGGCGCTGGCCGACCGGGCCGGCGTCAACGGCGGCCTCACCGAGCAGGACGCGGCGGCCGGAACGCAGGTGGCCATCTGGCGCTACTCGGACGGCGCGGACGTCGACGCGGCCGATCCGCAGGCCGAGCGGCTCGCCGACTACCTGGAGAAGAACGCCCGCGACCTGGCCGAGCCCAAGGCGGCCCTCACCCTGGACCCGCCCGCGCTCTCCGGCCACCCGGGCGAGCGGATCGGGCCGGTGACGGTGCACACCGGCGTGGACCGCGTGACGGTGACGCCGCCCGCGGACGCGGCCATGAGCGGCGTACGGATTGTCGACGAGAACGGCAAGCGCGTCACGTCGGCGGTGGACGGCGGGCAGGTGTACTTCGACGTGCCCGAGGACGCCGCGGACGGTACGGCGGAGCTGACCGTGCAGGCCTCCACGACCGTGCCGGTCGGCCGTGCCTTCGCCTCCGAGAGCCGCAGCCAGACCCAGATCCTGGCCGGCTCCAGCGAGTCGACGGTCTCGGCGACCGCGAGCGCGACCTGGGCGAAGACGGGTGCGATACCCGCGCTGTCCGCCGTGGAGAACTGCGCCGAGGGCGGCGTCGACCTCACCGCCGTCAACGAGGGCGACGAGGAATTCACCTTCGAGCTGCTGGGCATCGACTACACCATCGCGGCGGGCGAGTCCCGCACGGTGACGATCCCGCTGCAGGAGGACCAGGCCTACGACTTCACGATCGAGGGACCCGGCGGCTTCACCAAGCGGTTCACCGGCGTACTCGACTGCATGACCCAGGCCGCCGAGGCCGCCGAGGCCGACGGCACCACCACCCAGACCCTGGCCGAGCCCAGCCCCGCCACCGCGGGCAACCCGACCGACGACACCAACCTCGCCGCAACGGGCAGCTCCACGGCGACCCCCCTGATCGCCGGCTCCGCCATCGGCCTACTGCTCCTCGGCGCCACGGCCCTGCTGCTCACGCGCCGGAAGAAGCGGTCACCCGAGAACTGACGGACCCACCCCGTCGCAGACGGTGACAGTCCTGTCGCAGTCCGCAGCGGTGAACCTCCATGCCGACGGCCCCCGACCTAACGGGTTTCCTCCCAAGGGTGGCGGTACGGCAAGATGGGGTGTATCTGCCCACTGCCAGATTTCAAGCTGCCGGACGGTTTCTCTTGGCTGAGTTCATTTACACCATGCGCAAGGCGCGCAAGGCGCACGGCGACAAGGTGATCCTCGATGACGTCACCCTGAACTTCCTCCCCGGAGCGAAGATCGGCGTCGTCGGCCCGAACGGAGCCGGTAAGTCGACGGTTCTGAAGATCATGGCGGGGCTGGAGCAGCCGTCCAACGGTGACGCCTTCATCTCGCCCGGGTACAGCGTCGGCATCCTGATGCAGGAGCCGAAGCTGAACGACGAGAAGACCGTCCTGGAGAACGTCCAGGAGGGTGTTGCCGAGACCAAGGGCAAGCTCGACCGGTTCAACGAGATCGCCGAGCTGATGGCCACGGACTACTCCGACGCGCTGCTCGACGAGATGGGCAAGCTGCAGGAAGAGCTCGACCATGCCAACGCATGGGACCTCGACGCTCAGCTGGAGCAGGCCATGGACGCGCTCGGGTGCCCGCCCGGGGACTGGCCCGTCGTCAACCTCTCCGGTGGTGAGAAGCGGCGTGTGGCGCTGTGCAAGCTGCTGCTGGAGGCGCCCGACCTGCTGCTCCTCGACGAGCCCACCAACCACCTCGACGCCGAGTCCGTGAACTGGCTGGAGCAGCACCTCGCCAAGTACGCGGGCACCGTCGTGGCCATCACCCACGACCGGTACTTCCTCGACAACGTCGCCGAGTGGATCCTTGAGCTCGACCGGGGCCGTGCGTACCCGTACGAGGGCAACTACTCCACCTACCTGGAGACCAAGCAGACCCGTCTGAAGGTCGAGGGGCAGAAGGACGCCAAGCGCGCGAAGCGGCTCAAGGAAGAGCTTGAGTGGGTCCGCTCCAACGCCAAGGGGCGGCAGGCCAAGTCCAAGGCCCGTCTCGCGCGGTACGAGGAGATGGCCGCCGAGGCCGAGAAGATGCGGAAGCTGGACTTCGAGGAGATCCAGATCCCGCCGGGCCCGCGGCTCGGCAGCATCGTCGTCGAGGTCAACAACCTCAACAAGGCCTTCGGCGAGAAGGTGCTCATCGATGATCTTTCGTTCACGCTGCCGCGTAACGGAATCGTCGGTGTCATCGGCCCCAACGGCGCCGGCAAGACCACGCTCTTCAAGATGATCCAGGGTCTGGAGACGCCCGACTCCGGCAGCATCAAGGTCGGCGAGACCGTCAAGATCTCCTACGTCGACCAGAGCCGCGAGAACATCGACCCGAAGAAGACCCTTTGGGCCGTCGTGAGCGATGAGCTGGACTACATCAACGTGGGCCAGGTCGAGATGCCGTCGCGTGCGTACGTCTCCGCGTTCGGCTTCAAGGGCCCCGACCAGCAGAAGCCGGCCGGCGTCCTGTCCGGCGGTGAGCGCAACCGCCTCAACCTCGCGCTCACCCTCAAGCAGGGCGGCAACCTGCTGCTCCTCGACGAGCCGACCAACGACCTGGACGTGGAGACCCTCAGCAGCCTGGAGAACGCGCTGCTGGAGTTCCCCGGCTGCGCCGTGGTCGTCTCCCACGACCGGTGGTTCCTGGACCGAGTGGCCACGCACATCCTCGCCTACGAGGGTGACTCCAAGTGGTTCTGGTTCGAGGGCAACTTCGAGTCGTACGAGAAGAACAAGATCGAGCGGCTCGGACCGGACGCCGCGCGTCCGCACCGCGCCACCTACAAGAAGCTGACCCGGGGCTGATCGATCTTGCGGCATATCTACCGCTGCCCGCTGCGCTGGGCGGACATGGACGCGTACGGCCACGTCAACAACGTGGTCTTCCTCCGCTACCTGGAGGAAGCCCGTATCGACTTCCTGTTCCGCCCGGAGAAGGACTTCAAGCAGGGGTCCGTGGTGGCGCGCCACGAGATCGACTACAAGCGGCAGCTGGTCCACCGGCACACGCCCGTGGACATCGAGCTGTGGGTCACGCAGATACGGGCCGCGTCCTTCACCATCGCCTACGAGGTGAAGGACGACGACCTCGTCTACGTCCGTGCGTCGACGGTGATCGTGCCGTTCGACTTCGAGACGCAGCGGCCGCGCCGGATCACCTCGGAGGAGCGGGAGTTCCTTGAGGAGTACCGGGACGACGACGAGGAGGAGGCCGTCGCCGCATGACGGTGCTCCACCTCGCCGACGAGGGGGAGGCGGCGGACCTCGCGGCCTTCCTCTCCCGGCTGCTCCACTACGACCGTGGAGCCGCGGTGCGCCTCCAGGCGGCCGGCACCGCACTCGCCGTCTTCGGGCGGCCGCCCTCCTTCGAGGTGCTGGCCATCCGCGCGGCCCGGCTCGCCAAGCCGTACGAGAACGGGCTCGACGTCACCCTGGACGTGACCGTCTCCGCGGGTGAGCTGCTGGAGGCCGTGGACGAGGCGGCGGCCACGGCCGTTGTCCCGGTGGCGGTCACCGGTCCGCCGTGGGCCGGCGTGCTGCCGCCGCGCGGCGGCTGGCGGGCCGAGCCGGGCTTGCCGGCGCCGGACGCCCTGCGGGCCATGGTCCGGGCCGGGGTCGCCGAATTCCGCTCCCGTACCCAGGAACTGGCGCCCGAGCGGCGCACCCGGGCCGAACTCGACCGGATCGGCCGGGAGATCTGGTCCCGCTCGGTCGGGGACACCCGCCTGCCCGTGCGGGCCGTGCACGCGGCCCAGTCACTGGGCTTCCTGCGCGCGCCCGACAACGCCGCCCTGGGGCTGTTCTCGTCGGGCGCGTGGCTGCGGCTGCGCAGCCCCTACGGATCGATCGCCGTCCGCACGGCAGGACTCGGGGCGCTGGGCGTCAGCGTGCGCTGAGCCCGCCGCGCCGCCCGATCAGCCCTCCGAGTTCACCATCGACGCCGCCGCGTACGTCAGGTAGTTCCACAGCGTCCGCTCGTGCTCCTCGGACAGGCCGAGCTCGTCGACGGCGACCCGCATGTGCTTCAGCCAGGCGTCGTGCGCCGCCCGGTCGACGGTGAAGGGCGCGTGGCGCATGCGCAGCCGGGGGTGGCCGCGGTTCTCGCTGTACGTCGTCGGGCCGCCCCAGTACTGGATCAGGAAGAGGGTGAGGCGCTCCTCGGCGGGGCCCAGGTCCTCCTCGGGGTACATGGGCTTCAGGGTCGGGTCCTCCGCGACACCCTCGTAGAAGCGGTGGACGAGGCGGCGGAAGGTCTCCTCCCCGCCGACCTGCTCGTAGAAGGTCTGCTCCTGAAGTGTGCCGCGCCGAATCTCATTCACATTACCCATGGTCTCAGACGGCGCGACCGAGGACTCAAGGCTTAGGACCAGTACCGGGGGAGCACGGGCGCAGGACGAGGAGATTCCGGTTCGGCCGGTCCCGGTGCTCGCCTCGCGCCGTGTCCCGCAGGACAGTGGAGTCATGAGCGCACACGCGCTGGACAAGGACCTGGACGACCTCGCCGCCTCGGCACGGGCGGAGCTGGTGCACGAGATCGACGGGAGCGGGGCCTGGGACGCGGACCCGGCGTGGCGGGAGGTGTTCGCGGCGGTACCGCGCCATGTCTTCGTCCCCTATTACTACGTCGGCGTCATGGGGGGTTACGAGCGACGCTGGGGCGAGAGCCCCGACCCGGTGGCCCGTGAGCGATGGGTACGCGGGGCGTACGCGGACGTCCCGCTGGCGACCCGGATGCGGGACGGGGAGCTGGTCTCCTCCAGCAGCCAGCCCTCGCTCATGGCGATGATGCTGGTCGCGCTGGGCGTGGAGGACGGCGACCGGGTTCTGGAGATCGGGGCGGGTACGGGTTACAACGCCGCCCTGCTGGCCCACCGGCTCGGCGACGACGATCTCGTCACCACCGTCGACCTGGAGCCGGAGATCACCGAGACGGCCCGGCAGCACCTGGCCGCCGCCGGCCATCACCCCGTCGTCCTGACCGGCGACGGCGCGCGGGGCGCCCCGGAGCGTGCGCCCTTCGACCGGATCATCGCGACCTGCACCCTGCCGTCGATCCCGCACGCCTGGCTCGCCCAGTGCCGGCCCGGCGCCCGGATCCTTACGCCGCTCGCCACCGGCCTGGTCGCCCTGACCGTCCAGTCCGCCGGACAGGCCGAGGGCCGCTTCCTGCACACGCCCGCCTACTTCGTCCCGCTCCGCGGCGGCGACCGGCCCGAACCGGAACCGGCGCCCCTCGGCGGAGTGCCGCGCCGGGCCCGGGACAACGAGCTGTTCCGCTTCCTCCTGGCGCTGAGCCGCGACAGCCTCGATCCGCAGGAGGCCTACGCCCTGTGGAACCGCGAGGGCGCCCCCGGACGCGAGCGCTACGGCATCACCATCAGCGGCGAACGCGAGTGGGCATGGCTGGACGAGCCGGAGGGCCCCTACGCCTGGCCGCTCCGGTGAGACCGGGGCGGCGTTGGGCTTGGCTCCTGGTGGGATCCGCGGCCGTTGCGCGCGGCTGACCTCCGGTGGGACCGGGTGTCGTGCGCGTGGTGCCCCGTGAGGCAGGGGGCGTGTGCATGGCCGCTGGTGGGACCGGGGCGTCGTGCCGTGGCCCGTGGTGAGGCCGGGGCGGCGCGTCCATGGCGCCCGTGAGGCAGGGCGTCGTGCGTGTGGCCCCTGGTGGGACCGGGGCGTCGTACACGTGACGCCCCGTGAGGCAGGGCGTCGTGTGTGTGGCCCCTGGTGGGACCGGGGCGTCGTGCACGTGACGCCCCGTGAGGCAGGGCGTCGTGTGTGTGGCCCCGGTGGGGCCAAGGCGTTGGTATGCCTGGCCCCTCCCGTGAGCGCGGGGTCAGCCTCGGCGGATGGTGATCGTCGTCCAGGCGCCGACGTGGACGCGGTCGCCGTCCTGGAGGGGGACCGGTACGAAGGGCTGGATGGGTTCCTCGGAGCCGTTGACCGTGGTGCCGTTCGTCGAGTTCTGGTCGACGACCGCCCAGGAGCTGTCCGGCTGCTGCACCAGTACCGCGTGCTGGTGCGAGACGCCCGGGTCCTCCGGCGGCACCGACAGGTCGATGTCGGGGGTCTCGCCGGTGGAGTGGCGGCGGCGGCCGATGGTGATCTGGTTGCCGGTGAGGGTGCGCTGCTGCTCCGGCGAGTACGCGGGCAGGTTCAGGCCCGCGGCCTCGGGGCCGGAGCGCTGCATCATCGCCATGAAGTACTCGCGGTCCGGGCCGATGGTCGCGGTCCAGGTCGCCGGCTGCTGCGGGAACGCGGGACCGGGCGGCGGCGCCTGGCCGGTGCCGGGCTGCGGATAGCCGTAGCCACCGCCCTGCGCCTGGCCGGGGCCGCCGGGTGCGGTGGACGACGGGGGCGAGATCACCCAGTCGTCGTCACCGCCGCCGAAGGACGGGCCGCCGGGCTGCGGGCGGTTCGTCTCCTGCGGGAACGCGGGCGGGGCGGGCGGGCCGGACGGGGACTGGAACGCCTGCGGAGCGCCACCGGTCGCACCGGGACCGGGCGGGGGCGACGCCGGGCCGGGCGGCGGCGGAACCGGCCGCGAGGGGTCGGAACCGAAGCCGGAGGGGCCGCCCGGAGCGCCAGGGCCGTTGAAACCGCCGGGGCCGCCCGGGCTGTTGAAACCGCCAGGTCCGCCCGGGCCGTTGGCGCCGGGGCCGAAACCACCAGGTCCATCGGGTCCGCCGGGACCACCTTGGCTATTGAAACCGCCAGGCCCACCGGGACCACCGGGCCCACCTTGACCACTGAAACCACCAGGCCCGCCAGGCCCACCCGGACCACCGAATCCGCCCGGACCACCCGGAGCACCGGCTCCGCCCGGACCGCCAGGTCCGCCCGGACCCGAAGGCGCCGACGGGTCCGTGCCGAACGGCGGGATCGGTTCGGCGGGGCGGTTCATCTGTGAGGGGCGTGAGCTCTGGTAGTCGAACGCGTCGCCACCGCCGTAGGACGGGCCGGGCGGCGGCTGCTGGAAGCGGGCGGCCGGGCTGGGGCCGGGGGCCGGCGGGCGCGGGGCGGCCGGGGTGTACGAGGTCGCCGTGTTGGTGAGGAAGTTCCACCGGCACTCCTCGCAGAAGGGCGCACCGCCCTCACGGGGCGTGCGGCACTGCGGGCAGAGCTCCGGCTCGGGGTCCGGTACGGCGGACAGGTGCGGACGGGCACCGCCGGGCTGGCCGCCAGGGGCGCCGGGCGGCGGCGGGAAGCCGTAGCCACCGCCAGCGGGGGGCGGCGGGGGAGGGGGCGGAGGCACGGCACCGGCCATGCGGTGACCGCAGACCTCGCACCAGTCGTCGGAACCCGACTGGTGTCCGTTCGGGCAGGTCGGCATGTCGGCGCTTCCCCCTTTCCTTTCCGGCCGTCATGGCCGGATTTCTCCAACCCCGAAGGGTCGGGCTCGCTCACTGCTACGACAGAACTACGGCGGTTCTCAGGTCACTTCTTTACACGAACAGTCTTTGTGGACCGGGTTTCGAGAGTCATCTCGTCGGCCTCCTCGACCTTCGCCTTCAGTCGCACAGTACCTGCCGCGGCGTCGACCACGTCCACCACCTTCGCAAGGAGTTTCGCCGTATCGGCGTTTCCGGAGGCGCTGGCGAGCTGAACGGCCCGGCCCAGTTTGGCCGTTGCTCCATCCATGTCACCTGCTTTGCGCAGATCCAGCCCTTGTTGGATGGCTTGTGCCAGTTCGGCCTGGCCGGTGTAGTGGGCGACCTGGGGGTTGATCGACGTGGACGCGACCATGTCGTCGGTCCACACGGCCCTCACCAAGCCCTGGGCGCCGAGGTTCTGGACGCTGCCGTCGGGCTGCGGGATGACCAGGGAGACCCGGGCGGCGAGCATCTCCTGGCCGAGGCCGGCGGACGGGACCTCGACGCAGACGTGGTAGTCACGGGACTCGTCTCCCCAGGAACCCGTGGGATAGTCCCCGGCGCGCGGGCCGGCCTCGGTGCGGCGGTCGGTCAACTCCTCGACCGTGGGCGCGACTTGCTTGACGAACCTGATGGTCGTGCCGACCGGCGTCCACACCCGCAGCGCGACGTCCGCGACCTCCTTGCCCATGGCCGTCTCCATCATCTGCGTGAAGTCGGCGGCGAGGCCGGCCGGGTCGGCGACGATGTCGGCGGTGCCGAGGAGGGCGGAGGCGATTCCTGTGACTTCTTTCACTTCCCAGTCGGTGCCCACGCCACGGGCGTCACAGGTGAAACGCCCGGCACAGGAGTCCAGCGCCGCGCGCAGATCCTCCGGTGACTCGTGTTCATTGCGGCCGTCGGTGAGCAGGATGCCGTGGCGGATGGCGACGTCCGCGGAGGACAGCAGCCGGTCCGCGAGCCGCAGCCAGGTGCCGATGGCCGTGCCGCCGCCCGCGCTGAGCTTGCGCAGCGCCTGCTTGGCCTGGTCGCGGGTGGTGGCGTCGGCGACCGCGAGCCGCCCGCCGCCCGGGTAGACCTCCTTGGCGACGTGCGTGCCGCCGATCACCGCGAAGTGCACCCCGTCGCGCAGGGTGTCGATCGCGGCGGCCGTGGCGTCCCGCGCGTTGCGCATCTTGGTCGGCGGGTAGTCCATCGAGCCCGAGCAGTCGACCATGATCGCCACGGCCGCGGACGGACCGTGCCCCGGCGTGAAGAGATGGGGCGCCGCGACCGCGCTTCCGATCGTGCCGCCGCCGGTCGCGGTGACCGTGACGATCGCGTTGACCTCGCGGCCGCCCTCGGGCAGGTACTCGTTCTGGTAGACGTCCATCGAGAACTGCGGCACGTTCGACTTCGAGAAATTGGCCATGCCTTCTCTGATCCCCCTAGGAAACCCCACCGGAGCGGGGCGTACGGCTGTCGGCGGACCGGTCCCCTCCGGTCCGTTGAGGCTGCTTCCCGCTGCGTGGCCTCAGGCCGATCCTGCCCCCGTCGGCGGGGCCGGGAACGGCAGGACGGCCACTGTTACGTTGTCGTGGCCCCCGCCGTCGAGCGCGTGACCGACCAGGACCTGGGCGCAGTGCAGGGGGCGCACGGCGGCGTCGAGGGGCACCGCCTCGGCCATCTCCCCGGCCGTCTCGGCGTAGTTCCACAGGCCGTCCGTGCACACCACCACTACACCCGGCCGGTCCGGCTTGAAGGAAGCGGTGTGCGGCTCCAGTTCGTAGGCGTCCGCGCCGAGCCAGCCCGTGATCGCGTGGGCGCGCTCGTCGGCGTACGCCTCCGCCTCGTTCATCAGGCCCGCGGCGACCATCTGCGCGGCCCAGGAGTCGTCCTCGGTGAGCCGGGCCGCGGGTGCGCCGCGGTCCACCGGGATCCAGTAGGCGCGGCTGTCACCGACCCAGCCGACGACCAGCAGACCGGAGATGATCACGGCGCCGACGAGGGTGCAGGCGGGGGCGTTCTGGTGCGGGGCGTGCTCGCGCGCGGTGGCCGGCTCGTCCGCCAGCGCGTTCACCGCGCGGGAGGCGGCGACGATCGCCTCGTGCATGGCCTGCTGCGGATGCGTGCCGAGCGGCAGGGCCGCCAGCAGGGCGTCGCTCGCCGCCCGGGACGCGGCCAGCGAGGCGTCGTCCGGCCGCGTCGCCGAGGACACGCCGTCGCAGACGATCGCCAGGGCCGCGGACGAACCGTCGGGCAGGGCGGCGCAGCCGACGGCGAACGCGTCCTCGTTGCGGTGGTGGCGCAGGCCGCGGTCGCTGACGGCGGCCACGGGGCCGAACTCCTGCTCCATGTGGTCGCGTTCACGCGGCTGGGCGTGCCCGCAGTTCTCGCAGTAGCCGTCGTGGTCCACCCGGCCGGCCCGGCAGGCCACGCACACCTTGGCGGGCTCGGCCGGAGCGGGCTGCTCGGCGGCCACGCGCGGGTCGGGCGCCTGGAGCGGGTACTCGTCGGGCTCCGGGGCGCGGTCGAAGCGCACACCGGAGGGCGGTTCGTGAGCGCCGCGCTCACGGCCGTCCGACTCCGCGCCCTCAAGATCCGCCGGCAGATGCACCGCCGGCGGGGTGTCCGAGCTGTCCGGCTCGGAGGCCAGCGGCCAGGCCACGTCGGCGGCGGCGGGCGGCGCCGCGCCGTTCACCGCGGCCGGCGGGTCGGTCAGGGCGATCGTCGGGTCGCCGTCCGGCCGTGCGGGCACGGCGGACAGGTCGTATCCGCACGCTCCGCAGAAACGGTCACCCGACAGCGGAGGTTCTCCGCAGCTCGGGCAGTTCGACAGAGCGGCCTGCTGAGGCATCTGCGACATCAACTACACCCACGTCCGGGGGCGGTAACGGTTGGCACGTTCCACCAGGTCGATCCTCTCCTCGCCGCCCTGTGCGAGCCGGGCCAGCGTGCGGTACGAACGCTCCAGGCCGAAACGCAGTCCCCGCTCGTCCAGGCCGCTGCCGAGCAGCAGCCGTCCTCCGGGGCCATGGGGGTCCCCCCGCCCGAGCGAAGCCGAGGGTGGGGGAGGGACGGCATCCCGGCCACCGGAGAGTATCCAGTCCAGCGCGCAGCCGAGCACTTCCGCCGCCAACTGCTCGCGGCGCGCCGGGTCCAGGCCGTACGCCTCCAGCGCCTCCACCTGCCCGGCTGCCGCGGTCAGGTCCTTCAGGAACGGTACGTCACCGGCGGCCGCGGTGCGCTGCCGCAGCCGCGCCCGTACGGCCGCCACCCGCGCGGCCGTGTAGTGGATGGACGACTCCGCCACCGACTCCAGCGTCGTCACGGCGCTGCGCCGGTCGCCCGTCGCGAGCTGCACGCGGGACAGGCCGAACGCGGCGCTCACAAAGCTCGGGTCGGTCGACCAGACCAGGCCGTAGTACTCGGCGGCGTTGTCCAACTGGCCCAGTTCCTCCGCGCACAGGCCGAGGGCCAGCTTCGGCGCGGGCTCGCCCGGGAAGGCGTCGTAGATCGCGTCGAAGGCCAGCGCGGCGCCCTCGTGGTCGCCGGTCACCAGCGCGGCAACGCCCCGGTACCAGACAACCCGCCAGTCGTCGGGCCGCTCCGACTCCAGGTGCAGCAGGGCCTCGTGCGCGGTCGCCGCGTCGCCGTTCTCCAGCCAGGCGCGGACCTGCCGCAGCCGGGTCTCGGTCGACGGGGCCGGCGCCGCGGCGAGCGCGCTGACCAGCTCCGCCGGCGCGGAGGTCATCAGGCCCGCGAGGAAACCGGCGTTGGGGTCGCTCGGATCCACGTGCGGTACGGGGAGGGCGAGGGCGGCAGCGGGGGCGTTGGCGGGCTTGACGAGGCTCGCGGAGAGAGCGGGGGCGGTGTCGGCGCCGCGACCGCGCGCCTCCCGCGCCCCGAGGCGGGACACCTCGCCGTCCAGTCTTGGGAACAACTCCGTGTCCGTGACCTTCACTTCGGGCCCGAACAGGGTCGACAGGGCGGGCCGGGGACGGCCCGTCTGGAGCGAGACGACCTCCCGCAGGACGCCCGTCAGCTGCTCCGCCATCTCCTGCGCGGAGGCGAACCGGCGGGCCGGATCCGGGTCCGTGGCGCGGACCAGCAGCCGGTAGAAGGATTCGTACCGGCGGAAGACCTCGATGTTGTCCGGGTCGGGCAGGGAGTCCACGAAGACGTTCGTGTACCCCTGGAAGTCGAAGGTCAGTACGGCCAGCGTGCGTGCGACCGTGTACAGGTCGGACGCCACCGACGGGCCGACCTCGGCGACCTCCGGCGCCTGGTAGCCCACCGTGCCGTAGATGGCCGACTCCTCGTCGTCCATCCGCCGCACCGCGCCCATGTCGATCAGCTTGAGCTGGCTCTCGGTCTGGATGGCGTTGTCGACCTTGAAGTCGCAGTACAGCAGGTTGCGGCTGTGCAGATGGCCGAGCGCCTCCAGGGCCTCGATGCCGTACGCGCACGCCTGCTCCACCGGCAGCGGGTCGCGCTTGCCGTCCGTCCCGCGGCGGCCGTTGGCGATCTCCTTCAGCGACTTGCCGCCGACGTACTCCATCACGATGTACCCGTCCAGCGAACCCGTCCGCTGGTCGAGGTGCTCGACGAAGTTGTAGATCCGCACGATGTTGGCGTGCTCGATCTCGGCCAGGAAGCGCCGCTCGGAGATCGCGGCGGCCATCGCGTCCTGGTCACCGGTGTCCAGCAGGCCCTTGAGGACCACCCAACGGTCGGAGACCGCGCGGTCCACGGCGAGGTAGATCCAGCCGAGCCCGCCGTGCGCCAGACAGCCCACGACCTCGTACTGGCCGTGCACCACGTCACCGGACTTCAGCTTCGGGACGAAGGAATACGGGTGGCCGCACTTGGTGCAGAAACCTTCCGTGCGGCCGGGCCGGTCGCCGCGCGCCCGCCCCACCGGCGCACCGCAGTCGGAGCGCGAGCAGAACCGCTTGCGCTCGGGCACCTCCGGGTTCTCCAGCACCATCTCGCGCGGGTCGGGCCGCGGCACGTCCGGCACGTCGACCAGGCCCACCCCGAGCCGGCCGCGCCCGGAGGCACCGGCGGCGGACCCGGAGCTGCGCACCGACACCGAACGGCTGGTGGAACGGCCCGACAGTGAGCGCGAGAGCCGTCCCGACACCGAGCGCCGCGACTTCGACGACTGTGAGGACGTACGCGAGCTGCTGCGGCTGCTGGAGCGTGAACTCCCGCTGCCGGAACCGCCCTTGCCGCCGCCCGTCACTCCGGTCGGCGTGGAGCCGACCATGCCGGTGGTGGAGACGACCGGGGCCAGACCGCAGGTGTCGCAGTACAGCTCGCCGCCGCCCACGTCCTCGTAACTGCCGCCGCAGCCGGGCCGCTGGCAGGTCTGCTGTGCCTGACTCATGACGATGACTCCCCCCTACGGTCCTCTGGCCCGCCCTGCCCCGGCACGCGCGGCGAGCCCAGCAGCTCCGCCGCCGCGTGCTGATAGCGCAGGACGGCCTGTTCGGCGACGCGCAGATCGCAGGGCGCGCTCCACAGCATGCGCCGGGCCGCGTCGTACCGCTCGATCAGAAACGGGTCCTCGGCGAGGCCGTGCCGGGCCACCTTCGCCTTGTACGCGTCCAGGCGTCCGCGCAGCTCGGCGCGGACCGCCAGGGGCGCGGTGACCGCCGTCAACGACTCGCGGGCGCGCAGCAGTTCGTCCTCCGCCTTCTGCTCCAAAGACTCAAGCAGCGGGGACAGCCGGTGCCACTGGGCGTGCCTGCGGTACTCGGCGGCCGTCGCGAGCTGCTCCTGCAGCACGGTCGGCGGGCCGCTGACGACCGGCACCTCCGTGGCGGCGATCTTCGCGAGGACCTCGCCGCGCGCGGTGCGTGCCTCGGCGAGCGTGCGGTCCGCGCGCGAGAGCACGTCCCGCAGCTTCACCAGGCGCGCCTCCGCGTCCTGGCGGACGGTGAGGACGGCGTCGATCTCCCGGCGTACGTCCTCCAGGGCGCGCGCCTCCCGGTCGTAGACCGTGGTGTCCGGACGGCCGCCGCCGGGCGCCGAACTGCCGGGCGCGGGACGCCAGAACGCCAGCGGGTCGGAGACCACCTGCTCACGCAGGTGCGTCAACGTCCGTGTGATGTGCTCCAGGTCGTCGCCGGAGGGGTGCTCGCCGGGGCGTACGCCGACGGAGTGGGCGAGGCGGCGGGTGCGCTGGAGCTCCGCGGCGAGTAAATCGATCCGGGCGGGCAGCGCCGACCACACCGCGTCGGCGGTGACGACCATGTCCAGGCTCGTCGCGTACAGCTCGTTCATCCGGTCCACCAGGGTGACCAGCGAGAAGCGTTCGCTGAGCTTGCCCGAACCGCCGTGCAGAGTGGGCGCGTTGGCGGTCGCGGTGGCGGAGCCCGCGACCGTGACGGACTCGCCGCGCAGCAGGTCGGTGAGCTCCACCAGGTCCTCGCGGCTGGACCAGCGGCGGCGGGCGCGGATCTCGCGCGCGGAGTGCAGCGCGTCCGTGTACGCGTCGAAGTAGGCCCACAGCAGCGTGATGGAGGCCTCCGTGGTCGTCCAGCGCTCCTTGGTGACACCCGTCAGCTCGGCGCCCTCCAGGAGTCTGCGGCCCGCGTGGTCCTGGAGGGCGAGGAGTGAGGTCTCGATCGCCTCGTGCTCCGCGCCGAGCCGCGCCAGCGCACGGTCCACCTCGTCCCGGTCCATCACCGGCCCGGGGGGTCCCGTGACGCCCATCGATCACCTCTCGCTGCTGTGTTGTGTGCCTGGGGGTGTGTTCAGCGGTTGTGGGTTCAGCTCTTGCGGAGGTACTCCGGTGCCGGCGGCTCCGACTCCGCCGACTGTGCTCCCAGTGTCGCCGAAAGCCATGTGTCGTACGACGCCTGCCAGCCGCCCGAGGTGTCCTTGCGGTAGTCCACCAGGATCTGGTTGACCCGGCGTACCAGATCGTCGGCGTCCTTCTTCATCGCCACGCCGTAGTACTCGGTGGTGAACGCGGCGCCCTTCAGTTCGACCGTCGGGTCCTGCGCTGCCTGGCTCGCGGCGAGGGCGCCGTCGGTCACCACCGCGTCCACCTCGCCCAGTTGGAGCCGCACCAGGCAGTCGAGCTGGTTGGGGACGGTGTTGCCGATGTCGGCGGAGGCCGGCAGGTCGCCGTCCTTCTGCCCCTGCTCCAGCGTCGTGTACGCGGTGGAGCCCTCCGCCGAGCAGATCTTCCGGTCGGCGAGCGTCTTGTCGTAGCCGGTGATCTCGGAGGACTTGGGGGCCAGGACCTGCTGGCCGGTCTTGAAGTAGGGGGCGGAGAACGCGACATCGGTCAGCCGGTCGCAGTTGATCGTCATGGTGCGCACCACCATGTCGACCCGGCCCTCCTGGATCGCCGGGATGCGCTGGTTGGTGGGGATCGCCTTGAACTGGACGGCGTCCGGGTCGCCGAGGATGTCCTCGGCGATGCGGTGCACCAGGTCGATGTCGAAGCCCTCCAGCTCGGCGGTGCCGCTGCTGTTGGGGTTGCGGTAGCCCCAGCGGTAGCTGTTCTGGTCGACGCCGACGACCAGCTTGCGCTTCTCGCCCTGGCGGCTCTTGATCTCCTCGATCGTGGGGCCGTCCGCGCCGGACGGGGACAGCGTCTGCTTCTCCGGGTCCGTGCACTCCTCGTCGGCGCGGGTGTGGGTGGCGTTCGCGACCCCCTGGCCGCCGGTGCCGGTGCCCGTGCCGGTGCTGCCGTCGCCGGAGGACCGGAGCAGCGGCAGCAGCAGCGCGAGAACCACCGCCAGGGCGCACACGGCTGCCATCGCTCCCACTCCGCCCCAGCCCCTCAGGCTGGCCCGCAGACGTCGCGTGTGCATCGTCACGCCCCCTCTCACCGGTACTCCGACAGCCTGCGGCCGATGCCAAGGACCGCGCCGGCCGCGGCCAGGACGGCGAGCACGGCGGCGCCCAGCGACAGGCCGGACAGCGCGTCCAGGCCGTCGCCCGCCGCCCGCTCGAACTCGTTCGTCTCGTGCTTCAGTGCGGCGGCGAGGTTGGTGTCGACGCTGTCGAAGCACTCGCCGGTGGTGCCCTTGGCGCCGATCACCTTGTCCAGCGCCTGCTGGTACTCGCCGTTCTCGTCCTCCGCGCGGGCCGCGGCGTGGCGCTTCTTCCACTCGGTCATGTTGCCGACGGCCGCCGTGACGGGCTGCTCGCCGGAGGCGTCGTCGGCGAGCTTCTCGGCCTGGGCGAGGCCCTTGCCGAGGGTGTCCATGTCCTGCGTGAAGTCGTAGTCGTAGGCGTCGAAGGTCTCTTCGCCGACCTTCTTGGTCTCGGCGCCGCGGGAGACCAGGGTGAGGTTCTCGTTGCCGCGGGCCTTGAGGGAGGCGATGCGGGCGTCGTGCAGGACGTTGAGCGAGCGCACGCCGTGGTCGTAGGAGTCGTTCAGGCCGGCGCGGGCGACGCTGTGGCCGACGACCAGCCAGAGCAGTACGACCGTGGTGGCGGCGGTGGCGGCGACCAGGCCGTGGTTCAGGACGCGGTTGGTGCGGCGGTAGTTGCGGTGCTGGGCCCAGGCGAGGGCGGCGAGCGCGATGACGCCGAGGGCTATCGCGGCCCACGGGTACGGGGTGGCGTCGCCGTAGTCGTCGCGCAGCCGCTGGTTCTCCTTCTTGTAGAGATCCTCCGCGGCCGGGAGCATCTCCTGCTGCATCTTCTCGTTCGCGTACCGCAGGTAGGCGCCGCCGACCGGGAAGCCCTGGCGGTTGTACGTCCTGGCCTGCTCGACCAGGCCCTTGTACTCCGGCAGCAGTCGGTTGAGCTTGGCGACGGTCGCGGCGGAGGGGGAGCCGGGGTCGGAGTTGGCCGCAGCGTTGACCAGCTTCGCGGCGGCCGTGCGGATGCCCTTCTCGTAGCGGACGCGGTTGACGCCGGTCTCCTCGCGGCCGGCCAGGAAGCCGCTGGAGGCGGCGGTGTTGGCGTCCGCGAGCGAGCGGTAGATGTCGGCGGCGTCGGAGCTGAGCGGCTGGCTGCTGTGCAGGACGTCGTCGGCGGCGGCCTCACGGGCGGTGACCTGCCAGGCGGTGACGGCGCCGAAGGTGACGACGAGGAGGGCGAGGACGGCGCCGATGATGCGGAGGCGGCCGGGTTCGGTGGTGGCTGCGGCGCGGAGGCGGTCGACGCCCTCGGCGAACGCCGTGCGGCGGCCGGGTGGGGTGGGGTCCGGTGCGGGGGTGGGTGCGGTGGGGTGCGTGTTCTGTTGTGGTGGGATCGACGGCATTGTGGGCATGCCGGATCCCGGTGGCGCCGCGCTGCTCTTCGGCGGGTGTGTCACTTCGACCTCCCCCATGGTCATCCGTCGCCCGCAAGTATCGCTGTCGGGACTGACATTCGTCACGGCGGGCCTGCCGGCGGCCTCGCAGTATCCCGGATCACCCCCTGCCCATGAATACGCCGGGGGAATCGGTTCGGTTCCGGCGGGGGTGTGTTGGGGTGCGGGGTGGGGGTTGCGGGGGGCTGTTCTTCGCCCCCGCCGCCCCTACCCGTCCCGTCCCTGGGGGCTGCCGCCCCCAGACCCCCGCTTCGGCCTGAACGGCCTCGTCCTCAAACGCCGGACGGGCTGAAATTGCCTGGACCGGCGTTCAGAAGACTCAGCCTCTCCGGCGTTTGAGGAGCGGGGGTCCAGGGGGCAGCGCCCCCTGGGGCGGGGTTGAAGGGGCGGCAGCCCCTGGAGGATGGGACGGGTAAGGGCGGCGGGGGCGAGAACAAGTCCCCCGCCCACGAGTCACCGCTCGTAATGCGCCCGCACCCTCCTCTCCGCCTCAGCCCCCGCCCCCACCGCGTCCAGCCCCAGCAGGACCGCGCCCAGTACCGGAGGTGCTGTCACCACGCTGGGGACGGCCTTGGGGGCGCGGGACGTCAACAGGTCCCGTACCGCTTCGTCCAGTTGGGGGTGGCGGGCTGCCAGGACGCTGCCGCCCAGGATGACCGGGGTTTCTTCCGACAGGAGGTCCAGGCGGGTCAGGGCGACCGTTGCCATTGCGACCACCTCCTCCGCCAGGCGGGCCACCAGGGAGCGGGCCACCGGGTCGCCCGAAGCCGCCGTGGTGAACAGGACCGGGGTGAGTTCGTGGCGGCGGGTGGGGGTGATGTGTTCCAGGTGGAGGGCCTCGATCAGGGCCGGCATGGAGTGGAGGCCGAAATGGGCGGGGAGGGTGTGGGCCAGGGTCGTCGGGGCACCGCGGCCGTCGTCCGCGCGGGCCGCGTGCCACAGGGCCTCCTCCGCCAGCCCCCAACCGCCGCCCCAGTCACCGGAGATACGGCCGAGCGCGGGGAAGCGGGCCGTGCGGCCGTCGGGGCGCATGCCGACGCAGTTGATGCCGGCCCCGCAGACGACGGCGACGCCGCGGGGCTCGGCGACGCCGGCCCGCAGGATGGCGAAGGTGTCGTTGCGGACGTCGACCGTCGTGCCCCACGCGCGCGCGTGCAGCGCGGCCGCCAACTGTTCCTCCTCCACGGGGAGATCGGCGTTCGCCAGGCACGCCGAGACGTGCTCCACGCAGGAGACCCCGGCCTCGGCGAACGCCCGCCCCACCGCCTCCGCGACCGCGTCCACGGCCGCCGTCACCCCCACCGCGGGCGGCCGGAAGCCGCCCCCGCGGGCCGTCCCGAGCACCTCCCCGTCGGCCGTGACCACCGCCACGTCGGTCTTGCTGTTGCCCGCGTCGACGGCGAGAACCGTGCCGGTCATGCCCACGCGAGGTGCTCCCGGTTGTGCGCGATGAGCTGGTCGGTGAGGGTCTCCGCGTACTCGTACTGGCCGATCAGGGGGTGCGCGAGGAGGGCGCGGAAGGTCCTGTCCCGGCCGCCTCGCAGCGCTGCCTCCAGTGCCAGGTCCTCGTACGCCGTCACATGCGCCATCAGGCCCGCGTACAGCGGGTCCACGGGCGGCACCGGCAGCGGGGTCGCGCCCTGTGGGCCCACCGCCGCCTGTACCTCCACGACCGCGTCGTCCGGGAGGAACGGCAGCGTGCCCCTGTTGTAGGTGTTCACCACCTGGTACGGGCTTCCTCCGCCGCCCAGCAGCGACGCCGCCAGGTCCACCGCGGCCTCCGAGTAGTAGGCGCCGCCCCGGCGGGACAGCAGCTCCGGCTTCTCGTCGAGGGTCGGGTCGGCGTAGAGCGCCAGCAACTCACGTTCCATCTCGGCGACTTGCGCTGCCCTCGACGGTTTGGTGCGCAGCTCGGCCACCACCTCGTCGTGGGCGTAGTAGTAGCGCAGGTAGTACGACGGGACCACGCCCAGCCGGTCCAGCAGGGTGCGCGGCAGGCGCAGGTCGTCCGCGATCGTGTCGCCGTGCGCGGCCAGCAGCCCCGGCAGCGCGTCCTCGCCCTCGGGGCCGCCGAGCCGCACTCCGGTCTCCCAGGTGAGGTGGTTGAGGCCCACGTGATCGAGGTGTACGTCGGTGGGGGCGACCCCGAGCAGGCCCGCGAACTTGCGTTGCAGCCCGATCGCCACGTTGCACAGCCCGACCGCCCGGTGGCCGGCCTGGAGCAGCGCCCGCGTCACGATCCCCACCGGGTTGGTGAAGTCGATGATCCAGGCGTCCGGGTTGGCGCGGCGGACCCGTTCGGCGATGTCCAGGACCACCGGGACCGTGCGCAGCGCCTTGGCCAGGCCGCCCGCGCCGGTCGTCTCCTGGCCGACGCAGCCGCACTCCAGCGGCCAGGTCTCGTCTTCGTTGCGGGCGGCCTGGCCGCCGACGCGCAGTTGGAGCAGGACGGCGTCGGCGCCCTCGACGGCCCGGTCCAGGTCGCTCGTCGTGACGACCCGGCCGGGGTGTCCCTGCCGGGCGAGGATCCGCCGGGCCAGGCCGCCGACCAGCTCCAGCCGTTCGGCGGCCGGGTCGACGAGGACCAGCTCCGTCACGGGCAGGGTGTCCCGCAGCCGGGCGAACCCGTCGACGAGTTCGGGGGTGTAGGTCGATCCTCCGCCGACCACGGTGAGTTTCACAGGTGGTTCAACCCTTCACTCCGGTCAGGGTGACGCCCTCGACGAACGCCTTCTGCGCGAAGAAGAACACGAGGATCACGGGGGCCATGACCAGCACGGTCGCGGCCATGGTCAGATTCCAGTCGGTGTGGTGCGCGCCCTTGAAGGACTCCAGGCCGTAGGACAGGGTCCAGGCGCCGGGGTTCTCCGAGGCGTAGATCTGCGGGCCGAAGTAGTCGTTCCAGGCGTAGAAGAACTGGAACAGGGCTACGGCGGCGATGCCGGGCTTCGCCATCGGCAGGACCACCCTCACCAGGGTCCTGAACTCCCCGCAGCCGTCGACCCGTGCCGCGTCCAGGTACTCGTCCGGGATGGTCAGCAGGAACTGCCGCAGCAGGAAGATGGAGAACGCGTCACCGAAGGCCATGGGAATGATCAGCGGCCACAGCGTGCCCGACAGGTCCAGCTGCTTCGCCCAGAACAGGTACATCGGGATGACGACCACCTGGGGCGGCAGCATCATCATCGCGACGACCAGCATCAGCGACAGATTCCGGCCCCGGAAGCGGAACTTGGCCAGGGCGTACGCCACCGGGACCGAGGACACCACGGTGAGTACGGTGCCGAGACCGGCGTAGAGCAGGGTGTTGCGCCACCAGGTCAGGAAGCCCGGGGTGTCGAGGACCTTGCGGTAGTTGTCCCACTGCCAGGTGTCGGGGACGAGGTCGCGGGTGAGGGCCTGCTGGTCGCTCATCAGCGAGGTCAGCACGACGAAGACGAAGGGGAGGGTGAAGAAGAGCGCGGCGGCGACGCCGAGGGAGTGGACCGCGATCCACTCCAGCAGGGAGCGGCGGCGCGCGGTGCGGGCATTCGGGCCCGCCGTGCTCAACTGCGCGGGTCTGTTGAGTACTTGGGTCATCGCTCACCTGCCCCGAGCAGTCCCCCGCTGCGGCGCATCAGCAGCGCCGTGAACGCCATGGCGAGCGCGAACAGCACCAGCGCGACCACACAGGCGGCGCCGTAGTCGAAGCGCTGGAAGCCGAGGTTGTAGACGAGTTGGGGGAGCGTCAGGGTCGACTTGTCGGGGTAGCCCGGCTCGAAGGACTGGCCGGAGCCACCGATGATGCCGGAGGCGACCTTCCCGGCCACCAGCGGCTGTGTGTAGTACTGCATGGTCTGGATCACGCCCGTCACCACCGCGAACAGCACGATCGGCGAGATGTTCGGCAGCGTGACGAACCGGAATCGCTGCCAGGCCGATGCGCCGTCCAGTTCGGCGGCCTCGTACTGCTCCTTCGGTACGTCGAGCAGCGCGGCCATGAGGATGACCATGAGGTCTCCCACGCCCCACAGTGCCAGTGCGGTGAGCGCCGGCTTGGACCAGGTGGCGTCCGTGAACCAGCCCGGCGTCGGCAGCCCCAGCGCGTCCAGCACCGAATTGGCCGGTCCCGTACCGGGGTTGAGGAGGAAGACGAAGGCCAGCGTGGCGGCGACGGGCGGGGCGAGGTAGGGCAGGTAGAACAGGGTGCGGAAGACGCCCGTGCCCGTCCGGATCTTTGTGATCAGCAGGCCGACCCCGAGGCCGAAGACGACCCGGCAGGTGACCATGACCAGCACCAGCCACAGCGTGTTGGCCAACGCGGGCCAGAACATGGGGTAGTCGGAGAAGACGTAGGTCCAGTTGTCCAGGCCGCGGAACTCGGGGGTGCCGAAGCCGTCGTACTTCATCAGGGAGAAGTAGGCGGTGGAGATCAGTGGGTAGGCGAAGAAGACGCCGAAGCCGATCAGCCAGGGGGAGAGGAAGGCCAGCGTCCGCAGGGCGGATCTGCGGCGCCGTACGGCGAGCGTGGACATGGGCGGCTACTTCGCCTGCTCGATGTCGCGGTCGATCTGCGCGGCGGTCTTCGCGAGGCCGGCCTTGAGGTCCGTCGCCTTGCCCGACTCGTACTGGTAGCCGAAGTCCTGGAGCGTCAGCTGGTAGGTGGAGCCGTTGACGGAGCCCGGGACGGTGGTCGACTCCGGGTGCTGGGCGATGTCCAGGAAGGTCTTGAACGCCGGGTCGGTCTTGAGGTCGGGGGACTTCAGGGCCTCGAAGGTGGAGGGCACGTTGTGGATGGCGTTGGAGAAGGCGACGACGGCCTCGGTGTCGGTCGTCATGTACTTCACCAGCTCCCAGGCGGCGTTCTGCTTCTCGCTCTGCGGGGCGATGCCGATGATCGTGCCGGACAGGAAGCCCTTGCCGTACTCGTCCGCCTCGTCGTCGGCCACCGGCAGCGGTGCCGTGCCGACCTCGAAGTCGAGCCCCGCGTCCTCGGCCATGCCGAGCCGCCACTCGCCGTCCAGCTGCATGGCCACCTGGCCGGTGTGGAAGGGATGTTCGGCGCCCCACTCGTCGCCGAAGGTGTTGCGGTACTTCTCCAGCTTCGCGAACCCGCCGAGGTCGTCGACGAGCTTCTTCTGGTACGTGAACATCTCCGCGAACGCCGGGTCCTTGGCGATGTTCGACTTGCCGTCCGCGTCGAAGTAGGCGTGGTCCCACTGGGACATGTAGTGGTCCACGACCGTCTCGTAGCCGTGGTACGTCGGCATGAAGCCCAGCTGCTCGTAGCCGTCGCCCTTGGACTTCGTCAGCTTCTTGGCGACCTCGGCGAACTCCGACCAGGTCTTCGGCGGGGCCTTGATGCCCGCCGCCTCGAAGGCGTCCTTGTTGTAGTACAGGCCGTAGGCGTCGCCGAGCAGCGGGAGCGCGCAGCGCGTGCCCTCGAACTGGGTGTAGTCGAGCATCGGCTTCGGGATCATCGCGTCCAGGTCGAGCTTCGACTTCTCGATGAACGGCTTCAGGTCGAGGAAGGCTCCGGAGGAGCAGAACTTGCCGACGTTGGACGTGGTGAACGAGGACACCACGTCGGGTCCGTTCGAACCGCCCGCGCGCAGCGCCTGGTTGAGCTTGTCGTCGTTGATGTTGCCGACGACCTTCACCTTGATGTTGGGGTGCGCCTGCTCGAACCGGTCCACGTTCGCCTGGACGGCCTTCACCTCGGCGGGCGCGCTCCAGCCGTGCCAGAAGGTGATCGTGGTCTGCGCGTCGGGGTCGTCGTTCGCCCCGGATTCGGTTGATCCGGTGCAGGCGGTGGCGAGGAGGGCGAGCGAGGCGGCCGACAGGAGGTAAGCCGCATTTCGGGTGGATATGGGCATGACGAAGTCTCCCTGGAGGGGAAAGGGCAGCGGGGACTGTTGCTGTTGCTGTTGCTCAGCGCGAGGTGTCGAAGACCTCGTCGCGGGTTGTCGCGAGCGCGCTCTCCAACGCGCCGCGCAGTACGGGGTGTTCGGCGACATCGCCGAGGACCAGGCGGGGACGGGACGCGGCCAGCTCGGCCAGTTCGGCCTGGACGAGGGCCAGCAGACGTTCGCCGCCGGCGGCGAGGGCGCTGCCGCTGAGGACGACGAGTTCGGGGTCGAGCACGGAGACGAGCGAGGCCAGACCGGTGGCCAGACCGGTCGCGTAGGTGGTGAGGAGCTGCTTCTGCGGTCCGGCGCCGCTGTCCGCGGCCCGCGCCAGCAGTGCGGCGGCGACCTCGGTGTACGGACCCTCGGGGATGTCCTCGATCCCCAGCTCCCGGGCGAGCCGCGGGATGACCTGGGCGCCGGCCAGCTCCTGGTAGCCGCCGCTGTTGGCGCGGGTCACCTGGCGCACGAGGGGCGCGCCCGGCACCGGCAGGAAGCCGACCTCGCCGGCACCGCCGGTGAAGCCGCGGTGCAGCCGGCCGCCGAGGACGAGGGCAGCGCCGAGTCCGGCCTCGTTCCACAGCAGTACGAAGTCGTCGTGGCCCTTGGCCGCCCCGAGCCGCTGTTCGGCGACGGCGACGAGATTGACGTCGTTCTCGTACTCCACCGGCATCGGCAGCGCGGCGGCCAGTTCGTCGAGGAGGCTCGGGGAGTGCCAGCCGGGGAGGTGGGCGGCGTAGCGCAGCCGGCCGGTGCCCGGGTCGAAGGCGCCGGGGGTGCCGATGACCAGCCGGCGGACGTCGTCCCGGGTGAGCCCGGCCGCCTTCACGGCGCCGTCGAGGGCGTCGGTGACCTGCTGGACGACGGGCCGGGCGGGTCGCCGTCCCGGGGTGGGGAGTTCGAAGCGGCCGACGGTGCGGCCGGTGATGTCGGCGACGGCGGCGAGGACGCGCTGGGGGGTGACGTCGAGCCCGGCGGCGTGGCCGGCGGCCGGGTTGACTCCGTAGAGCTGGGCGCTCGGGCCGGGGGTGCCGCCCTCGGTGGTGCCCGTGACGCGGACCAGGCCGACGGCCTCCAGGCGGGCCAGCAGCTGGGAGGCGGTGGGCTTGGACAGGCCGGTGAGCTTGCCGATCCGGGTGCGGGAGAGGGGGCCGTGTTCCAGGAGGAGGTCCAGGGCGGCGCGGTCGTTCATGGCGCGCAGGACGCGCGGGGTGCCCGGCGTACCAGCGGTTCCTGCCATGGGGTCTGCACCTGCCTCTCGGGCGACAGCTTCTCACGGTGATCTGTTAGGAAAGTTTCCTATTGGTTGGGAGGACCGTAGGCGTGGGTGAGAGATGCGTCAAGAGGGGGTGTGGCACGGGTTCCGCTGATCGCTAGCTTTCCAGGAACGGTGCCGTGTCCAGGGTGGGGTAGGGGGTCGGGAGGGGGAGGGGTTCGCCCAGGCCGACCTTGGTGTCGGTGTCGTAGTAGGCCTCGGTGGGGTCGTCGCCGGGGAGGATCGGGTCGGTGTAGCAGTGGGCCGTCTTGGAGTGGCGGTCGATGAGGACGTAGACGGGGACTCCGGCGGCGGCGTATGTACGGAACTTGGGGCCGGTGTCTGTTTCGTGGTTGATGGAGGTGATCTCGCCGACGAGGGCGATCATGTCGATGGGGTACCAGCCCGGGTGCCGCTCGAACGCCGCCTTGTCGGCGGGTGTCGGTCCGCGGCGCAGTACGTACAAGTCGGGGATCACCAGAGCTGCCGTGCTGTCCGTGGCGTCAGCGGCGCGAAACCCGTTCCCGGTGCCTATGTGGGCGACGCCTGAACTCTGGAGGGTGAAGAGGGCCGTCGTGACGGCGGCGCTGTGGCTGTCGTTCGGGGGCGAGATCGGCAGATACGCCCTTCCCTCCAGGTACTCGGGGCGTGTGGGCATGGGCGAGACGGCCTCGTAGGCGGCCAGCAGGCGGACCGGCTCCAGGTCGAACGGCGAGCCGGTGGGTTGGGGTTCCATACGGTGACGGTCGATCATGATGGGGGTGCCGGCCGATCGTTCCGACACCCTTTCACTCGAACGAGTGTGCTGAACCGTTCTTTCGATACCTGCCCTACTTCGTCACGCTCGGCGGCGTAAGCGGCGTAGCCGCCTGGGCCTGCGGTGAGGAGGTGTTGGCGTAGGCCGACGGGGCGGCCATGCCGGCCGTCGGGTCCGCCGCGGCCGCGTCCTCCACCGGCAGCGCCGGGCCGCCCACGATCTGGATGTCCGCCGCGTCGAAGGCCCGCTTGATCCGCCAGCGCAGCTCGCGCTCCACGGTCAGCGACTTGCCCGGCATGGTCTTCGCCGAGACCCGCACCACCATGGAGTCCAGCAGGACGCTGTCCAGGCCGAGGATCTCGATCGGGCCCCACAGCAGCTCGTTCCAGGGCTCTTCCTTGCTCATCCGCTCGCCGACCCCGGCGATGACGCTCTTCACCCGGTCCAGGTCCTCGGACGGCCGGACGGTCACGTCGACCCCGGCCGTCGACCAGCCCTGGGAGAGGTTGCCGATGCGCTTGACCTCGCCGTTGCGGACGTACCAGATCTCGCCGTTGTCGCCGCGCAGCTTGGTCACGCGCAGGCCCACCTCGATCACCTCGCCCGAGGCGACCCCGGCGTCGATCGAGTCGCCGACGCCGTACTGGTCCTCAAGGATCATGAAGACGCCGGAGAGGAAGTCCGTGACGAGGTTGCGGGCGCCGAAACCGATCGCGACACCGGCGACACCGGCCGAGGCCAGCAGCGGCGCGAGGTTGATCTCGAACGTGCCCAGGATCATCAGGCCCGCGGTGCCCAGGATCAGGAAGCTGGCCACCGAGCGCAGCACCGAACCGATCGCCTGCGAGCGCTGGCGCCGGCGCTCCACATTGACCAGCAGACCGCCGATCGCCGTGCCGTCGACCGCCTGGGCCGTGCGGTTCATCCGGTCTATGAGCTTGGTGATCGCCCGCCGCACCACCACGCGCAGCACGGCCGCTATCACCAGGATCAGCAGGACCCGCAGGCCGATCGCGAGCCAGGTCGACCAGTTCTCCTCGACCCAGCTGGCGGCGTTGGTCGCGCTCTCCTGGGCGTCCTGGAGCGACGGAACCGCCGGGGTCGTCTGCGAGGGCGACGGGGACGGCGTGGAACCGGCGGCCAGTAGGGCGGCGGACAAGGACACTGCGGGTACCTCCAGGTGCGGCTTCTGCCTCCCGGTACGGCGGTCAGGGTTCGTCTACGTCGACAAGGTCACGGAAAGGTCACCGAGGGGGCAGACCCACCACACTAACGGTGCATCGTGTGTGGATCGTTGCAATGTTCGAGGGAGAGACGGTGCTCACCTGGGGATGAAGAAGGGTGTGGTCGAAAACACTCCCAGCCCGTTACCTGGACATGGTGGCGCTTCCACCAGGCATGAGGAGAGACTGACTACAGATCGTCCCGGCGCGAGCCACGCGCCGCCGACGCCCAAGGAGGCATCCGTGCCGCATGTCCTGGTCCTCAACGCGTCGTACGAGCCACTCGGCGTCGTACCGCTCCGCCGCGCGCTCGTCCTCGTCCTCGAAAACAAGGCAGTCTGCCTTGAGGAGTCCGGCGCCTTCATGCACAGCGCAACCGTCACAGTCCCCGCACCCAGCGTGGTCCGGCTCAAGCGATTCGTCCGGGTTCCCTATCGGGGGCCCGTTCCTCTTACCCGTCGTGCGCTCTTCGCGCGGGACGGGGGCCGGTGCATGTACTGCGGTGGCGTCGCAACCAGCGTCGACCACGTCATCCCGCGCAGCCGCGGGGGCAAACACGTCTGGGACAACGTGGTGGCGTCCTGCCGCCGCTGCAACCACGTGAAGGCCGACCGTCATCTGTTCGAGATCGGCTGGCGGCTGCGGCACAAACCGGCTCCGCCGTCTGGACTTGCCTGGCGCATTATTGGCACCGGGCATAGGGATCCGCGCTGGCTGCCGTACTTGCAGCCGTACGGCGCGGATGATGCGTTGGCCCGGATCGACGGCATTTCTGCCTGACGACGATCCGGGCCTTTGTGTTGTTCGGCTGCGGGCCGGTGGGGGCCGGTCGCGCAGTTCCCCGCGCCCCTTAGGGGGTTGGTCTGGCCCCTCTTGTGACGTACAGGGTGCTGCCCAGTACGAAAAGGACTGCTGCCACTGCCCACGCCCCCCGCTCCGCCGTTGGCTGTAGTAGCCATGCCCAGATCGGGACTGTGCCGCCGCGCAGGCCCGAGACGCCCAGGTAGATGGCGCTGACATAGCCGAATACCGGGAGCCAGCTCAGGCGGGCGCCCAGGAGTGCCGCCGTGGCGGCTGTCAGGCCGGTGCAGCCGAGGACGTTGCGGATCATGGCGGGCGGGCCGAAGGACGAGACGTGTCCGAGGACGGCGAGCGGCAGCAGGGCCGTGGCCAGGGCGGTGAGGCACAGCAGGTGCAGCAGGCGGCGGCGCCACCAGGGGCGTACCGCCGTGCGGTCCAGTTCGTCGGAGGCGGTGTGCAGGCTGGAGCCGATCACCGCGGACGCGAAGAGCGGGGCCAGCGCCACCACCGGCACCCGTCGGTCGGGGTCCAGGTAGGCGTCCAGGCCCTGTGCGGACCAGACGGCGACGGCCGTGGTCGCGGCGAGGGCGGCGACGGTGAGCGGGAGGGCGCGGGAGCGGGCGTAGAGGAGAGGGCCGGCGAGGGTCACAGGGCCGGCACCTCGCTCGGCTCGCACTTGTCCGCCGTCGCGAAGTACTCCGACAGCCAGGCGCGGCGCTTGTCGTCGTCCATCGCCAGGAGACGGGCGCGGGCCTGCTGCCTGTCCTTGACCGCGGCGCGGTCGGCCTTGCTGCCCCTGGCGTACCGCTCGTCGAAGTACGCCTCGGCCGGGCTGGGCGCCAGGTAGTGCTCCACGGCCTGGTCCGTTCTGCTGACGACGGGGTCCGTGCGGTCGCACCAAGCGCGGCCGATCAGCGTCATCCCGGCCTCCCAGGCGTACTGCTCGGGGTCGGTGAGCCGGCCGCGTACGACGGACGACCCGAGCGGTGTGAGCATCGGCAGCTCCACCTCGTCCTTGCGCGGCCGGCCGGGACGGTCCTCGAAGCGGACCGGCAGGTTCTGTACGCCCTCCAGGCGGCCCGTGAGTCCCGACAGCGCCTGGGTGATCTGCGGCAGGAGCTTCTCGTGGCGGGCGTTGACGCAGACCTGGGGGGTGGTGGAGGTGTCGCAGACCTGGTGGCGGGCGACCGGGTTGGTACGGGTGAGCCCGTCGCCGGTCTGCAGGAGCAGCGCGCCCGCGGCGAGGGCGGCGGCCAGCGGCAGCAGGGCCGTGGCGCGGCGGCGGGCGGCGTGCACGAGGACCGCGGCCACGGCGAGACCGCCCATCCAGGTGGCCGCCGCCAGGGGCTGCCACCACACCGGCACCTTGTGGCCGGCGTCGTTGGCGAGGGGGGAGAGGTGACCGAGGGCGCCCGCCTGGCCGTAGGACAGGACGCCGAGGGTGACGTAGGCGGCCACCGCCAGCAGCGGCGCCGTCAGCCGCCAGGACAGCACCCGGCCCACGACGTGCCCGGCGAGCGCGGCACAGCCCACGACGACCGTGTCCACCAGCGGCACGAGCGGGTACGGGCTGTCGCCCGTGGCGCGGTACCAGGTGGCCAGCAGGGCGAACGCGACGGCGACCAGGTGTCCGACGGCCATCCACAGCGCGACCGGCAGGGCCGAGGCGAGGAACCGGGCGAGCGAGCCGCGTACGGCCGTCGCCATCAGCTCTTCGGTACGGCGCCGGCGCTCCCGTCCGCCCTGCCAGCAGCCCGCGGCGAGCGCCAGCGGGACGCCGAGCAGATGGGCCGCCGTGTGGACCTGGTCGCGGGTCTCCTTCCAGCCGCCCTGCCAGCTCTCCGACGGGACGGCCAGCGCGACGGCGAGCGTCAGTAGGACCGCGCCGCTCGCCCAGGGGGCGAAGCCGCGGAGGAATTCGGCGCGGAGGGGGTGGGGGGCGGCTTCTGTCCGGGCGGTGTCTTCGGTGGTGTTTTCCGTGCTGACGAGGGTCATCGGGCCGTCGCCTCCAGTACGGCGGGGGACTCGCGGTGGGCGCGCAGGGCCGCCGTGTAGCCGCGTTCGATGGGGTTGTCGCCGATGCCGCCGGTCGTCTCGCCGAGCGCGGTCAGCGATGCGGGGGTGCCGCGGTAGGCGACCCGGCCCGCGGCGAGGAGCGTGACCTCGGTGCAGGCCGCGGCCACGTCCTCCACCAGGTGGGTGGAGACGATGACGGTGGCCGAGGCGCCGAGCTCGCGCAGCAGCTCACGGAACTCGACCCGCTGCTCCGGGTCGAGACCGGCGGTCGGCTCGTCCAGCAGCAGCACCTTCGGGTCGTTGACGACGGCCTGGGCGATGCCGACGCGGCGGACCATGCCGCCGGACAGCGTCCGCACCTTCGCGTCGATGCGGTCGGCGAGGCCGACACGGGCGACGGCGCGCTCGACGGCGGCCGGGGTGTCGGCGGCGGGCATCTCCTTCAGCCACGCCATGTACGCGACGAACTCGCGCACGGTGAAGCCCGGGTAGTAGCCGAACTCCTGCGGCAGATAGCCCAGCCGGCGCCGGACCGCGCCGCGCCCCCGGGGGTCGCCGACGTCCTCGCCGAGCATCTCCACCCGGCCGGAGGTCGGGGCGGCGACGGTGGCGAGAACCCGGATCAGGCTGGTCCTGCCGGCGCCGTTCGGCCCGAGCAGACCGTGCACACCCGGACCGAAGTCGAGGTCCAGCGCGTCGAGCGCGAGGGTCTTGCGGTGCCGGACGTGCAGGCCGGACACATGAATGGTGGTCAAGAGGGCTCCTGGAAGGGGAGTAAGCGTGGTTGTGCGAGGCCTCGGTGCCGGTCGAGGCGGTTGTGGGTGGAGACGGTGGCGTGGTTGTGCGAGGCCTCAGTGCCGGTCGAGGCGGTCGTAGGCGGAGTGGCGGGCCGCCAGCAGTGCGGCGCACAGGGCGGCTGCCGCCGCCCAGCCGCCCTGCGCGGGGGCGCCGCCGACGTAGGCGGAGACCTGGTCCGTCAGATGCGCGGTGATCCGGCCGCCGGGGGCGGCGAGCGCCGGGGCGAGTACGGCGCACAGCCAGCTGCCGCCGGTCACCGCGGTGGCGGTGCGGAAGCCGAGCCAGCCGGCCAGGGCCAGCGAGGCCAGCGTCAGCGCGAGCCCGGGCAGCAGCCAGGCCGCCGAGTTCGGGGCATCGGAGGACGGCAGCGCCAGCCCCGCGAGGGTCAGCAGCGGCAGGCTCACGGCCAGCACGGCCACCGTCCGCGTCAGCACGAGCCGCAGTCCGGCGGACGGCGTGGCGGCGGCGATCTCGTGCAGCGGGTCGGCATGGGCGCCGTAGGACAGGGCGACCCCGACGATCGGTACGACGGGGGCGACGGCCAGCAGCAACGGCCGCGCACCCGCGAAGTCCGCCCCGTAGGCGAGCGCCACGGCACCGAACGCCACCAGCAGCACCGCCGGCACCCAGGCCCCACGCACGGCGGGCCCAGCCGCCCACAGCACCCGAGCCCACAGCGACCCGGCAACGGGCGGCACGAGGTTCCGGGCGGCCCAGGTACGGGCGTGGGCGAGCACGGTTGCCCGTGCGCGGGCAGCGTGACCCGGCTCGGTCGCCCCTGCGCCGGCCGTCTGTGTCAGTTCCGTCGGGGCCGCCCGTAGTACCGCCTCCCGTACCTCGGCCAGCACGGTTCCTGTCGCTGTCGCGGCGACCGTGTGGGAGACGCGGGTTGCGCAGGGGGTGCAGGACTCCAGGTGCCTTTCCAGGGACCAGGCGTCCGGCTCCGGGAGGGTGCCGGCGGTGTAGGAGCGGACCTGGTCGTCCGTCGCGTGCCAGTCGGTCATGCCGGGCCTCCCATCGGGGACGGGGTCAACTGGGCGAGGGCGGCGCGCAGTTCGGCGCGGGCGCGCATGGCGCGGGACTTGACGGTGCCCTCGGGGATGCCGAGCAGCCGGGCCGCCTCACGGGTGCTGAGCCCGTCGACGACCGTGGCGCGGAGCACCTCGCGCAGCTCGGGCGAGATGCGGTCGAGGGCGGTGCCTACGTCGCCGTACTCCAGCCCCGCCAATACCCGGTCCTCCGCGGACGGCGCGGACGCCGTGGGGTCGCAGCCGGAGCGCGGCTCGTCCATGGGCGTCGTCTCCAGCCGCGCCGCCCGCTCGTGCACCCGCCGCGCATCGACCAGACGGCGTGCGGCGATGGTCCACAGCCAGCCGCCCGCCTCCTCGCCGCGGTGCCCGCCGGCGGACCGCCACACGGTCACGAAGGTGTCCTGGAGCACCTCGCGCACGACCTCGGGGTCCGCGCAGCGCCGGGTCAGCCGGGCGTGCAGCCAGCCCGCGTGCCGGTCGTACAGCGTGGCCATGGCCGCCGAGTCCCCGGCCGCGACGGCACGCAGAAGCGCCGCGTCCGCCGCATCCGCCCCGTCCTTCTCCCGATGGCCCCCCACGGGGCGGAACAGTCTCACACCCCGTCTATCGACGGGCCCCGGGCGACCGGTTCACGGCACGGGGCCCTCCCACTCCTCGACCGGGAGTCGAGCCCACGACTGGCATGGTGAAGGTGGTGACGAGAGTGGCCGTTGCGGATGGTTTGCCCCAGTCTGGAGGTGGCGCGGCGGAGCAGAATGTGACGACAGGCACGTTGTTCCCCCTTGGGGGTCTGTCGCCGCGCCCGCTGGGTAGGGCTGCGGTAACCCGCAAGGGCCTGGCCGGCGCGATCCGCAGGACAGGCCGTAGGTCGCCGTACTCGACAAGGAGGCCCCCGTGGCCGCATCGGCACACCTTCTGCTCTCCGCCCTGTCCAAACCCGAGGCGCTCACCGAGCCCGAACCGCACCTGTGCGTCTTCAGCGCGGAGAGCGCCTGCGCCGAGACCCCGCTGACCAGCGAACCGCCCCTGCCCGACGCCGAGCCCCTGACCAGCGAGCCGCCGCTCGCCGACGCCCCGCCGCTGACCAGCGAGGCCTTCCCCGTCGACCCGGACCCCGCGAGGCCCTAGATGGCAGCACAGAGGTCGGCCGAAAGCCCGTCCGGGGACACCCCCTCCGAGGATCTGTCCCGGCTCGCCGAACTGCACGGCGTCGCCACCTCCTACCGGCCCTCCCCGGACCGCACGGTCCCGGCCTCGGCCACCGCGCTCACCCTCGCCCTGGCCGCCCTCGACGTCGACGCGAGCAGCCCCGAGGCCGCCCGCCGCGCGCTCGCCGCCCGCGAACGCGAGCTGCGCGAACGGCTGCTGCCGCCCACGGTGGTCAGCTGGAGCGGGTCGCGGGCGCCCGCGCTCACCGCCCTGCCGCCCGGCACCCGGCTGCGCGTCGAGACCGAGCAGGGCGAGACCCGCGCCTCCGCCGAGCGACTCCCCACCGGCGTCCACCGGTTGACGGCCACCGCACCCGACGGCCGCACCGCGACCGCCCACCTCGTCGTCGCCCCGGCCCGGCTGCCCACCCCCGCCGGGCGCTCCTACGGACTCCTCGTCCAGCTCTACTCACTGCTCTCCCGCCGCTCCTGGGGCATGGGAGACCTCGGTGACCTCGCCGAACTCGCCGGCTGGGCCGGGCGGACGCTCGGCGCCGGCTTCGTCCAGGTCAACCCGCTGCACGCGGCCGTACCCGGCGCGCCCACCGACCCCTCCCCCTACCGCCCCTCCTCGCGCCGCTTCCCCGACCCGGTGCACCTGCGCGTCGAGGACATCCCGGAGTACGCCCGCGTCGAGGACCGCGAGCGGGTGCGGGCGCTGCTGGAACGCGCCGACGGCCTGCGCGAATCCGTCCTCGGCAAGGGCGCGTTGATCGACCGCGACGCCGTGTGGGAGCTCAAGCGCGAGGCGCTGGAACTGGTCCGCGAGGTCCCGCTCGGGCCGGGACGGCGCGCGGCCTACGCCGACTTCCTCGCCGAGGAGGGCCAGGCGCTGGAGGACCACGCCACCTGGTACGCGCTCGCCGAGGTGCACGGCTCCGACTGGCAGAGCTGGCCGGAGGGGCTGCGCGATCCGCGCTCGGCCGAAACGGCGCGGGCCCGCGGCGAGTTGATGGACCGCGTCGACTTCCACTCGCTGCTCGCCTGGCTGACCGACGCCCAGCTCACGGCGGCCCAGCGCACCGCGCGCGAGGCCGGGATGCCGGTCGGGATCGTGCACGATCTCGCGGTCGGGGTGCATCCGCAGGGCGCCGACGCCTGGGCCCAGCAGGACCACTTCGCCGGGGGGATGTCGGTGGGGGCGCCGCCGGACGCGTTCAACGCGCGCGGCCAGGACTGGGGTCTGCCGCCCTGGCGCCCGGACCGCCTCGCGGAGTCCGGGTACACGCCGTACCGGCGGCTGCTGAAGGCGCTGTTCCGGTACGCCGGTGCGCTGCGCATCGACCATGTCATGGGCCTGTTCCGGCTGTGGTGGGTCCCGCAGGGGCATCCGCCCACGGAGGGCGCCTACGTCCGCTACGACGCCGAGGCCATGCTCGCGATCCTCGTGCTGGAGGCCACGCGGGCCGGGGCGCTGGTGATCGGCGAGGACCTGGGGACCGTCGAGCCGGGTGTGCGCGAGGCGCTGCGGGCGCGGGGGGTGCTGGGGACGTCGGTGCTGTGGTTCGAGCGGGACTGGGAGGGGGACGGGCGGCCGTTGCCGCCGGACCGTTGGCGCGCGGACTGTCTGGCCACGGCCACGACGCACGATCTGCCCTCCACGGCGGCCCGGCTCACCGGTGAGCACGTCGAGCTGCGGCACAGTCTGGGGCTGCTGACGCGGTCGCTGGAGGAGGAGCGGGCGGAGGCGGCGGCCGATACGGGGGAGTGGCTGGCCGTGCTGACGCGGCTGGGGTTGTTGCACGGTACGGGGGGTGGGCACGGTACGTCGCAGGAGGAGGCGGAGATCCAGGCCGTCCACCGTTTTCTGCTGCGCACGCCGGCTCGCATGCTCGGCATCTGGCTGCCGGACGCGGTGGGTGACCGGCGGCCGCAGAACCTGCCCGGTACGTGGGACCAGTATCCGAACTGGCGCCTTCCCGTCGCGGACGCGGACGGCCGCCCGGTGACGCTGGAGGAACTGGCGTCGTCGCCTCGGCTGCATGCGCTGGTGGAGGTGTTGCGGACGGGTTGATCGCCCCCGCCGCCCCTACCCATTCCCGTCCCCTGGGGGCTGCGCCCCCAGACCCCCGCTTCGGCCCTGAACGGGCCTCGTCCTCAAACGCCGGACGGGCTGGATATACGCCCCCCTCAGGGGCGCGGGGAACTGCGCGATCAGCCCCCACCGGCCTGTGGGTCATCACCACCTCTGGGCCCGCGGCGGGTGGTCACCCGCGGCCCGGCGGCAGCCATATGCACCCCCGGACGCGCGCCCTCAACCGGCGTTCGATACTTTTGGCACCGTGGACAAGAAGAACGCCCTGCGCGCCGGCGCCCTGGCTGCCGGTACGACGCTGATGATGCTGCTCATGTCGTCCCCCGCGCTCGCGCTGACCCGCGACGACGGTGACGACCCCGGCTCGGGCCTGAGCGTCATCGAGACGCTGGGTCTGTTCGTCGTGGCCCCGCTGGCCCTGTTCGCGGTCATCGCGGGCCTCGTGATGGTCCTGGACCGGTCGAACCCCGACCACCGCGTGACCACGGGCAAGTCCAAGCCGAAGGCCAAGGCCACGGAGAAGGCCACGGCGAAGGCCTGACCCCGCCGGTCCCACCCGCACTTCCCGAGGGCGCCGCCCCCGACGTTCGTACGACGCCGGGGACGGCGCCCTCGGCGTACGTACCCCCTACGCGACCGGCGCCGTCAGATACCGCTGCACCGTCGGCGCCATCCACGCCACCACCTCCTCGCCGCTGAGCGCCACGGCCGGCGGCAGTCGCAGCACATACCGGGTGAGCGCCAGCCCGAGGAGCTGCGTCGCGGTGAGGGCCGCCCGCACCGGGGCCTGTTCCGCGTCCGGGCAGACCTCGCGGGCCACGGGCAGCAGCTGCTCCCGGAAGATCTCCTGCATGCGCTCGGCCCCGGCCTGGTTGGTCACGCCGACCCGGAGCATGGCCGTGAGGACCTCGTTCTCCTCCCACAGATGCAGGAAGTGCTCCACCAGCGCGGCGCCGACCTGCGCACGGGGCATGGCGCTCAGGTCCGGCAGTTTCAGGTCGACCGAGACGGCGGCCGCGAACAGGCCCTCCTTGTTGCCGTAGTAGCGCATCACCATCGACGGATCGATCGCGGCGTCCTTGGCGATGGCGCGGATGGTGGCGCGCTCGTAGCCGTCGGCGGCGAAGCGCTCGCGGGCCGCGGCGAGGATCGCGGTACGGGTGGCGTCGGAGCGGGAACGGCGGCGCGCGCCGTTCGCGGATTCTGTGGCGGTACGTCCCTCTGGCTCAATCTTTCCCATGCCAACAAGCGTAGGCCAACACTTGTGGGCCAACAAGTGTTGACTATCTGTGACGAGCGTCCTATCGTCGTCAACGAGCGTTGGCCAACAAGTGTTGGCAATGGCTGTCGGCCAACGCCTGTGTGCCAACGACACGGGCACACAGACGGGGAAACAGGTGCGGACCAACAAGCGTTGGCAACAGGAGGCCACCATGAACGCCACCACCAGCTCCGTGATCGTCGTCGGCTGCGGCCCCACCGGCCTGCTGCTGGCCGGCGACCTCGCCGCCGCCGGTATCCCCGTCACCCTCGTCGAGAAGCGCGGCCGCAGGATCAGCAACCTCTCCCGCGCCTTCGTCGTGCACGCCCGCACCCTCGAACTCCTCGACGCCCGCGACCTGGTGACGGAGGTGGAGGCCCTCGGCACTCGCCTGGACCGCTTCAACCTCTTCACCCGGCTCACCATCGAGCTCAAGACCCTCCCCTCCCGCTACAACCACCTCGTCGTCCTGCCGCAGTACGAGGTGGAGAAGATCCTGGAGCGCCGCGCCGTCGCGGCCGGCGTCCGGTTCCGGTACGAGACCGAGGTGACCGGCGTGAGCCAGGACGCGGACGGCGTCACGGTCGAGGTGCGCGGGCCCGACGGGCCGGCCGAGGCGCTGCGGGCGGCGTACGTCGTCGGCGCCGACGGGATGCACAGCACCGTGCGCGGCGCGGTCGGCCTGCCCTTCCCCGGCCGGTCGGTGATCCGCTCCGTCCTCCTCGCCGACGTCCGGCTGGCCGAGCCGCCCGAGGACCTGCTCTCCGTGCACGCCACCGGTGACGCCTTCGCGTTCTTCGCGGCCTTCGGCGACGGCTACCACCGTGTGGTCGCCTGGCAGCGCGGGCACAACATCCCCGAGAGCGAGCCGCTCGGTCTGGAGGAGGTCAGGGAGGCCACCCGGCTCGCCGCCGGCCACGACTTCGGGATGCACGACGCCCGCTGGCTGTCCCGGTTCCACAGTGACGAACGCCAGGCGCCCGCCTACCGCGTGGGCCGCGTCTTCCTGGCGGGCGACGCCGCGCACGTGCACACCCCGGCCGGCGGCCAGGGCATGAACATCGGCATGCAGGACGCGGCCAACCTGAGCTGGAAGCTCACGGCCGTGCTCCAGGGCCACGCGGACGACACCCTGCTCGACACCTACCAGGCCGAGCGGCACCCGGTCGGCACCGACGCCATGCGCAGCAGCGGCGCCATCGTCCGTCTCGCCATGGTCAAGTACCCCTGGACACTGGCGATGCGCTCGGCGCTCACCAGCGCCGTCAACGCCCTCGCCCCGGTCCGCCGCAAGCTGGCCCTCCAGGTCACCGGCATCGGCGTCAAGTACCGCGCACCGGAGGGCGCCCATCGGCTGACCGGCTCCCGGGTCGCCGACGTGGCCCTGGAGGGCGGCCGCCTCTACGAGGCCCTGCGCGGCGGCCGGTTCGTGCTGATCACCCCGGCCGAGTGCGAGGGCAAGACCGGGCTTGAGGACCGGCTGACCGTGGAACGCCGCACCGGCCGCGGCCACGACACCCGCACGACGGTGCTGGTCCGCCCCGACGGCTACGTGGCCTGGGCGGCGGACGCGGCGACTCCCGCGCAGATCGAGGAGGCCGTGGCCAGGCACTTGGGCGAGCGCATGACCCTGGCCAGCTGAAAGCGGCTCTTCGGGGGCGCGGGGCCGTAGCGCCTACTCGCGCAGTGTCCCCTCAAGCAACTCCCTCAACAGGTCGGCCAGTTGGCCGACCTGTTCGGCGTTCAGCGACGACAGTGCCTCCGCCTGGAGGGCGAGCCCCGCGCCGACCGCCTCGTCCACGAGCCGCAGACCGTCCTCCGTCAGGGTCACCTGAAGTCCACGCCGGTCATGAGGGTCGGGGGACCTCCGCAGCAGGCCGGCCCGCTCCAGCTTGTCCAGGCGTCCGGTCATGCCCCCCGTCGTGAGCATGAGCGTCGCCGAAAGCTGCCGCGGCGACAGCGTGTACGGCTCCCCGGAGCGCCGAAGTGTCGCCAGGACGTCGAACTCGCCGCGGGAGATGCCGAAGCGGCCGTAGGCCTTCTCCTGGCGGTCGCCCATCGTGCGCGACAGGCGGTTGATCCGCCCGAAGACCTCCATCGCGGCCGTGTCGAGGTCGGGCCGTACGTCCGCCCACTGGTCGATGATCGCGTCGACGGCGTCCCTGCGCCGCTCCGGGCGTGCATTCATGCGCCGAGTATCGGACCTGGAACGGTCGGCCGCAAGAAAGTGGCTCGCGGGAAAGTGGATCACTGGAAAGAGGCTTGCGGAAAAGTAGCTTAGGAGTAAGCTACTTTCCATCGACCTACTTGAAGGGTGCGTCCCATGGCCACCAGTCGCCTCGCGCTCATAGCCCTCACCGCGCTCGCCCCCGTCTCCTGGGGCACCACCTACGTCGTCACCACCGAGTTCCTGCCGCCGGACCGCCCCCTGTTCACCGGCCTGATGCGGGCGCTGCCCGCCGGGCTGCTGCTTCTGGCGTTCGCCCGGGTGCTGCCGCGCGGCGCCTGGTGGTGGAAGGCGGCGGTGCTCGGCGCGCTGAACATCGGCGCCTTCTTCCCGCTGCTGTTCCTGGCCGCGTACCGGCTGCCCGGCGGTATGGCGGCGGTCGTCGGCTCGGTCGGGCCGCTGCTCGTGGTCGGTCTGTCGGCGGTGCTGCTGGGGCAGCGGCCGACGCTGCGCGCCGTGCTGACCGGGGTCGTGGCCGCGTTCGGGGTCAGTCTGGTCGTGCTGAAGGCGGCAGGCGCGCTGGACGCACTCGGCGCGCTCGCGGCGCTCGCCTCCACCGTCTCGATGTCCACCGGCACCGTGCTGACGAAGAAGTGGGGCCGCCCCGACGGGGTCGGTCCGCTGGCGCTGACCGGCTGGCAGCTGACCGCCGGCGGGCTGCTCATCGCGCCGGTCGCCCTGCTGGTCGAGGGGGCGCCGCCCGCGCTGGACGGCCGGGCCCTCGGCGGCTACGCCTACCTCGCGCTGGCGAACACGGCGGTGGCGTACTGGCTCTGGTTCCGCGGCATCGGCCGGCTCACCGCCACGCAGGTCACCTTCCTCGGCCCGCTCTCCCCGCTGACCGCCGCTGTGGTCGGCTGGGCGGCCCTCGGCCAGGCACTGACGCCGGTGCAGCTGACGGGCATGGCGCTGGCGTTCGGGGCGACGGTCGCCGGGCAGATCGCCGTACCGAAGGACACCGCCCGCAAATCGTTCAGTTTCCCTGAAGGGAAAGCTCGAAAAGATTCGATGGACGTGACAGGTCGGGCGCTGCGACGGTAGATCCACCGAGATCCCCGCCCAGCGAAAGGACCTAAGTGGCCGTCGCCACCGCCCACCGACCCTCCCGTACGACCTTCCGCGCCCTGAGCCCGAGGACGGCAGCCCCCGTCCTCGGGCTCGCGCTCGCCGCCCTCGCCACGCTCGTCTGGTCCGGCAGCTTCGTCACCTCCCGCGCGCTGCACGACAGCGTGCCGCCGGTCCAGCACGCCTTCTGGCGCTGGGTCGTGGCCCTCGCCGTGGTGGCCCCGTTCGGCGCCCGCGGAGCCTGGCGGCAGCGGGTGCTGATCCGGCGCCACCTCGGATACGTGCTGCTCGCCTCCGTCCTCGGCGTCTCCGTCTACAACACCCTGGTCAACCAGGCCGGACTGACCACGCCCGCCGCCAACATGGGCATGATCATGGCCGCGTCGCCGGTGCTGATGGCGGTGTTCGAGCGGATGAGCGGCGTACGGCTCGGGGCACGCCGGGTCGCCGGGCTGCTGGTCGCCTGTGCGGGGGTGCTGCTGCTGGTCCGGGGCGGGGGCGCCTTCGCCGTGGGCGATCTGTGGATGATCGCCGCGGCCGTCAGCTTCGGCGGCTACAGCGCCCTCCTGCGCCGGCGTCCCGCCGAACTGGGCGGAACGGCCTTCCTGTTCACCACCTTCCTGCTGGGCACCGTGCTGCTGCTGCCCGCGCAGGGGGCGAGCCTCGCCCTCCAGGGCGGCTTCACACCGACGCCCGGCACCGTCCTGCCCCTCCTCTACGTCGGCATCGCCTCCTCCGCCGTCGCCTTCTTCGCCTGGAACAAGGCGATCGCGCTGATCGGCCCGGCCCGTGCGGGCGTCGTCTACTACCTCCAGCCGGTGTGCGTGGCACTGCTGTCCTGGGCGCTCCTCGGCGAGGCGACCGGCCCGTCCCAGGCCCTGTGCATGGCGCTGATCCTCGGCGGGGTCGTGCTGGGCGCGGGCGGCGCGCGCCGGTGACGTAGGTTGCCGCCATGGCCGAGTGGGACATCCGGAAGCTGCAGATCCTGCGGACGCTGCGGGAGGAGGGGACGGTGACCGCGACGGCCGAGGCGCTGCGGATGACTCCGTCGGCCGTCTCCCAGCAGCTGACCAACCTCGCCAGGCAGCTCGGCGTGCCGCTGCTGGAGGCCCATGGGCGGCGGGTACGGCTGACCGACGCCGCCCGGCTGGTCCTGCGGCATGCCGAGGCCGTCTTCGAGCAACTGGAGCGGGCGGACGCGGAGTTGGCGGCGTATACGCAGGGTGAGGTCGGCGAGGTGCGGGTCGGGGCCTTCTCCACGGCGGTACCGGCGCTCGTCGTACCGGCCGTGCGGGTGCTGCGGCGGGCGCATCCCGGGGTGTCGGTGCGGGTCCGTGAGACGGAGGCGGCCGAGGCGTACGAGTTGTTGGCCGCCGGAGAGGTCGACCTCGCCCTCTCCCTCGCCGCCCATGCGCCGACGGCGACGGACGTACGTTTCACCCGGCTGCCGCTGCTGACGGACCCGCTGGACGTGGCCCTGCCCCGCGGGCATGCGCTGGCGTCCGCGGAGTCGGTGCGGCTGGCTGACCTGGCGGGCGATCCGTGGATCTTCGGGGGGAGCGGGCCGTGGGCCGACATCACCCGCACCGCGTGCGAGGCGGCCGGCTTCAGCCCCGTCCAGGGACACTCGGCTTCCGGCTGGACCGCGATCCTCGCCATGGTCGAGGCCGGGATGGGCGTTGCCCTCGTGCCGCGGATGGCGGCCGTGCCGCGGGACGGAGTGCTGATGCGCGAACTGGGCGCCGACCGCCCGGTCCGCCACGTGGTGGCAGCCGTCCGCAGAGGCGCGGAGGACGCACCGGCGGTGCGGCGAGCCTGGGAGGCGTTGCGGGGGGTTGCGGAGGGTCTCGGTTAGCTGGGCGGGGTCTGTGCTGGCCGGGGGTGGGTCGCGCAGCCCGGCGCTCACGGGGTGCCGCCTCTCTTTGGCAGCGGGGCCGCCCTAGGCGGCACGCATGCCCGCAGGATGAGCGGCTACATCGCCACCGCCTGCTCGGGTGGGCGCCGACCCGGGCGGCACGCATGCCCGCAGGCTGAGCGCCCCGTTAGGGGCGCGGGGAACTGCGCGAGCAACCACGACGGACCCGCAGGTCATGCGCGGACGGTGGCGCCCCGATAGGGGCGCGGGGAACTGCGCGATCAGCCCCCACGTGCCCGCGGACGAAGTACGGACAGGGGCGCCCGGCGCAGAACCGGGCGCCCCTGTTGCAGACTTACTGCCCGCTACTCGGCCGCCGCGTCCGCCGACTGGGCCTTCAGGGCCCGCTCCACGCCCGCGCGGGACTCGGAGACCAGGCGGCGCAGGGCCGCGTTCGGAGCCGCGGAGGTCAGCCAGGTGTCCGTCTTGGACAGGGTGGCCTCGGAGACCTGGACCGTCGGGTAGAGGCCGACCGCGATCTGCTGGGCGATCTCGTGGGACCGCGTGTCCCAGATGCCCTTGACCACCTCGAAGTACTTGTCCGTGTACGAGGACAGCAGCTCACGCTGGTCGGTCTGGACGAAGCCCGAGATGACAGCTTCCTGCACGGCGTTCGGCAGCTTGTCGGACTCGATGACCGACGCCCACGCCTCGGCCTTCGCCTCCGGCGTCGGCCGCGCCGCACGCGCGGTCGCCGCGTGTCGCTCACCCGCGGCCGTCTTGTCCCGCTCGTACTCGCCCGCGATCTCCGCCTCGTCGAACCGGCCGACCGCCGCGAGGCGCTCCACGAACGCCCAGCGCAGCTCGGTGTCGACGACCAGGCCCTCGATCGTCTGCGAACCGTCCAGCAGCGCCTCCAGCAGGTCCAGCTGCTCCGGCGTACGGGCCGTCGCCGCGAACGCCCGCGCCCACGCCAGCTGGTGGTCGCTGCCCGCCGCAGCCGACCGCAGATGGGCCAGCGTCGCGTCCGTCCAGCGGGTCAGCAGGGCCTCGCGGCCGGCCGGTGCGCCGTACAGGTCGATCGCCAGCTTCACCTGGCGGTGCAGCGACTGCACGACGCCGATGTCGGACTCCTTGCCGATGCCGGAGAGGACGAGGGAGAGGTAGTCGCGGGTGGCCAGTTCGGCGTCCCGCGTCATGTCCCACGCCGACGCCCAGCACAGCGCGCGCGGCAGCGAGGACTCGAAGTCGCCCAGGTGCTCCGTCACGAAGGCCAGCGACTGCTCGTCGAGGCGGACCTTGGCGTACGACAGGTCGTCGTCGTTCAGCAGGACCACGGCCGGGCGGCGCTTGCCGATCAGCTGCGGTACGGCCGTCAACTCGCCGTCCACGTCCAGCTCGATGCGCTCGTCGCGGACCAACTTGCCGCTGTCGTCGTCGAGTTCGTACAGGCCGACCGCGATGCGGTGCGGACGGAGCGTCGGCTCGCCCTTCGCGCCCGCGGGGAGCGCCGGGGCCTCCTGGCGGATCGCGAAGGAGGTGATGACGCCGTTCTCGTCCGTCTCGATCTCGGGGCGCAGGATGTTGATCCCGGCCGTCTGGAGCCATTTCTCCGACCAGTTCTTCAGGTCGCGGCCGGAGGTCTCCTCCAGCGCGCCCAGCAGGTCGGACAGGCGGGTGTTGCCGAACGCGTGGCGCTTGAAGTACGCCTGCACACCGCCGAAGAACTCGTCCATGCCGACGTAGGCGACGAGCTGCTTCAGCACGCTCGCGCCCTTGGCGTACGTGATGCCGTCGAAGTTGACCAGGACGTCGTCCAGGTCGCGGATCTCGGCCATGATCGGGTGCGTGGACGGCAGCTGGTCCTGGCGGTACGCCCACGTCTTCATGGAGTTGGCGAACGTCGTCCACGAGTGCGGCCACCGCGACTCGGGCGCGTACGCCTGGCACGCGATCGACGTGTACGTGGCGAACGACTCGTTCAGCCACAGGTCGTTCCACCACTCCATGGTGACCAGGTCGCCGAACCACATGTGGGCCAGCTCGTGCAGGATCGTCTCCGCGCGCATCTCGTACGCGGCGTCCGTCACCTTCGAGCGGAAGACGTACTGGTCGCGGATGGTCACCGCGCCCGCGTTCTCCATCGCGCCCGCGTTGAACTCCGGCACGAACAGCTGGTCGTACTTCTTGAACGGGTACGCGTAGTCGAACTTCTCCTGGAACCAGTCGAAGCCCTGCCGGGTCACCTCGAAGATCGCGTCCGAGTCGAGGAACTCGGCGAGCGAGGGACGGCAGTAGATGCCGAGCGGCACGGACTGGCCGTCCTTCTCGTACACGCTGTGCACCGAGTGGTACGGGCCGACGATCAGCGCCGTGATGTACGTCGAGATGCGCGGCGTCGGCTCGAAGGCCCAGACGTCGTCCTTCGGCTCCGGCGTGGGCGAGTTGGAGATGACGGTCCAGCCGCTCGGCGCCTTCACGGTGAACCGGAAGGTGGCCTTGAGGTCCGGCTGCTCGAAGGACGCGAAGACGCGGCGGGCGTCCGGCACCTCGAACTGGGTGTACAGGTAGGCCTGCTGGTCGACCGGGTCGACGAAACGGTGCAGACCCTCGCCGGTGTTGGTGTACGCGCAGTCCGCGACGACCCGCAGGACGTTGGGGCCCTGCAGCAGCCCCGCAAGGGCGATGCGGGAGTCCTTGAAGACCTCGTCCGCGTCGAGCGCGTCGCCGTTGAGAGTGACCTCGTGCACGGTCGGTGCCACCAGGTCGATGAAGGACTCCGCGCCGGACTCGGCGACGTCGAAGCGCACCGTGGTCACGGACCGGTAGGTACCGCCCTCCTGCGCGCCGGAGAGGTCGAGATCGATCTCGTACGAGTCAACGGTGAGCAGCTTCGCCCGCTGCTGTGCCTCTTCGCGAGTCAGGTTTGTGCCAGGCACGCGGTCATCTCCTCGTTATGTGTGGGTTCGGCCATCCTTCCATGGGACCTGAGGAGAATGCGATGTCCGTTTCCCGCCGGTGGGAGGGCGGCAACGGGCGGGAGCCTGGAGCCATGACCACGTACACCGCACGACCCATCACTCCCGCGATCCTGAAGGAACTGCGCGCCACCGACGACGCGGGCCGCGAGACGGTCCCCGTGACCGACGAGGAGGGCGGGGCACCGCTGAGGTGCTGCCTGCGCCGCAGCGAGCCCGGCGAGCGGATCGCGCTGGTCTCCTACGCCCCGCTGCGCCGCTGGGCCGCCGAGACCGGCGCGGACCCCGGCCCCTACGACGAACAGGGCCCGGTCTTCGTCCACGCCGAGGAGTGCGCGGGCCCCTCCGGCACCGGCCTCGCCTTCACGAACGCCCACCGCACGGTCCGCCGCTACTCGGCCGACGGCCGCATCCTGGGCGGAGCGCTGGTGGAGACACTCGACGAGGACGCCTTCCACAACGCGTTCGACGACCCGGCCGTGGCACTGGTCCACGTCCGGGCCGTCGAGTACGGCTGTTTCCTCTACGAGGTCAGAAGGGACTAGCCCTTCAGCTCCGCCGCCACCAGCTCCGCGATCTGTACGGCGTTCAGCGCCGCGCCCTTGCGGAGGTTGTCGTTGGAGATGAACAGGGCGAGGCCGTGGTCGACGGTCTCGTCCTTGCGGATGCGGCCGACGTAGGAGGCGTCCTTGCCCGCCGCCTGGAGCGGGGTCGGGATGTCGGAGAGCTCGACGCCGGGGGCGGCGGCGAGGATCTCCGTCGCGCGCTGCGGGGTGATCGGACGCTCGAAGCGGGCGTTGATCTGGAGCGAGTGGCCGGAGAAGACCGGGACGCGCACACAGGTGCCGGAGACCTTCAGCTCGGGGAGCTCAAGGATCTTGCGGGACTCGTTGCGGAGCTTCTGCTCCTCGTCGGTCTCGTTGAGACCGTCGTCGACGAGGTTGCCGGCGAAGGGCAGGACGTTGAAGGCGATGGGGCGCTTGTAGACCTGCGGCTCGGGGAAGTCGACCGCCGAGCCGTCGTGGGTGAGCTTGTCCGCGTCGGCGCCGACCTTCTGGACCTGGCCGTGCAGCTCCGCCACGCCCGCGAGACCGGAGCCGGACACCGCCTGGTAGGTGGTGGCGACCAGCGTCTTCAGGCCCGCCTCCGCGTCCAGCACCTTCAGGACCGGCATCGCGGCCATGGTGGTGCAGTTCGGGTTGGCGATGATGCCCTTGGGGCGGTCGACGATCGCGTGCGGGTTCACCTCGGAGACGACCAGGGGCACCTGGGGGTCCTTGCGCCAGGCCGAGGAGTTGTCGATCACGACGGCGCCCTGGGAGGCGACCTTCTCGGCCAGCGCCCGCGAGGTCGCGCCGCCCGCGGAGAACAGCACGATGTCCAGGCCCGTGTAGTCGGCCGTCGCCGCGTCCTCCACCGTCACGCCGTCCAGGACCGTCCCCGCCGAGCGGGCCGAGGCGAACAGGCGCAGCTCGTCGAGGGGGAAGTTCCGCTCGGCGAGGATCCTGCGCATGACCGTGCCGACCTGGCCGGTGGCTCCGACGATTCCTACCTTCACGGCGACTCCTCTGCGTGACGTTCCTGTGCGTGCCCGGACGGCCGGGACCCTTCCATCATGCGGGGGACCCCGGCGTATGTGTCCAATCGTTTGCCCGATGCGTGGACGATCACTCCTGGTCAGCCGCGCCGTTCCAGCCCCCACTCGCCGAAACCGCGGACCTGGAGGAATCCGCTCGGGAGCCGGTGCGGACCGCGGGATCTTCCGATATGACGCACCGGGAACAGGTTTTCGTCCAGCTCGAAGAGGTGGATCAGGTCGGACAGCATGTCGTAGTCATGGGTGAGCAGCATCTCGGTTTCGGGCCCGGTGTGATGTACGACTCCGAATCCGCGGCCCGTCACCCGCTTGATCCGCCCGCCGATCTCGGGGGCCTCGTCGAGCGGCACGGGCTCGACCCGCCAGCCGACCCCGTCACTCGCCTGGACGCGTACGAAGCACGAGCCGTCCGGGGCGACCCACAGGGGGCCGACGACGGGACGGCGGCGGGTGTCGGTGTCGGCGATGAGGATGCGCTGGCCGCGCGGATGGTTCTGCGCGTGCGCCGCCAGGTGGCCGGCCTTCTCGGTCGTCCGGGACAGGCTGAGCAGCGTGGGCGGGCCCTGGTAGCGCAGGAGGGCGCTGCCGGTGCCCTCCAGGGGTCCCTTCAGCAGGGGCGCCTCCTCGATGGGCCGCAGCCGCAGCCGCCACTTGCCCGCGCGGCGGATCTGCAGGGTGCGCTGCTGCTGGCCGGTGGTGAACACCACGTTGCTGCCGCGCTCGCCGTGCCGGGTGCCGTTCATCCACTCGCCGTCCGAGTCGCCGTACTCGTCGAGCAGGGTCACCTGGTGGCCCCGGTCGTCGGCGTTGCGGATGTCGTACTCCAGCAGGGCCGGGTGGCCGGGGCGCGGGTTGACCAGGGTGACCGTCGTGTCCCGGTGTCCCTCGTAGACGTTGTCGGCGGGGGCGGCCGAGCTGTCGAGGACGGGGATGGGGACCGCGTTCAGCCGCCAGTTGCCCTCGCCGTTGGCCACGGTGACGAACAGCGGACCTTTGGAGAGCGGCCCGGTCTTCGTGACCCGGCCGAGCTCGTTGACGAGGAGCGCGTAGTCGTGAAGGGCGGTCAGCCGGGCGGGGTCGTGGGCGTTCACACAGAACAGCTCGGAGTTCTCCCCGCCGTCGAACCAGGCCTGGAGGTCGGCCGCCGGGCCGTCGTACCGCAGCACCTCGGGGCCGGCGCCGCTCGCTTCCTCGCCGGGGACGAGGGGGCGCGCCGCGGACAGGGGCCGGACGGTGATCTCCCACTCTCCGTGGAACTCGACCCGCAGCCGTAGCCGGCGGTCGTCCGGCACCACGGCCAGCCCCCGGCCCCGGAAGCGGTTCCGGCAGCTGTTGAGGACGAGACGGTCGGGCTTCTTGTCGTCGTCGAGGGTGTCGACGCAGAACAAGCCCTCGCCGTCGTGCCGCCCTTCCAGGATCACCGGTCCCGCAGGCAGCTTCACCGAGAGCACGCGGTTGCCTTTGCCGCTGCGGGTCCAGGGCCTGAAGTCCGCGCCGAAGGACGCGGCGGACGCGGCGGACGTCTTCGCGGCGGCCACCGGTATCGCCCCGGGTGGCGGACCCGTCACCTTCGACACCTCGGTGTTCACGACCGGCCCGCTGGGCGCCGACGGCCGCGCCACCACGATCCCGAAGTCCGTCGCCAGCCCCGCGAGCCCCGAGTCGTACCCCTGTCCCACTGCGCGGAACTTCCACTCGCCGTTGCGCCGGTAGAACTCCCCGAGGACGAAGGCCGTCTCGGTGGCGGCGTCCGTCACCTCGTAGTGGGCGACGATCGTGCCGTCGGGCGCCACCGTCTGCGCCGCGAGCCCCGGTACCGCCCTGAAGACGCCGTTGTCGCAGGACGCGGCGATCAGCACCCGCTGGACCGCCGGTTCCACCCGGGGCAGATCCAGCTCCAGCCACTCCGCGAACTGGTCACCGCCGTCTCCCGTACCGATGTGCCGCACCGCGCCCGAGGGATGCACGGGCTGGTTGTGGAAGACGAGGTCGGCGTCGCCGCGTACCTTGCCCGCCGCGTCCAGCAGCAGTGCCGAGACGTCGACGGCGGGTGTCCCCGGGACCTTCCGGCGGCATACGGCGACCCGCAGCGGACCTGTGGGGACAGGGGTGTTGGCCCCCTTGGTGATGATCGTCATGGGGCACATGGTGACAGTGAAGATGATGTGAAGAAAAGATTCCGCCGATCGGGACCGAACGTTTCCGCCCGCACCGGCGTCATAGGGGAAACGCGGCGAGGGGAGGGGTGGCTGTGCTGCGCAGAAAGGCCCGCCGCGGCCAGGGGGACGCGGTGCTCGACGTACCGGACGACCCCTTGGACGCGGCGCAGGAGCGCCGGGTGCGGGCGGTGCTCGCGCTCGGCGGGGTACCGCAGGCGGACCTGCCGGACGGGGTGCAGCAGGTCCGCCTGCGGTTGCTGGAGCGGGCGGCGAAGGGGTACGAGGCACCGCGGGACGTGTCCGCCTGGGCCGCGGTCGTCGCCTCCAACCTCGCCATGGACTGGCACCGCGCCAAGCGCCGCCAGGAGCGGATCGGCGAGCGCCTGGCATCCCTGCGCCAGCTGGAGCACCCCTCCGGCGAGGACACGAGCGTGCTCTCGCTCGCCGTCGCCCAGGGGCTGGACGAACTGCCCGACGCCCAGCGCCAGGTGGTGGTCCTGCGCTTCTACGCCGACCTGCCGGTGAGCGGGATCGCCCAGGAACTCGGGATCCCCGAGGGCACGGTCAAGAGCAGGCTGCACACGGCGGTACGGGCTCTGCGCGCCCGCCTGCACGAGGACGAGGTGGTGTGACGTGACCGCCGAACACAACGGTCTCGACGCCCTGATGGCCGCGATCACCGACGAACACCCGCCCGACGGGGCGGACTCCGCGTTCCTGGCCGAGCACCGGTCCGCCACCGCCGACCTCGCCGTGCTGCGCGAGCAGCTGGAGATCATCGGTGCGGCGCTGGGCGCACCCGAGGAGTCGGCGAAGCCGGCCCCGACGCCCGCACCGGTACGCCCCGTCCGGCGGCGCCGCGCGTTCCGGCTCGCCCTCGGCTCCCTCGCCGTGGCCGCCGCCGCGTCCGTGATGGTGGGGTTCGGCTGGCTGCTGGTGCAGTCCGGCACCGGCGACAACGCAGACTCGTCGGCATCGGGATCCGCCGAGAAGGCGCAGAGCGACGCCGGCGGGGTCCTCTTCGGCAGCCGCCGCTATCTCGCCTGCGCGTACCTGGTCGCCGAGGGCGAGGTCGTCTCCGCCGAACCGGTCGACGTGGAGCCGGAGTTGGTGCGTGTGAGCGTGGATCTGACCCACGTCTACAAGCCGGAGAAGCCGGGGCCGAAGAAGGGGGACGACGTGGAGTACGTCATCGACAAGAACACCGCCCCCGGCCTGCGCGCGGGCGACCACGTCCTGTTCGGCGTCCCGGCGAAGGGCGCCCCGCCGGACATGTGGGTCATCGGCGAGAAGGCGGTCGCCACGGAACGGGACCGGATCAACGACTCGCTGCCCGAGTCGCGCACGCTGACCTGCGAATGAGAAAGGGCGGGCGCCCGTACGGACGCCCGCCCCGGTCAGCCGCAGCAATCGCTACGGAGTGACCTTCTCGATCTTCACATTGCCCGCGCCCGCGACCGTGCCGCGCGCGTTGGCCAGCTGGACCTGGCCGAAGAACTCACGGCCCTCCGGCGCGGCGGCCGCGACGGTGACGCTCGCGGAGACCGTGGCGGAGTCGCCCGTGCCCAGCTTCACCGGCGTCGAGTCGTCGACGGTGACGGAGCCGAGCGAGGCGGAGAAGAACACGTCCAGGTAGTCGTAGGCGGTGGAGCCGGACGGCACCGCGTAGCCCACGACCTCGATGGTGTACGTGCCGGCGGCGGGGGTCGGGATCGAGACCGACTCCTCCGAGTCGCCGTCCGCGTCCTGTGCGACCTGGTTGCCGTCCTTGTCGTAGACCGTCAGGTCGAGGTCGGCGGCCGTGTCCGAGACGTTGCCGATGGCGACGTCCAGGGACTTGGCGCCCTCGGGCACCTCGACCGTGGTGGTCTGCGTCTCGTGGTCGGCGATGGTCGGCCGGGCCGTCTTGGAGGAGCCGAGCGGACCGCCGACGAGCTTGCCGTCGAGGGCGGCGAACTTGTTCGTCACCGTCCAGGAAGCCTCGACCGGGGTGCCCACCTTGGCCTCCGCCACGGTCACGGTCTCCGGGTCGAAGGCCGCGCCGAGGACGGTGACGTCCAGCTTGTAGGGGTTGTCGAGCACCGGCGACGTGCGGCGCGACTCGACCTCGATCTCCCAGACGCCGGGCTGCGGGTCGGCGTACGAGCGCACGTCGGGCTTGCAGCCGTTGCCGTCGAGGTAGTTGTTGTAGCAGTTCGGCGTGGACGTGGTGTCGGACGGAACGCCGTAGGGGTGGATGGCGATGAAGCGGGTCTGGCTCTTGTCCTTGAGCCCGCCGATCGCGACCTCCAGCGACTTGGCGCCCTCGGGCACGGTCACGAAGTAGTGCTTGGTGCTGTTGCGCTGCACCGTGCCGGACGCCGAGTAGGTGAACTGGAGCGGCGCGGCGACCACGACGGTCGTCATGATCTGCTTGTCGATGCCCTCGGTGCGCGGGTCGTCGAGCTCCAGGATCGCGGACTTGAGCCCGGCGGACCGCGGCGCGGCCTGGACCTTGACGGTCACCGGCTGGTTCAGCGGCAGGTAGACCTCGTCCGAGCCGACGATCCGGAAGGTGTCACCGGCGTTGTTCTCGAAGTGCAGCTCGTGCCGGATCGCGCGGGCGGCGCCGGAGGTACGGGTGACCGTGACCTCGTAGGTCTTCTTCTGGCCGGCCTTCAGGCCGCCCTCACGGTCGTAGAGGCCGGTGCCGTAGCCCGGCGTCTTCAGGAACTGGTCGATCGCGGTGTCGACCGGCGCCTTGACCGAGTAGGCGTGCGCGGTGGCGCCGTCCTTGATGGAGTCCCAGGCGTCCTCGATGTTGATGAGGCCCGCGCCCTCCTCGTACGTCTGCACACCACTGATGTGGTCGGCGGTCGAGGTCAGCGCGGTGCGCAGCGTCGCCGGCGTGAGGGCGATGCCCTTCTGCTTGGCGGCGCTCAGCAGCAGCGCGGAGGCGCCCGCGGCCTGCGGGGAGGCCATCGAGGTGCCCTGGAGCATGCCGTAGCCGGCGGGCAGCGAGTAGCCCGCCTCGGCGACCGGGGCGCCCGGCAGCCAGGTCTGGATGGTGTTGACCGAGGCACCCGGCGCCACGAGCGTCGGGGTGAAGCCGCCGTCCTCGCGCGGGCCGCGGGAGGAGAACGGCATCATCGCGTACGACTTCTGCACCAGCGAGCCGTAGTTGGACGCCCAGGTCTCCTTGGAGATCGAGGCGCCGACCGAGATGACCTTGTCGGCCAGCGACGGGTCGCCGATGGTGTTGGCGCCGGGGCCGGAGTTGCCCGCGGAGATCACCAGCTGGACGCCGTAGGTGTCGATCAGGCGGGTGTAGAGCTCGGCGCGCGCGTTGTTGCCGTCGTTCAGCGCCGGCAGACCGCCGATGGACATGTTGACGATGTCGACGCCGCGGTTGACGACGAGGTCGATCATGCCCTCGGTCAGCGCGACGTTGGTGCAGCCGCCGGTCCAGGTGCAGGCGCGCGAGGAGACGACCTTCGCGCCGGGCGCGGCGCCGTTCATCTCGCCGCCGAACAGGCCGTTGGCGGAGGTGATGCCGGCGACGTGGGTGCCGTGCTCGGACTCGATGACGCCGATGTTGACGAAGTCGCGCTTCTGCCCGACCCAGTCACCGCCGTAGGGGTCCATCGGGACGTCCTTGCGGATCTCCACGACGAACGGCTGCCGCTCGGCGACGTCGGTGTCCGGGTTGTCGGTGCCGAACCAGCCGATCTGGTAGCCGTCCTTGTACGGCTTCATCGCGGCGTCGTCACCGAAGTCGGCGTTGTTGTTCAGGTCGACGCGGACCGTGCCGGCCGCCGCGTCGTAGAGGACGCCCCAGGAGTCGGTGGTGTCGCCGTCCCGGTTCGCGTCGCCCTTGGCGTCGCCGCCCGCGGTCACCGACTCGCGGAACAGGCTGATCTGGTACGAGCCCTCCGGCGCCGTCCAGCTGCGGCCGCCGTAGGTGAAGGTGGGCCCGGCGACGTTGGTGACCATCGGCCGCCAGGTGGCGTCGCTGTCGAGGATCGGGTCGGTCGAGGTCACCCAGTCGACGATCTTGCGTTCGCCGGTGGTGGTCTTCTGCAGTGCCGGGTGGGAGAGGTCCACGCCCGAGTCCAGCACGCCGATGGTGATGCCGCGGCCGTCCGCCTTCGGGTGGTCGTCGACGAAGTCGACGGCGCCCGTCTCGAAGGAGGGGTTGTACGGGTTCTCGGCCGGGGTGTTCTTCCCGGGGGCCGGGTAGGCGGCCGCGGTCGACGCCGACTTCTTGGTGTCGACGGCCGGGTCGTCCAGCGGGATCTCCTCGCGCAGGTCGATGCCGTGCACGGAGGACAGCTTCGCGGCGGCGGCGATGGCCGCGTCCGCCTTGCCGGTGGGGACGGTGGCCCGGACGTAGCCGAGCTTGTCGTAGGAGCGGCCCACGGAGGCGCCCTTGACCGCGTCCAGCTCCCCGGCGACCTGCTCGGTCTTGCCGGGGGCGGTGGCGATCATCATCGTGACGTTCTTGTCGCCGGCCGCCTTGGCGTCGGCGAGCAGGTCCGCGTCGTCCGCACCGAGCTTGTCGTGCGCGGACTTCAGAGCGGGGTCGGCCGCGGTGACGGCCGGGTCGTCCGCGGCGAGGGCCAGGGGTATCGGCCCGGCGGCGGAGAGCGCGGCCACCAGTCCCGCGGCCACGGCTATACGGGCCGCGCGTCTTGCGCCCGATATCGGGTCACGCTGGGGGGTGAGGGTCATCGGCATCCCTTGTAGGTAAAGGAACGAGCGTGGAACGACCGCTCAGCCTTACGCAAGGGACAGATGTTTGGGGAGAGTTGACCCAAACGAAATCGAGGGATGGGGAAAACCCGCTATCCCTTTCCGGGCGATCCGCGACGAACGGCGCAAGTCGCCCGGTCGCCGTCAATCCTCCTTGGTCCGGGCGTAATGGCGGGACGCCTTCGCGCGGTTGCCGCAGGTCGCCATGGAGTGCCAGCGGCGGGTGCCGTTCCGCGAGGTGTCGAAGAAGTGCAGGATGCACGCCTCGTGGGCGCAGGAGCGGATCCGGTCCGGCGCGGTGCTGAGCAGCCGGAGGTAGTCGCGGGCGGCGAGCCAGGCCGGACCCCATGAGGGAGTGTCGAACTCGGCCAGTTCGCCCGGCCCGTCGGCGGTGAGCGTGGCCCGGATCCGCCCGTGCGCGAGGACGGCGTCGACGAGCGGGGCCCCTTCCGGCAGCGAGCCGTCGACGGCGGCCTTCAGCGCGTCGCGGGCCTGGAGGACGTGCCGCAGGGTCGCGGCGTCGCAGGGGTGCGCGCCGTCCAGACCGTTCGCCGCGAGCCACACCCCCAGTCCGTCGGTGTCCGCCAGCAGGTCCTGCACGGCCCCGTCCCGCATCCAGCGCGTGTTCAGCAGGTCGAGCGCGAGCGGCTCACCGGTGAGGGGGCGGGGGTCGCGGGGTGTGGTGGACATGGAGGGCTCCCTTCCGTGCTAACCGGTCAAGAGTACGTGACTGGTTGACTTCCTCGAATCTAACCTCTAATCTCACTTACACAGGTTAGAAAACGTGGAGAGGGAACGTCATGACCCTGCGCACCGGCCACCTCGGCCTGAACGTCACCGACCTCGACCGCTCGCTCGCCTTCTACCGGGACGTCCTCGGCTTCTCCCTGCTTGCCGAGGGCAAGGAGGAGGACCGGCGGTACGCGTTCCTGGGGGCGGACGGCCGGCTCGTCCTCACGCTCTGGCAGCAGGCGCAGGCGCCCTACGACAAGGCGCGCGCCGGACTGCACCACCTGGCCTTCGAGGCCGACTCCGTCGAGCAGGTCCGCGAGTACGAGACGGCCCTGCGGGAGTACGGCGCGGAGTTCGCCTACGAAGGGGTCGTCGCCCACGCCGAGGGCGCCGCGTCCGGCGGCATCTTCTTCCACGACCCCGACGGCACCCGCCTTGAGATCTCGGTGCCGAGCGGCGTGGAAGGCGCGCCGGCGCCCACCGAGTCGGCTCCGACCTGCGGATTCTTCTAGCCATGGGCGTCTATCACGCAGGCTCGCGCGCCGTGCAGGAACAGGTCGGCGTGCGGGAGCTCGCCGACCATGTGGGCCGGTCCATCGGCCATGGCATCAAACCGGTCGCCGCCGCGTTCCTGGAGCTCCAGCCGCTGCTGGTGGTGGGGGCCACCGACCCGGCGACGGGCAGGGTGTGGGCGTCCCCGCTCACCGGGACGCCCGGATTCGTGCGGGCCACCGGGTCCGGGCAGATATCCGTCGCGGGCCGGGTCCCGGCGGCCGATCCGCTCGCGGCGGCGCTGGACTCCGAAGGCGCCCACGTCGGCACCATCGCCCTCGACCCCCGCACCCGGCGCCGGATGCGGCTCAACGGACGGCTCCGGCCCACGGCCCGGGGATTCGCCATCGAGGCGGACCAGGTCTTCGCCAACTGCCCGAAGTACCTCCAGAGAAGGGAGACGTACGAGACGCTGCCCGACCGCACGCCGGGGGAGACCCGCAGGAGCGGCGAACTGACCCAGGAACAGGCCGAGTTCATCACCCGGGCGGACACCTTCTTCATGGCCACCGTGCACGAGGGCGGCGCCGACGCCAGTCACCGCGGCGGCAACCCCGGATTCGTGCGCGTCGACTCGCCGGGCGAACTCAGCTGGCGCGACTACCAGGGCAACTCCATGTTCCTCACCCTGGGGAACATCGAGGCGGACCCGCGCGCGGGCCTGCTCTTCCTGGACTGGACGACCGGGACCACGCTGCACCTGACGGGCGAGGCGCGCACGGAGTTCACCGGCGAGGAGCGCCGAGTGCACTTCACGGTGAGCGAGGTCGTCGAGACCCCGTCGGCGGTTCCGCTGCGCTGGTCGGCCCCCGAGTACTCGCCCGCCAACCCCGAATACCCCTGAAAGTGAACACCGCGTGACCGCTCCTCGGCCGTCCGAGGAGCGGTCGCCTACGCGCAGGGGGGTCCAAGATCCACGTACGGCGATCGGCGTTGCGCGTTGCCGCCTCGTTCACGCGCAGGTCATCCCCGGTGCCAACGATCCAGAGCGAGCGGGTTGTTCGCGACAGCGAGCGCCCGCGACCACTGCCGACGCGTTATGCACTCGGGGAGACCGCGCCATGTCGCGCATACGCTCTGTCGCCAGCTCCGCGCTGGGCGTCCACCGCCGTTCCGTCCTCGCCGCCGCCGGAGCGGTGTCCCTCTCCGCGGGTGTCGGCTACGCCCTGCGGCCCACCGACAGCCAGGCCGCCACCGTCCCCGCCCCGCGCTCCGCCGCCGGCGAGGCGCCGGTCGCCGTCTCGCGGCAGGCCCCGGCCGCCCCGCTCGCCCCGTACACCCGCGGCACCACCGTCGCGAGCGTCGCCGCCCCGCGCGGCACCTCCGGCTACCGCCGGCTCGTCGACGGGCCCGGCTGGAAGCGCGTCGTGCGCGCCGAGCTGGCCGACGCCAAGTCCGGCCGCGAGGACCGCCGTACCGCACTCGCGGCCTTCGTGCAGCTCACGGACATGCACATCCTGGACGTCCAGCACCCGATGCGCCTGGAGTTCCTGCGCTCGACCGACGTGCACGCCTGGCGGCCGCAGGAGGCGCTCACCGTGCACGGCGCGATCTCCCTCGTGGAGCGGGTCAACGCGCTGCGGGGCGCCCCCGTCACCGGCGCCCCGCTGCACTTCGCCATGACCACCGGCGACAACACCGACAACAACGCCATGACCGAGCTGGACTGGTTCCTGACCGTCCTCGGCGGCGGCCGCATCACCCCCAACTCCGGTGACCCGCGGCACTACGAGGGCGTCCAGAACAGTGGCCTCAAGCAGTTCTGGCAGGCCGACTCGGCCGTCCGCGACGCCGACAAGCAGCTCGGCTTCCCGCACGTCGACGGCTTCCTCGCCGCCGCCGTGCGGGAGGTGAACAGCCCCGGCCTGAACATGCCGTGGTACTCCACCGTCGGCAACCACGACGCGCTGCCGCTGGGCACCTACGCCTCGCACCGTGACCCCTTCCTCACCGACTTCGCCGTCGGCGGCAAGAAGCTGATGACGCTGTCCGCGGCCGAGGCCAAGAAGCTCCAGGACGCGCTGAAGCAGGCCAGGGACCCGCAGGGCGTGCAGTACCGCGAGGTGCTCAAGGCCCACGCCCGCGACCTGCGTTCGGTCACCGCGGACGAGCGGCGGGCCCCGTACACACCCACCGAGTACCTCAAGGCCCACCTGGACCCGGCCTACCGCGGCATGGGCCCGGTCGGCCACGGCTACTCCACCGCCAACCTCGACGCGGGCACCCAGTACTACAGCTTCCGCATCGCCGACGACGTCATCGGCATCAGCCTGGACACCACCGACGCGGGCGGCCACCACGAGGGCTCCATCGGCACCGCCCAGCTGCGCTGGCTGGACCGCACCCTGCGCGAGAACAAGGACTCGTACGCCATCGTCTTCAGCCACCACACCAGCGAGACGATGGACAACACCAACCCCGACCCGGCCCGCCCGAACGAACGCCGCCACAACGGCCAGGAGGTCCTCACCCTCCTCGGCCGCCACCGCAACGTCCTCGCCTGGGTCAACGGCCACATCCACCGCAACAACATCACCCCGCGCGACGGCTTCTGGGAGATCTCGACGGCCTCGCACGTCGACTACCCCCAACTCGCCCGCGTCATCGAGATCGTGGACAACAAGGACGGCACCCTCTCCCTCTTCACCACCTGCGTCGAATCGGCGGCCCCGCACGCCACGGACTTCACCGACCTGTCCCAGACGGGCCTCGCGGCGCTGTACCGCGAGCTGTCCTACAACGCCCCGGGCGCCAGGACGGACCTGGCGGGCGGGCGCTCGGACCGGAATACGGAGCTGGTGCTGAAGAAGGGCTGAAACACCCTCAACCGGCAGCCTGCCGCAGCCGGTCGGCGCTCTCCGCGTCGGCCGGCAGGAACGTCTCCAGCTTGAGCTCCGCCACGGTCAGGTCGTGGGCCGTGGTGAAGGTGGCGATCATGGCGAGCAGGCGTAGGCCGCCCTGCGGAGAGGCGAGTTCGAGGGGGACCGCGAAGCCGAGGTGGGGCACGTCGTCGGTGGGTGGGGCGTAGGTCTCCAGCTCCCGCAGGAGTGCGGCCAGGCGGTCGTCGGGGTTGCGGTCGAGCTCGGTGCGCAGGTTGCCGAGGATGTGGCGGGACCAGTGGGGGAGGTTGCGGACCCGGGGTGCCATGCCCTCGGGGTGCAGGCCCATGCGGTACGCGTTCCAGCGGCCCCGGCGCAGTTTCGGGGCCGAGCCGTCGATGAGGACGCCGATCGCGTCGTTGGCGGCGAGGACGTCGCCGTAGCGGTCCATGACGAACGCCGGATACGGGTGGTGACCGTCGAGCAGCTCCTGGAGCGCCTGGTGGACCGCCCGTACGGCGGGACCGTCCGGGTCGCCCTCCGGAACGAGCGGGGCGAACCCGGCGGCGAGCAGCAGGCCGTTCTGTTCGCGGGCGGGCAGCTCCAGCGAGGCGGCGAGTCGTACGACGAGGTCCCGTCCCGGCGCCGAGCGGCCGCTCTCCACGAAACTCACGTGCCGTTGCGTCGTGTTCGCCCGCACTGCCAGGTCCAGCTGGCTCAGCCGGCGTCGGTGCCGGTGGTCGCGCAGCAGCTCACCGAAGGTCATGGCCCCCATTCTTCGGCACCCTTCGCCGCCCGCCGATTCCCCGCAGGGAATTGTCGCGATACCCCGCGCCGCCGGATGCTCCCTGCCATGACGGAAACTGCACTGCGCGAACTGGCCCGGAAATACGTGGGAATGTGGAACGAGCCCGACCCCGCCGCCCGACGTGCGGCCGTCCGGGAGCTGTGGGCCGAGGACGGCGTCCACCTCCTGCACCCGCCCGAGGACATACGGAAGGCCGCGGCGGGCTACGGGTTCGTCGGACAGGCCCTGGAGGCCCGCGGGTACGAGGCGCTGGAGCTCCGGGTCGCCCGCTCCCACGAGGAGTTCGTCGCCACCGGAGAGTTCACCTTCGCGCCGGCCGGAGAGCCGGTGCGGCTGAAGGACGTGGTCCGTCTCGACTGGCAGGCCGTGCGCACGGCCGACGGCGAGGCCGCTGGCGGCGGCACCGACTTCCTGGTCCTTGACCGGGACGGCCGGATAGCGGCCGACTACCAGTTCCCCGGCTGAACATGAGGAGGGGCCGCCGGTCCCCAGCCTCCGGCGGCCCCTCCTCTCCCCTCCTGATGCCTCCCCGATCCCCCTCCTACCGGGGCAGCACCACGACATACGCGGCCGGATCGCGGTCCGCCGACGCCATCAGCGCCGTACGGACCACGGCCGCCTGCTGTTCCAGTGCGTCCCGCAGCTTCTTGGGCGTGATGTACACGACCGTGATGCCGAGGCGCTCCAGGTGCTCGCGCTTGCGGGCGTACTCCGACCACATCGCGTCCTCGTCCTGGCGAGGGGCGCGGGTGTCCAGCTCCACCGCCACCGCGTGCTCGGGCCAGTAGGCGTCGAGGCCGCCGAGGTGCGGGCCGCCGGGCAGGCGCAGGTCGACGTTCCAGACCGGGTCGGGCAGGCCGTGCTCGCGGACCATCGCGTACAGGCGGTCCTCCGCGATCGCCCGGCCCTCGGCCAGCAGGGAGTCCACCGCGTCCACCACGTGCGGGCGGCTCAGCAGCTTCGCCTGGTTCAACTCCCGTACCACCGCCGCCGGTTCGCAGTGGCCGCCGCGGACGGCCTCGGTCAGCAGCCGGCGTACGGCACCCGCGTCCGAGAGTTCGGCCACCGCGTCCGCGAGGGCCCGCGGCACCGGGGCGACCGGGAGGCCCGTCACCTGCTCGGGGGCCGGCAGCGATGCCGTACGGACGATCCGGGCGCAGCCGGTGGAGCGGAGCCGGCGCAGCCGGGGGACCAGGACGTCGATGGAGTCCAGGGCGGTCAGCGGGGGCGTGGCCGCGAAGCCGTGCAGGGTCAGCGCCGCGAGCCCGGTGATCATCGCCTCGGTGTACACCGGCCGGTGCGGCTCCTCCGCGCCGGGCTGGGACGGCACCCCCGCGTTCCGCTCCCGCGCCGCGAACAGCAGCACCGCGTGCAGCCGTTCCTCGCTGGTCGGCGGGCCCGGGTGGAGCAGGAAGACGCCCGGCAGGATCTGCTGCCAGGGGCCGCCGGCCCGGCACTGCTCGTTCGTCTCGGCGGCCGAGACACCGTGCGCCCGCAGCTGCGCGGCCGTCAGGACGCGCCGCCGGACGTCGGCCAGCTGGTGGAGGGGGCGGGGGGAGAGCGGGGTGTTGTGGTTCATGACCCTGGAATTCCCGCGTCCGGTCCGCCCTTTAACCCCTGTTACACGCCCGTCGACAAATCCGGACAAGCTCGTCCTAAAGGACGGTTGTTCGGATGCCGAGTAGGCACGGAAAACCCCTGGTCCGTTCGGGGTGGACCAGGGGTTACGGCTGTGATTGCCTGAATTCCGTAACGGTCACGGAGGGCCCAGGCCAAGGCCAATGATCAGTACGCCTCAGCCCGTGGCCGCCGCCGCGTCGCACGCCTGTCCCCGCAGCCCGCGCGCCAGGTCGTCGCGTGCCTCCAGCACCAGCCGGCGCAGCGCCGGAGGGGCGTCCTCGTGCGCGGAGAGCCAGGCGTCCGTCGCCTCCAGCGTCCCCGGCGAGTCCTGGTACGCCGGGAACAGCCCGCTGACCACGTCCATCCCGATCTGGATGGACCGCTCGTCCCACACCCGCCCGATCGCGCCGAAGTACTTCTCCGCGTACGGCGCGAGCAGCTCCCGCTGGGACGAGCGGGAGAAGCCCGCGATCGTCGCGCCGACCAGGGCGTTGGACAGCGCGTCCGACTCCACCACCTGCGCCCAGGCCTGCGCCTTCACCGCCGCGGACGGACGGGCGGCCAGGCAGCGGACCTGGTGGCGCTTGCCGGAGGCCGTGTCGTCCCGGGCCAGCTCCGCCTCCAGCACCTTCTCGTCGGCGAACCCGTGCTCGGCGAGCGCGTCCAGGAACGCCCAGCGCAGCTCCTGGTCGATCTCCAGGCCGTCGATCGCCGTGGTGCCGTCCAGCAGTTCCCGCAGCAGCCGGAAGCCGGTCTCGTCCCCGACGGTCCGCGCGAAGAACCGCGCCCACGCCAACTGGTGCTCACTGCCCGGCTCGGCGGCCCGCAGCTCCCGCTCCGCGCTCTCGGCCAGCAGCACACCGCCCTGCTCGCGCCAGGCGGGCGCCGCGTAGTGGACGACCGCCGACTCGGCCCACGCGTGCAGCATCTGCAGCACACCGACGTCCGACTCGCGCCCGGCGAACCGCACCACCAGGTCCACGAAGTCCCGGGCCGGCAGCAGCGCGTCCCGCGTCATGTTCCACAGCGCCGACCAGCACAGCGCACGCGCCAGCGGGTCGGTGAGGTCACCGAGCGCGGTCCGGAGCGTGGCCAGCGAGGTCGCGTCGAAGCGGGTCTTGCAGTACGTCAGGTCGTCGTCGTTGACCAGCACCAGCTCCGGCGCCTCGGCACCGGCCAGCTCCGCCACGACCGTACGCGCCCCGGCGACGTCCACCTCGGCGCGCGCGTACCGCTTCAGAACACCGTCGGCGCGCCGGTACAGGCCCACCGCGATCCGGTGCGGCCGCAGTTCGGGGTGCGACTCGGCGGCCTCCTGCAACACGGCCAGTTCGTCGATGCGCCCCTCGGCGTCCAGCAGCACCTGCGGGGTCAGCGAGTTGACGCCCGCCGTCTGGAGCCAGGACCGCGCCCACGCGCCCATGTCCCGGCCGCTGGTCTCCCCGAGCACCGACAGCAGGTCGCCCAGGCGCGTGTTGCCGTACGCGTGCCGCTTGAAGTAGCGCCGCGCGCCCTCCAGGAACGCGTCCTGGCCGACGTACGCCACCAGCTGCTTGAGCACGGAGGCGCCCTTGGCGTAGGTGATGCCGTCGAAGTTGAGCTTGGCGTCCTGAAGGTCGCGGATGTCGGCCGTGACGGGGTGGGTGGAGGGCAGCTGGTCGGCGCGGTACGCCCACGCCTTGCGGCGGTTGGCAAAGGTGATCCAGGCGTCGGTGAAGCGGGTCGCGCCGACGTTGGCGAAAGTGCCCATGAAGTCGGCGAAGGACTCCTTCAGCCACAGGTCGTCCCACCAGACCATGGTGACCAGGTCGCCGAACCACATGTGCGCCATCTCGTGCAGGATGACGTTCGCCCGCGCCTCGTACGAGGCCTGCGTCACCTTGCCCCGGAAGATGTACTCCTCCCGGAAGGTCACCAGGCCCGGGTTCTCCATCGCGCCCAGGTTGTACTCCGGCACGAACGCCTGGTCGTACTTGCCGAACGGGTACGGGTAGTCGAAGTGGTCGTGGAAGAAGTCCAGCCCCTGCTTGGTGACGAGGAACACGTCGTCGGCGTCGAAGTGCGGGGCCAGGCCCTTGCGGCACATCGCGCCGAGCGGGATCTCCAGCGTCGTACCGTCCTCGAAGGTACGGGTGTAGGAGTCCGTCACGTAGTGGTACGGGCCCGCCACGACACAGGTGATGTACGTCGAGATCGGCTTCGTCTCCGCGAACCGCCACACCCCGTCGGTGTGCCGGCCGGCGCCGTTGCTCCACACCGTCCAGCCCTCGGGCGCCCGTACCTCGAAGCGGAACGGCGCCTTGAGGTCGGGCTGCTCGAAGTTGGCGAAGACGCGGCGGGAGTCGGCCGGCTCGTACTGGGTGTACAGGTACACCTCGCCGTCCTCCGGGTCGACGAAGCGGTGCATGCCCTCGCCGGTGCGGGAGTAGGCGCACTGGGCGTCGACGACCAGCTCGTTGTCGGCGGCCAGGTCCTCCAGGGCGATCCGGGAGCCGTCGAAGACCTCGCCGGGGTCGAGGTCCTTGCCGTTGAGGGAGACGGCGGTGACGCTCGGCGCGATCAGATCGGCGAAGCTGGAGCCGCCGGGCTCCGCGCAGCGGAAGCGGATCGTGGTGACGGAGCGGAAGGTACGCGGCTCGGTCTCCGTGTCGCCCACCGCCGAGCGCAGATCGAGGGACACGTCGTACCCGTCGACGGACAACAGGGCGGCCCGTTCCCGGGCCTCCTCGCGGGACAGGTTCTCACCGGGCACGAGTGGTACTCCCTCAAACGGTGTTCAGAATGCGGACAGGGCCGATACTGCCATGCGCTCCTGACAGGCGGCAGTGGGAATGGCTTCGGCAGGCACTGGTGTTCCCCGGAGAAACCGTTCCTTCATGAGGAGAGACATGTCGGACAAGACGCCCGTCGACTTCTGGTTCGACCCCCTGTGCCCCTGGGCCTGGATGACCTCGCGCTGGGTGCTGGAGGTGGAGAAGGTCCGGGACATCGAGGTCCGCTGGCATGTGATGAGCCTCGCCGTCCTCAACGAGGACAGGATCGACGAGCTGCCGGAGGAGTACCGGGAGATGCTCGCCACCAAGGCGTGGGGTCCGGTCCGGATCGTCATAGCGGCGCAGGAGGAGCACGGCGCCGAGGTGCTCGGCGACCTCTACACCGCGCTCGGCACCAGGATCCACAACCAGGGCGAGGGCGCGGAGAAGTCCGCGGTCGCCGCCGCGCTGAAGGACGTGGGCCTGCCCGAGTCCCTGATGGACCACTGGGACTCCACCCCCTACGAGCCGCAACTGCGCGCCTCCCACAAGGAGGGCATCGACAAGGTCGGCCAGGAAGTCGGCACCCCGGTCATCGCGGTCCCCGGCGCCGACGGCGAACAGCTCGCGTTCTTCGGCCCCGTCGTCACCCCGGCCCCCAAGGGCGAGCAGGCCGCGAAGCTCTGGGACGGCACCCTCGCGGTGGCCTCGGTCCCCGGCTTCTACGAGATCAAGCGGACGCGGACGAAGGGGCCGGACTTCAGCAACCTGTAGCCCGCCTGCGCCGTCGTTGCCCGTGCAGCGCTGGTAGGCGGCGGGATCCGACACTCCCTTGGTGAATTCCCCCGGCCCCGCGAGCCTAGAAGCCCGCGGGGCTGGGGCGGCGGCCCGGAATCGGGCCTCAACGCTGCGCCCGCTCCCGCGCCTCCGTCAGCCGCTCAAGGTGCTCCTCGTAGCCCCGCGCGTAGTACGCGGCTCGCCCGGGGTGCGGCTCCATCACCGCCGTCGGGCGCGTCCACGACTCCGCGTCCAGCGCGACCCCGTGCCGCTCCGCCGCCGCGAGCACCGCGCCCCGCGCGCCCACCTCACCCTCGACGACCCGCAGCGGCCGGCCGAGCACGTCCGCCAGCAGCCGCATCCAGGCCGGGCTGCGGGTGCCGCCCCCGCACACCGCGAGCGAACCGGTCAGCCCCGCCGCCTCCAGGCAGTGCCGGGCCGAGTACCCGATGCCCTCGCAGGTGGCGCGGACCAGGTCGCCGCGGGTCGACTCCAGGCAGACGCCGGTGAGTTCGGCACGCAGCCGCGGCTCGACGAACGGCGCGCGCTCGCCCGACGGCGCGAAGTACGGCAGTACCCGCACCCCGTGCGCGCCCGGCGGGGTCGCCGCCAGCAGCCCGTCCACCTCCTCGTGGCCCACCCCGGTCGTCGACAGCACCCAGTCCAGGGCGGCCGTGCCGACCATCGCCGGCATCGCGCGCAGCCAGTGCCCGGTCCGGTCGGTGGAGATGTACAGCCCGGCCGGCTCCCCGGTCAGGTCCACCTCGGCCGTCGCCACCAGCGCCGCCAGACAGGTGCCGACGATCAGCAGCCCGTCCCCGGCGGTGGTGACCCCCGCGCCGAGCGCACAGGCGGGCAGGTCGTACGGGCCGTTCGCGATCGGTGTCCCGGCCGGCAGCCCCTCGCCGAGAGCGACCGCGCAGGCCGCCGGATCGCTGACCGGCGCCAGCAGCCCGCGCCGGTGGGTCAGCCCCAGCAGCTCCACCACCCGGTTGTCGTACGTCCGCGCCACCGGGTCCAGGAACGGCATCGACGCGTCCGACACATCCGTCGCCGCCGGTGCCCCCGTCAGCCGGCGGAACACCATGTCCTTGCAGTACAGGGCGTGGGCGGCAGCGTCCAGGGACTTCGGCTCATGGCTGTCCAGCCAGGCCAGCAGCGGGCCCGGGCAGCCCGGGAACATGGCGCTGCCGGTACGCCGGAACACCGCCTCGAACGTGCCGTCCGCCAGCCACTGGTCCACCAGCTCGTGCGCCCGCCCGTCCATCCAGGACGCCGCCGCCCGCACCGGACGCCCCTCGGCGTCCACCAGCCACACCCCGTCGCCCTGCCCGGTGAGCCCGGCCAGCTCCACCGGCTCCGGCACCCGCCCGGTCACCTCGTCGAGCACGGCGACGACCGCCGCGTACACCTCCGCCATGTCCTGCTCGACCACCCCGCCGTGCAGCGAGAGACCCAACGGCCGTGAGGCGAGGGCCAGTTCACCGCCCGTGCCGTCGAACGCGGCGGCCTTCACCAGGGACGTCCCCACGTCGATACCGACGTACATGCGCCAACCTCCTCACGTCAGGCAGTGCGCCGGCGGCTCCCCGCGCACCCAGCGGCCCACCTCCGCCGCCGCGATGACCGCCGCCTTCTCGGCCACCGCCCGGCTCGCCCCGCCCAGGTGCGGGGTAAGCACGACCCGGTCGGCGAGCCCGTGCAGCCGCGACCCGGCGGGCAGCGGTTCCGTCACGAAGGTGTCGAGCGCCGCCGCCGACAGGTGCCCGCTCTCCAGCGCGTCGCACAGCGCGTCCTCGTCGAGCAGCGGGCCGCGCGCCGCGTTCACCACGACCGCCCCGGGCGGCAGCAGAGCGAGTTCACGGGCGCCGATCAGGCCTCGCGTCCCGGGGGTGAGCCGGGCGTGCAGGCTGAGCACCCGGGAGCCGCGCAGGAGTTCGTCGAGGGAGGCGACCCGCAGCCCGTGGATCTCGCCGTGCACATACGGGTCGTACACCGACACCCGCGCCCCGAACGCGCACAGCACCCGCGCCACCCGGCTGCCGACCGCCCCGTACCCGACCAGCCCGACGGCCAGGTCCTCCAGCTCCAGACCGCTGTGCTCGTACGTGTAGTAGGACGCCCCCGCCCAACTGCCCCGCCCGGACAGCAGACCGTGTGCCTGGGGGATGCGGCGCAGGGCCGCCAGCAGCAGACCTACGGTGAACTCGGCGGTCGCGGCGGCATTGCGGCCGGGTGCGTAACACACCCGGACGTCATGGGACTTGGCCGCGTCCAGGTTCACATTGACCGGCCCGCCCCGGCAGACCACGACCAGCCGCAGGGCCGGGCAGGCGGCCAGGACGCGCCCGGTGACCGGGCCCATCTGGGTGACCAGCACCTCCCGGTCGTCCGACAGCGCCTCGATCAGCGCGTCCTCGGCGTCGCCGGCCTCCGTCACCTCGGCCACCGGGCCGAACGGCTCCAGCGGCCAGCCGAGCATCAACTCCCGTACGTCCGCCGCGTGTTCCCGCCGTACCGCGTCCGCGATCAGTGACGGCAGGACGAAGTGGTCCCCGGCGGCCAGCACCCGCACACTCGGCTCACGGAGCGCCGGTTCCGTCATCCCTGTCGCCCCCTTCCTGCCGGGTCGCGCAGACCTCGTAACGGACCTTGTGCTCGTCCAGGTCCCGCAGCGCCTCGGCCGACGCCCCGTCGTCGACCAGCAGCAGATCGAAGTGGGACAGCGGCACGACCCGGTGCAGGGCGACCCGGCCGAGCTTGGTGTGGTCGATCAGCAGCACGTTGCGGGCGGCCGCGTCGAGCATCGCCCGCTTCACCGACACGATGTGCTGCTCCTGGTGGTAGGCGTGGCCCGCGTGCACCGCCGACGTCGACGCGAAGCACACGTCGACCCGAAGCTGCTGGACCGCCTCGACACAGGACACACCGAGGAAGGAGGAGTGCAGCGGGTCGTAGTCGCCGCCGAGGGCCATCAGATGGATGCCCCGCTGACCGGAGAGCAGGTTGATCGCCTCCAGGAAGTTGGTGACGACCGTCAGCGGGGTGATCTCGCCGAGCCGCAGTCCGCGCGCCATCTCCAGCGTGGAGGTCGAGTCGTCCAGCATGACCGCCATACCGGGCTCGATCAGCTTCAGCGCACGGTCGGCCACGGCCGCCTTCTCGGCCCGCATCGTCTTCAGCCGGTACTGCACGTTCGACTCGAAGACCCCGGACGGCTGCGCGGTCACCCCGCCGCGGAACTTCCTTACGACGCCCTGCCGTTCGAGCTCGTCGAGGTCGCGGTGGATGGTCATCAGGCTCACCCCGAACCGCCCGGCGAGCTCCGCGGCGGTCGCCGTGCCGTCGGCCAGGACCTGTTCCGCCATGGCGGACTGCCGGGCCGCGGGCCCCTGCTGTGCGTTGGTCATCGTCCGATCCTCGTCCTGGGTGTGCTCTGCCGAGTCGGCTCGTCAACCGAGAGTGGAACGGCGGAAGTTGGCCGTCAATCCGTCGCGCACGCGAAAATATCGGTGCAGAGTGAGAAGTTCACGGTGCCCGATGTGAGGGAGGTTCGATGACGGCCTGGCTCGGGATCGACCTCGGCACCCAGAGCGTCCGCGCACTGCTCGTCACGGCGGACGGCACGGTCCTCGGCAGCGGCAGCGCGCCCCTGTCCGGCCGGCGGGACGGGGTGCGGCACGAGCAGGACCCGGCCGAGTGGTGGGACGGGGTGTGCACGGCGTCCCGGGCCGCGCTGCGCGGGCGGGCGCGGATGCCGGTCGGCGGGCTCGCGGTGTGCGGGACGTCCGGGACCGTGCTGCTGACGGACGGGGCCGGCCGGCCGATGAGCCCCGCGCTGATGTACGACGACGGACGGGCGGCGGCCGAGGCGGCGCGGGCGCGGGCGGTGGGGCTCGCGGTGCAGGACACCTGGGCGCTGCCGAAGGCGCTGTGGCTCACACGGACGTACGGGCCGGGGCGGATCACCCACCAGCCGGACCTGATCGTCTCCCTGCTCACCGGCGAGCTGCCCCCGGCCGACTCCAGCCACGCCCTCAAGACCGGCTACGACGTCGAACGCGAGGCCTGGCCGACGCTGTTCCCGCCGGACCTGCCGCAGAGCGCGCTGCCCGACGTGGTGCGCCCCGGCACCCGGCTGGGCGAGGTCGGCCCGACCGCCGCCGAGGCCACCGGCATCCCCGCGGGGACCCCGGTCGTCGCGGGGATGACCGACGGCTGCGCGGCCCGGATCGCCGCCGGAGAGCTACGGCCGGGCGCGTGGAACTCGGTGCTCGGCACCACCCTCGTCCTCAAGGGCGCGACCTCGTCGCCGGTCCGGGACGCCACCGGCGTGGTCTACAACCACCGGGCGCCGGACGGCAGTTGGCTGCCGGGCGGGGCCTCCGGTGTGGGCGCGGGCGTACTCGAAGCGTGCTTCGCGGGCGCGGACCCGGCGGCCATGGACGAGCAGGCCGCCGCGTACTCACCGTCCGGGGTGATCACTTACCCCCTGGTCTCCCCGGGCGAGCGCTTCCCGTTCCTGGCCCCGGACGCCACGGCCCTGGTCCTGGGCACCCCTGCCTGCGACGCGGATCTGTGGGCGGGTCTGCTCCAGGGCATCGCCTTCACCGAACGACTCTGCCTGGACTACCTCCACCACCTGGGCACCCCGCTGGACGGCCCCCTCACCTTCACCGGCGGCGCCACCCGCAGCCGGTACCTCAACCAACTCCGCACCGACATCCTCGGCCGCCCGGCCCGCGTCCCCCGCCAGCCCGAACCGGCCCTGGGCATGGCAGCGCTGGCCGCCTACGGCACGGGCGCGGCCCCCACCCTCGCCGCCGCGGCGGACTCCATGTCCCACACCGCAACGGTCCTACACCCCCGCCCAACCCGCACAACAGCCTTCACCGAGCCCTACGCCCGTCTCCTCGACGCCTTGGAGTCCCGCGGCTGGCTTCCGTCCCCGGTAGCGGCACACGCACGGGACAGATTGCATGAGGGCTCGACGTAGCGCGCGGGCCGGTGGGGGCTGATCGCGCAGTTCCCCGCGCCCCTTCAGGGCGGCACCCCGTAAGCGCCGGGCTGTGCGACCCACCCCAACCGCCGGGCAACACAACCCACCCCACCACAGGACCGTTCATGACCACAGCCACCACCACCACCCTCCTCCTCGCCCGCCACGGCCAGACCGTCTGGCACGCCGAGAACCGCTACGCCGGCATCAGCGACATCCCCCTCACCGACACCGGCCGCCAACAAGCCGACGCCCTCGGCAGATGGGCCGCCGCCCACCCCGTAGACGCGATCTGGACCTCCCCCCTCTCCCGCGCGGTAGCCACCGCCGCCCCCGCGGCCCGCGCCCTCGGCCTCACCCCCCACCAGGACCCCGACCTCCGGGAATGCGACTTCGGCGTGCTGGAGGGCCGCACCCTCACGGAGTTCGAGAAGGAAGACCCCACCGCCGCGCAAGCGTTCCGCACGGACCCGGTGAACCACCCGTTCCCCCACTCCGAGGACCCCACGGCGGCAGCCGCCCGCGGCGCCACCGCCCTCCACCGCATCGCCGCCACCCACCCCGACGCCCGCGTCCTGGTCGTCGCCCACAACACCCTGCTCCGCCTGGTGCTGTGCACCCTCCTGTCGATCCCGCCCGCCCGCTACCGCACCGTGTTCCCGCGCCTGCGCAACGCCGCGATCAGCGAACTCCTGATGAAATCCGACGGTTCCACCGCACTTATGTCCCTCAATGTGCCCTGCGAGCCCGACCTGCCGTAGCACCATGGGCACATGACGGAGATCGACACCTCGGTACCGCACTCGGCGCGCATCTGGAACTACTGGCTCGGCGGCAAGGACAACTACGCCGTCGACGAGGCGGCCGGCGACGCCTACACCGCCGTCTTCCCCGGCATCGTCACCATCGCCCGCAGCAGCCGCGCCTTCCTGGGCCGCAGCATCCGGTACCTGGTGCAGGAGGCAGGCGTCCGCCAGTTCCTGGACGTCGGCACGGGCCTGCCCACCGTCGACAACACCCACGAGGTGGCCCAGCGCATCGCCCCCGAGTCGAGGATCGTCTACGTCGACAACGACCCGCTGGTCCTCGCCCACGCCCGCGCCCTGCTCACCTCCACCCCCGAGGGCGTCACGTCGTACGAGGACCTGAGCCTCTACGAGCCCGAGCGGATCATCGAGGCCGCCGGCCGGACGCTGGACCTCACCCGGCCCACCGCCCTGATCCTCAGCGGCATCCTCGGCCATGTCGCCGACCACGCAGCGGCCCGTGACCTGGTCCGCAGGCTGCTGGCGGGCCTGCCCTCCGGCAGCTATCTGTCCGTCAACGACGGCTCCCGTGGCACCGACCCGGTCTACGAGCAGGCCCAGGACGCCTACAACGAGACCGGCGCCGTCCCCTACTTCCTGCGCCCGGTGGACCAGATCGAGGCCTACTTCGAGGGCCTGGACCTGGTGGAGCCGGGAGTCGTCCCGGTCCCCCTGTGGCACCCGGACACCGAGCACCCGGCTCCGATCGGCCAGCACGGCGGCCTGGCCCGCAAGCCCTGACGAAGCGGAAAGCCCCGACGAAGCGGAAAGCCCCCGCGAGTCACGTCCTCGCGGGGGCTTCCCTCATTCCGCCTGCCGTTCGTGAAGGGTGAGAAGACGATCACGAGGCAGGACGATCACCAGGCAGGACGACCCCGGGGGTCAGGGCGTCAGCAGCAGCACATCCGCGCGGGACTTGGCGGCCTCGTAACGCCGGGCCACGTCCTGCCAGTCGACGACCTGCCACATGGCCTCGATGAAGTCGACCTTCTGGTTCCTGTACTGGAGATAGAAGGCGTGCTCCCAGGCGTCGAACACGAGGATCGGCACCGAGCCCTGCCCGACGTTGCCCTGATGGTCGTAGACCTGCTCCACGACGAGCCGCCCGCTCAGCGGCTCGTAGGCCAGGACGCCCCAGCCCGAACCCTGCGTCGTCGCGGAGGCCTTGGTCAGCTGGGCCTTGAAGCCCGCGAACGAGCCGAACGACTCGGTGATCGCGTCGGCCAGCTCGCCGACCCCGTCGACGGCCAGCGGCTCGCCGCCGCCCTCGCCGGTCATGTTCTGCCAGTAGATCGAGTGCAGGATGTGCCCGGACAGATGGAAGGCCAGGTTCTTCTCCAGCCCGTTGACCGAGCCCCACTGCTCCTTGTCCCGCGCCTCGGCGAGCTGCTCCAGCGTGTCGTTGGCCCCCTTCACGTACGCCGCGTGGTGCTTGTCGTGATGCAGCTCGATGATCTCGGGGCTGATCACGGGGGCGAGCGCGGAGTAGTCGTACGGCAGTTCAGGAAGCGTGTAGACGGGCATGGGTGAAGTCCCCTCCGACCTCTTATTGCAAATAACTTGCAAGTGCACGCTAGCAGCAAAAAGGGCCGCCAGGGCAACGAAGAAGGCCCCCGCGTGTGTCACGCGGGGGCCTTCCGGCGGTCAGGGGGAGGGCGTCAGGCCTTGGCCCGCGCCCGCTGCCGCGCATATCCGACGGCCGCCAGGAACAGCGTCATCCCGCCGGTCGAGTACAGCTGCACCCGCGTGTCCGGCTCGCGCGCCATCAGCACGAAGATCGTCACCATGCCGGCCAGCGCGACCCAGGTCAGCACCGGGAAGGCCCACATCCGCACGGTCAGCTTCTCCGGGGCCTCGCGCTCCAGGTGGCGGCGCATCCGCAGCTGGGAGACGGCGATGAAGATCCAGACGACGAGGATGACCGCGCCGATCATGTTCAGCAGCCAGGTGAAGACATCGTCCGGCCGCCAGTAGCTGAGCAGCACGCACGCGAAGCCGAAGGACGAGGAGGCGAGCACGGCGATGCGCGGGACGCCCGCGGACACCCGCCCCAGCGCCTTCGGGCCCTGGCCGCGCTGGACCAGGGAGTAGGCGATGCGGGAGGAGCCGTAGATGTTGGCGTTCATCGCGGACAGCAGGGCGACCAGGACGACCACGTTCATCAGCTGGCCGGCGCCGGGGATGCCGAGCTCGTCGAGGGCGGCGACGTACGGGCCCTTCTCCACGACCGCCTTGGAGTCCCACGGGACCAGCGTCACGATGACCGCCATCGAGCCGATGTAGAACAGCGCGATGCGCCACATCGCCGTACGGACCGCGCTCGCCACGCCCTTGACCGGGTTCTCGGACTCGGCCGCCGCGATGGTGACCGTCTCCATGCCGCCGTAGGCGAAGACGGAGGCGAGCAGGCCGATGACCAGGCCCTCGCCGCCGTTGGGCAGGAAGTCGGTCAGATTGCTCGTGCCGGGGGAGTCCGTGCCGGGCAGGACGCCGAAGACGGCCAGGCCGCCGAGGACCAGGAACAGGCTGATCGCGCCGACCTTCAGCGCCGCGAACCAGAACTCGAACTCGCCGAAGTTCTTCACCGCGGCGAGGTTCGTGGCGCAGAACACCACCATGAACAGGGCCACCCACGCCCACTCGGGCGTGCCCGGCAGCCAGCCGGTGACGATCTTCGCGGCGCCGATGCCCTCCAGGCCCACGGCGGTACAGAGCAGGACCCAGAAGGACCAGCCCGCGGTGAAGCCGGCCCAGGGGCCGATGGCCTTCTCGGCGTGCGCCGAGAAGGAGCCGGAGGACGGATAGGCGGCCGACATCTCGCCGAGCATCCGCATCACCAGCATCACGAGGAGGCCGGAGAGGGCGTAGGCGACGACGATCGAGGGACCCGCGGCGGCGATACCGGCGCCGGAGCCCACGAACAGGCCCGCGCCGATGACACCGCCGAGGGCGATCATCGACAGGTGGCGCTGCTTGAGGCCGTGGGAGAGGGAGGCGCCGTCCTGCTGCGGCGGCGTCTCGACTGTGGTGCTGGGCATGGGCGCGGCTCGTCCAATGCATGAGATGGCAAAAACGCCCACAGTCTGAGCGCCCTGTCCGCTCAGACGAAGGGGATGCCCACTATGCGGACAGGTGCGCCACGCAGGGTATGGGAGCCCTCACCGGGCCGGATTAAGCCCTGTTTGGTGGAACCCTACAGAGCGCCCCGCCGGGCCGCCCGTGACGTGCGCGTCCTCACCTCAGTGACCGGTATCACGCCGTACCGGGTGTAACCCCGTCTCTTTGTCCGGAGCCCACCAAGCCCGTGATCCAGCCTTTGTCGACCGCTGACGGTGATCGGCGCGAGCGTGCCGGGATAGCGTCGCCGTGTCCCAACGTGCCCACACCCCGCGGAGTCCCCATGAGCACCGCCGTCGCCCCCGTCCGTCCTGGCCAGGTCCTCGCCGATCTGCTGCCGGCCTCCCGTGTCCGCGACGTCGCGCTCGTGGTCGGCGGCGCCGCCCTCACCGGCCTCGCCGCCCAGATCTCCGTGCCCGTGCCGGGCTCCCCGGTCCCGGTGACCGGTCAGACCTTCGCCGTCCTGCTCGTCGGCATGACGCTGGGCGCGGGGCGCGGCTTCCTCTCCCTCGCGCTGTACGCGCTCGCGGGCATCGCGGGCGTGCCGTGGTTCGCGGACGGCGGCTCCGGCGCGGCGGCCCCCTCCTTCGGCTACATCCTCGGCATGATCCTCGCCTCCACGGTCGTCGGCGCCCTGGCCCGCCGCGGCGCCGACCGCTCGGTGTGGCGCACCGCGGGCGCGATGCTGCTGGGCGAGGCGATCATCTACGCCGTCGGCGTCCCGTACCTGGCCCTGTCCCTGGACTGGTCCGCCTCCGCCGCCATCGCGGCCGGCCTCACCCCGTACCTGTTCGGCGACGCCCTCAAGGCGGCCCTGGCGATGGGCCTGCTGCCTACCGCCTGGAAGTACGTCAACCGCTGACGTCGTAGTTCCTGCGGAAGAGGTTCGCCGGGTCGTAACTCGACTTCAGCTCGGCGAGCCTCTTCCGCGTCTCGGCGTCGTACAGCCCCTCGGTCCGGTCCCCGGCCCCGAAGGCGAAGTTGAGCGCCCGCCCGAGCGTGCCCGGCGCCAGCAGCGCGAAGGCCGGATCCAGGATCGTCCGCGCCCGCTCCCGGTCCGCCATGGTCAACAGCCGCACCAGAAAACGCCCGTCACGCCACGGCACCGAGTTCTCCGCGGACCGCGACAGCGCCCCACCCAGATGATTGACCTGTACGACGACCATGGCGTCGGCGCCGGGCCCGGTCCGCCGCAGCACTTCGCCGACCGCTGCGAGATCCAGCTCTTCCAACACCGCACTGTCCCCGTAGTAGGCGTGCGGGAAGTCCGGGTCACTGTGAATGGTGTGGCTCTCCGAGTACGGCATCTCCCGCAGTGAGTCCGCCAGCACCGGCCCGATCTCCCGCAGCGGAGCGACCAGTTGCTCCCCGTCCGCACCCGTGTGGGCGACGCGCACGGAGATGACGTACCGCCCGCGCAGGTGCGGCGGCAGCACCGGCAGATCCGGGTACGGTACGGCGGCGAAGGACGAGGTCAGCCCGTCGGGCACGGTCCGCGTCCACTCCTCGTACGCCCGCAGCGCGGCCGCCGGATCGACCTCGCCCCCGTCGAACGCGAGCGAGCCGCCGTACAGCGTGCGCACGGGGACGAGGCCGATCTCCAGCTCGGTGACGACGCCGAGGTTGTGGCCGCCGCCGAGCAGCGCCCAGTACAGGTCGGAGCCCTCGGTGACATGGCGCAGCTCGCCGTCGGCGGTCACCACGTCGAGCGAGCGCACATGGTCGGCCGCGTATCCGAACTCCCTGGCCAGAATGGGGAGCCCACCGCTCAGCGTGTACGAGACGGCACCCACACCCGGCGCGGAGCCGTTGAGCGGGGCGAGCCCGTACGGCGCCGCCGCCTCGACGACCTGCCCCCAGCGCACGCCCGCCTGCACGCGGACCGTGCGGGCCTCGGGATCCACGCTCACCCTGTCCATGCGCCGGGTCGTGATGAGCACGCCGCCCTCCGCCGGACCCGGCAGCCCGTGCCCGGTGGCCTGGACGCCGACGGGCAGGTTCTCGGCGGCGGCGTACCGCACGGCGGCGACGACGTCCTCGGCGGAGGAGGCGGCGAAGACGATCGCGGGGCGCTGGGCGAACCCGGTCTGGAATCCGGCGAGTTCCTCGTCGTAGCCGGGGTCGCCGGGACGGAGTACGGGCAGATCGGTGAAGTTCATGGGGATCATGATGGAGGCATAACCTGACACCTGCCGTCAGGTTTTCCGGGATGGGTGAGGGGGGCCCGGCAGAAGCACCCGGACCCCCTTCTTCGCTGTCGCCTTCGACGGGCGGCTCAGCCCTGCCGCTCCCGTGGCCGCCGCAGCGACGACCACCACAGCCCGGCCACGCCGGCCGTCATGAGTGCCGCGCCCGCCGCGCCCAGCGGGAGCAGATCGGGGGCGACGCCGGTCTTCGGCAGCTCGTCGCCGCCGGGCGCCACCGGCTTGTTGTCGGTGCCCAGCAGCAGCGGGGTGGCCGGGGCGTTGGGCGACGGGTTCGTCGTACCGAACGGAACCGGGCCCTGCTGCCAGTACGTCTTCTTCCCGTCGGCGGTCTGGACGGGCAGACAGATCTTCCCCGTCGTGCTCAGGTCGTACGTCGCGTCGACGTCGTACGACTTGGAGTCACCCGCCGCGAGATTGTCCAGTGCACAGCTGAAACCGCTGTTCGAACCTTCCGGCAGATCGCTTTCGGCAATTGCCGAACAGCCTTGCACATTCTTGACCGTAAGGCCGTCGAATCCGACGACCAAGAGCCTGATCTCTCCGCTGTCCTCGGTCCCTTCGTTCTTCACGGTGGCGGTAATCGCCGTCTCTTCCGAGCTGTTGTCGACCGAGATCTTCTCGGGCAGTGTCGTGGTCAGTTTCACGCCTGCCGGAGCCTCGTCGACGGCCTTTCCCCCCTTGTTGCTTGCCGGTCCCGGGTCATCTGCCACAGCAGTGAACGGAAGGATCATCACTACCGAGAAAGATGCTGCAACCAGCGATCCCGCGATGGTCGTCGTACGACGAGAACTCATGTTCGTCCCCCTTGGCTGCGCCTGAATTCGCAGTACTTGAAGAGGTACCACAAGATTTCTCCGCACTATGCTGGTACGGCATGAAGTGTGACCATCGTGTTTCAAATGGACAGTCATTGACAGGCCGTTCAGGATCTTTGCGGGTCCTTGAGGATCTTTGAGGGGGTGCAGCGGATTGCCGGGGAATACGAGGAGCGGCGGAGTTCCAGGGCTACTGGTGACGGGACGTTATCGGTTGGTCGAAAGTATCGGCCAGGGGGGAATGGGGCGGGTGTGGCGAGCCGCCGACGAAATACTCGACCGTCCGGTAGCGGTCAAGGAGATGCGCATAGACGGCCTCGACGCCGAGGACACGCGCACCCGCCGCGAACGCACCCTGCGCGAGGCGAGGGCCACGGCGAGGATCGACCACCCCAACGTCGTACGGGTCTACGACGTGGTCGACGAGGGCGAACGCCTGTGGATCGTCATGGAGTTGGTGGCCGGCCGCTCCCTGGAACGGATCGTGGCGGAGGACGGCCCCCTCGGCCCGCGCGAGACGGCACGCCTCGGCCTGGGACTCGTCGCCGCGCTGCGCCAGGTGCACGAACGGGGCGTGCTGCACCGGGACATCAAGCCCGGGAACGTCCTGGTGGAGTCCGGCGCACGACGGATCGTCCTCACGGACTTCGGCATCGCCGCGATCCAGGACGCCAAGGCGCTGACGATGGTCGGCATGCTCGTGGGCTCGCCCGACTACATGGCCCCCGAGCGGATCTCCGGCCGCCCGCAGGGTCCGCCGTCGGACGTGTGGTCCCTCGGCGCCACCTTGAGCGCGGCGCTGGGCGGCCACTCCCCCTTCTCCCGCGACACGACTCTGGCCACCCTGCACGCCGTCCTCTACGAGGAGCCCGAACTCCCGGCCTCGGCAGGCCCCTTGCGGGACATCCTCTCCGCGCTCCTGGAAAAGGACCCGTCGGTACGCCCAGGCCTCACCGACCTGGAAACCGTCCTCCACCCCATCGCGTTCCCGCCCCCGACCCCGACGGAGACCCTGCCGGTCGGCGGGGGAGGGGAGTGGAACGGAGCCGGGACCTCGCACCGGACCCCGTCCAACGGCCCGGCGGCCGCCGCGCACGCCACCCCGGAAGCCCCAACGGGGGCAGGCGGTACGGCTGTTACGCAGCCCCCGGACGGCTCCCAAGACCACGAGGCACCCGCCGAGCCGACGACGAGGAGGCCGTCCGGCACCGTGGAAGTCCCCGAGGCGGCACGGGTTCAGGAGCCGCCACAGCCCACACCCGCCTCGGACGGACCCCAGCCCCCCGACGACGCGTCCCCCTCCGATCCCCAACACCCGACGCGCGACCCCAGGCAGCCCGCGCCCCCTTCATCCCCCCGCGCTTCCACTGCCCCGACACCGGCGAGCGGCCAGGCTCCTTCCGCTCCGACACCGGCGAGCGGCCAGGTTCCTTCCGCACCGACACCGGCGAGCGGCCAGGCTCCTTCCGCTCCGACACCGGCGAGCGGCCAGGTTCCTTCCGCACCGACACCGGCGAGCGGCCAGGCTCCTTCCT
>NZ_JBFBLP010000006.1:0-210385 GCF_040686775.1 Streptomyces sp. NPDC079141 | reverse complement strand
TTCCACACCGACACCCGCGAGCGGCCAGGTTCCTTCCGCACCGACACGTGCGGCGGGCGAGCGGCCTGAGGCTTCTTCTGCCGTCACGTCTCCGGTGGATCAGCGGCCTGAGGCTTCTTCCGCCGTCACGTCTCTTGCGGGCCAGCAGCCTCAGACTTCCCCCGCTGTCACGTCTCCGGCGGGCGAGCGGCCTGAGGCTTCTTCTGCCGTTACGCCTGCGGCGGATCAGCGGCCTGAGGCTTCTTCCGCTGTCACGTCTCTGGCGGGCCAGCAGCCCCACGCTTCCCCCGCCCCCACACCCCCGGACGACCAGCGCCCTACCCACGACCTCGGCCGTCGTGCCCCTACCCCTGCGGCCTCCGCAGATGTGCCGACCCGGGACGCCCACGCGGACGCGCCTGCCGTGGGGGCCACCTCCGCGGCCTCCGGGGACGTATCGACCTGGGACGCTCACGCAGACATGCCCGCCGGGGCGGCAGCCCCTGCGGCCTCCGTAGACGTGCCGATCAGGGACGCTCACGCAGACATGCCCGCCGGGGCGGCAGCCCCCGCGGCCTCCGCAGACGTGCCGATCTGGGACGCCCACAACGACGTGCCCGCCGGGGCGGCAGCCTCCGCGCCCTCCACCGACGTGCCCACCCGGGACGCCCACGCGGACGCGCCCGACGCGGCGGCCCCCGCGGCCCCCGCAGACGTGCCCACCCAGGACGCCCACGCCAACGCGCCCGCCGCGGCCCCTACCCCCACAGCCGCCACCCCCACGCCCTCCACCGACGCGCCCTCGCGCGACGCCCACCCCACCCCCACCCAGGTCGCCCAGCCCAGCACCTCCACCGCCCCCAGCACTCCCACCGCCCCCAACGCCTCCACCGAGCTCGCCTCGCGGACGTGGTCGGAGGTTCGGTCCGAGACGCCGGTGCGGGGGGCCGTGCAGGGTTCTCCGCGTGCCGCGGGTGTGTCACTCGTCCGGGCGGAGGCCGAGACGGAGCGGCGGCAGGTGGCAGCCGTGAGCCGCAACGGGCCCGACCCGAACGCCGTCACCATGCCGCCGGGCGAGCTGCCCGGACCGGCGGTGCCGGCGGGCCGCCCCCGCCGAGGAGGCCGTCGTTCGCGCCTGGTCGCCGCCGCGGGTGTGGTCGTCGCCGGTGCTGCCGTGGCGGTCGCCCTCGCCGCGAACTCCGGCTCGCCCGACGGTGGCCAGGCGGGCTCGTCGCCCTCCTCCTCGTACTCGAAGTCGCCGTCCTCCTCGCCCACCGTCGGCGGCACGTCCCGGCCCCAGAGCCTGCCGCCCGGTGCCCATGAGGAGGCCGGCGGTTTCGCGTGGGCGACGCCCGAGGGCTGGCGGCGGGATGTGAAGACGGGGGCCGAGGTGCACTACACGTCCCCCGACGGCCGACAGGAGCTCGTCGCCAAGTCGTCCATCGCCCGCGGCGACCTGATGGAGACGTGGGAGACCTCGGAGCAGAACGCCCGCCAGGGCCAGGACTACCGGAAGATCCGCCTGGAGGAGACGACGTTCCGCGGCCACCCGGCCGTCGTCTGGGAGTACACGTTCACTCTCAAGGGCGTCTCCTGGCACGCCCAGTTGCTCGGCTTCAACGAGAGCGGCAAGTCGTACCAGGTCAACACGTGGTACCAGCCGGAGATCGAGCCCGAGGCCCTGAAGACGTACGACAAGGTCAAGGACAGCTTCACCGTGCTCTGACCAGGTCCCGGACATGAAGAAGGGGCCCCGCGGGGCCCCTTCACCACTCAGCCGATGTCAGCCGAAGTCAGCTGAAGTCATCCGAGATCAGCCGACGTTGACCTCGTCCACGTCGTCGACATCCGCGCTCACCTTCACCGCCGCGGCCGCCGCCGTCGGCGTACCGCCCCGCATCTTCTCCTTCACGAAGGCGATGGCCAGCACGACGCCCGCGACCAGCAGCGACAGCAGCACCGTCTGGCGCCCGTCGTGCTCCGTGTCGGTCAGCATGTAGCCGAGCACGAACACGATCAGGGCCGCCGTGGCATACGTCAGGTACGGGTACAGCCACATCCGCACGACCAGCTTCTCCGGCGACTCCGCCTGGATGATCTTCCGCATGCGCAGCTGCGAGAAGCAGATGACCAGCCACACGAACAGCGCGACCGCACCGGAGGAGTTCACCAGGAAGAGGAAGACGGAGTCCGGGAACTTGTAGTTGAAGAACACCGCCACGAAGCCGAAGACCACGGACGCGACGATCGCCGCCAGCGGCACACCCCGGGACGTGGTCCGCGCGAACGCCTTCGGCGCGTCGCCCCGCCGGCCGAGCGAGAAGGCCATCCGGGACGCCGTGTACAGACCGGAGTTCAGACACGACAGCACCGAGGTCAGCACGATGAAGTTCATGATCTGACCGGCGTGCGGAATGCCGAGGGAGTCGAGCGCGGCGACGTACGAGCCCTCGTCGGCGATCGCCTTGCTGTCCCACGGGAGCAGCGAGACCACGACCAGGATCGAGCCGAGGTAGAAGACGGCGACACGCCAGATGATGCTGTTGGTCGCCTTGGTGACCGCACGCTGCGGGTCCTCGGACTCACCGGCCGCGAGGGTGGCGATCTCACTGCCCATGAAGGAGAAGACGACCAGCAGTACACCGGTGAGGATCGCGCCCGGCCCGTTCGGCAGGAAGCCTCCGTGCTCGGTGAGGTTGCTCAGCCCGGCCTGCTCGCTGTCGACACCCGGCAGCAGCCCGAAGACGGCCAGCCCGCCGATGACGATGAACGCGGCGATCGCGACGACCTTGATGCCGGCGAACCAGAACTCGAACTCGCCGTAGGAGCCGACGGAGACGAGGTTGGTGGCGGTCAGCACCACCATCACGATGAGGGCCCAGGCCCACTGCGGTACGGCCGGGATCCAGCCCTCCAGGATCACCGCGCCGGCGGTCGCCTCGACGGCCAGCACGACGACCCAGAAGAACCAGTACAGCCAGCCGATCGAGAAACCGGCCCAGCGCCCGAGCGCCCGGTCGGCGTGTGCGGAGAACGACCCGGAGGTCGGGTTGGCGGCGGACATCTCACCGAGCATCCGCATCACCAGCACCACGAGCGTGCCGACGAGCGCGTACGACAGGAGGATGCCGGGGCCGGCGGTGGCGATACCGGAGCTGGATCCGACGAACAGACCGGCACCGATGACACCGCCGATGGCGATCATCGAGAGATGGCGGTTCTTGAGCCCGGCGTGCAGGCCGCCGGAGCCGTCTCCGGCCGTACCGGCCGTGTTCTTGGTCGGCTGCGAAGTCATGGAACGGATTTCCTTTGCGCCGTGGGGAGCGTTTTCCCGTACGAGCGGTGTACGAGTCGGGCCAGTGAATCGCAGGAGAACGGATTCGGGAACCTTTGATTCGGGATCGTTACTTGAGGTTTCCTTGAGCTTCTATAGTCTGGGTCACATTTGACCTGGCCGACACCCGCCACTGCCGCCCGGCAACACGCATGTCACACTCATCCCATGCGCGTGTATCTCGGCTCCGACCATGCGGGCTACGAACTCAAGAACCACCTCGTCGAGTGGCTCAAGGCGGCCGGCCACGACCCCGTGGACTGCGGCCCCCACATCTACGACGCCCAGGACGACTACCCGCCCTTCTGCCTGCGTGCCGCAGAGCGCACCGCGGCGGACCCCGAGGCCCTCGGTATCGTGATCGGCGGCTCCGGCAACGGCGAGCAGATCGCCGCGAACAAGGTGAAGGGCGTACGGGCCGCGCTGGCCTGGAGCGAGGAGACCGCGTCCCTCGGCCGCCAGCACAACAACGCCAACGTCGTAGCGGTCGGCGCCCGCATGCACACCCAGGACGAGGCGACGAAGTTCGTCGAGACCTTCCTGGCCACCCCGTTCTCGGGCGACGACCGCCACATCCGCCGAATCGACATGCTCGCCACCTACGAAACGACCGGCAACCTCCCCCCGATCCCGCCCCACCACCCCCAGCAGGACTGACCCCCGGCCCGCCCGGCGGATGCGGGCCACATCTCGGCGCCGACCGGCAGCATCCAGCCGCCCGGCGTTCGAGAACGGGCGCCAGCCATCCGCAGCCCCCACCCACCCGCAGGGGCGCAGCCCCAGGCCGGCCACACCTCAACGCCGGTCCGCATCCTCCAGCCCGTCCGGCGTTTGAGGACGAGGCCGTTCAGGCCGACGGGGTCCAGGGGCGGAGCCCCTGGTGGGGTTCAGGGGGCGGAGCCCCCAAGGGTTTCCAGGGGCGGCGCCCCTGGCTGGGGTCCAGGGGCAGAGCCCCGGTGAGGTGCAGGGGCGAAGCCCCGCAGGGGTTCAGGGGGCAGCGCCCCCTGGGCGGGGTCGAAGGGGCGGCAGCCCCTGGGGACGGGAATGGGTAGGGGCGGCGGGGGCGAAAACAGCCCCGCCCAACCCCCACCCCCACACGACAAAGGAGCCACCGTGCCTGAGGGGCACACCATTCACCGCCTGGCCCAGGACCACGCCGCAGCCTTCCTCGGCACGCCCACCCACGTCACCAGCCCCCAGGGCAAGTTCTCCGACGCCGCAACCCTCCTCGACGGCGCCGAACTCACCCACACCGACGCCCACGGCAAACACCTCTTCCTCCGCTTCCGCGCCGCCGACTGGATCCACATCCACCTGGGCCTCTTCGGCAAGGTCACCTTCGGCGCCACCCCCGCGCCCCCACCCACGGACACCGTCCGCCTCCGGCTCACGAACGCCACGTCGTACGTCGATCTCCGCGGCCCCACCACCTGCGCCCTGATCACGGACACCGAGAAGCAGGCGATACACGACCGCCTCGGCCCCGACCCCCTCCGCAAGGACGCCGACCCGAACACCGCGTACCGACGCATCTCCCGCAGCCGTACGACAATCGCCGCACTCCTGATGGACCAGAAGGTCATCGCAGGCGTAGGCAACGTCTACCGCGCCGAAGTCCTCTTCCGGCACAACATCGACCCCTACCGCCCCGGCAAGGACATCACCCCACCCCAGTGGGACGCGATCTGGTCCGACCTCGTCGACCTCATGCGCGAGGGCGTCCGCAACAACCGCATCGACACCGTCCGCCTCGAGCACACCCCGGACGCGATGGGCCGCCCGCCACGCGTCGACGACCACGGCGGCGAGGTCTACGTCTACCGCAGGGCCAACCTGCCCTGCCACATCTGTGGCGGCGAGATCCGCACCGCCGATCTCGCCGCCCGCAACCTCTTCTGGTGCCCGGTCTGCCAGAAACCCTGACGACAGGGCCTGGAACCGGCCTAGAACCCGTGCGGCAACCAGGGCGCCACCGCAGACCCGAACCCCACCGAAGCCTCCGCCAACGCCCCCGCCCGCAACTCCCGCACCCGCCCGGCCGCCCCCAGCGCCGTCAACGACACCCCGCCGAGATACGCCGACCCCAACTCCCGTACGGACAGCGCCAGATCCGCCGCGTCCGCCGTCCGCTCGCAGGACGCCCCCTTCGCGTCACCCGCCAGCCGCCAACGCCCCTCGTTCCAGGGGCAGAACGCGTCCTCGACCTCCAGCACCACGTCCACCGGCGCCTGGTACACCCGCGCCTGAAGCGCCGCACCCACGTCGACGAGCCGCACGTACAGCCCGTCGCGCAGCCGCGGTTCGCAGCGCCGCAGGTCCGACACCTGGTACTGCCAGGCCTCGTCGACCGGCCGCCCCCGCACCTTCAGCGACGTGGTGAGGTCGATGTCGAACAGGAACCGCCACAACGCCCCGTCCGCCGCCGGGTCCAGCGCGGCCAACTCCTCCAGGACCACCATGCCGTTGTGCCCGGTGACCCCCCAGCCCGGCTTGACGCGGAAGCGCGCGTACCCGACGGTCCCGCCATCCCGCTCGGCGAGGACGCACTGCAGCGGCGACGCCCCGTCCCGCCCGCTCTCCGGATCGAGCAGCCCCACCCGTTCCCAGCCGGGCCGCCGATAGGCGAGCAGCCCGGGCCGGCCGGGCACCAGCGCCGCGCGTACGGCCGTACACGCGTCCTGGACGTCCGCGGGCGCCGCGTACCGCAGCCGTACGTCATCGGTGCCGGCCGGAACCGACAGCCGTACCCGGCTCGTGTCGATCTCCGCGCTGACCTGGAAGGTCCCCGCGCCGTACCCGAACCGGCCGTAGATCGCGGGCTCGGACGCCGTCAGCACGGCCAACGGCTCGCCCCAGGAGCGCACATCGTCCAGCTGCCGCCGCATCATCGACGTCAGCACCCCGCGCCGCCGGTGCGTGGCGGCGACGCCGACCATGGTCACGCCCGCCGTGGGCACCGAGGCGCCCCCGGGCACCGTCAGCCCGAAGCTGAACGCCCCGGCCGTCCCGACGCACAGGTCACCGTCCCAGGCGCCGACGGAACGGTCGACCTCGGTGAGCTCGTTCCACAGTGCGCGCTCCTCCGCGGCCTCCGGCACCCCACCGAAGGCGCGCAGCAGGGTGTCGTACCACTCGTCCCAGTCGTCCGGCCGCAGCTCCCGCAGCTCGACCGCGGAATCGGTCGTTACATGTGTCCCCATGTGCCATGCCTACCAGGGCAATGCGGGGCGAGCCAGGGAATTTCCACCAGGTTGCGGCGGAGCGGCTTTTCGTGAAGTTCACTGTGAAGTCGAGCCTCGGACGGGGGACAAGTGGGACCTCCCGTGCCAAGCAGCTGGTCCGATGGATAGGGTCCCGAACTAATGGCAGCAGGACGAGAGCGGCGCACGGCCGCCGAGACGTTCACGGCCCGGGTGAAGATGCAGTGGCACCGGGTCCGCGTCGGCCTGCGCAGAAGCGCCGTCGACTACTTCCGTGGAGACGGCTCGGACTGGATCGCGCTGGCCGGTCTGCTGCTCACCGTCCCGCTGATCGCGGCCACCACCCTGGCCAACTCGGTGTGGTGCTCACCGGCCGCACTGGTCCTCCCGATCGTCGCCGGCGGACTGCTGCTGCGCCCGGCCAGCCTGCTCGGCCTGTACGCGGCCGCGGCCACGGCGCTCATCGTGGAGTCGGTGCAGCTCGGGCCGTACACCGAGGGCCCCTCCCGGGTCACCCCGGGCGTGGTGCTCGTGGTCGCGGCCTGCGGTTTCGTCGGCCTGCTGATCGCACAGTTCCGCAGCCGGGTCGGTGTGCCCTGGCGGCGCGGCGGCACCATGCTCTTCGACCTGCGCGAACGCATCCGGGTGCAGAGCAAGCTGCCGCAGCTGCCGAACAGCTGGCACCGCGAGATGGCGCTGCGGCCGGCCGGGGGCCAGTCGTTCTCCGGTGACTTCGTTGTCGCGGCCCGCACCAACGGCGGCCGCACCCTGGAGGTCGTCCTCACGGACGTCTCCGGCAAGGGCATGGACGCGGGCTCGCGGGCCCTGCTGCTCTCGGGCGCCTTCGGCGGCCTGCTGGGCAGCCTGCCCCCGCACGCCTTCCTCCCCGCCGCCAACGGCTACCTCCTGCGCCAGGACTGGGACGAGGGGTTCGCCACCTCCATCCACCTCGTCCTGGACCTCGACTCCGGCGACTACGAGCTGTACTCCGCCGGCCACCCGCCGGGCCTCCAGCTCAGCGCGGGCAGCGGCCGCTGGGAGGAGAAGGCGGCCGAGGGCCCGCTGCTGGGTGTGTACGACGGCGCCCAGTTCGACCCCGTGAAGGGCTCGCTGCGCCCCGGCGACGTGTTGATGCTGTTCACGGACGGACTCGTGGAGACCTCCGACCGCGACATCGTCGAGGGCATCGACCGGCTCACCGGCGAGGCCGACCGCTATGTCGCCGGCGGCTTCCACGGCGCCGCCTGGCATCTGATCGAGGCGGTCGCGAAGGACGTCAACGACGACCGGGCCCTGCTGCTGATCTGCCGCGAGGGGCCTACGGTCACGGCGCAGGCGGGGGTCCACGGATGACCTCCATGACGCCCCAGCCCCAGCCCTCGCCCCCGCTCGCTCTCGCCGAGGTCGAGTCCGTCGCCCGCGCCGCCCACGAGGGCCAGACGGACAAGGCGGGCCGCCCCTACGCCGAGCACCTCAAGGCCGTCGCCGACGGCGTCCGCGACCGCGGCGGCGACGCCGAGCAGATCGCGGCGGCCTGGCTGCACGACTCCGTCGAGGACGACGCTCTCTCCGAGCAGTGGCTGGACGAGGCCGCGCTGAGCCCCCGTACCAAGGCCGTGGTGCTCGCGCTCACCAAGCGCGCGGGCGAGCCGCCGGAGATGTACGCCGAGCGCATTCTCGCGACCCCCGGCGCACTGCTGGTGAAGGAGGCGGACCTGGCGCACAACGCGGACCCGGCCCGCCTGGCGGTCCTGGACGAGCCCACCCGCACACGACTCACCGAGAAGTACGCACGGATGCGCGCACTTCTCGGTCTGACGAACGTCTGACGGACGTCTGACGAGAGTCCGACGGCCTAGGCGCTGACCTTCTCGCGCGCGGGAGCGCCCTCACCGCGCTTCTCACGCTGGCGTGCCAGCTCTGCCGCGTCCCGCTTGAACGCCCACTTCATCTCGGGCTCCATCACGCACCGGAACACCCGCCGCACGGGCGCCGTGCACAGCAGGGTCACCCCGGCCGCCGCGACGACCGTCACGAAGATCTCTCCGGCCGGCCGGTACAGCCAGTCGTGGTCGTACCAGCCCTGGTAGTCCCCGGCCTTCACGAAGAACCCGTGCAGCAGATAGCCGTACAGGGTCCCCGCGCCGAGCGCCGTGAACCACATGTGCCGACGCGGCACCCAGGCGAAGAAGCACGCGGTCAGCACGAGCGAGCAGCCGAACATCGCGAGCACCATGACCGGCCCGGTCCACCACGGCGCACCCAGCTGCTGCGCGGCGTCGCGGTGGTAGAACCACCCGGTGTTCATCCGCGGCACCGACCACCAGCCGACGGCCAGCGCCAGCGCGAACACCGGCACGGACAGGATCCGCACCGCGCGCCGGCGCACCCACTGGAAGTGCTCGGCCTTCATGTTCAGACCCAGCACGAAGAACGGCAGGAACTGCAGCACGCGCTGAAGGTCCAGGTCGTTGCCGATCTCCGGTGTGACGGACGCCAGCATCGCGACGCCGAGGGCGACCGGCAGCGGCCGGCGGATGATCTTCCAGATCGGGGTGGTCAGCCGCCAGACGAACAGCGCGATCAGGAACCAGGTGAGGTACCAGGGGTCGAGCAGGCTGACCGCCATGTCCGAATCGTCGTCGATGGCGCGCTTGAAGAGCGAGTACGCCGTCTCGAAGACGACGTACGGCACGGCGACGCCGGTGATCAGCCGCCGCAGCCGGTCGGGGCGCATGTCGAAGCTGCGCGAGAAGTAGCCCGAGATGATGATGAACGCCGGCATGTGGAACGCGTACACGACCGTGTACAGGCCCTCCAGGATCCGGCTCTCGCCCTTGAGGGGCTCCCAGGCGTGGCCCATGGCCACCAGCACGATCGCCAGGAACTTGGCGTTGTCGAAGAAGGCGTCGCGCTGCTTGTGTTCGTTCTGCTGTATCTGCGGCGGGCGTGTGGGGGACGAGGCAGCGTGGAACATCTGAGGCACCCTAGCGGCGGCTGTGCGTATTCGTAAAACGCGCGACGTCATTCCTGGTTATTACGGGTGAACGCCGGGAAGGGCCAGGGGATTTCACCCCCACCCTCATCCAGTTTGTCCGGATACATCCGCACTAACTGGTGCATAAGTCCTTTGTCAGTGCTGTTGTTGTCATGCCTGTGATGACAATTCGAAATGCCTGCGAACGCGTTGTGTGGAGATGGAAACGATCGCTCCGAATTCCCCGTCCGAGTGTTGTCTCGAATTACTGTGCGGGGCGCGCCCGTCGCCCGCCCGCGCGGCCCAGCGCCGCCCGAACCGGCCGGAGTTGTGACCAACGATGTCCCACCCGCCGCATACGGCGGCCCTGTTGGTGGCACGATGGTTCTGGCGGGGGTGCGCGGGGATGGCGCCCCCGGGCCGGGAGAGCGGACCGACCGAGGGTGTGATCAGTTGTGGCCATTTCGCTGTCAGTGGTGCTGCTGTTGGCGATCATCATGGTGGTGTTGATCCGTGGCGGATCCCTCAAGGCCGGCCCCGCCGTCGTCGCCGTGCTCTTCGGCTTCTTCCTCGCCTCGACCGGCATGGCCGACGACATACAGCGGTTCCTCGACTCGCTGGCGGAGACCATCAACCAGATCCAGTTCTAGGCCCCCGGGGCGCCCCCGCGCGGCAACCGCACAAACGACTCGGGCCCGGTTCCGAAGAACCGGGCCCGAGACCGAGATGGAGCGGGCGACGGGAATCGAACCCGCGTAGCTAGTTTGGAAGACTAGGGCTCTACCATTGAGCTACGCCCGCACAGGACGCGCCGCAGGTCAGGTGACCGCGGCACTGGAGGCATCGTAGCGGGTCGGCGCCCTTCGGTGCACACCCCTTAAATGCGGCAGCCCCACTGCCTGCGGGCATGTACCCTACGTGTCGCACCAGACGGGGTGTGGCGCAGCTTGGTAGCGCGTCCGCTTTGGGAGCGGAAGGCCGTGGGTTCAAATCCCGCCACCCCGACCACCTCCTCGATCATCCTCGGTGATCGCCTTTGGGTCGTTCCGCGGCTGCGGTTACTATGCAAGCTGCGCGCCCGTGTGTCTTTCACTCCCTGACAGTCCTCCGGGCGGCGAATCCGCCGGACCAGTCTGGCCCCGGCAGAAACCAAGCAGTCAGCCACAAGGAGACCGAACCGTGAAGAGCGCCGTGGAGACCCTGAACCCGACCCGGGTTCGGCTCACTGTCGAGGTGCCCTTCGAGGAGCTCAAGGACAGCCTCGACGCGGCGTACAAGAAGATCAACCAGCAGGTCACGGTGAAGGGCTTCCGCAAGGGCAAGATCCCCGCCCGGGTCATCGACCAGCGGTTCGGCCGTGGCGCCGTGCTGGAGGAGGCCGTCAACGACGCGCTTCCGAAGTTCTACACGGAGGCGGTCAACGAGGCCGAGCTCAACGTCCTGGGCCAGCCCGAGGTCGACATCACCGAGCTGAAGGACGGCGAGACGCTGAACTTCACCGCCGAGGTCGACATCCGCCCGACCATCGAGATCCCGGACTACTCCGGCATCGAGGTCGAGGTCGACGCCATCGAGGTCACCGACGAGGACATCGAGAAGTCGGTCGAGCAGCTCCGCGAGCGCTTCGCCTCCACCTCCCCGGTGGAGCGCGCCGCCGAGGACGGCGACGTCGTCACCATCGACCTTGAGGCCAAGGTCGACGGCGAGGTCCTGGAGGACGGCATCGCCAACGGTGTCTCCTACACCATCGGCTCCGGCGAGCTGCTGGACGGCATCGACGACGCCGTGAAGGGCCTGGAGGCCGGGGCTGAGGCCACCTTCACCTCCGAGCTCAAGGGCGGCTCGGCGGCCGGCAAGGAGGCCGAGGTCACCGTCAAGGTCACCCAGGTCGCCGCGCGCGAACTGCCCGAGCTGGACGACGACTTCGCGCAGCTCGCCTCCGAGTTCGACACCCTGGAGGAGCTGAAGGCGGACAGCCGCAAGCGCCTCACCAACATGAAGCAGTACGACCAGGCCACGCAGGCCCAGGAGCGCGTCCTGGAGAAGCTGCTGGAGCTCGTCGAGGTGCCCGTCCCCGAGAAGCTGCTTGAGGACGAGATCAACACCCGCAAGCACAACCTGGAGCACCACCAGCTCGGCCAGATGGGCCTCGACCTCGCGAAGTACCTGGAGATCCAGGGCAAGACCGAGGAAGAGTTCGACGCCGAGACCAAGGAAGCCGCGGTCAAGGGCATCAAGACCCAGTTCGTCCTCGACGAGCTCGTCAAGCAGGAGAAGCTCAACGTCAACCAGGAGGAGCTCACCGAGCACCTCATGCGGCGTGCGGCCTCCTCCGGCATGTCCCCCGACCAGTTCGCCCAGGCGGTCGTCGAGGGCGGCCAGGTTCCGCTCCTGGTCGGCGAGGTCGCCCGCGGCAAGGCCCTGGCCGTCGTGGTCGAGAAGGCCACGGTCAAGGACACCAACGGCGAGATCATCGACCTGGACGAAGAGGACGAGGTCGAGACGGCCGCCGAGGTCGCCGCCGAGGCCACCGAGGCCGACGCCACCGAGGCCGACGCCGAGGAGAAGACCGAGGGCTGAGCACCAAGCCTTCGGCGCCTGTAACGCCGTAGGAAGGCCCCGGGGAACCCATTCCCCGGGGCCTTCTTGTCATACGGTGAGGATGGCGCCCCGAAACGGGCGCGGGGCTGTATCGACATGCGGCTCCGCCGCGGTGGGGGTCCCCCCGCGCGAGCGAAGCCGAGCGTGGGGGAGCGATCAGCCACGGACAACCCGCAGCCGCCCACGCACCAAAAGTCACCACGGCGCTACGCCCCCGGCGAACACCCTCCACTCCGGGATTCCCCGAAGGGACCAGCGCGTTAGGGTCCATGAATACGAGGGCAAGTGGAGTCAGGCGGCTCCAGCCCCGCAGGGAAACGTGAGACGGCCCGGCGCCGTCGTAAGACGAGCAGGTGGATACGTGACGAATCTGATGCCCTCCGCCGCCGGCGAGCCTTCCATCGGTGGTGGCCTCGGCGACCAGGTCTACAACCGGCTGCTCAACGAGCGGATCATCTTCCTCGGCCAGCCGGTCGACGACGACATCGCGAACAAGATCACCGCGCAGCTGCTGCTCCTTGCCGCCGACCCGGACAAGGACATTTACCTCTACATCAACAGCCCCGGCGGCTCGATCACGGCCGGCATGGCGATCTACGACACCATGCAGTACATCAAGAACGACGTGGTGACCATCGCCATGGGCCTCGCCGCCTCCATGGGCCAGTTCCTGCTCAGCGCGGGCACCCCGGGCAAGCGCTTCGCGCTCCCGAACGCCGAGATCCTGATCCACCAGCCCTCCGCCGGCCTGGCCGGTTCGGCCTCCGACATCAAGATCCACGCGGAGCGGCTGCTGCACACCAAGAAGCGCATGGCCGAGCTCACGGCTCAGCACACCGGTCAGTCGTTCGAGGAGATCACCCGCGCTTCCGACCGTGACCGCTGGTTCGACGCCGACGAGGCCAAGGAGTACGGCCTCATCGACGACGTCATCACCACGGCTGCCAACATGCCGGGCGGCGGCGGCACCGGGGCCTGAGCAGCCCCAGCAGGGGCCGGAAAGACCCCCGCACAGCCCCCAGCCGACCGCCTCAGCTCCTAGGAGACAGACAGTGAACGACTTCCCCGGCAGCGGCCTGTACGACCGCACGCGCGCCGAGTACGCGGGCCCGGTCGCCGAGTCCCGCTACGTGATCCCCCGCTTCGTCGAGCGCACCTCGCAGGGCATCCGCGAGTACGACCCGTACGCGAAGCTCTTCGAGGAGCGCGTGATCTTCCTCGGCGTGCAGATCGACGACGCCTCCGCCAACGACGTCATGGCGCAGCTGCTGTGCCTTGAGTCGATGGACCCCGACCGGGACATCTCGGTCTACATCAACAGCCCGGGCGGCTCCTTCACCGCGCTCACGGCCATCTACGACACGATGCAGTTCGTGAAGCCGGACATCCAGACGGTCTGCATGGGCCAGGCGGCCTCCGCCGCGGCCATCCTGCTGGCCGCCGGTACGCCCGGCAAGCGCATGGCGCTGCCGAACGCCCGCGTGCTGATCCACCAGCCGTACAGCGAGACCGGCCGTGGCCAGGTCTCCGACCTGGAGATCGCCGCCAACGAAATCCTCCGGATGCGCGCGCAGCTGGAGGAGATGCTGGCCAAGCACTCCACCACGCCGATCGAGAAGATCCGCGAGGACATCGAGCGCGACAAGATCCTCACCGCTGAGGAAGCGCTCTCGTACGGTCTGATCGACCAGATCATCTCCACCCGGAAGATGAACAACGCCGCCGTCCGCTGACGGAGAGGCTGTATCGTCTGCCGCTCCTTGGCACGGTTCACGACAAAGTGAACCGTGCCAAGGGGGGCCCGAACGAGGGCCCCGGCAAGGTACCGTCGGACATAAGGCAGCACCAGGAGCCGCTGGATTCGAAAGCGTCCAGGCGTCTCCCAGGCGAAGGGGAAGCACACCGTGGCACGCATCGGTGACGGCGGCGATCTGCTCAAGTGCTCGTTCTGCGGCAAGAGCCAGAAGCAGGTCAAGAAGCTCATCGCAGGGCCCGGTGTGTACATCTGCGACGAGTGCATCGACCTCTGCAACGAGATCATCGAGGAAGAGCTCGCGGAGACCAGCGAGGTGCGCTGGGAGGAACTCCCGAAGCCCCGCGAGATCTACGAGTTCCTTGAGGGATACGTGGTCGGGCAGGAGGCGGCCAAGAAGGCGCTCTCCGTCGCGGTGTACAACCACTACAAGCGCGTCCAGGCCGGCGAGAACGGCGGCGCCCAAGGTCGCGACGACGCCATCGAGTTGGCGAAGTCCAACATCCTCCTGCTGGGCCCCACGGGCTCCGGCAAGACGCTGCTGGCCCAGACGTTGGCCCGCATGCTCAACGTCCCGTTCGCCATCGCGGACGCGACGGCGCTCACGGAGGCGGGCTATGTGGGCGAAGACGTCGAGAACATCCTCCTGAAGCTCATCCAGGCCGCGGACTACGACGTCAAGAAGGCCGAGACGGGCATCATCTACATCGACGAGATCGACAAGGTCGCGCGGAAGAGTGAAAACCCGTCGATCACGCGCGATGTGTCGGGCGAGGGCGTCCAGCAGGCCCTGCTGAAGATCCTCGAAGGCACGACGGCCTCGGTCCCGCCCCAGGGCGGCCGCAAGCACCCGCACCAGGAGTTCATCCAGATCGACACGACGAACGTCCTGTTCATCGTGGGCGGTGCCTTCGCGGGTCTGGAGAAGATCATCGAGTCCCGGGCCGGCGCCAAGGGCATCGGCTTCGGCGCGACGATCCGCTCGAAGCGCGAGCTGGAGGCCAAGGACCAGTTCGAGGACGTCATGCCCGAGGACCTGGTCAAGTTCGGCATGATCCCCGAGTTCATCGGCCGCCTCCCGGTCATCACCTCGGTCCACAACCTCGACCGCGAAGCGCTCCTCCAGATCCTGGTCGAGCCCCGCAACGCCCTGGTGAAGCAGTACCAGCGCCTCTTCGAACTCGACGGAGTGGAGCTGGACTTCGAACGCGAGGCCCTCGAAGCCATCGCCGACCAGGCCATCCTCCGCCAGACCGGCGCCCGCGGCCTGCGCGCCATCATGGAAGAGGTCCTCATGTCCGTGATGTACGAGGTCCCGTCCCGCAAGGACGTGGCCCGCGTCGTCATCACCGCGGACGTCGTCCACTCCAACGTCAACCCGACGCTGATTCCGCGGGATGCGCGCGGGCGGGGGTCGGGCGAGCAGAAGACGGCGTAGCCAAGACGTGGAAAGGGCCCCCGGTCGACCGACCGGGGGCCCTTCGTCGTTGCTCCGAACGACAGGCGTCAGATCTTGACGCGAACTTCCTTGCGGAACTTGGCGGTGATGTCGGCGGCCGCCGTCGGGTCGGTCTCCTTGCCGGCCGCGATGTCGGCGATCTCCATGGGCAGCACGAAGCCGAGGGTGCTGTAGTCGCCCCAGATGCAGTACGTCATCTTCATCTCGGTCGGCTCACCCGAACCCGCCGTGGCGTCCTCGTTCTTCATGGTCGCCTGCTGGCACTTCAGCACGGTGCCGTCGAACCCCTCGGGGGTGTACGCCTTCGGGTCGCCCTCGACGGTGACGTCGTCCTTCTCCGCGTCCTTCTTCATGTACGCGAAGAGCGCGTCGACGGCCTTCTCGGGGTCCTCGATCTCGCCGTAGACGCCACCGAACGTGAGCAGCTTGCCCGCCAGCGGGTTGTCCTCGTCGCCCGCCTCGTAGTTCGCGCTGACGTCCTTGGGGTTCTTCACGCCCCAGTCCTCGGCGTTCTGAAGGTCCTCCTTCGTCATGCCGCCGTCCGAGCCGCTGTCGTCGGCCTTCTTGTACTCCGTGAGGACCGTGGCCGGAGTCGTCAGCTTGTGCGGGCCGTCGTCCCCGGCGGCCGAGCCGCTGTCGCCTCCGCCGATGACGAAGTACGCGCCGACCGCGATGGCCGCCACGACCGCGACCGCGCCGAGGATGATCCCCGTCTTCTTCTTGCCGCCGCCCGGGGCCGGGGGCTGCGGGGCGGCGCCGTAGGGCGGCTGCTGGCCGTACGGGGGCTGCTGGCCGTAGGGCGGGGTCTGCTGCGGGGCGCCCTGCTGGGGGTAGCCGTACCCCGGCTGCGGGGTCTGCGGCTGCTGGGGGTAGCCGTAGCCGGGCTGGGGGGCCTGCGGCTGTTGGCCGTACGGACCCGGCTGGCCGTACGGTCCGGGCTGCTGGGGCTGCCCGCCGTACGGGCCCGGCTGGTTGTAGCTCATTACTGGGTTCCCCTCCAGATGCTTATGTGGTCCTGACATCCTGGACCAGGCGGGGGGCGCGCGGTGCACCGGGGGGCGCACCGTTACAGAACAAAGGCGTTTCGGGACAGTGCCGCGACACCCCTAAACTGACCCCGTGACCGAGAACGCTCAGCAGCAGCCACCAGCGCCCAACACCGAACTGCCGACCCAGTACGCGCCGGCCGATGTAGAGGGGCCGCTGTACGAGCGCTGGGTAGAGCGCGGTTACTTCGAGGCTGACGAGAAGAGTGACAAGCCTCCGTACACCATCGTCATCCCGCCGCCGAACGTCACGGGCAGCCTGCACCTCGGGCATGCCTTCGAGCACACGCTCATCGACGCGCTGACCCGTCGTAAGCGCATGCAGGGCTTCGAGACGCTGTGGCAGCCCGGCATGGACCACGCCGGTATCGCCACGCAGAACGTCGTCGAGCGTGAGCTGGGGAAGGAAGGCAAGTCCCGGCACGACCTCGGGCGGGAAGCCTTCGTCGAGCGCGTCTGGCAGTGGAAGGGCGAGTCCGGCGGGCAGATCTCCGGGCAGATGCGGCGGCTGGGAGACGGCGTCGCGTGGTCCCGTGAGCGGTTCACCATGGACGAAGGGCTGTCGCAGGCCGTTCAGACCATCTTCAAGCGGCTCTACGACGACGAGCTGATCTACCGCGCCGAGCGCATCATCAACTGGTGTCCGCGGTGTCTGACGGCCATTTCGGACATCGAGGTCGAGTACCAGGACGACGACGGCGAGCTCGTCTCCATGAAGTACGGCGAGGGGGACGACACCATCGTCGTCGCCACCACGCGCGCGGAGACCATGCTCGGTGACACGGCCGTCGCCGTTCACCCCGACGACGAGCGGTACAAGCACCTCGTCGGCAAGCTCATCAAGCTGCCGCTCACCGAGCGTTCCATCCCGGTCGTCGCCGACACGCACGTCGACCCGGAGTTCGGCACGGGCGCCGTCAAGGTGACCCCGGCCCACGACCCGAACGACTTCGAGATCGGCCAGCGGCACGACCTGCCGGCCATCACGATCATGGACGAGCACGCCGTCATCACGGCCCACGGTCCCTTCCAGGGCCTGGACCGCCTGGAGGCCCGTTCGGCGATCGTCGCCGCGCTGCGCGCCGAAGGCCGGATCGTCGCCGAGAAGCGGCCGTACGTCCACTCCGTCGGCCACTGCTCGCGCTGCAAGACCACCATCGAGCCGCGGCTGTCCATGCAGTGGTGGGTCAAGGTCGGCCCGCTGGCGAAGGCGGCCGGTGACGCCGTCCGCGACGGGCGCGTCAAGATCCATCCGCAGGAGATGGAGAAGCGGTACTTCGACTGGGTCGACAACCTCCACGACTGGTGCATTTCACGGCAGTTGTGGTGGGGTCACCGGATTCCCGTCTGGTACGGCCCGAATGGTGAAGTCGTGTGCGTCGGTCCGGACGACGAGGCCCCCACCGGCGAGGGCTGGCACCAGGACACCGACGTCCTCGACACCTGGTTCTCCTCCGGCCTGTGGCCGTTCTCCACGCTCGGCTGGCCCGAACAGACCGAGTCGCTGGCGAAGTTCTACCCGAACTCCGTCCTGGTCACCGGCTACGACATCCTCTTCTTCTGGGTCGCCCGGATGATGATGTTCGGCCTGTACGCGATGGACGGCACCCCGCCGTTCCACACCATCGCCCTGCACGGCATGGTCCGCGACCAGTTCGGCAAGAAGATGTCGAAGTCCTTCGGTAATGCGGTCAACCCGCTGGACTGGATGGACAAGTACGGCTCCGACGCGCTCCGGTTCACCCTCGCGCGCGGTGCCAACCCCGGCGTCGACGTCCCGATCGGCGAGGACTGGGTCCAGGGTTCCCGGAACTTCGCCAACAAGATCTGGAACGCCACCCGCTTCGCGCTGATGAACGGTGCGACGGTGGACGGTCCGCTGCCGGACGCGTCGAAGATGTCCTCGACCGACCGCTGGATCCTCTCCCGTCTCAACTCCGTCGTCGCCGAAGTCGACGCGCTCTACGACGACTTCCAGTTCGCCAAGCTCTCCGACGCCCTCTTCCACTTCGCGTGGGACGAGGTCTTCGACTGGTACGTCGAGCTGTCCAAGACGACGTTCCAGGCGGGTGGTGAGCCGGCCGAGGTCTCCAAGCGGGTCCTGGGCGAGGTCCTCGACGTCACGCTCAAGCTGCTGCACCCGGTGGTCCCGTTCGTCACGGAGACCCTGTGGACCACCCTCACCGGCGGCGAGTCGGTCGTCATCGCCGACTGGCCGACGGACAGCGGCTTCCGTGACGCCGACGCCGAGCGGGAGATCGAGAGCCTGCAGTCGGTGATCACCGAGGTCCGCCGTTTCCGCGCCGACCAGGGCCTCCAGCCCGGCCAGCGCGTCCCGGCCCGCCTGACGCTGGACGGCACGGCCCTTGCTCCGCACGAGGCCGCCATCCGCCAGCTGCTGCGCCTCCAGCCGGAGGGCGAGGGCTTCGCGGCCACGGCGACCCTCCCGGTCGCGGGGGCGGAGGTCGCCCTCGACCTCTCGGGCACGATCGACGTCGCGGCGGAGCGCAAGCGCCTCGCGAAGGACCTCGCCGCCGCCGAGAAGGAGAAGGCGCAGGCCACGGCGAAGCTCGGCAACGAGGCGTTCCTCGCCAAGGCCCCCGACAACGTCGTGGAGAAGATCCGCGGCCGCCTCGCCAAGGCGGACGGAGACATCGCCCGGATCCAGGCCCAGCTGGACAAGCTGCCGGAAGCGTAAGTCGTTTTGCGCTACTGAAGGCCCCCGGCGCTGAGAGCGCCGGGGGCCTTGTCCAACCCAGGGGCGCGGGGCTGTATCGATGTGCGGCTCCGCCGCGTGGGCGCGACCAGCCCCAGTGCACCCGCACCCGCCGACAAGGACCAGCCACCCCACTCCGTGGGCACGCTGTCAGTCCCCCTCCGTAGACTGGGCCTCGTGAGCGACCAGAACGAGCCCGACTCCCTCGACCCCTTCGAAGAGATCATCGCGGACGAGACCGACCGCGACCCCGACCTCGCGGTCATCGAGGCCGGCAGCCGTACCCTGCGCACCCAGGGCGGCCTGCCGCAGGCCGACGTACCGGCCCGCCCCGAGGACCCCGAGGTCGACAAGGCGCTCCGGGAAGTCGAGGCGGAGCTCGCCACCCGCTGGGGCGAGACCAAGCTGGAGCCGTCCGTCAGCCGTATCTCCGCGCTGATGGACGTGCTGGGCGACCCGCAGCGCTCGTACCCCTCGATCCACATCACGGGGACGAACGGCAAGACCTCCACCGCCCGCATGATCGAGGCCCTCCTGGGCGCCTTCGAGCTGCGCACCGGGCGCTACACCTCGCCCCACGTCCAGTCGGTCACCGAGCGCATCAGCCTCGACGGCGCCGCCATCTCCGCCGAGCGGTTCATCGAGACCTACAACGACATCAAGCCGTACGTCGAGATGGTCGACGCGCAGCAGGAGTACCGGCTGTCCTTCTTCGAGGTGCTGACGGGGATGGCGTACGCCGCCTTCGCCGACGCGCCCGTCGACGTGGCCGTCGTCGAGGTCGGCATGGGCGGCTCCTGGGACGCCACCAACGTCATCGACGGTGACGTCGCCGTCGTCACGCCCATCGACCTCGACCACACCGACCGGCTCGGGGAGACGCCCGCCGAGATCGCCGCCGAGAAGGCCGGCATCGTCAAGCAGGACGCCACCGTGATCCTGGCCCAGCAGCCGGTCGACGCGGCGCAGGTGCTGCTGAAGAAGGCCGTCGAGGTGGACGCCACCGTCGCCCGCGAGGGCCTGGAGTTCGGTGTCGTCTCCCGGCAGGTCGCCGTCGGCGGACAGGTCGTCACCCTGCGCGGCCTGGGCGGTGAGTACCCCGAGGTCTACCTCCCGCTGCACGGCGCCCACCAGGCGCACAACGCCGCCGTGGCGCTCGCCGCCGTCGAGGCGTTCTTCGGTGTGGGTGCCCAGCGTGCCGAGTCGCTCGACATCGACACCGTGCGCAAGGCCTTCGCGGCCGTCTCCTCGCCGGGCCGCATGGAGGTCGTACGCCGCTCGCCGACCGTCGTCCTCGACGCCGCGCACAACCCGGCGGGCGCCCGCGTGACCGCCGAGGCGCTTCAGGAGGCCTTCGACTTCAGCCGGCTGATCGGTGTGGTCGGGGCCAGCGGGGACAAGAACGTCCGCGGGCTGCTGGAGGCCTTCGAGCCGATCTTCGCCGAGGTCGTGATCACCCAGAACTCCAGCCATCGCGCGATGGACGCCGACGAACTGGCCGCGATCGCCGTCGAGGTGTTCGGCGAGGAGCGGGTGCAGGTCGAGCCGCGGCTGCCGGACGCCTTGGAGGCCGCGATCACGCTGGCCGAGGAGGAGGGCGAGTTCGCGGGCGGCGGTGTGCTCGTCACCGGCTCGGTCATCACTGTCGGCGAGGCCCGGCTGCTCCTGGGGAAGGGCTGAGGTTTTCGAGAATGCGTACGCTCTGTGCTTCGACCCTGATCGGCGAGTTCTTCGTCATCGGCTTCGCCGGTCTGGTCGCGATGAAGGATCCCGACCTGTCCATGACGACGGTGTGGACGGTCAGCGGGATCGCGATGTTCCTGTGCCTGCTGCTGTGCGGCCTGGTCACCCGGCCGGGCGGCATCGCCCTCGGCTGGGCCCTCCAGGTCGGTCTGATCGCCGCCGGCTTCGTCGTTCCCACGATGTTCTTCATGGGGGCGCTGTTCGCGGTCCTGTGGTGGGCCTCCGTGCACTTCGGCCGGAAGATCGACGAGGCGAAGGCGAGATTCGCGGCGCAGGCGGACGCGTCGACGCCCGACGCGGCGTGACGCGGCCCGCCCCTCTATACCTGACGCTGAGTAACAGGCGCCCGGACACGCCGGGTAACCTCGTCTTCCCGCACACCCTTGATGCACTAAGGAGCCCGTCGTGACTCAGCGCACCCTCGTCCTGCTCAAGCCCGACGCCGTCCGTCGTGGCCTGACCGGCGAGATCATCAGCCGCATCGAGCGCAAGGCCGGCTGGCAGATCACCGCGCTGGAGCTGCGCAGCCTGGAGCAGGAGACGCTGGAGCAGCACTACGGCGAGCACAAGGGCAAGCCCTTCTACGAGCCGCTGGTCGAGTTCATGTCCTCCGGTCCGGTCGTCGCGCTGATCGTCGAGGGTGAGCGGGTCATCGAGGGCGTGCGCGCGCTCGCCGGCCCGACCGACCCGATCGCCGCCGCCCCCGGCTCCATCCGCGGCGACTACGGCGTGATCGTCCGCGAGAACCTCATCCACGCCTCCGACTCCGAGGAGTCCGCCGAGCGCGAGGTGAAGATCTTCTTCCCCGGTCGGGTCTGATCCACGAGCGCAGATGACAGAGCCCGGAGGCATTGCCTCCGGACTTTCTGGCATATGCGGGGCGTTCGGGGGAACGAGAGTCCCCGAACGCCCGTCTCCAGAAGCGAACCCGCACATCATCTGCTGACAATGGCGAAGGACCCTCACGCCGTGTTCGCGAAGGCGCGTCTACGATGGAAGCCTTCACGTCACAGCACCCACTTCGCCGACCTGAAAAGCCATCAAAAGCTCCCAGGAAGGCCAGACGAATCCTGATGGGGAACTCAATGTCGTTCATCGGCCGTGACATGGCTGTCGACCTCGGGACCGCCAACACGCTGGTGTACGTCAGGGGTCGCGGGATCGTACTCAACGAGCCGTCCGTCGTCGCGATCAACACCAACACCGGTGGCATCCTCGCGGTCGGCGCCGAAGCGAAGAAGATGATCGGGCGGACCCCCGGCAACATCGTTGCCGTACGTCCGCTGAAGGACGGCGTGATCGCCGACTTCGAGATCACCGAGCGGATGCTCCGCTACTTCATCCTGAAGATCCACAAGCGGCGGTATCTGGCTCGTCCGCGGGTCGTCGTCTGTGTGCCCTCCGGCATCACGGGCGTCGAGCGTCGCGCCGTCATCGAGGCGTCGTCCCAGGCCGGCGCCCGCCAGGTGCACATCATCGAGGAGCCCATGGCCGCGGCCATCGGCTCCGGCCTGCCGGTCCACGAGGCCACGGGCAACATGGTGGTCGACATCGGCGGCGGCACCACGGAGGTCGCGGTCATCTCCCTCGGCGGCATCGTCACCGCCCAGTCCATCCGGGTCGCGGGCGACGAGCTGGACAACGCGATCATCCAGCACATCAAGAAGGAGTACTCGCTCCTGCTGGGTGAGCGGACGGCCGAACAGATCAAGATCACGATCGGTTCGGCGTACGACCTCGACGCTGACGAGCACACCGAAATCCGTGGCCGGGACCTGGTGTCCGGGCTGCCCAAGACCGTCGTCATCTCGGCCGCCGAAGTGCGCAAGGCGATCGAGGAACCCGTCAACGCCATCGTCGATGCCGTCAAGACGACCCTCGACAAGTGCCCGCCGGAGCTGTCCGGCGACATCATGGACCGCGGCATCGTCCTCACCGGCGGCGGCGCCCTGCTGCGCGGCCTCGACGAGCGGCTGCGCCGCGAGACCGGCATGCCGATCCACATCGCCGAGGACCCGCTGGACAGCGTGGCGCTCGGCTCCGGCAAGTGCGTAGAGGAGTTCGAGGCGCTCCAGCAGGTGCTGGACGCCCAGCCGCGCAGATGACGTAACTCTTCGATTCCGCCGTACGAGACGATCTCCTCTCGTACGGCGGATCGTTGATATAGAGGCATAAGATCCCCCAAAGCAGCCCCTTGGGTTTCCCAGGGGCTTCACGAATTCCGATTGAGGAAGGCACGGCCGCCGCACGTGAGGGACACACGAGAGAGCCGGCTGCTCCTGGTGCTGCTGATCGCCATCGCGTTCGCACTGATCACGGTGGACATCCGCGGTGGGGAGGACTCCCCGGTCGACGGCGCCCGCCAGGCCGCGGCCACCGTCTTCGGCCCGATCGAGAACGGGGTCTCCGCCGCGGTCGACCCCGTGGGCAACGCGGTCTCCGCGATCCGCGACTCCGGCGAACGCCACGACCGGCTCGCCGAACTGGAGAAGGAGAACGCGGCCCTCAAGGCGGAGCTCGGCAGCGACGACCGCAATCGCAGCAGACTCAAGCAGCTCGACAAGATGCTGAAGATCGCGGGCGCGGGCCAGTACGGCATCAAGGGCGCCGAGGTCATCGCCATAGGAGCGGCCCAGGGCTTCTCCTGGACCATCACCATCGACGCCGGCGCCAACGACGGTCTCAAGCGCGACATGACCGTCCTCAACGGCGACGGCCTCGTCGGCCGCGTCACCACCGTCGGCCCCAACACCGCGACCGTGCTGCTCGCCAACGACCCCGACTTCACCGTCGGCACCCGCATGGAGGGCAACGACGAACTCGGCTTCGCCTCCGGCCAGGGTGACGGTCCGCTGCGCGTCGAGCTCCTCAACGGCAAGGCCCAGATCAAGAAGGGCGACCGGCTGGTCACCTTCGGCTCGCAGGCCGACAAACCCTTCGTGCCGGGTGTCCCGGTCGGCGTGGTCTCCCGCGTCGACCCCTCCGGCGGCGACCTGACCCGCACCCTCTACGTCACGCCGTACGTCAGCTTCACCAAGCTCGACATCGTCGGTGTCGTCGTCGAGGCCCCGAAGAAGGACCCGCGCGACACGGTGCTTCCCGACAAGCCCAAGCCGACCCCCACGCCGACCGTGACGGTGACCGTCACCCCGTCCGCCCAGGCGCCGGTCGACGGCCAGTACCAAGAAGAGCAGTAGGAGCTGAAGCCCCATGCGCGTCAACCGGATCCTGCTCTCCTCCTCGCTGGTCGTCGTCGCCCTGGTCCTCCAGGTGAGCGTCCTCGCCCGCCTCCACCTCCCTGGCGCCGTCCCCGACCTCCTCCTGCTGACCGTCCTCGGCCTCGCCATGGTCTACGGCCATGTCGGCGGCGCCCTCATCGGCTTCGGCGCCGGCCTCCTCGCCGACCTGGCCCCGCCCGCCGACCACGCCGCCGGCCGCTACGCCCTCGTGCTGTGCGTCATCGGCTATCTCGCCGGCCTCATCAAGCCCGAGAACGGCCAGCTCAAGTCGGCCACCGGCCCCATGGTCGTGGTCGTCGCCGCGGCCGTCGGCTCCACCCTGCTCTACGCCGGTGTGGGCACCCTCGTCGGCGACACCGCCGCCCGCCATGTCGGCCTCGGCAGCCTGCTGTTCACGGCCGCGCTCTACGACCTGCTGCTCGCCCCGTTCGTCGTCCCCGGGATCATGGCGCTGGCCCGACGCGCGGAGAACGACCCGCTCGCCGAGACCAACTCCTCGGCGAAGAAGGCCGACATCTCCACCGGCTGGCTCTCCGGCGGCACCGGACTGCGCATCGGCAGCCAGCGCGGCGGGCTCGGCGGCCTGAAGGTGAAAGCGGCCCGGGCGCGCACCACCCGCGCCGGCCGCATCAAGGGGGTCAAGCGGCTGTGAGGGGGCGCGAGTTCACTCGAACGGGTTTGCCGGGGCGGAACGCGGACTCACAGGTCGCCCGTTCATCATTCGTACGCGCACACACGCCGGCGCACTGAGAGGGGGCGGCAACCGCAGTGACCAACATCCCCGAGACCGGACGGACCCCAAGGGTCCAGATCCGTCTCGTCGTGATCCAGATCCTCGTTCTCTCCCTGCTCGGCACCCTCGGCGGCCGACTGTGGTACCTCCAGATCCGCGAGGGCGACGCATACGCCAAGGAGGCCTCCGGCAACCACGTCCAGCAGGTCGTCGACCCCGCCGTGCGCGGCTCGATCCTGGACGCCCGCGGAGTGCCCCTCGCCGACAACGAGACGCGGCTGGTCGTCTCCGCCTCCCGCACCGAGCTGCTGAAGATGAAGGACGACGGCAAGGGCGTCCTCACCAAGCTCGCCGGAGTCCTCGGCATGAAGCCCAAGGACGTGATGGAGAAGGTCCGGCTGTGCGACGCCGAGACCCCGCAGCCCTGCTGGAACGGCTCGCCGTACCAGCCGATCCCCATCACCGACGAGGCCACCGCCAAGCAGGCCCTGCAGATCCGTGAGCGTGCCGAGGACTTCCCCGGCATCACCGCGGAACCGCAGGCCGTCCGCCGCTACGGCAGCCCCGGCGGCTCCAACACCGCCCAGGTCCTCGGCTACCTCTCCCCGGTCACCGACGAGGAGATCACCAAGGCCCAGGACACCGACTCGCCCTTCCTGCGCTCCGACCAGGTCGGCCGCTCCGGCCTGGAGCGCCAGTACGACAAGGAACTGCGCGGCAAGGCCGGCGTCACCCGCTACGAGGTGGACAACCTCGGCCGGGTCATCGGCGAGGCCGAGGCGGACGCCGCCCAGCCCGGCTCCAACCTCGTCACCAGCATCGACGCCCGGGTCCAGCGGGTCGCCGAGTACGAGCTGAACGAGGCGATGAAGACCGCCCGCCAGGAGTGGGACCGCAACACCCAGCAGCGGTACAAGGCCGACGCCGGCGCGGTCGTGGTGATGGAGGCCAAGACCGGCCGTGTCGTCGCCATGGCGTCCAACCCGACCTACGACCCGAACGCCTGGGTGGGCGGCATCTCCGCCAAGGACTACAAGCAGCTCACGGGCAAGTCCTCCAACTACCCGCTGCTGAACCGCGCCATACAGGGTCAGGCAGCCCCCGGCTCGATCTTCAAGGTGGTCTCCACGGCCGCCGCGGTCCAGGCCGGCTACGACTTCGACGGCCGCTACAACTGCTCCAGCTCGTACTCCGTCGGCGGCCAGGTCTTCAAGAACTTCGAGTCCCAGAACCACGGCCCGATCGGCCTCGGCCGCGCCCTTGAGGTCTCCTGCGACACCGTCTACTACTCCCTCGCGCACAACGAGTGGAAGAAGGACGGCGGCATCAACCCCAAGAAGGGCCAGCCGAAGGACTACTTCTACAAGGCCGCCCACCAGTTCGGCCTCGGCGCCGAGACCGGCATCGACCTGCCCAACGAGGTCACCGGCCGGATCCCCGACCGCCAGTGGAAGCAGTCGTACTGGAACGCCAACAAGGACGCCTGGTGCAAGCAGGGCAAGAAGGGCGGCACCTACGTCGAGCAGATCGCCTACGAGAACTGCCTCGAAGGCAACAAGATGCGCGCCGGTGACGAGATCAACTACTCCATCGGCCAGGGCGACACCCTGGTGACCCCGATCCAGATGGCCACCATCTACGCGGCCATCTCCAACGGCGGCACCCTGTACGACCCGACGGTCGGCAAGGCGATCGTCAGCGCCGACGGCAAGCAGGTCTCCGAGATCAAGCCCCAGTCGCACGGCAAGCTGCCGGTCAGTCAGCAGACGCTGGCGCAGATGGACGAGGCCCTGGCCGGCGTGGCCACCCGCGGTACCGCAGCCTGGCGGTTCGGCGGCTGGCCGCAGGACGAGATCCCGATGCACGCCAAGACCGGTACCGCCGAGGTCTACGGCAAGCAGACGACGTCGTGGTTCGCCACGTACACCAAGGACTACGCGATCGTCATGACGATCTCCCAGGGTGGTACGGGCTCCGGCGCCTCGGGTCCGGCCGTCCGCAACATCTACGACGCGCTGTACGGCATCTCCGACGACGGCGTGATCAGCAAGAAGAACGCGCTGCTGCCCACCCCGCAGAAGAAGCTGCCGAAGATCCAGACGGACGGGTCGATCATCTCCCCGAAGATCGCCAAGGACCCGGCGAAGGAGCAGCGGGCCAGCCAGGAGGGCCTGCCCGAGGAGGACGGCCAGCAGGAGGCGGCGACGGTGGGGACACCGACGACGGAGAACCGTGAGACGCGCCGCCGCCGACGGCGGGCAAGGAGGCTGACGTGACCGGCGCCAACAGCTTCCAGGTCTCCGGGTACGGGCCCGAACGGGCGGGGTGGACCCGCCTGCTGGCCCGCGACTCGCTCGCCCGCCGGCTCGACTGGCCGATACTGCTGTCCGCGCTTGCGCTGTCGCTGATCGGCTCGATCCTGGTCTTCTCGGCGACCCGCAACCGCACCGAGATCAACCAGGGCGACCAGTACTACTTCCTGGTCCGGCACATCATGAACACCGGCATCGGCTTCGCGCTGATGATCGCCACGGTCTGGCTCGGCCACCGCACTCTGCGCACGGCGGTGCCGATCCTTTACGGCGCCTCGGTGTTCCTGATCCTGCTGGTGCTCACCCCGCTGGGCTCGACCGTCAACGGCGCCCACTCGTGGATCGTGCTCGGCGGCGGATTCTCGCTCCAGCCCTCGGAGTTCGTGAAGATCACGATCATCCTGGGCATGGCGATGCTGCTGGCGGCGCGGGTGGACGCGGGCGACAAGCCCTACCCCGACCACCGCACGGTGCTTCAGGCCCTGGGGCTGGCCGCGGTTCCCATGCTGATCGTGATGCTCATGCCCGACCTCGGGTCGGTCATGGTGATGGTGGTCATCGTGCTGGGCGTGCTGCTGGCCTCCGGTGCCTCCAACCGCTGGGTGTTCGGCCTGCTGTCCGCCGGCACGATCGGCGCGCTCGCCGTCTGGCAGCTGCACATCCTCGACGACTACCAGATCGCCCGCTTCGCCGCCTTCGCCAACCCCAGCCTCGATCCGGCGGGCGTCGGCTACAACACCAACCAGGCGCGGATCGCCATCGGTTCGGGCGGGCTGACGGGGGCCGGGCTCTTCAACGGCTCGCAGACGACCGGCCAGTTCGTGCCGGAGCAGCAGACCGACTTCGTCTTCACGGTGGCGGGGGAGGAGCTGGGCTTCGTCGGCGGCGGCCTGATCATCGTCCTGCTCGGCATCCTGCTGTGGCGCGCCTGCCGCATCGCCCGCGAGACGACCGAGCTGTACGGCACGATCGTCGCCGCCGGGATCGTGGCCTGGTTCGCCTTCCAGGCCTTCGAGAACATCGGGATGACGCTCGGCATCATGCCGGTGACGGGCCTGCCGCTGCCGTTCGTGTCGTACGGAGGATCGTCGATGTTCGCGGTGTGGGTCGCGGTCGGGTTGTTGCAGTCGATCCGGGTGCAGCGACCGATGTCCGCGTAGCCGCTGGTCATCTCCTGTTTCCCCGGGGTTCGGGTCCTGTGGGCCCTGTTGTACCGCCATGACTCGCACTAGATTCGGGTCATGGCGGACACGAAGCGCGAGATCGAACGGAAATACGAGTCCGACGAAAGCGGTCTCCCCGACCTGACCGGCGTCGCCGGAGTCGCGGCCGTCATCGACAAGGGTGTCGCCCATCTGGACGCCACCTACTACGACACCCACGACGAGCGCCTCGCCGCGTCCTCGATCACCCTGCGCCGCCGCACCGGTGGCTCCGACGCGGGCTGGCACCTGAAGTTCCCCGTCTCCCCGGGCGTACGGGACGAGATCCGGGAGCCCCTGTCCGACACCGTGCCCCGCACCCTGGCCGGCCTCGTCCGCTCCCGCGTCCGAGACGCCGAGCTGCTGCCCCTGGTCCGGCTGCGCTCCGACCGCGACGTACGGGACCTCGTCGACGCCGAGGGCCGGCTGCTCGCCGAGGTCAGCGTGGACGCCGTACGCGCCGAACGCCTCGGCGCCGGCGACGGGGTCCAGTGGACCGAGATCGAGGTGGAGCTCGCCGACGGCGGGGACCCCGCCGTCCTCGACAAGATCGACAAGCGGCTGCGCAAGGCGGGCGTGCGCCCGTCGGCCTCGGCCTCCAAGCTGGCACGGGCGCTCGCGGAGACGGCACCGAAGAAGCAGCGCAAGAGCAAGCCCGAGAAGGCGCCCGTCACGGCCGGGGACCATGTCCTCGCCTATGTCCGTGCGCAGCGGGACGCCATCGTCGCGCTCGACCCGGCCGTACGGCGGGACGAGTACGACTCGGTGCACCGTATGCGCGTCGCCACTCGCCGGATGCGCAGCGCCTTCCGGTCGTTCGGCAAGGTCCTCGACCGGTCCGTCACCGACCCGATCGGCGAGGAGCTGAAGTGGCTCGCCGGGGAGCTCGGCGTCGACCGGGACCAGGAGGTGCTGACCGAGCGACTGACGGCCGCCCTGGACGAGCTGCCCCGCACCCTGCTGTCCGGGCCCGTCCGCACCCGGCTGCGCACCTGGTCCCACGCCCGCAGCGGCGGCTCACGCCGGCGCCTGATCGCCGTACTCGACGGCAAGCGGTACCTGGAGCTGCTCGGCGTCCTGGACGCGCTGGTGGCGGATCCGCCGCTGCTGAAGGCTGCCGCAGGCCGGCCGGAGAAGGTGATCGGCAAGACCGTGGGCAAGGACTTCGCCACGCTGTCCGGGCTGGTCGAGCAGGCCCTCGGCCTGCCGCCGGGGCATGACCGCGACCTCGCCCTGCACGAGGCCCGCAAGAAGGCCAAGCGGTCCCGGTACTCGGCCGAGGCTGCGGTCCCGGCGCTCGGCGACCCGGCCCAGACGCTGCTGAAGTCCATGAAGTCCCTTCAGAACCTGCTCGGCGACCACCAGGACAGCGTGATGGCGCGCGAGGCACTGCGTGAGCTCGCCCGGCAGGCCCAGGCGGCGGGGGAGAGCTCGTTCACTTACGGCGTGCTGTACGGGCGTGAGGAGCGGCGCGCGGCGGACGACGAGGCCGATCTGCCGGAGGCCTGGGAGGCGATCAAGGGGCGGGTGACCGTCTGAGGGTGCGGGGCACCGCCGCGGTCGCGTTAGGCTGGATGGTCACCCCTGTCCGTTCAGTCCAGCTCATGAAGGTACGCGAGATGCCTGCCGAAGTCGCTGCGTCGGTGTTCCCGCAGCTCGAAGCCCTGCTCCCGCACGTGCAGAAGCCGATCCAGTACGTGGGCGGAGAGCTCAACTCCACGGTCAAGCCGTGGGAGAGCTGCGACGTCCGCTGGGCGCTCATGTACCCCGACGCCTACGAGGTCGGGCTGCCCAACCAGGGCGTCATGATCCTCTACGAGGTCCTGAACGAACAGGAGGGCGTCCTCGCCGAACGCACCTACAGCGTGTGGCCGGACCTGGAAGCCCTGATGCGGGAGCACGGCGTCCCGCAGTTCACGGTGGACAGCCACCGCCCGGTACGCGACTTCGACGTGTTCGGGCTCAGCTTCTCCACCGAGCTCGGCTACACCAACATGCTCACCGCCCTGGACCTGGCCGGCATCCCGCTGGAGTCCAAGGACCGGACGGTCGACGACCCGATCGTCCTGGCCGGCGGCCACGCGGCCTTCAACCCGGAGCCGATCGCGGACTTCATCGACGCCGCCGTCATCGGCGACGGCGAGCAGGCCGTGCTCGACATGACGAAGGTCATCCGCGAGTGGAAGGCGGAGGGCCGCCCCGGCGGCCGCGAGGAGGTCCTCCTCCGCCTGGCGAAGACGGGCGGGGTGTACATCCCGGCGTTCTACGACGTGGAGTACCTCCCCGACGGCCGGATCGCCCGCGTCGTGCCCAACCGTTCGGGCGTTCCGTGGCGTGTGTCCAAGCACACCGTCATGGACCTCGACGAGTGGCCCTACCCCAAGCAGCCCCTCGTCCCCCTGGCGGAGACCGTCCACGAGCGCATGTCCGTGGAGATCTTCCGCGGCTGCACCCGCGGCTGCCGCTTCTGCCAGGCCGGCATGATCACGCGCCCGGTGCGCGAGCGGTCGATCACCGGCATCGGCGACATGGTCGAGAAGGGCCTGAAGGCGACCGGCTTCGAGGAGGTCGGCCTGCTGTCGCTGTCGTCCGCCGACCACAGCGAGATCGGCGACATCGCGAAGGGCCTCGCGGACCGCTACACCGAGGACAAGATCGGCCTGTCCCTCCCCTCCACCCGCGTGGACGCCTTCAACATCGACCTGGCCAACGAGCTGACCCGCAACGGCCGCCGTTCCGGCCTGACCTTCGCCCCCGAGGGCGGCTCGGAGCGCATCCGCAAGGTCATCAACAAGATGGTCTCGGAGGACGACCTGATCCGGACCGTCTCCACCGCCTACGGCAACGGCTGGCGCCAGGTGAAGCTGTACTTCATGTGCGGCCTCCCGACGGAGACCGACGAGGACGTCCTCCAGATCGCCGACATGGCGACCAAGGTCATCGCCAAGGGCCGCGAGGTCTCCCGCTCCAACGACATCCGCTGCACGGTGTCCATCGGCGGCTTCGTGCCCAAGCCGCACACCCCGTTCCAGTGGGCGCCGCAGCTCAGCGCCGAGGAGACCGACGCCCGCCTGGAGAAGCTCCGGGACAAGATCCGCGGCGACAAGAAGTACGGCCGCTCGATCGGCTTCCGCTACCACGACGGCAAGCCCGGCATCGTCGAGGGCCTGCTCTCCCGCGGCGACCGCCGCATCGGCGCCGTCATCCGCGCGGTCTACGAGGACGGCGGCCGCTTCGACGGCTGGCGCGAGCACTTCTCCTACGACCGCTGGATGGCCTGCGCCGACAAGGCGCTGGCCCCCTTCGGCGTGGACGTCGACTGGTACACCACGCGCGAGCGCGGCTACGAGGAGGTCCTCCCCTGGGACCACCTCGACTCCGGCCTCGACAAGGACTGGCTCTGGGAGGACTGGCAGGACGCCCTCGACGAGACCGAGGTCGAGGACTGCCGCTGGACGCCGTGCTTCGACTGCGGGGTGTGTCCGCAGATGGACACGCATATCCAGATCGGCCCCACGGGCAAGAAGCTGTTGCCGTTGACCGTGAAGAACGCGGCGCCGGCGCCCAGTGGGCACGCGCACTGAGATTGGTGGGGCCTTTCCGGGAGGGAGGGCCCCTTTCTCATGCCGGCTGGGGGCGGGGTGCGCCGACCGTCAGTCGGGAGCGGGCGAAGTCGTGGTTGGCGATGATGCGTTCGCGGTGCTGCGTGGGCAGCTTTCCGCTGTCCAGGAGTTTTTCGCAGGCTTCCAGTGATTCGCGGTAGGCGCCCATCCAGTACGCCGCCACCGCCAGCTCGTCCAGGGCCTGCCAGTCGTACCAGCCGTGTTCGACGAAGAGGATGTCGTCGGGCGGCGGGATCTCCGCCGCGCGCCGTGCGAACAGGTAGGCGAGCGGCCAGCGTTCGCCCTGCGTCCGGCACAGGCGGGCGAGTTCGCCGAGCGGTTCGGCCCGGGTGGGGCGGTACTCGTGAGCCTCCAGGAAGCGGGACATGACCTCGGGCGTCCTGCGCTTCAGCTCCAGCGCGAGGCGGGCCGCGTAGAGGCGGGAGCAGAACGCCTCTTCGGCGAAGCCCGCCAGGGCCGCGCGGTGGTCGTAGGCGGCGAGCGCCTTCGCCGGTTCGCCGGCGTCGCGCCAGCTCTGGGCGAGATAGAAGGCGTAACGGGTGTTGTCCGGTTCCTTGGCGAGCCCGTCCTTCAGGATCGCGGCGTCCCGCAGGTACTTCGAGCGCGGGCTGCCCTGCGACCGCCCGCCCCCGCCCATGATGACCATGCGGACGCCGTCGAGGGTCGCCCGGCTGAACTCCGTGTCGCAGTCCAGGTATTCGTGCAGCACGCCGACGTACCGCCAGGGCAGGCGGGTCGACACCATCGTCGGGCGCCAGTGGACCACGGGGCCGTGGCGCACCTCGATGTCGTAGCAGTCGTGGGTCGGCTCCGGCCGGGTGAAGCCGGGGTCGGTCTCCAGCACGTCGTCGGCGTCGATGAACAGCAGGTGGCTCGCGCGCTCCCGGGCCCGTTCGATCGCCTCGGTGCGGCTTGCGCCGAAGCCGCGGAAGGGGCTCTCGTACAGCGCTCCGGGCAGGTCGGCGAGTGTCTCGCGGACGAGGTCCTGGGTGCCGTCGGTCGAGCCGGTGTCCAGGATCACCCAGGTGTCGATGAGGGGCCGTACGGATTCGAGGCAGCGTCGGATCACATGGGCCTCGTCCTTGACGATCATATTGAGGCAGACCGTATTCATGGCTTTTTCTTTTCTCCGGAGAAAAGGACCGCCCGGTGAATTTATCCAGCCCCGGTGGAAGGCACAAGCAGCCACTGGTGGACCGGCCGGTATAAGTGAGGAGTTCCTGCCGCCGGACCGGAGAAATTCCTATGGTAATCACCGCGCAGCTTCCTCCGCCCCGCGAAGAATTCCGGACCTCCGCCGCCGAGGGGTCCGCACGGGGCAGGGCGCTGCTCCGGATGGGGCCGTTCCTCCTCGCCCTCGTCCTCGGCAGCCACGGGCTGACCGGTTCCCTGCTGGGCCGCGACGAACTCGTCACCTGGGACATGACCGCCCGGGACACCGGCCGGATCCTGGCCACCCTGCGCAATGTCGACGCCGTGCACGGCACGTATTACCTGCTGATGCACGGATGGGTGGAGCTGTTCGGGGATTCCGTCCTTTCGCTGCGGCTGCCGTCTCTTCTGGCGGTGGCCGCGGCGGCGTCGGTCGTCGCGCTCCTCGGGGACCGGCTCTTCGGATATCGGGCCGGAATTCTGGCCGGGTTTCTCTTCGCGCTCGTCCCGGCGGTGAGCCGCTACGGCCAGGAAGCCCGTTCCTACGCGCTGGTCCTGCTCGCCGTCGCCCTTGCCACGCTTCTGCTGCTCCGGGCGCTGGACCGTCCGCGCAGCCCCTGGCGCTGGGCCGCCTACGCCCTCGCGCTGGCCGTCACCGGGCTCCTCCACCTGATCGCGCTGTCCGTCGTGCTCGCCCACGCCTGCCTGCTCGTGGCCGGCGCGCGGCAGGACCGTTCCCTGTGGTGGAGGTCCGGCCTCGCCCTGGCGGCGGCCGCCGCGTGTGTCGTCCCGCTCGCGCTGCTCGGCAGCTCCCAGGCCGGGCGCCAGCTGTACTGGGTCCCGTCGCCCGACGGCTGGGCGTTCCTCTCCCTGCCGCGCGAGCTCTTCGCCTCCGCCCTGTGCGCGGGCGCCCTGATCGCCCTGGCCCTGACGGCCCGCGGGCCGCGCCGGGCTCCGCTGCTGCTGTGCGGCACCTGGGCCCTGCTGCCCCCGGTCCTCGTCTGGGCCGCCTCGCACGGCGAGGTCTCCTACTTCCGCAGCGTCTACCTGCTCTTCACCCTCCCCGCCTGGGCCCTCCTCGCCGCGGCCGGCGTCGCCGCGTCATGGCGCTCGTGGAAGGCGGCCGCGGCCCTGGTCGTGGCGTTGACCGTGCTCACACTGCCGGACCACAGGCAGGTGCGGGAGCCCTTGGAGCACGACGCCCCGGTGCCGCTCGACTACGCGGCGGCGGCCGACCTGATCGAGCGGCGCCACCGGCCCGGGGACGCCGTCGTCTACGACCGCGCCGACACCTGGAAGCTCGACGACGGAGTGCGGTACTACCTGCCGCGCGACCTGAAGCTGCGCGATGTCTTCCTGGCCCGGACGCCGGCCGAGATCGACGACCTGTACGCGGTCCCGTGTCCCGTCCCGGACCGGTGCCTCAGGGACGAGCGGCGGATCTGGCTGGTGACGCAGGGCACGGACTTCGCCTTCAACGCCATCGATCCGGTGCAGGCGGGCGCCCTGCAGAAGCGGTACACGGTGACGCTGAGCACGCCGGTGACGGGGATGACGGTCAGTCTGCTGGAGCTGAGGGGCGGGCGGTAACGGCGGCAAGGGGTGCCGGCGGCTGTGGCGGGCCGCCGGACACCCCTTGTGTGCTGCCCCGAGTGGTCGGAACTACGGGTTGATGTCAGTCCCGCCGTTCACTGCGCCGGGGGCGGGCTGCAGGTTCACGAGGGTCCACTCGTCTTCACAGGTCAGAGTGACGGTGCTGGGGGTCACCTCACAGGTGGTCTCGTAGATCGCGCCGTCGGTCGTGATGACGTTGATGTTCGTGTCCCCTTCGTCCTGCCCGCCCAGGGCCTGCTGGGAGACGGCGACCGCGCAGGCGTTCGTCGGGTAGTTGTCGAGCCCGCTGAGGTCGGTCCACTTGTAGTCCCCGACGTCCGGCTGGAGGTCGCGAATACCCGCGTAGGCCCTGGCGATCGGGTCGCTCTCGGTCGCCGGGCTCAGTACGGCCCGCACCTCGAAGTTGTTCTCGTCCCGGCTGGCGTCGATGTCGACGCACGGACCGGGGGCGCCGGTCGCGCCGGTGGCACCGGTCGCACCCGTGGCGCCGGTCGCCCCTGTTGCACCGGTCGCGCCGGTGGCACCCGTGGCTCCCGTCGCGCCCGTCGCACCAGGACCGCCCTCGCCCGCAGGTCCCGTCGCGCCGGTCGCGCCCGTGGCGCCCGTGGCACCGGTGGCGCCCTTCGGACCGGTCGCGCCGGTGGCACCCGTCGCTCCCGTCGCGCCCGTGGCGCCGGTCGCGCCCTTGCACTTGTCGCCACCGTCCGGCAGGGCGGCCGACCTTGGCTTGTGGGGCTTGTGAGGCTTGTGGGGCTTGCAGTCGTCGCCCGTGTACTGCGTTGCGGACGACTTGGAGTCGGAGACGGAGTTGGCGGCCGCCGCGGCGGGCGTGACCACCCCGGCCGCGATGACCAGAGCGAGGGAGGTCAGCACCCCGGCCTTCTGGAACCTCGCCCGGGCCAACGGCCCCAGCAGCGAAGGAGTGTGTCGAGGATTCATAGGCATGCTCCTTGGCACGAAGGGGTCCGGGGGAGTCCCGGACCTCAGTGCGAGGGTGACCCGAAGCCTCACGACAGCCGCTGTGCACGCAGGGGACGCGCCGTCAAATAGGTAAAACGGTCTAGCGGACAAGCCCTGTGACGGCTTCGCAACCCACGAGGTGGATCCGGACCGCCGGCCGCCGCGTCTTGGCCGGTATGGAACCGCAGAAGCCACTGCCCGAGCCCCGGCAGCCGGAGGGGTGCCTCGTCACCGCCGTCCGCATCCCTGTGCGGATCGTCGTGCTCGTCCTGGTCGTGCCCGTGCGGATGGTGTGGGACGCGTTCGTCGTGTCCTGGCGGTTCCTGAGCCGCACGGTGTTCCGGCCGGTGGGGCGCGGGCTGCTGTGGCTCGGGCGGGCCCTGTTCATATGGCCGTTCGTCGGGCTGTGGCGGTACGTCCTCGTGCCGTCCGGGAAGGCGCTCGCCTGGCTCGGGAACGTGCTCGTCGTCGTGCCCGCCGTATGGCTGTACCGGTATGTGCTGACGCCCGTCGGACATGGCCTCGTCTGGGCCGGCCGGGGGATCGGGGCCGCGCTGGCATGGGTGTACGCGCGCGTGCTGACGCCTGTCGGGCACGGTGTGGTGTGGGTTCTCAAGGGGATCGGGGCCGCGCTGGCATGGGTGTACGCGCGCGTGCTGACGCCCGTCGGGCACGGCGTGGTGTGGGTCTTCAAGGGGATCGGGATCGCGCTCGCCGCCGTCGGGGTCGGCGTGTACACCGGCGTGGCCTGGCTGGTGCGGTACCTCGTCGTCGTGCCCGCCCTCGCCGTGTACGAGTGGGTCCTCGCGCCCGTCGGGCGGGCGATCGCCTGGTGTGCGCGGGGCATCGCCTGGGGCGTGGCCAGGATCGTCACCGGGATCGGTATCGGGCTGTACTGGACGGCCCGGGTGCTGTTCGTGCTGCCCGCCCTCGCCGTGTGGCGGTGGGTGCTCGTGCCCGTCGGTCGGTTCCTCGCCGTCGTCGGGCGTGAGGTCCGGGACGCGCTCGGGCACGCCTGGCGGATCGCCGGGCGGATCTCGCTCGCCGTCGGGCGGTCCCTCGCGACCCTCTTCCGGTGGATCTTCGTGGAGCCGGTGCGCTGGGTGTACCGGACGATCCTCACGCCGGTCGGGCATGTCGTCCGGGACGCGGTCCTGCGGCCCTGCGCCGAGGCCGCGCGCACCGTGGGCCGGGCCACCCGGCAGGCCCTCGCCGCTGCCCGGGACTCCGCCCGGCAGGCCCGCGCCGACTTCCGCCGGATGCTCTTCGGGGAGCCCCGGCAGCGGGAGGCGGTGGCCCGCCGGGAACCTGCGGGCGCCGAGGCACGTACTCTTGGTAGCAGTACGACCGCTCTCACGAATCTCACGAAGGACTGAACGACACTGGGCAAGCGACAGCCCGAAGGCCCGCCGCCCGCACCCGCGGTGCAGCGCATCCGACTGCGCTACACCAAGCGCGGCCGCCTGAGGTTCACCAGCCACCGAGACTTCCAGCGCGCCTTCGAGCGTGCGTTGCGCCGTGCCGACGTACCGATGGCGTACTCGGCAGGGTTCACGCCGCACCCGAAGGTGTCGTATGCCAATGCCGCACCCACCGGCACGGGCAGTGAGGCGGAGTATCTGGAGATCGCCCTCACCCAGGCGCGTGACCCGGAGCGGCTCAGGACGCTGCTCGATGAGTCGCTGCCCGCCGGGCTCGATGTCACCGAGGCGGTCGAGGCCCGCACCTCGGGCCTGGCCGACCGGCTCACGGCCTCCGTGTGGGAGCTGCGGCTGGACGGCGTGGACCCGGCCGACGCCGAACGCGCGGTCGCGGCCTTCAACGCCGCCGAGTCCGTCGAGGTCCAGCGCATGACCAAGAACGGTGTACGGACCTTCGACGCTCGTCCGGCGGTCGTAGAACTGGAAACACATGGTGAGCGGGCTGATAGGCCTACCGACCAGCCCTGTGCGATACTGCGGCTGGTTGTTCGGCACGTGACGCCTGCCGTACGACCCGACGACGTCCTGTCCGGTCTCCGCGCCGTGGCCGACCTGGCGCCGCCGGTCCCCGCAGCGGTGACCAGGCTGGCGCAGGGGCTGTTCGATGAAGAGACCGGCACGGTGACCGACCCGCTCGCGCCCGACCGCGAGGCAGCTGAGGCCCCTACGGCCGGATCCGCTGCCGCCGCGAAGGCGCCGGCGTAAGGAAGGTCCCGCGAAGGGACGGACGTCGTAGCGCCGCCCTCGTACTCGGGAGCCACCTGGGTCGGGCAGCGCACCGACCAGAAGACTTTCGCCAGGCCGTACGCATTCGGTGTACGGAACCGGCGAGACAGGACACAGAGAGCTCCCGTGCGGCGCCCGCGCCCCGGACGGCGGCACACGCGCACCGCGCGAGCCGCGGACGTCACCGGCACCCAAGCCGGACCAGGCGCGGCGCCCGGGAGCCTGACGGGAGAAACGCCCGCATGCTCGAACCGACCGAACCCGCTGAGGGTTCCGAACTGAACACTCCCAGCGACACCCTGCCGCCGCGTCGTCGGCGCCGTGCCGCGTCCCGGCCGGCGGGTCCGCCCGCCGCCGGCTCCGAAGCCGCGACCGAGGCCACGCCGGCCATACCGGACGCGGAGGCCGAAGAGGCCGAGGAGACCGTGGCCGATGTGACCGCGGAGGCCGAAGAGGCCGCCGTGGAGGAGACGGCCGAGGCCATCGCCGCCGAGGCCCCGCCCGCCCCTCGCTCGCGTCGCCGTGTGGTCCGCCGGGCGTCCGCGCCCGCCGGGGCGCCCGCGTCGGCCGAGGCCGTCGAGACCGTCGTGCCCGCGGCCACCGCCGCCGAGGAGAACGCCCCCGCCACCGAGGTCGTCGAGGCCGCGTCGTCCGCCGGCGCCGTCGAGGACGCCGCCCCGCGTCGTACGCGTCGCCGTGCCACCCGGAGCGTGTCCGCGCCCGAGGCCGCCGAGGTCGTTGTGGAGGCCGCGCCTGTGGAGGAGGCCGAGGAGGCCGCTCCGCGTCGTACGCGTCGCCGTGCCACCCGGAGCGTGTCCGCGCCCGAGGCCGCTGAGGTCGTTGTGGAGGCCGCGCCTGTGGAGGAGGCCGAGGAGGCCGCTCCGCGTCGTACGCGTCGCCGTGCCACCCGCACTGCTGCCGCGCCTGCCGTGGAGACCGCCGAGGCCGTCGAGCCCGTAACCGAGAGCGCGCCTGTCGAGGCCGCGCCTGTGGAGGCCGCACCCGTGGAGGAGGCCGAGGAGGCCGCCCCGCGTCGTACCCGTCGGCGTGCCACGCGTCGTGTGTCCGCCCCCGCCGGGGCGCCCGAGAGCGCGGAGGCGCCCGTGACTGCCGCCGAAGAGAACAAGCCCGCCGAGACCGAGGCGAAGGCCCCCGCCGCCGAGGAGGCCGCGCCGCGTCGCCGCCGCCGGGTCGCGCGTGCGGCCGCCACCGGGTTCTCCGCGCCCGCGAAGCCGGCCGAGGAGGCCGAGGACGCCGACTCCCCGCGTCGGCCGGCGCGACCCGCCGTCGCCGTCTTCCAGGCGCCGGTGTTCACGGAGCCGAAGTTCCAGACCCCGGAGCGCGCCGCCGCCGAGGCAGCGGCCGAGGCGTCGGACGTCGAGGCCGCCGAGGACGTCGAGGAGACCGCGGAAGCCGCGGAGTACGCCGAGGAGCAGGCCACGGCCCGCCGCCGCCGTCGTCGCCGGGGCGCCGCCTTCGAGGAGGAGGCCGAGGCCCGTACCGCCGAGGCCGCCGTCGAGGAGGAGCCGGAGGAGGCCGAGGAGTCGGCCGAGGACGCCGCCGAGGGCGAGGAGTCCGAGGAGACCGGGGCGCGCCGTCGTCGTCGCCGGGGCGGCCGCCGTCGCCGCCGGGGTGAGTCCGCCGACGCCGAGTCGGGCGAGTCCGCCGACGCGGAGGCCGAGGAGACCGCCGCCGAGCAGGCCGCGCAGGACGCCGAGGACACCGCCGAGCAGGAGGAAGAGGACGCCGAGGACGCCGCCCAGGGCGACGAGGCCGGCGGGTCGACCTCCAGCAGCCGTCGGCGCCGTCGTCGCCGTCGTCGTGCCGGTGACTCCGCAGCCGACAGCGAGCCCGGTGAGGGCGACCCCGAGCGGACCGTCGTCAAGGTGCGCGAGCCGCGCCCGAAGGCCGAGCCGTCCGACGAGGTGCAGTCCATCAAGGGCTCGACGCGTCTGGAGGCCAAGAAGCAGCGCCGCCGCGAGGGCCGCGAGCAGGGCCGCCGACGCGTTCCGATCATCACCGAGGCCGAGTTCCTGGCCCGGCGCGAGGCCGTCGAGCGGGTGATGGTCGTGCGTCAGCACGGCGACCGCACGCAGATCGGCGTCCTTGAGGACAACGTGCTCGTCGAGCACTACGTCAACAAGGAGCAGTCGACCTCGTACGTCGGCAACGTCTACCTGGGCAAGGTCCAGAACGTGCTGCCGTCGATGGAGGCCGCCTTCATCGACATCGGCAAGGGGCGCAACGCCGTCCTGTACGCCGGTGAGGTCAACTTCGAGGCGCTGGGCATGGCCAACGGGCCGCGCCGTATCGAGTCCGCGCTGAAGTCGGGCCAGTCCGTGCTGGTGCAGGTCACCAAGGACCCGATCGGCCACAAGGGCGCCCGACTGACCAGCCAGGTGTCGCTGCCCGGCCGCTACCTGGTCTACGTGCCCGAGGGCTCGATGACCGGCATCAGCCGCAAGCTGCCCGACACCGAGCGCGCGCGTCTGAAGACGATCCTCAAGAAGATCGTCCCCGAGGACGCGGGCGTCATCGTGCGCACCGCCGCCGAGGGCGCCAGCGAGGACGAGCTGCGCCGTGACGTCGAGCGGCTCCAGGCGCAGTGGGAGGACATCCAGAAGAAGGCGAAGAGCGGCAACGCTCCGACCCTGCTGTACGGCGAGCCGGACATGACCGTCCGGGTCGTCCGCGACATCTTCAACGAGGACTTCTCCCAGGTCGTCGTCAGTGGTGACGAGGCGTGGTCGACCATCCACGGGTACGTCTCGCACGTCGCGCCGGACCTCGCCGAGCGGCTGCAGAGGTGGACCAGTGAGGTCGACGTCTTCGCCACCTACCGGATCGACGAGCAGCTGGCCAAGGCGCTGGACCGCAAGGTCTGGCTGCCCAGCGGCGGTTCGCTGGTGATCGACCGGACCGAGGCGATGGTCGTCGTCGACGTCAACACCGGCAAGTTCACCGGCCAGGGCGGCAACCTGGAGGAGACGGTCACCAGGAACAACCTGGAGGCGGCCGAGGAGATCGTGCGCCAGCTCCGGCTGCGCGACCTCGGCGGCATCATCGTGATCGACTTCATCGACATGGTGCTGGAGTCCAACCGGGACCTGGTGCTGCGCCGCCTGCTGGAGTGCCTGGGCCGCGACCGTACGAAGCACCAGGTCGCCGAGGTCACCTCGCTGGGGCTCGTGCAGATGACCCGTAAGCGGGTCGGCCAGGGCCTGCTGGAGTCGTTCTCCGAGACCTGCGTCCACTGCAACGGCCGCGGTGTCATCGTGCACATGGAGCAGCCGACCTCCGCCGGAGGCGGCGGCAAGCGCAAGAAGCGCGGGCGCGGCGGCGACGTGCACGTGCACGAGCACGAGGCCGCGGTGACCGCCGTGGAGACCGCCGAGCCGGTCGAGCCGGAGGTGCGCGAGGCCGAGACGCCCGCCGAGGTCGCGGCCGAGGTCGCCGAGCCGGTGGCGCTGCCCGCGCCCGAGTTCGCGCCGGACGAGGAGCTGTACAGCAGCATCGCCGAGGCGGAGGCCGCGGCCGGACGAGGCCGTTCGCGGCGCCGGGCGAGCCGGCGTGCGTCTGCTCCGGCGGGTGCGCCGAGGCGGGAGAAGGCCGAGAGGGCCGAGAAGGTTCCTACGGCTCAGGACGTGACGGTCCAGCAGGAGATCGAGCGTCCGGTGCAGCCGGAGTCGGCGGCCGTGGCGCACGCCGAGCCCGCCGCCGTGGAGGACGTGGTCGTCGAGGCCCCGCCCGCCCTGCCCGTCGAGGAGGCCGCGCCCAAGGGACGTACGCGTCGGCGTGCGACCCGTAAGGCGACGGCGCCCGCTGGTTCGCCCGCGGGGGCCGAGGCCGCCGTGGTGACCGTGAGCAGTGAGGCGGAGGTCGAGAAGGCGGCCGCTCCCGCTGAGCCGGTCGTCGCCGAGCCGGTCGCCGAGCCGGTCGCCGAGAGCGCCGCTCCGGCCCGTCCGCGTCGCCGTGCGGTGCGCAAGGCCACCGCGCCCACCGCGTCCGAGGAGACGGCCGTCGTGGTCGTCCCGTCGGCCACGGAGACGTCGGCCACGGAGACGCCGGTCACGGAGGCGCCGGCCGAGCAGGCTCCCGCGGTCGAGGCGGCCGAGGTTGCCGAGACGGCCGCTCCGGCCAAGAAGGCGGCGGCCCGCAAGACGGCCAAGAAGGCCACGGCGAAGAAGGCCGCCACCAAGAAGACGACGGCCACCAAGACGGCCGCCAAGAAGACGACGGCCAAGAAGGCGGCGAAGACCGCCAAGACGGCCGCCAAGAAGTCGACGTCGAAGAAGACCGCGGCGGCGGCGCAGCAGACGCTGCCCTCCGTCTCGGCCTCCACCGACGAGGGCTGACGCAACACCGGGGCGTGCGGCCGGTCCGACGTGATCGGCCGCACACCCCAGGGGCCCGGCCCGGTTTGACCCGTTCGGCCGCAGCCCCGTAACCTTGACCGTCGGCATGTCCACTGACATGCCACATCCCCGTAAACCTTTCTTCCTTCCGGGCACGGAGTGGCCGGGAGAGGCTGTTCGCTCGTGTGCGGGCGGCTGGACTGCGGGGGTGCCGTTCCCGAGCGAGAGAGTGAGATCCGCGTGTACGCCATCGTGCGCAGCGGTGGTCGCCAGCACAAGGTTGCTGTCGGCGACATCGTTGAGGTTGACAAGATTTCCACTGCCAAGGTTGGCGACACGGTCGAGCTCTCGACCCTGCTCGTTGTCGACGGCGACGCTGTGACCAGCGACCCGTGGGTGCTGGCCGGCATCAAGGTCCAGGCCGAGGTCGTGGACCACCACAAGGGCCAGAAGATCGACATTCTGCGCTACAAGAACAAGACCGGCTACCGCCGTCGTCAGGGCCACCGCCAGCAGTACACGGCGATCAAGGTCACTGAGATCCCCGCGGCTGCGAAGTAAGGGACTGAGGAGAGATGGCACACAAGAAGGGCGCATCGTCCACCCGTAACGGTCGTGACTCCAACGCTCAGCGCCTCGGCGTGAAGCGCTTCGGTGGTCAGGTCGTCAACGCGGGCGAGATCCTGGTCCGCCAGCGCGGCACCCACTTCCACCCGGGTGCGGGCGTCGGCCGCGGCGGCGACGACACGCTGTTCGCGCTGAACGCCGGTGCGGTGCAGTTCGGCACCCACCGTGGCCGCAAGGTCGTGAACATCGTTCCGGTCGCCTGACACAAGGCTTAGACCGAACGCTTCGCGAGGCGGACCTCACTTCCCTGACGGGAAGGCGGGTCCGCCTTTCGCGTGTTAACCAAGAGACATACGCGTACGTAACTGGAGGCACATCCCATGACCACCTTCGTGGACCGCGTCGAACTGCACGTCGCCGCGGGTAGCGGAGGTCACGGCTGTGCCTCCGTCCACCGTGAGAAGTTCAAGCCGCTCGGCGGCCCGGACGGCGGCAACGGCGGACGCGGCGGCGACGTCATCCTGACCGTCGACCAGTCCGTGACCACGCTGCTCGACTACCACCACTCCCCGCACCGCAAGGCCACCAACGGCAAGCCCGGCGAGGGCGGCAACCGCTCCGGCAAGGACGGCCAGGACCTGATCCTGCCGGTGCCGGACGGCACCGTGGTGCTGGACAAGGCGGGCAACGTCCTCGCCGACCTGGTCGGCCACGGCACCTCCTACGTCGCCGCACAGGGCGGCCGCGGCGGCCTCGGCAACGCGGCGCTGGCCTCGGCCCGGCGCAAGGCGCCCGGCTTCGCGCTGCTCGGTGTGCCCGGCGACCTCCAGGACATCGTCCTGGAGCTGAAGACCGTCGCCGATGTGGCACTGGTGGGCTACCCGAGCGCGGGCAAGTCCTCGCTGATCTCCGTGCTCTCCGCGGCCAAGCCGAAGATCGCCGACTACCCCTTCACCACGCTCGTCCCGAACCTGGGCGTCGTGACGGCCGGCGCGACCGTGTACACCATCGCCGATGTGCCGGGCCTGATCCCGGGCGCCAGCCAGGGCCGCGGCCTGGGTCTTGAGTTCCTGCGGCACGTGGAGCGGTGCAGTGTGCTCGTGCACGTACTGGACACGGCGACGCTGGAGTCGGACCGCGACCCGGTCTCCGATCTCGATGTCATCGAGGCGGAGCTCAGGGAGTACGGCGGCCTCGACAACCGGCCGCGGATCGTCGTCCTGAACAAGATCGACGTACCGGACGGCAAGGACCTCGCCGAGATGGTGCGGCCGGACCTGGAGGCGCGGGGCTACCGCGTCTTCGAGGTGTCCGCGGTCGCGCACCAGGGGCTGAAGGAACTGTCGTTCGCGCTCGCCGACCTGGTCGCCCGGGCGCGGGCCGCGAAGCCGAAGGAGGAGGCGACGCGGATCGTCATCCGGCCCAAGGCCGTGGACGACGCGGGCTTCACCGTCGTGCAGGAGGAGGACGGGCTGTTCCGGGTGCGCGGCGAGAAGCCGGAGCGCTGGGTGCGGCAGACCGACTTCAACAACGACGAGGCCGTCGGCTACCTCGCCGACCGGCTCAACCGCCTCGGTGTCGAGGAGGAGTTGATGAAGGCGGGCGCCCGGGCCGGCGACGGTGTCGCCATCGGACCCGAGGACAACGCGGTCGTCTTCGACTGGGAGCCGACGATGATGTCCGGGGCCGAGATGCTCGGACGCCGTGGTGAGGACCACCGGTTCGAGGCGCCGCGGCCCGCGGCCCAGCGCCGCAGGGACCGGCAGGCCGAACGGGACGAGGTCCAGCAGGAGTTCGACGACTTCGAGCCGTTCGAGGGTTAACTCTCGGAAGACTCCGGTATACGGCAGGACAACCAACCGTCACTCCGGTGAGTCGTACTGGGCACGTGGATGAGGATCTTGGTCCTTCCCGCGGTCAACTGCCCAGCCGATTCCCGGAGTCGACGTGCCCGAGCCCGTTTCGCGCAGAATGCGGCGGACCGTTGTGGTCGCCATCGCCCTGCTGGCGGGGGGCGTGACCGCGCTGCCGGTCGCCAACGCCACCACCACGACGCCGAGCGTGCGGCAGGACTTCAACGGGGACGGGTACGAGGACCTGGCCACGGGTGTTCCGTGGGGCCGGGTGAACGGCCTGAGGTCGGCCGGGTACGTCGCCGTCGTCTACGGCTCCGCGAACGGTCTCACCTCCGGCACCAAGAAGGTGTACACGCAGGAGTCCCCCGGCATCCCGGGCACCGTCGAGGCACACGACATGTTCGGCGCCCACCTCACCGTGGGCGACCTCGACGCGGACGGGTACGCCGATCTGGTCGTCGAGACCGACAACGAGCAGTGGGTGCACGACGGCATCGCCCGGGACGGGAACCGGATCGTGCTGTGGGGCGGCAAGGGCGGGCTCACCTCCGGCACGGTGCTGCCGGTGCTCTCGACCGCTCCGGGGCAGGGCGGCACGTCCCTCACCGGGGACTTCAACGGCGACGGGCACCTGGACCTGGCCCGGCGCGACGACGTGCGGTTCGGGCCCTTCGGGCGGGACGGCGCCGCCGCCTCCGTCCAGAAGGGTGTCCGGTTCGCCGAGAGCGGCCAGGTGACGGCTCTCGCGGCCGGCGACACGGACGGCGACGGGATCTCCGACATCGTTTCGGTGGCGTTCTCCGGCTCGGACTCCGAGTACCGCCTGATTCACCACATGAGCGTCCTGCGGGGCAGCCGCGACGGCCTGCTCCCGCCGGCCACCCTGGAGGGCGGCGAGTCCCGCTCGAAGCAGTGGAACCAGTCCCTGGCGATCGGCGACCTCGACGGCGACGGCCGCGCGGAGGTCGTCAGCAGCAGCGGCAACGCCCTGCGGATCTTCCGCGGCACCGAAGGCGGCCCCGCCACCACCCCGCAGGTCATCACCCAGGACACTCCCGGAGTCCCGGGCGCCCACGAGGAAGAGGACAGCTTCGGCTACAACGTCTCGGTGGGCGACGTCGACGGCGACGGCTACGGCGACATCCTGGCGGGCAACTGGACCGAGAGCTTCGGCGGGCTGACGTACGCAGGCAACTTCGCTGTCGTTCCGGGCGGACCGGCCGGGCCGACCGGGGCCGGCACAAAGGTGTTCAGCCAGGCCAGTGCCTCAGTGCCCGGCACCGCCGAGGCGCGCGACCACTTCGGCGGCGACACCCACCTCCTCGACTCCGACGGCGACGGCCGCGCCGAGCCGATCGTGGCCGCGCCCGGGGAGAACAACTGGAACGGCGGCCTCTGGGCCTTCCGCTCCACCTCCGCCGGGGCCACGGCCAAGGGCTCCGTCTCCTTCGGAGCCCGGTCCTTCGGCATGACCGTGAACGGCGACCGGTTCGGCGACCACCTCCCGGACTGACCTGATCTCTCCCACCACCCGCTCTACGTCAGGACTCCCATGCCTTCTCGCTCTCTCAGCCGGTTCGCCGTCGCGACCGCCGTCGCTCTGGCCGCCGTCTCCCTGCCCACCGCCGAGGCCTTCGCCGAGACCCCGCCGACGAAGATCCAGGACGACTTCAACGGCGACGGATACGAGGACCTCGCCGTCGCCGCGCCGCTGGCGACCGTCGGGGACAAGACCCAGGCCGGTTACGTCGCCGTGCTGTACGGCACGGCGAGCGGGCTGAACACTGCGGCCAGGCAGGTGTACACGCAGGCCTCGCCCGGTGTGCCCGGGGCCCCCGAGAAGTACGACTACTTCGGGTCCGGCCTGGACTCCGCCGACCTGGACGGGGACGGATTCACCGACCTGCTGGTGACGGCCTCCGGTGAGGACTGGAAGCGTGACGACAAGGAGTACCGGTTCAGGGTGACCGTGCTGTGGGGCGGCCGGGATGGCTTCGCCTCCGGGGTGGCCCTGTCGGCCGTGGGGAACGGCGTGGACCAGGACAGCGACCTGGCCTCCGGTGACTTCAACGGTGACGGGCACCAGGATCTGATCCGCAGGGACCGGGTGGAGTTCGGCCCCCTCGGGCGGGACGGCAGCCCCGCGTCCGTCCAGGAGCCCGGGCTGGTCGGCGCGGAGAACGAGACCGCGCACGAGATCGTGGCCGGTGACGTCGACGGTGACGGCATCACCGACGTCGTCGAGCGCCACATCGTGTCCCACTTGGACGACACGGCCCCGCAGTACTCCCTGCGCTACTTCCGCGGCAGCAAGGGGGGTCTGGAGCCGCACACGGTCCTGAAGGACGCGCAGGGCGAGCCCGTGGACGCCCAGGGCTTCGATCTGGCGCTCGGTGATCTCAACGGCGACGGCCGGGCCGACCTCGTCAACGGCGACTACACGGTCGAGATCTCCTTCGGCACCGAGAACGGCCCGGACACCACCAGGACCCGGGTGATCGACCAGGACACCCCCGGCGTGCCCGGCACCCAGGAGCCGGAGGACAGCTTCGGCAACGAGCTGACCGTCGGGGACGTGGACGGCGACGGCTACGGCGACATCCTGGTGGGCAACCCGTTCGAGCGGGTCGGCACGGTGAGCGAGGCGGGCTCCGTCGCCGTCGTCCCCGGCGGGGCGGACGGGCCGACGGGCGCCGGCACCCGGGTCCTGAGCCAGCAGACCGCCGGCGTACCGGGTGTCGCCGAGGCGGGGGACCGGTTCGGCTGGGCCTTCGACCTCGTGGACGGCGACGGTGACGGCCGGGCGGAACCGGTCGTGGGGGCCTTCCGCGAGAACGGCGGGAGGGGTGCCGTGTGGGTGTTCCCCACGACGTCGTCCGGCGTCACGGCCGAGGGGTCCTTCGTCTTCGGCGCGGGCACGCTCGGCACGGTCGACAGCAAGGGACGGCTCGGCAAGGTCTTCCCCAACTGACCCCAGGCGACTGAGCGGTCCCCAGGACCCGTTGCGGCAAGAACGCGTTCGTCGTGTTGTTCCCGTGCCGCAACGGGTCTCCTGTTGTCTGCCTGCTTGTCATGCACGCGAACCCTGGGGTTCAGCGCGCGGACCCGCCGGAAGCGTGAGCTTCCAGGTGTCCAAAGGGCCCGCGACGTAAGGGAGTTCGCCAGATGACCGGTGCAGGATCGCCCGACCGACGCCGCTTTCTGACCGCCGGTGCCGCCGTGCTCGGCGCCGCCGCCTCCGCCCAGCTGTGGCTGCCCGCCTCCGCGCGGGCCGCCGAGAACACCCTGCCCGAGGGCGTGTTCAGCCTCGGCGTGGCCTCCGGCGACCCGCTGCCGGACGGCATCGTGCTGTGGACCCGGCTCGCCCCCGACCCCCTGGGCGGCGGTGGCATGCCCGACAGCGTCGTGCCGGTGCAGTGGGAACTCGCGGAGGACGAGCGCTTCCGCAGGGTCGTGCGCCGGGGCACCGCGCAGGCCCGCCCCGAGTTCGGGCACAGCGTCCACGTCGATGTGCGGGGGCTGGGTCCGGGCCGTACGTACTGGTACCGCTTCCGGGCCGGCGGCCGTATCTCGCCGGTCGGCCGCACCCGTACCGCGCCCCATCCGCTCAAGTCCGACGGCGACCTGCGCATCGCGCTCGCCTCCTGCCAGAACTGGCAGCACGGCTACTTCACGCCCTACGCCGACATGCTGGCCCAGGACCCCGACGTCGTGCTGTTTGTCGGCGACTACATCTACGAGTCGGTGCCCTCGGCGACGGCGCTGCGCCGGCACGAGGGGACGGGGGAGCCGTACAGCCTGGTGCAGTACCGCAACCGGTACGCCCAGTACCGCACCGATCCCGACCTCGCCGCGATGCACGCGAACGCGCCCTTCGTGGTCACCTTCGACGACCACGAGATCGACAACGACTTCGCGGGTGAGATCCCGCAGGACCCGGACAAGCAGTCGCACGACGCGTTCGTGGCCCGGCTGACCGCCGCCTACCAGGCGTACTACGAGTACATGCCGGTGCGTGCGAGCGCCGTACCGAACGGGCCGCACATCCGGATGCACCGCCGTCTGGAGTTCGGCCGGCTCGCCCGTCTCAACGTCCTCGACACCCGGCAGTACCGCAGCGACCAGGCGACCAGCCAGGCCGGCGCCCAGGACCCCTCGCTCACCATGCTCGGCGCCGAGCAGAAGCAGTGGCTGCTGGACGGCCTGCGCGACTCCCCGGCCCGCTGGAACCTGATCGCCTCGCAGATCATGATGGCCGAGACGGACCTGCTGGTCGGCGAGGGCAAGCAGTGGTTCTACGACGCCTGGGACGGCTACCAGGTCGAACGCAACGCGTTCCTGCGGGAGTTCAGGAACGTGCGCAACCCGGTCGTGCTCACCGGCGACCGGCACCTGACGATGATCAGCGATCTGAAGGAGGACTTCGCCGACCCGGGCTCCGCCGTCGTCGGCGCCGAGTTCGTCGGCACCTCCATCTCCAGCAACGGCGACCAGGACCAGGCCGCCTTCCACGCCCAGTGGGATCCGCGGCTGCCCGACAACCCGCACTGGAAGCTGATCGACGCCCACCGCGGCTACCACCTCCTCGACATCCGCGGCGACGGCATCGACGCCTCCGTCAGGATCGTGGACACGGTCCGGCAGCCGGTCGCGACGCCGAGCACGCTGGCGCGACTGCGGGTGGAGGACGGCCGGCCGGGGGTGGAACTCGTGTGACGGATGTGGCGCTCGTCACTGTCGCGACCCGCTCTTAGGTCTCCCTCAGGAACAGGTCTTACCGTCCCATGACTATGGAGACGGACTGTACGAGAGATGAAGTCCCGGCCAACGGCGGCGTCACCCCGCTGCCGGCCGGGACCCGCCTGTTGCACATCGGCCCGCACAAAACCGGGACCACCTCGATTCAGGGTGCGCTGTTCGGCGCCAAGGAGGCGATGACCGAGCACGGTGTCGCGTTCCCGGCCACCAGCAGGCACCCCATGCAGGCCGCCCTGGCGGTCTGCACCCGCCCCGGGATGATCGGCAACCAGAAGCCCAAGGAGCAGCACTGGGCGACGCTGGTCAAGCAGGTCGCCGCCACCGGTGAGCGCACCTCCGTGGTCAGCAGCGAGTTCTTCGCCGACGCCCCCGACGACGAGACGATCGAGCGGATCGTCCGAGAGCTCGGCGGGGACCGGGTGCACATTCTGGTCACCCTGCGCCCGCTGGCGAAGATCATGCCCTCGCAGTGGCAGCAGTACGTGCAGAACGGCCTGCGCATGGACTACGAGAGCTGGCTGAAGCACAAGCTCAAGAAGGCGCCGTACGAGAAGCCCAACCCCAGTTTCTGGCGGCGGCACCGGCACGACCGGCTCGTCGAGCGCTGGGTCCGGGTCGTGGGCGCGGACCGGGTCACCGTCGTCGTGGTCGACGACCGGGACCGGGGCGGGCTGATGCGCACCTTCGAGGGGCTGCTCGGGCTGCCCGAGAATCTCCTTCAGCCCGTTCCGGACACGGCGAACCGGTCTCTCACCCTCGCCGAGACCGAAATGCTGCGAAACCTTAATACGGAATTCCGCGGGAATGAGCTGCCGGACGAGCTCTATTCGAAGCTCATCCGGTACGGCGCCGTCATCCATATGAAGAATGCGTGCGCGCCGGGTCCGGACGACGTGAAGATCAGCACCCCGCAGTGGGCCGTCGAGGCCGCCGCCGAGATCGGCGCCGAGATGACGGAGCGGATCGTCGCGATGGGCGTACGGGTGCTCGGCGACCCGGCGCTGCTGTCCGCCGTGCCGAAGGCCAAGGGGCAGGCCGCGACCAAGCCGCGCATGGATCCGGAGGTGGCCGCCCAGGCCCTGTACGGAGCCCTCGCCGCGGTCGCCGCCGAAACGGTGCCGAACGTCGCGCCGCCCGTGCAGCCGCGGACCGTTCACCAGACGTCTTCCAAGGAACTCGTGAAGGTGCTCGGCCATCGCGCGCTGAAGAAGCTGCGACGCCGCTGAACCTGTGCGGTTACTCACAGCAATTGAAACGGCGTCCCCGGAACCGCTCCGCCTATCACCAGGAGTGCAAGGTGAATGACAGGTTGCGCGCACATATGCGGTGGAGGTCGCTCACCTTGCACTGCGGTAACCGGAAGTGGGACCATTTCCAAGTTCCCTGTCGCCCCAAGGTAGGTCACCTGTGTCACAGCACATAGCCAAGCCCCGTACCACCGCAGTGATCCTGGCCGGTGGCACCGGCCAGCGCGTGGGTCTGTCGATCCCCAAGCAGCTGCTGAAGATCGCCGGCAAGGCAGTCATCGAGCACACCCTGACCACCTTCGAGAACGCCGACTCGATCGACGACGTCATCGTGCTGATGGCTCCGGGCTATGTCCCCGACATCGAGAAGATCGTCGCCAAGGCCGGGTTCACGAAGGTCAAGAAGATCATCGAGGGCGGCTCCACCCGGAACGAGACCACCGAGCGCGCCATCGAGGCGCTCGGCGAGGGCCTGGCCGAGGGCGAGGACCTCAACGTCCTCTTCCACGACGCCGTACGCCCGCTGCTGTCACAGCGTGTGATCGACGACTGTGTCGTGGCGCTGGAGCGCTTCCAGGCCGTCGACGTCGCCATCCCGTCCGCGGACACCATCATCGTGACCCGCACGCACGGCGAGGACGGCGAGTTCATCACCGAGATCCCGGACCGCTCCCGCCTGCGCCGCGGCCAGACCCCGCAGGCCTTCAAGCTGTCCACGATTCGGCGGGCCTACGAGGTCGCCGCCAGTGACCCCAACTTCCAGGCCACGGACGACTGCTCCGTCGTGCTCAAGTACCTGCCGGACGTGCCGATCCACGTCGTCGCGGGCGACGAGTACAACATGAAGGTCACTCAGCCGGTCGACGTCTTCATCGCCGACAAGCTCTTCCAGCTGGCCTCCACCGCCGCGCCCGAGCAGGTCTCCGAGGAGGCCTACCGCGAGCTGCTGACCGGCAAGACCGTCGTCGTCTTCGGCGGTTCGTACGGCATCGGCAAGGACATCGCCGAACTCGCCGAGTCCTACGGCTCCAAGGTGTACGCGCTGGGCCGCTCCACCACCGGCACCCACGTGGAGAACCCGGAGGAGGTCGACGACGCGCTGTCCAAGGCGTACGCCGAGACCGGGCGCATCGACTACGTCGTGAACACCGCCGGCGTGCTGCGCATCGGCAAGCTCGCCGAGACCGACAACGCCACCATCGAGGAGGCGCTGAAGGTCAACTACCTGGCCCCGGTGCAGATCGCCCGCTCGTCCTACAAGTACCTGGCCGAGTCCAAGGGCCAGCTGCTGCTGTACACCTCCAGCAGCTACACCCGCGGCCGCGCCGAGTACAGCCTGTACTCCTCGACCAAGGCCGCCATGGTGAACCTGACCCAGGCGCTGTCCGACGAGTGGGCCGGCGACGGCATCCGGGTGAACTGCATCAACCCGGAGCGCACCGCCACGCCGATGCGCACCAAGGCCTTCGGCCAGGAGCCTGCGGGCAGCCTGCTCTCCTCCGAGGCCGTCGCGCGTACCTCGCTGGACGTGCTGCTGTCCGAGCTGACGGGCCATGTCATCGACGTCCGCCAGCAGGACCCGACGGCCGGTGCGGCAAAGGCCTCCGGATTCGAGGCGGCGCTGGCCACGGTGCTCGACCGCCAGGACGGCGTGTAATAATCAAGCGTATATAGCTTTGAGGAATTCAGGCCTCTGTGGGTGCCCGTTAAAGGAGCGTTCGCAGAGGCCTGAATCCGTACCGACCATAAATTCAGAACAAAACCGGCACTCCCCCTCCAAGAGCAGGTTTCTCCGTGATTTCCACCGCTATACGCGTCGCCCGGGTGGGCAGCGCGGCCGAGCTGGCCGCGGCGGTCCTCATGATGCTGGGCTTCCCCTGCCTCATGGTGGCCGCGCTCGTCCCGAGCGTTCCCGCCTTCGCGGCCGCGGCCGCCGTGACGTACCTGGCGGACCACTATCTGCACCGCAAGGGCAGCTACCTGATCAACCGCCTGAGCAAGGTGCGGGCAGGCCTGTCGATCCGCTTCCTGATCCGGCAGCTGCTCCTGGTCCTCCTGCTGGCCCGGCTGGACCTCTCGGACAACCTGGTCTTCTACGCCGCGGTCGCCGGTTTCATCGCCTTCTACGGCCTCCAGGCCCCGCACGGCGCGCTGGTCACCCTGATCCGCAACCGCCGCCGTATGCCGGTCGCCACCCGCAATGTCGACCTGGCCTCGCGTATCCGCATCCCGGACGCCCCGCCGCGCGGGCTGCTGAACCGCTCCGCCGAGAAGATGCTCCACCTCGACGTGATCGCCGTCGTCGGCATACTCGTCTCGGCGCTCACGGACGAGCCCGTGGCCGGGTTCGTCGGCATCGGCGTCACGCTGTTCCTGGGCTGCCTGTACGTCCTCGCGCTCATGCCGTACGTCCGGGGCCGCAAGACCCCGCCGAACGCGGACACCGTGCTGGCCGCCGTCGACGACTGGCTGGCCGAGTACCGCCCCGAGACGGTGCTGTACTTCTCCGGCTCCAAGGACTCCGCCTACCAGGTCAACATGTGGCTGGAGACGATGGAGCAGCTCGACTCCAAGCCGCTGATCCTGCTGCGTGAGCGCGTCATCCTGAACAACCTGGCGCCCACCACGGTCCCCGTCATCTGCGTGCCCGGAGGGGTGCACCTGATGAACATGGACCTGTCCACGGTGCGCGTCGCGCTGTACGCCGCGAACGTCGGCAAGAACATCCACATGCTGCGCGTGCCCACCATGAAGCACGTCTTCATCGGCCACGGCGACAGCGACAAGCTGGCCAGCGTCAACCCGTTCAGCAAGGTGTACGACGAGGTGTGGACCGCCGGACGCGCGGGCCGCGACCGGTACGCCATAGCGGACGTCGGCGTCCGTGACGACGACATCGTCGAGGTCGGCCGCCCGCAGCTGGCGCCCATCCAGAGTTGGCAGGGTGTGCCGGACGGCCGTGTCCCGACGGTCCTCTACGCCCCCACCTGGGAGGGCTGGGACGGCAACCCCGGCAACACCTCGATCGTGCTGGCCGGCGAGAACATCGTGAACCAGCTGGTCAAGGCCGACCCGCCGGTCCGCGTCCTGTACAAGCCGCACCCGTTCACCGGCACCGTCAGCGCCGAGGCCAAGACCGCCCACCAGCGGATCACCGCCCTGGTGGAGAAGGCCGCGGTGGAGCGTGCCACCGACGCCCGCTTCACCGCCGACGAAGCCGCCCGGACGGCTGCCAAGGCCGAGCTGGCCCGGATCGAGGCCCGCCTTGCCGAGCTGTCCGGCAACGGCAAGGAGCGCGGCGACGAGGCCGAGGCCACCCGCGACGGCCTGGTGGACGTCGCCCGGCACGAGGAGATCGCCCGGCTGCGCGCCGAGTGGAACGACGCGTACTGGCGTTCCTTCGGCAGCCACGAGCACCGGGTGATCACGGGCGCCGAGCCGCGCCTGTACGACTGCTTCAACGTCTCCGACGCGATGGTCTCCGACATCTCCAGCGTGGTCTCCGACTTCATCGCCAGCGGCAAGCCGTACGCGGTCACCGACTCCGGCGAGCTGGGCGTGGAGGAGTTCAAGCGGCAGAACACCGCGGTGCGCGCCGCGACGATCCTGTCCAACAGCGCGGCCGAGCTGGGCGGTCTGCTGGACGCCGTCCGCGCCCCCGCCGCCGACCCGCTGGCCGAGGACCGCGGCGAGCTGAAGCGGTATCTGCTGGGCCCGGACGAGCCGGCGTCCATCGACCAGTTCAACACCGCGGTGGCGAACCTGTCGCTGAAGGCCGAGACCCGCAACCTCGGCCAGGAGTCACGGATCGCGACCACGGAGGAGGCGGAACTGGCGGGCTGACCCGCCGGTCCACCGACCGGGTTTTCCCTTCGGCCCCCGAGGAGTTCGGCTCCTCGGGGGCCGAACCCTTTTCACACCTCGTACGTACTGTGACGTGAGTCACCAAACGGCTGGGCCGGGGCAACCGCTTCCTGCGGCGAACCGTCTAGTAGGTAGCGAAAAGAGAAACGGGGGACAATCTTCCGTTTATTGGGGGGAAACGTGACCGTGACGCAACCTGATGTCAGTGTGATCATCGGGGCGTACGAAGCGATGCCGTACCTGGTCGAATGCCTGGCGTCCGTCCAGGCGCAGACCCTGGACCCGGCGCGCATCGAGGTCATCGCCGTGGACGACGGCTCGACCGACGGCACGGGGGAGTACCTGGAGGAGTTCGCGGCCCGCGCCCCCATGCCGGTCACGGTGATCCGGCAGGAGAACTCCGGCGGCCCCAGCGGCCCGCGCAACGTCGGCCTCGACAAGGCCACCGGGCGCTACGTCTTCTTCCTGGACGCCGACGACCGGCTCGGCCCCGAGGCCCTTCAGCGGATGGTCGCCATGGCCGACCGGCACGGCACGGACGTCGTCCTCGGCAAGGTCGAGGGCGTCAACCGCAAGCCCCCGCAGTCGATGTGGGGCCGTACCCTGAACCGCACCGACGTCTGGTCCTCCAACATCAAGTTCACCCTCAGCGCGCAGAAGCTGTTCCGCCGCGCGCTGCTGGACCGGCACGGCATGCGGTTCGACGAGTCCCTGTGGACCGGCGAGGACGCCCTGTTCACGATGGAGGCCTATCTGCGGGCCGACGGGGTCTCCGTGATCGCCGACTACACCTGCTACTACCTGGTGGGCCGCGAGGACGGCAAGCATGTGACGAAGAGCGGCAGTTACACCCTGCGCTTCGACTCCGCGCGCGCCCTGATGAACCTGATCGCGGACATGGTCCCGCCGGGCCCCAAACGCGATGTGCTCATGGTCCGCCCCTTCCTCGTCACCCTGCTGCCGCAGTTCGGCCCCAAGTACCTCAAGGACGGCCAGAAGATCCGGCGGCACAAGTTCGAACTGGCGGCGCCGCTGATGGCCGCGTACTGGAACGAGGACGTCGCCCGCCGCCTCCGGGTCGACGAGCGGCTGCGCCTGCACCTGGTGGCCGGCCGGCAGCCCGAACGGCTGCTGGAGGTCCTGAAGTTCACCAAGGCCAAGAAGCAGCCGGCGGCCCTCCTGGAGAAGAAGGGCCGCCGTCTGTACCTCGCCTACCCGTACTTCCGCGACGCCGAGGCGGGCATACCCGACTCCGTCTACCTCGCCGAACCCCGCGAGGCCCGCGGCTTCGAGGGCTACCGGGAGGGCGGCGTCGACACCTTCGTGCGGCGGGCGCTGGGCAAGGCGCGCCGGATGGCTCGCTCGGGGGTCCGTCACTGAGGGGTGCGGATGTCCTCCCGGCGCTGCCCCGGGATCTCCGCGGCCAGCCGCTCGGCCATCCGCACCCGGTGCTCCCGCGCGGCCGAACCCAGCTCCCGCACGGCCGTGTTGAAACGCTCCTGGGACGTCGGCTCGGCCGGGCCCAGCAGATGGCACTTCAACTCGGCCCGCGCGGCTGCCAGTTCGTCCTTCTCCGGGTCCCGGACCGCCGCCAGCAGCGCCGGCACCCCGGCCGCGTCCGGCGTCAGCACGGTCGCCGCCCGCACGGTCGGGAAGGCCTTGCGGAACACGTCCTCCGCGAGCCCGCTGGTGTTGGCCACCGCGTAGGGCTTCTCGCTCGCCAGGAAGTCGCTGATGACGCTCGACACATCGCTGATCAGCAGGTCGGCCCGGTCGAAGCAGGAGAACAGCGTGGGCCGGGCCTCCGTGACGACCTGGTGCTCCCCCTCCGGCAGAGCGGCCCAGTAGGCCTCCTCCCAGGCGGCCGTGGCCCGCGCCACCGCCTCCGCGCGCCCCGCCTCGGGCGCCGACTGTGCCAGCATCCGCTCGATCTGGTCGGCACCGGCCCGGAAGTCGGACGTGGTCAGCCGGTCCAACTCCCGGGTCAGCCCGGCAAGTTCACCGTCGTCCGCGGGCCGCGCCGCCGACCGCTCCCGGTTCGCCGCCCGGACCATCTCCCGGATCCGCAGATCGGCCGCCCCGGCCCGCGGATCGACCGAGCCGGTCAGCGGATGCGGCTTGTACAGCAGCCGTACCCCCGGATCCGCCAGCAGCGCCCGCACCAGGTTCTCGCCGGCCTCGACCACCGAGGTGTTGCCCGGGTTCCCGTCCCAGCCCTCCCAGGTCGGCGCGTACAGCACGGTCGTGTACGGCCCCGTCGGCGGGCCCGCGTACGGCCGTACCGCGTCCAGCTGCGGGCGGCCGATCTCCACCACGTCCTTGTCCTCGACACCGACCTCGGCCAGCGCATACCGCTCACGCGCCGCGGGCCCGGCCACCCACACCTCGTCGTAGGCCTTCGCGTACGGGTTGCAGGAGGACAGCTTGTCGCTCTCGCCGTGGTTGACGAAGGTGTGCTTGATCGTCGGGATGCGCAGCATCTGGGAGGTCTTGCCGGAGTTCGACGGGTGGATGAGGACCTGGAGCGTGGACTGCTCCAGGTGCATCAGCGTGGAGACCTTGGGCAGACAGACGATCGGGATGTCGGTCGGCGCGATCTTCTGCACCATGAAGCGCTCGCGCAGCACGATCAGCGGACGCCCGTCCAGCTTCGCGAGCGGCTCCAGCCACATGTTCGCCTGGTACGCCGAGGACGTCCCGCCGGAGAAGTACAGAGCGGCCGTCGGCCGGTACACCGCCAGCCACGCGTCCAGCCACTCCAGCACCTCCTGCTCGCCCGCCGGACGGCGGCTCGGCAGCAGCCTCAGCAGCAGGCCGGAAAGGCCCACCACGGACAGTCCCAGGGACAGCGCGATACCGAGGGCCGCCCAGCGCGGTTCGGCGGTGGCCGCCGTGGCCAGCAGACCGGCCGTCGAGGGCAGGCCGTAGGCCAGCAGACGGTGGCCGGGGCGGCGCAGCAGGACCGGCGGGGCGGGGGACAGGCGCAGGGCGGAGGCGTCGATGTTCCGGGTCACCACCGGCAGGGTGCGGCTGCGCCGGACCAGGACGGAGAGGGCCTGGATCGCGCAGTGCAGCGCGTAGCAGGCCAGCAGGCCGGCGACGAGCGGCGCGTACGCCGTCTCCCGCTCCTGCCCGCCCAGCCGCAGCAGGCCCACCACCAGCAGCAGATCCCGCAGTACATGCCGCACGGTGACGTCCGCGTGCGACTTGGCGAACACCGACAGCATGCCGCGCTGCCACCGGTACAGGACGCCCTCGACGGCGAGCGCCAGGGCGGTGGCCGCGAGCAGCAGCGGAAGGTGTGGAAGCAGCGCGGCCACGGCCTGGGCGCAGAAGGCGGCACCCAGGCCGGCCGCCACCAGCGGTCTCACCGGGAGCCGGGGACGGAGCGGGCGGAGGAGGGATAGAGGCACGGCGATCACTCCAAGGTCGGCGCAGAACGTGCGTCCGGGTTAACGCGCGCCTGCCTCCGGACGACACGCGGGTGTCCGGAGGCCTTGGAGTGACGCCTGAGTGTTAACGCCCCGTCTGGAGCGCCTTGCCCATCGCGCGCCGCGCCCGCCGGTAGACGGACGACGGCTGGGCCGGGATGGTGACCGTGGCGGGCTTCTGCGCCAGCTGCTTCTTCAGCTTGGCGTTGTCCGAGGACAGCTGGCCGATGCGCTTCTGCAGCCAGCCGAACCGGGCGGCGAGCGCGGCGGGGTCGTTGTCGATCCAGGGGCCGATACCGGCCGGGAAGGACAGCGCACGCATCCGCTTCTCGAACGCCGCACCGCCGTCGCCGTGCGTGAACGTGTTGCGCAGGCCGTTGCGGTCCAGGAAGCCGGTGAACCGCTCGAAGCGCTCGTGGTGGCCGCCGACCAGCGAGGTGAAGTCGGCCTCCTCGTACAGCCGCGCCGGGTCGACGTCCTCGCCCGGGGCCAGCTGGTCCATCCGGCGGTGCGGGATGCCGAAGTAGCGGCACAGCTCCAGCGTGCGCGAGTCGCTGCACAGCACGGTCGCGGGCGTGCCCGCCAGCAGCGCCGCGATGTTGCCGTGGATGCGGGAGCCGAACGAGTAGTCGAACTCGCGCAGGTCGTCGATCCAGGTGATCGGGTCGATGTAGACGCGCGCCTTGTCCTCCCGGTACATCGGGTGGTCCGGGTGCGTCGGCATCGCCGTGATCCTGCCGTTGGGGTGGGACAGGTCCCGCCAGTGCAGCTGCTGGGCGTCACTGAGGTTCTGGCCGATGTACCGCAGGTGCGGGTAGCGCTCGTGCGCGGCCGCGATGACCCGGTCCAGGCCCTGCGACTGCACCGCGCTGTGCGAGCCGTTGATGGCGACCCGGGACTCGGCGGTGAGCGTGGGCGCGTCCTTCTGTACGGCGAGGTCCTTGCCGTACATGAACAGCGACGGGCAGCCGATGACCTCGACGTCCCGGAAACCCATGTCCTTGAGGTACTGCTCGGTGAACTCGCCGCGCACGCCGATGGAGGCGCTGCGGTCGAGCACCGCCGAGACGAACGCGCGTACCGCCGGCTCCATGGGCTTCAGGCGCGCCGGGTCGTAGTTGAGGCCGGTCTGGGCGCCGACGCCGACCACGACCACCGGAATCCGCAGCTTGCTGATGAGCTGCGTCATCCGCCTGAGGGACGGCTCGAAGGACGGCCGGAAGGCGTTGGCGAGCGGTACGACGAAGGCGTCGTACTGGTCGTTGATCCTTCCCGCGGCGTTGACATCTGACTTGATGCCGTTCGAGACGACCTCGGTGCCGGGCGTCTCAAGAATCTTGTGAGTGGCGTCGCTGAAGATCAGGTTGCCGGAGTTGGTGGCGATCACGTCACGGTGGAGGGCTTCCTCCACAGGGACGACGTCGTAAGGGCTCTTCCCCGATCGGAGGAGGATGCGCTGCGCGGGGGGAACATTCGATGACACAAAGTCCAGATTAAGTTTGACCAGTCTTTCATTTCTATATGCAACCCGTACAACCTTTTTGCCGTATGCAATACGTGAGCAAACGATTACTCGCGGCCTGTCCGGGAGCTGGACCGATGCGCGCACCCCGGCCCCCTTCGCGTAGATTGCGTGGCAGTCGAGCTGTGAGGGGACGGAACCGCAGGTGGAAGGCGCAAGGCAGGCTGTGACCGAGGCCCGCAGGATCGTCGTCAAGGTGGGTTCCTCCTCGCTGACCACCGCCTCCGGCGGGCTCGACGCGGACCGTGTCGACGCCCTTGTCGACGTCCTCGCGAAGAGCCGAAGCGGGGGAGAACGTGAGATTGTTCTCGTTTCCTCCGGCGCCATCGCGGCCGGTCTCGCCCCGCTGGGGCTGCGCCGGCGGCCCAAGGACCTCGCCCGCCAGCAGGCCGCGGCCAGCGTCGGCCAGGGCCTGCTCGTCGCCCGCTACACCGCCTCCTTCGCCCGCTACGGCGTCCGCGTCGGCCAGGTGCTGCTCACCTCCGACGACATGAGCCGCCGCGCCCACCACCGCAACGCCTCCCGCACCCTCGACAAGCTGCTTGCGATGGGCGCCCTCCCGGTCGTCAACGAGAACGACACCGTCGCCACCGACGAGATCCGCTTCGGCGACAACGACCGGCTCGCCGCGCTCGTGGCCCACCTGGCGCGGGCCGACCTGCTGGTCCTCCTGTCCGACGTGGACGGCGTGTACGACGGCGACCCCAGTAGGCCGGGAACCTCGCGGATAGCTCAGGTACGGGGGCCCGAGGACCTCGCGCACGTGGAGATCGGCAGCGCCGGGAAGGCCGGCGTCGGCACCGGTGGCATGGTCACCAAGGTCGAGGCCGCCCGGATCGCGGCCGCCGCCGGCATCCCCGTGGTGCTGACCAGCGCGGTCCACGCCGCCGACGCGCTCTCCGGCGGCGACACCGGCACCTACTTCCACGCCACCGGCAAGCGGTCCGCCGACCGGCTGCTGTGGCTCCAGCACGCCTCCACCCCGCAGGGCTCGCTCACCCTGGACGACGGGGCCGTGCGCGCGGTCGTCGAGCGGCGCAAGTCGCTGCTGCCGGCCGGGATCGCGGCCGTGGAGGGCGACTTCAGCGCGGGTGACCCGGTCGAGCTGCGCGACAGCACCGGACGCGCCGTCGCACGCGGGCTGGTCAGCTTCGACGCCAAGGAGATCCCCCAGCTGATCGGCCGTTCCACCCGGGAACTGGCGCGCGAGCTGGGACCGGCGTACGAACGCGAGGTCGTCCACCGGGACGACCTGGTTGTCCTGCACCCCTGACGGGCGTCATCCGTCCGAAAACAGGGTGAACGCCCCGGCGAAGCGGTCGCCCTGAGGTGGACGTTCCGAAAAAGCGCCACAGAACGGCTTGCGGCCTGCTCAACTTTGTCTCAGGGACACATTCCGCACGAGCGCTGCTCGACCGTTGGACGAAGGAGGCCGTCGTGAGACGAGTGCGCCCTGGGGCGGCGGCCTCCGGCGGTGGAATCGGCGGGTCCCCGAACCGTGCGGCCCCGGAGGAGCGCGCCCTGACGAGCGTCGCGACCGGCGAACGGGCCGCCGCCGGCCAACCCGAGGACCTGCCCCGGCTGTGGCACGTCACCCTCAGCGTCTCCGGCGCCGAGGCCCCGCTGAAGGAGGTGCGGCGCGCCCTCGAACAGCTCGCCCACGACCACCCCTTCCTGCTGACCAGCAGATACGCGAACGACCACGCGGAGATCCGGTACTGGGAGGAGGCCCGCGACCTGCACGACGCGGCCGCCGTCGCCCTGCGCCTGTGGGGCGAGCACCGCCAGACCGCCGGGCTTCCGCCCTGGGAGATCGTCGGCCTTGAGGTCATCGACCGCGAGACCTACCACCAGCGCATCGCGGAGGGATACGGGCCGCCGCCGGCCAGCCCGGTGGGCGTGCACCCGTACTGAGCCCGTCGGGAAGAGCTTGAGGATCCCTTTTGCGTGACCTTCGCCGGGCTTGTCTCGCGGTGTGGAACAGCCGGTGAACCGGCCCGTCCGGCGCACTACCCTTCCCTCATGACCACGCTCTCGCCGTACGACTCGATGCCCCCGGTCACCCAGGCCGCCTACCGCGCCAAGGCCGCCGCGGCCGACCTCGCCCCGCTCCCGCGGGCCGTCAAGGACGACGCGCTGCTCGCCATCGCGGACGCGCTGGAGGTCCGTACGAGCGAAATCGTCGAGGCCAACGCCAAGGACATCGCCGCCGCCCGCGAGGCCGGGACCGCCGAGTCGATCATCGACCGGCTGACCCTGACCCCGGAGCGCGTGCGCGCCATCGCCTCCGACGTACGGGACGTCGTCGCGCTGCCCGACCCGGTCGGCGAGGTCGTCCGCGGCTCGACCCTGCCCAACGGCATCGACCTGCGCCAGGTCCGTGTTCCCCTCGGCGTCGTCGGCATCATCTACGAGGCCCGCCCGAACGTCACCGTGGACGCCGCCGCCCTCTGCCTGAAGTCCGGCAACGCCGTCCTGCTGCGCGGCTCCGCCTCCGCCTACGAGTCCAACACCGCTCTCGTCCGGGTGATCCGGGACGCCGTCGGCGGCGCCGGGCTGCCCGCCGACGCCGTGCAGCTCGTGCCCGGCCAGAGCCGGGAGAGCGTGCGCGAGCTGATGCGCGCCCGCGGCCTGGTCGACGTACTGATCCCGCGCGGCGGCGCCTCCCTGATCCGGACGGTCGTCAGCGAGTCCACGGTCCCGGTGATCGAGACCGGCACGGGCAACGTGCATGTCTACGTCGACGCCCAGGCCGACCTCGACATGGCCGTCGAGATCCTGATCAACTCCAAGGCCCACCGGGTGAGCGTCTGCAACGCCGCCGAGACCCTGCTGGTCCACCAGGACATCGCCCCCGAGTTCCTGCCCCGCGCCCTGGACGCGCTCGCCGAGGCCGGCGTCACCGTCCACGCCGACGAGCGGGTGATGGCCTACGCCAAGGACTCCCGGGCGACGGTCGTGGAGGCCACCCCGGAGGACTGGGAGACGGAGTACCTCTCCTACGACATCGCCGCCGCCGTCGTCGACTCGCTCGACAAGGCCGTCGAGCACATCCGGCTGTGGACCTCCGGCCACACCGAGGCCATCGTGACCACCTCCCAGCAGGCCGCCCGCCGCTTCACCCAGCTGGTCGACTCCACCACGGTCGCGGTCAACGCCTCGACCCGCTTCACGGACGGCGGCCAGTTCGGCTTCGGCGCGGAGATCGGCATCTCCACGCAGAAGCTGCACGCCCGCGGCCCGATGGGCCTGCCGGAGCTGACCAGCACGAAGTACATCGTGACCGGCGACGGGCACGTACGGCGCTGACCGCCGGGCGGCGCATATGCGCGCGGCAGGCGCCCCCGCCGCGCCCGTGCGCCGCTCGAAAGCCGCATGAGCGGCGTCTCACCGGGCGGATGAATTTCCATACCGTCTGCCCAAATTGACCCCCCAGGACTACTCTGGATCCGTGCCGGAGGACGTGGGGGGTACGCCGTTCCCTGACGGCTGGGAGCCCGACGACGACCACGACCGCGGGGTGTCGGACGAAGAGTTCGCCTCCGTGGTCTTCGACGAGGCCTTCGTACGGGCGGCCACGTTCCACGAGCCGACCGCCGTCGAGCGCCTGCTGGCCGCCGCCCAGGCGAGAGCGGAGGCCTCCGAGGCGGAGGCCCGCCGGGCACACGGCCGGGGCGAGCGGTACGAGGACGGATACGGCCCCGACGGCCGCGGTGGTTTCGGCCATGATCCGGACTTCGACGACCTGGACGACACCGACGTCCTCGACAGCCGCTACGGCGCCCCGGGCACCTACGGCAAACAGGTCCGCTGGCACCGTCCCGTCGCCTGGATGCTCGCCCTGGTGATGGGCATCGGCATGGTCGCCCTGGCCTTCACGGCCGTCTACCGGGGCGCGTCCTCGGGCAACCGGGAACAGGTTCCGCCGCCCCCGGCCTCCACGGGCCTGGAACAGGGCGGCGCGGTGGTGCCCTCCGCCTCCGCCGACTACTCCCAGCCGGCTGCCTCGGCGATCCCCCGCACCCCCTGAACCCACCCGGCCGGAACCGGCGCTTTCTGGTGAGAACCTGTCAGAACTTGTCGCGTAGCAGGGCGTTTACCGGGGCCCCGCGAGACCTACTCTGAAGGTATGGGAGGGCCTGGAGACCCACCTGAGGGGACACCCGAGGGCGGCCCCGGAGGTGGCGAGGAGGAGTACCGATCCGTCGTCTTCGACGAGTCGTTCGTCCGTGCTGCCCGGCTCCAGGAGTTCTCCGCCCAGGAGCGCCTGACCGACCACGCGCCCGCCGTCCGCCGCCGCCCGCCCATGCGCCGCGGCCTGTCCCGGCAGGCGCTGATCCTCGTCCTGCTGATCGCCGTAGCCTTCGGCACCGCGATCTACATGGGCGTCCGGCACCCCTACCAGACCCCGGCCGCCCAGCAGCCCGTCGAACCCCTGCGGATGACCGTCATACCGCTGGCCCCCCAGGGCAAGGTGCCCGGCTCCACCGACATCGACGCGCTGTACGCACAGAGCCCCGCCGCCCAGTACCGGATCGGCGCCGAGGGCGTCCCGCTGCCCGCCTCCCGGCGCACCGCGCACTTCTCGGACAGCCAGGTCGTGGGCGCCCTGACCGTGGTCAAGGACTACATCGTCCGGTCGGCGCTCCACCCCGAAGTGGTCGTCGGGGACCAGATCCGGCCGGTGCGCGTCCTCCTCGACCCGGACCAACTCGACCAGTTCGACCAGAGTTTCGACCACCCGACTGCCGACGGCCGGCACGCGCCCACCGGCTGGCTGGTTCGGTTCGATCCGGACCAGGTCGAGCTCGCCGACCGCAAGATCCGGGTCCAGGGCAGTCTCCAGGCCGCCGAGGTCGACTCCTCCACGCTGGAGGTCACCGCCGACCACACCTTCGTGTACGCGCTGCGGCCGGCCGGCGGCGGCGAGCAGGCCGAGGCGTCCCTGTTCACCGTGCGGCGCGAGCTGCACTTCCGCTTCGACCGCGACGACCTGCGCATGCGCCAGGCCCAGCTGATCGTCTCCTACGTCCAGGCGGGCCCGCTGTCCTGCGCCGACGACTCCGCGAACCGGCTGCACCCGCTGCTCGCCGGCCAGACCGCCAAGGCGGGCGGCCCGGCCGGCACCGACCCGTACGCGACGGGCAGCGCGACGGCCCTGTGCGGCTCACTGGCCCAGAGCGCACAGCCCAGGGTGTGAGCCCCGGTCGCTGAAGAGCCGCTCAGTCCTCGTCCCGCGGCGGCGTGTCCGTGGGCGGCTGGTCCTGCGGCGCGGAACCGGCCGAACCACTGGCCGAGCCGCCGCCGCTCGCGAAGCCCCCGAAGCCCCGCCGCACCCGGCCGCCCAGGTCGCCGGCCCCGCCCGCGATGTCGGTGACCAGCTTCATCAGCGGGTCCTTGGACGACTTCACATGCGTGGCGTAGTGGGCCGCCGACTCACGGAACGAGTCCGTCACCGACGTGTCCTTGTCCTCCGAGCGCCGCGGGTAGTGACCGTCCATGATCCGCTGGTAGTCCCGCGACTCCGCCCACTTCTTCAGCTCGGCGGCCCGCACCGTGGTGAAGGGGTGGGAACGCGGCAGCACGTTGAGGATCTTCAGCACGGAGTCGCGCAGGTCGCCGCCGGCCTCGTACTCCTCGGCCTGCGCGAGAAACGCGTCCACGTTCATCTCGTGCAGATGGTTGCCGCCGGCGATCTTCATCAGGCCGCGCATGGAGGCCGTCAGGTCCTGCCCGACCAGCAGGCCCGCACGGTCCGCGGACAGCTCCGACTTGCGGAACCACTCGCGCAGCGCGGTCACGATCGCCATGATCGCGACATTGCCCAGCGGGATCCAGGCGACCCGGATGGCGAGGTTGGTCAGGAACAGCAGGATGGTCCGGTAGACGGAGTGCCCGGACAGGGCGTGACCCACCTCGTGCCCGACGACCGCCCGCATCTCCTCCTCGTCGAGCAGCTCGACGAGCCCCGTGGTGACGACGATGATCGGCTCGTCCAGCCCGATGCACATCGCGTTCGGCTGCGGGTCCTGATTGACGTACATCGGCGGGACCTTCTCCAGGTCCAGGATGTAACAGGCGTCCCGCAGCATGTCGTTGAGATGCGAGAACTGCTGGTCCGAGACCCGCACCGAGTCGGACAGGAACAGCAGCCTGAGGCTCCGCTCCGGCAGCAGACCGCTCAGGGCCTTGAAGACGGTGTCGAAACCGCTCAGCTTCCGCAGCGCCACCAGGGCGGAGCGGTCGGCCGGATGCTCGTACGCACGCGAGGAGATTCCGGGAAAGCGCCTGCGCTGCCTGCTCGGCACGTTCTCGTGCCCGTTGTGCTGGTGGCCGTCGTCGGACATGTGGTCCCCCATGTGCGTCTGTGTGGCCGTGTACGGCCCTTCGGGCCCCCTGGGCAGTCCAGCGTAGGCGGAGTTCCGGTGGACGGGCAGTAGGGAAGGAGCTGCCGCGGGGTACACGCGGAAGGACGACTGGGACTCGGGGAAAGTTGCCTCGGCGGCGGCGCAAGGAGGCGAGCCCCCTCCCCAACGGCGGAGTCGGCGTGATCGGCGCGGAGCCGCCCGCTTACGATGGGCCGACATCTTTATCCCGCCCACACCCGATAGGTTCTGCCGAAGATGAGCTTCCACAGCACCGCTGCCCAGTTGGTCACCCTCGCCTCTGAGGGCGGAGAGCACGGCGGCAACCACGAGAGCCTCAACCCGCTGGTGACCGGCGGCGGCGCATTCGTCATCCTCATGCTGCTGCTGTGGGTCACCACCCGCTTCAACCGCGACCGCTGATCCCCGGCCGAGCCCGTCCGGGGACGTCCCCGAGGGGTCTGGCGACCGTGGCCCACGGGTCGGGCCGGTAGGGTCTGCACGCATGGGAGAGCAGGACATGCCTACCGGCCCGGGCAACGGCCCGACGAACCGCGGCAAGCGCCGCCTCGGCGTCATGGGCGGAACGTTCGACCCGATCCACCACGGGCACCTCGTGGCGGCCAGTGAGGTCGCCGCGCAGTTCCACCTGGACGAGGTGGTGTTCGTCCCGACCGGGCAGCCATGGCAGAAGACCCACCGCGATGTCTCCCCGGCCGAGGACCGCTATCTGATGACGGTCATCGCGACCGCGGAGAACCCACAGTTCTCGGTGAGCCGTATCGACATCGACCGCGGCGGACCGACCTACACGGTGGACACCCTGCGTGACCTGCGCGCGCTCAACCCCGACACCGACCTGTTCTTCATCACCGGCGCCGACGCTCTCGACCAGATCCTGACCTGGCGGGACACGGAAGAGCTGTTCTCCCTCGCGCACTTCATCGGAGTCACCCGGCCGGGTCACCACCTGGCCAACCCGGGGCTCCCGGAGGGCGGAGTCTCGCTCGTCGAGGTTCCCGCCCTCGCCATCTCCTCCACAGACTGCCGTGCGAGAGTCGCCAACGGCGACCCCGTCTGGTATCTGGTGCCGGACGGGGTCGTGCGCTACATCGACAAGCGCGAGCTGTACCGCGGCGAGTGAGCCGAGAGGGGCACCACCGGTGAACGACCGATACGACGCGGGACACGGGGCCGACCAGTACGAACTCGTCGGCTACGACGAGTACGGGCAGCCTGTGTACCGACAGGTCCCGCCGCAGCAGCCCCCTCAGCAGCCGTACGACCCTTACGCTCAGCAGGGTTACGGTTACGACCCGTACGCGACGGGCCAGCAGCAGCCGGTCCCGCCGTACGACCCCTACGACACCGGTCGCCAGGACCCCGTCCCCACCTACGACACCGGCCGGCAGCCGCCCGTCCCCACCTACGACCCCTACGGCGCCGGCGGGCAGCCCGGTGGCGGTGCCGCGACCTCGTACGACCCCTACGGCCGGGCCGCGGCCAGTGGGCAGCAGCCGCGGGTGGCCGAGCAGACCGCCTACATCCCGCAGCAGGCCGGCCCGGCGGAGGACACCGAGGAGCCGGACGCCCGCGGCCAACGGGACTACCGCACCGAGCAGTTCGCCTTCGTCGAGGAGCCCGACGGTGACTCCGAGGACGTCATCGACTGGCTGAAGTTCACCGAGAACCGCACCGAACGCCGCGAGGAGGCCCGGCGCCGCGCCCGCAGCCGGATCGTCGCCCTCGTCGTCGTCCTGGCGCTGTGCGCGGTCGGCGGCGTCGGCTACCTCTGGTACGCCGGGAAGCTGCCCGGCCTGTCCTCCTCCGACGACAAGACCGGCGGCACCACGGCCGTCGGCGCCCAGAACCGCGACGTGGTCGTCGTCCACCTGCACGACACCAAGAGCGGCGACACCGCCACGGCCCTGCTCGTCGACAACACCACCACCGGGCAGGGCACCACCGTGCTGCTGCCCAACTCCCTCGCCCTCGCCGACGACAGCGGCAGCACGACCACGCTCGCCAAGTCGGTCGAGGACGACGGCTCCTCCGGGACGCGCGAGGCGATCGACACGGTCCTCGGCACCGAGATCCAGGGCACCTGGCGGCTGGACACCCCCTACCTGCAGAACCTTGTCGACCTCGTCGGCAACATCGACGTCGACACCAACACCGACGTGCCCGACCCGAACGCCAAGTCCAAGGGCGCTGCCCCCCTCGTGAACAAGGGCAAGCAGCAGACCCTCAGCGGCAAGATGGCCGTCGCCTATGCCACCTACCGCGCCTCCGGCGAGGCCCAGAACGCGCAGCTGGAGCGGTTCGGGCAGGTCATGCAGGGCGTCCTGCGCAAACTGTCCTCCGACGCGCAGGCCGCGACGGTCACCGTGCAGACGCTCCAGCAGATCCTCGACCCCTCGATGACGGACAAGGACCTCGGCACCTTCCTCGCCAAGCTCGCCGACCTCGCCAAGGGCGGCGACTACAAGACGGCCCTGCTGCCGGTGCAGTCCGACGGCACGCTGACCGCCGCGGCCAGCGACAGCGTGGTCAAGGACGTCCTCGGCGGCACCGCGAAGAGCCCCGACAAGGACGCCGCGGTCCGCGTGTCCGTCCAGAACGCCAGCGGTACGAAGGACAACACCGAGAAGGCCCGCGTGGTGCTCCTCAACGGCGGCTTCACCTTCCTGGAGGGCGGCACCGCGTCCGCCGCCCAGGCCGCGTCGAAGGTGGTCTACACCGACGCCGCCGACAAGGAGAACGCCACCGAGGTCGCCAAGACCCTGGGCCTGCCCACCGGCTCCGTCACCAAGGGCAAGACCTCCTCCAACGCGAACGTCTCGGTGATCCTTGGCCAGGACTACACACCCTCGTCGTCCTAGGGCCCGGGACGGGCGGCACCCCTGGTGAGCCGACAATCACGTGGGGTGCCGTCACCGGTCGTGAGACCCTTGAGGTCAAGTGACCGCCGACGGAAAGCCTTGTAGTGACCGCCACCGACCGATCCCTTGAGCTCGTCAACACCGCCGCTCAGGCGGCCGCCGACAAGCTCGCGCACGACATCATCGCCTACGACGTCAGCGACGTGCTGTCGATCACCGACGCCTTCCTGCTCGCCTCCGCGCCCAACGACCGCCAGGTCAAGTCGATCGTCGACGAGATCGAGGAGCGGCTGCAGAAGGAGCTCGGCGCCAAGCCGGTGCGCCGCGAGGGCGACCGCGAGGCCCGTTGGGTCCTCCTCGACTACGTCGACATCGTCGTCCACGTGCAGCACAGCGAGGAGCGTGTCTTCTACGCCCTGGAGCGGCTGTGGAAGGACTGCCCCGAGCTCGAACTGCCCGCCGACGCCAAGGCCACCCGGGGCAAGGCCGCGGAGCACGCCAAGCTTCAGGCCGCCGAGGAGGCGGCCGAGCCGGACGGTGAGTGGCGATGAGCGCCACCGGCGAGGTCACCGGCGGCAAGCCGGGCCGGGGCCGCCGCGTCATCCTGTGGCGGCACGGCCAGACCTCCTGGAACGTGGAACGCCGCTTCCAGGGCACCACCGACGTCGCCCTCACCGAGGCCGGGACCGCCCAGGCCCGCCGCGCCGCCCGGCTGCTCGTCTCGCTGCAGCCGGACGCGATCGTCGCCTCCGACCTCCAGCGTGCCGCGAACACGGCCGCCGAGCTGGCCCTGCTCACCGGCCTGGAGGTCGCCCACGACGAGGGACTGCGCGAGACCTACGCGGGCGTCTGGCAGGGTCTGACGCACGAGGAGATCATCGCCCGGTACGGCGACGAGTACGCCGCGTGGAAGCGCGGCGAGGCGATCCGTCGCGGCGGCGGCGAGCTGGAGACCGAGGTCGCCGACCGCGCCGCCCCCGTCGTGCTCCGGCACGCCGAGAAGCTGCCCGACGACGGCACCCTCGTCGTCGTCAGCCACGGCGGCACGATCCGCACCACCATCGGCCGTCTCCTCGGCCTTGAGCCGCACCACTGGGAGAGCCTCGGCGGCCTCTCCAACTGCTGCTGGTCCGTCCTCGGCGAGGGCGCCCGCGGCTGGCGCCTGCTGGAGCACAACGCCGGCACCCTGCCGGAGCCGGTGCTCGGCGACGACGACTGACCGCCCCGACCGCTCCCGGCGGCGGGCCCGGGACCCGGATTTCACTTTCCGGCAGGTCGCAGGCTAAAGTTCTTCTTGTTCGGCCCGCCAAGCGGGAAGAACACGAAGAACACAAGGGGCTATAGCTCAGTTGGTAGAGCGCCTGCATGGCATGCAGGAGGTCAGGAGTTCAATTCTCCTTAGCTCCACAGATCGACACTCTTGAGTTGTCAAAGATCAGCGGATCAGAATCCCGTCCCCTCCAGGGGGCGGGATTTTTCGTGCAGCCAGGCCGCCTTGCGTTCCGTCTCCTCGTCGTCCGGCGTGTAGACGACGATCCGGCACTCCGGCATGCCGTTGATCGACAGGGACACCGACGTCATCCGCAGCTCGCCCGCCTCCGCGTGCCGGAAGACCTTCACCCGCCGTCCGGGCTGCGCCACGTCGCCGCTCTCCCACAGCCGGGCGAACAGCGGGCTCGCCGCGGACAGCCTGCGTATGAAGTCCTCCCAGACGGGCTCGCCGGTATGGAGGCCGTAGGAGGCGCGCATGGTCGCCACCATGACCGGCAGCTCGTCGTCCCGGAAGACCAGCGGGCAGTCCTCCTCGGGTGTCGTGAACAGCGTCCACAGGGCGTTGTGCACCCGCTCGGCGCGCTCAAGGTCCGGGTAGGCGAACACGTCGCGATAGGAGCCGTTGGTGGCGAGGATGTCGTAGCGCGCGTTGTAGACCACGGCCGGACGCGGGTCGAGGGCGTCGAGGATGCCCTGGATCTCCGGGCCCACGCTCTGCACGGCGGCCTGCGGTGACGGAGGGCACGGCACCTCGGCCAGGTGGTACAGATGCTCCCGCTCCGGCGGATCGAGCCGCAGCGTGCGGGCCACGGCGTCCAGGACCTGCGCGGAGGCGTTGATCGGCCGGCCCTGTTCCAGCCAGGTGTACCAGGTGACGCCCACGCCCGAGAGCTGGGCGACCTCCTCCCGGCGCAGGCCCGGTGTGCGGCGTCGTAAGCCCGGTGGCATACCGACGTCCTGCGGTGTCACCCGGGCCCGCCGGGTGCGCAGAAAGGCAGCGAGCTCGGGCCTGCGGCGCTGTGCGGTCTCCATCGTCACGTCCCCCATCGTCGACGTCGGACCTGTCCCCTGCCAGGTGCTGTCGGTACCAGCATCAGCGGGCACTCGGCACCCGTACCGGAGCGCCGTCAGGCTCGACGGCATGACGACAACCTCCAAGACGGGACCGGGTCCTGCACCCGTTTCAAGTCCTGCGATCAGTGAAGCACCCGCCACTGACAACCGGCCCCGGCCGCTGCTCGCGGTGGTGCTCGCCGCCCAGTTCATGGCGCTGCTCGACGTGTTCATCGTGAACGTCGCGGCCCCCACCATCGGCACCGAACTCCACGCGTCCGGCGCCGATCTGCAGCTGGTCATCGCCGGATACGCCATTACCTACTCGGTGTTGCTGATCACCGGCGCCCGGCTCGGCGAGCGGCTCGGCCACCGCCGGGTCCATCTCGCCGGCCTCGCCCTGTTCACCGCGGCCTCGCTCGCCTGCGGTCTGGCGCAGGGTGCCACCGAGCTGATCGTGTTCCGGCTGGTGCAGGGCGCCGGTTCGGCGCTGATGATCCCGCAGGTGCTCAGCCTGATCCAGCGCACGTTCTCCGGCGAGGCCCGCGTCCGTGCGCTCGGCGCGTACACCGCCGTCCTCGCCACCGGCGCCGCGGCCGGGCAGGTGCTCGGCGGCGTGCTGGTCAGCGCCGACCTGTTCGGTACCGGCTGGCGGCCGGTCTTCCTGGTCAACGTGCCGGTGGGCGCTGTCCTGTTGGCCGTCGGCCGGCGCGTCCTGCCGCCGGACCCGGCCGTGGAGCGGGGACAGCGGCGCGGCCTCGACCTGCCGGGCCTGGTGCTGCTCGGGGCGGCCGTGTCGCTGTTCACGGTGCCGCTGGTGCTCGGGCAGGAGCAGGACTGGCCGCTGTGGTCGTGGCTGTCGCTGACGGCGTCCGTGGCGGTTTTCGCGCTGTTCTGCGGATACGAGTCCCGGCTGGCCCGGCACGGCGGCACGCCGCTGATCGCGCCCCGCGTGCTGCGCCACCCCGGCATGGGCCTGGCCGTGTTCCGCATCCTGGCGGTGATGGCCGTCAACGGCGGCTTCCTCTTCGCGCTCACCCTGCACGTCCAGGGCGGCCTCGGTCACAGCGCGCTGCGGGCGGGGCTCACCTTCGCGCCGACCGCCGTGGTCTTCGGCCTGGTCGGTCTGACCTGGCGCAGGTGGCCGGCGCCCTGGCAGCGCGGGCTGGCCGCTGCCGGGTTCTGGCTCACCGCGCTGTCCGTGGCGGGCGTGGGCCTGACGCTGGACGGCGGAGGCGACGGGGGAGTACTGGTCTACGTCGCGTACGCCGGAGTGGGGGCCGGTCTCGCGCTCGGCTTCAGTCCGACGCTGACGGGCGCGCTCGCCGGCGTACGGCCCGAGGACGCGGCGGACGCCAGCGGGCTGCTCGCCACGGTCACCCAGCTCGGGCAGCTGACCGGCGTCGCGGTGTTCGGCACACTGTTCCTGAACCGGCTTGAGTCACTTGGGGCCTCCGGGGCGTATACCTCTGCGGAGGCGCTCTTGGCGTGCATGTTCGCGCTGGCCGGGACGGCCACGGCGGCTGCCGTGTCCGGACTGGTACTGAGGCGTCGCTGACCGTATTGGTCCGGCCGTGGCAGAATCAAACGGCCGGAAGGGGGCGCGACCCGACGGGAGGGAGCAGTGATGCCTGCGAGCATCCTCGAAGAGGTCGGTCACCTCTTCGACGCGGCGTTGACACGGGATACGGTCACTCGCCTCAGCTGCCCTTCCTGCGGATCCGCCCATGTGGCCCAGGTCCTTGGCGACAACGGCGGAATTTCCTACGTGTGCACGGCCTGCGGCCACAGCTGGAGCTGATCGATGGGTGCACACAGGCGGAAGTGCGACTGGTGCGGCAGCGGAACGCCGATCGTCCGTGACATGGAGCCGGTCAATCCGGACTACCAGTACTGGTGCGAGGAATGCGCACGGGCGCTGATCATAAAAGGCGACCCGATCGAGACGTACCGCGAACTGGAAGGCGAGCCGATCTACGGCCGGCTTCTCGAAGAGCACTGCACGCTCAAGCGTTTCTATTCCTTCGTCACGGCGTGACCGTCACCAAATCGGACATTTGCCCCGTCTCCGGGCGGAACGGAAACGATTTGGTGGTGCACCGGGTGGACCGTGTAATGTTGGCGTCGCCGCCGGGGAAACCGGGCGGACCAAAGCAAGGGGCTATAGCTCAGTTGGTAGAGCGCCTGCATGGCATGCAGGAGGTCAGGAGTTCAATTCTCCTTAGCTCCACAGCAGGATCCCGCCGGATCGATTCGATCCGGCGGGATCTTTTTGTGTGCCCGATCCTCCTGCTTTCAGGGGCAGTTGGATCTGTTGGATCTGTGGGTGTGGGTTCAGCGGCCCAGGGCGCGGCGGCCGCGGCCCTGGGACAGGACCGGCAGGTTGCTGCGGGACGGGGCCCGCTCCGCCTGGTCCTCGATGCGCAGGGCGAGCGCGGGGCAGCGGCGGACCGCGCGCAGCGCCTTCGCCTCCGCATAGCGCGGCACCTGGGCCTGGGCGACGGTCGGGAAGCCGTCGGCGCCCAGTTCGAAGACCTCCGGAAGGATGTCCGCGCACAGGCCGTGGCCCCGGCACAGCGTCCAGTCGACGTAGATCTTCTGGCGGCTGGGGCCGTTCTCCTCGGACTCGCCGCCGCCCGGGATGCCCGTCGGGCCCCTGCCGCCCTCGAAGAGCGGCAGAACGCCCTCCACGGGTCGTCCGCAGCCGTTTCCGAGGACGTGCGCGGCGAGGTCGTCGGTGAACGCCTTGATGGTCGATTCCAGGAACATCGCGGAACCGTCGGGGTGTGAGCACGCGCCGCGCCGCTTCACGTTCTTGGCGACCTGCTTGAGCGCCTCAAGGGCGGCCGGTCCGCCGCCGTTGAGGATGTCCTCCAGGCCGCGCGCGGCGGCCGGCAGGCCGAGGTAGCAGGGGCCGCACTGGCCCGCGCTCTCCTCGGCCAGCCACTGCGCCACGCGCAGCGACTCGCCCAGCGGGCAGGTGTTCTGGCTGATCGGCAGGATGGCGCCCGCGCCGAGCGAACCGCCCACGGCGTCCAGGGAGTTGCGCGAGACGATCGCCTCGTTCACCGTCGCCGCGTCGATCCACTTGCCGTGGTAGCCGCCGGTCAGCACGCCCTGCGGGACCGGCGGGGCGCCGGCGAGCTGAAGGACGTAGCGCAGGGGGACGCCGGTCGGGACCTCGATCACCATGGGGCGGGCGACCGCGCCGGAGACGGTGAGCATGACGGTGCCGGGCTCGTCGTACAGGCCGGTGTTGCCGTAGCGCTCCGGGCCGATGCGGGCGGCGATCGCCAGTTGGGCGAACGTCTCGGCGTTGGACAGCAGGGTGGGCGCGCCGCCGACGCCGCTCTTGGAGGCGCTGATCTTGCGGCCGGGCGGGATCGCCGGGCCGCCGTCGATGGACCGGATGAGCGAGGCCGCCGCTCCGGTGACCATGCGGACCGGATTGCGCTGCACGCGCGCGCGTAGAGCCGAGCGGCGGCCGTTGCTGAGGCCGCGCTCGGCGAGCGCGGCCTCCATGGAGCGTTGTGTGGACTCACGGGTGACCCCCACCACGAGCGTGCGGGCACCCAGGGCCTCGGCGCACAGCAGTGCGCCGTCCAGGATGAGGTGCGGGGCGCGGTTGATGAGCACCGTGTCCTTGCGGCAGGCCGGTTCGTCCTCGCTGCCGTTGACGACGACGACCGGCCGTACGCCGCGCTTGATCGCCGATTCGGCGACCGAGCGCAGCTTCTTGTGGAAGGGGAAGCCTGCGCCGCCGCGGCCCTTCAGGCTGATGCGTTCGGCGAGTTGCGCGAGCTGCTCGCCGCCCATCGGTTCGAGCGGCCCGTGCACCTTCAGGTGCATGGGCAGATCGAGTCTTTCGACAAGGTCGAAGCCCGACGTGAGCTGAGGAAGACCGACCACGCGGACTTCGGGTACGTCGGGCAGGGCCTCGTTCACTTAAAGCCTCCGGAAGGCGTGTTCCAAGGTTCGCCCGAACCCGGCGCCTCGAAGTCGTAGGAGGAGCCGGGCAGTGTTTCAGTGGCGGGACCGCTGTTGTACGTGTCGTTGGGGTTGTACGTGCCGTAGAGGGTGTTCGACTCACCGGTGTCGTACACATCACTCCCGCCGTACCCGCCGACGCCTGAATTGTCATAGGTGGGGATGTTGTATCCGGTGTCGTTGAGGGGGTCGTAGGCGGACGGGGGCGCCTCTCCGACGGGCGGGGGCGACGGGATCGGCCAGCTGCCCGAGGTGCTGCCGTCGATGCGCGGGATGGCCTCCGTGGGCTGCATGTCCAGCGGCAGGTCCATGCGGGCCGTCTGGTCGGCGGCGAAGGACTGCTCGGGGCGCTGCGGCGTGGAGACGGCGCGGTAGGCGGCCGCGAAACCGTTCGCAGGCTCGGCGGCGGGCGGCGCGGGGGCGTCGTAGGAGGGCGCCGTGCGCCCGCTCTCGTAGCCGGGGAGCGCGGATTCGGTCACCCGCGCGCGGCTCGCGTCCAGCTCCTCGCGGCCTGGCCGCTCCTCGGGCCCGAGGAGCGCCGCGATCTTGTCGGCGACTCGGCGCTTGACCGGGCGGGGCGCCGCGCGCAGCGCCAGGGCGGCGGTGACGCCGGCCAGGGAGAGGCCGTAGAGGATGACGAAGATCGGCTTCGCCTCGCGGCCCGCGTACAGGCCGTGGACGAGTGCGGCGCACCAGGCCGGGTAGGCCAGCATGTGCATGGCGCGCCAGCGGGCCGCGACGGGGGCGGGGGAGGCGAAGGCGCCGCGCAGGGCGCCGGTGATGCCCACGAAGATCATGAGCAGGCCGGCCAGGGAGCCGAGCCCGATCAGCCCCGCGCTGCCGGTGAAGCCGAGTGAGAAGGGGATCACCGCGGCGATCAGCTCGGTGTGGTCGAGCGCGAGTTTGGTCGTGATGTGCAACAGGAGGAACGCGATCGAGGCGACCGCCGTCGTGCGGTGCACCGCCTGTCCGATGATCCGCTGCCGGGTGTTGAGGAAGATCCGGTCCTGGGCCAGGAGGCCCCAGATCACCGAGCAGCTGAGCGATACGAGGGACAGGACGCCCGCGCCGAAGTTCAGGAAGTCGCGGACTCTGTCACCTCCGACCAGCACCGTCACGGGTATGAGGAGCAGAACGACAGCCGTCGCCGCCCCATAGGCCGAGCGGCCTGGCCTGGGGAGCGAGCTGGTACTGCGACGAGGGTTCATGGGGGCAACTCCGAGCGGTTCGGTAAAGCGGTCCCGCTGCCGCACTCTAAGTGGCTCCAAACTGAGCAGTAGGCCGTTTGAGTTATTGCGTTGTTATCTACGGGCCTTGCGGGGCCGGTGTTGTCCCGCTAGGGACCCTTACGCCGGGTAATAATTGAACGCTGTTCAAGTTTTCTGAATCTTCACAAGTGGCTCGGCGGTGTCCGGTGCGCCCGTGGAACGTCGTCGCGGCCCCCTCGACGGCTGCGGTACCCTGACGCCATGCGTGCCGTACGCCTTCTGCTTAGCGAGCCGCGCTGATCAGCACCGACCACCGTCGGAACGAGTGGTCGGAATCGGCGCGGCGTCCCCTCCTGTGCGAGGGGATTTTTCGTTTCTTGAAAGTCGCAGCCGCTGGCAGAGACGATCGATGGAGCTTTGAGGATCATGAGCGAGACGAACCCCGCTGTCACCACCGAGGTGGCCGCGCCGCACCGCTACACGGCCACCATGGCGGCCGACATCGAGGCACGCTGGCAGGACTTCTGGGACGCCGACGGCACCTACGCGGCGCCGAACCCGAGCGGTGACCTGGCGGGCGATCCCGAGCTGGTCGCCAAGCCCAAGAAGTTCATCATGGACATGTTCCCGTACCCCTCCGGCGCGGGCCTGCACGTCGGCCACCCTCTGGGCTACATCGCCACCGATGTATTCGCCCGGTTCCAGCGGATGACCGGCCACAACGTCCTGCACACCCTGGGCTTCGACGCCTTCGGCCTGCCCGCCGAGCAGTACGCCGTGCAGACCGGCACGCACCCGCGTGTCTCCACCGAGGCCAACATCGAGAACATGAAGGTCCAGCTGCGCCGGCTGGGTCTGGGCCACGACAAGCGCCGGTCGTTCGCCACGATCGACCCGGAGTACTACAAGTGGACCCAGTGGATCTTCCTGCAGATCTTCAACTCCTGGTACGACGACGAGGCGAAGAAGGCCCGCCCGATCTCCGAGCTGGTCGCGCAGTTCGAGAGCGGTGAGCGCGGGGTTCCCGGCGGGCGCTCCTGGAACGAGCTGACCGCCGCCGAGCGCGCCGACGTGCTGGGCGAGTACCGCCTGGCGTACGCCTCCGACGCGCCGGTCAACTGGTGCCCCGGCCTGGGCACCGTGCTGGCCAACGAGGAGGTCACCGCCGAGGGCCGCTCCGAGCGCGGCAACTTCCCGGTCTTCAAGGCCAAGCTGCGCCAGTGGAACATGCGCATCACCGCCTACGCCGACCGGCTGCTGGACGACCTGAACGAGCTGGACTGGCCCGAGGCCATCAAGCTGCAGCAGCGCAACTGGATCGGCCGCTCCGAGGGCGCCCGCGTCGACTTCCCGATCGACGGCGAGCGCATCACGGTCTTCACCACGCGCCCCGACACCCTGTTCGGCGCGAGCTACATGGTGCTGGCCCCCGAGCACCCGCTGGTCGAGAAGTTCACGGCCCAGGAATGGCCCGAGGGCACGCACGACGTCTGGACCGGCGGCCACGCCAGCCCCGCCGAGGCCGTCGCCGCCTACCGCGCGCAGGCAGCCTCCAAGTCGGACGTCGAGCGCCAGGCCGAGGCCAAGGACAAGACCGGCGTCTTCATCGGTGCGTACGCGACCAACCCGGTCAACGGCGAGCAGGTCCCCGTCTTCATCGCCGACTACGTCCTGATGGGCTACGGCACCGGCGCGATCATGGCCGTCCCCGCGGGCGACCAGCGCGACTTCGAGTTCGCGCGCGCCTTCGAGCTGCCGATCGTCTGCATCGTCGAGCCGACCGACGGCCGGGGCACGGACACCTCGACGTGGGAGGACGCCTTCGGGTCGTACGACGCGAAGATCATCAACTCCACCGGTGAGGGTGTCTCCCTGGACGGTCTGGGCGTCGCCGAGGCCAAGGCCCGTATCACCGAGTGGCTGGAGCGGACCGGCACCGGCGAGGGCACCGTCAACTTCCGGCTGCGCGACTGGCTGTTCAGCCGCCAGCGCTACTGGGGCGAGCCCTTCCCGATCGTCTACGACGAGGACGGCATCGCCCACGCGCTGCCCGAGTCGATGCTGCCGCTGGAGCTGCCCGAGGTCGAGGACTACAGCCCGCGCACCTTCGACCCGGACGACGCCGACACCCAGCCCGAGACGCCGCTGTCGCGCAACGAGGACTGGGTCAACGTCACGCTGGACCTGGGCGACGGCCCGAAGAAGTACCGCCGCGAGACCAACACCATGCCCAACTGGGCCGGTTCCTGCTGGTACGAGCTGCGCTACCTGGACCCGCACAACAGCGAGAAGCTGGTCGACCCCGAGATCGAGCAGTACTGGATGGGCCCGCGCGCGGGGCAGCCGCACGGCGGTGTCGACCTGTACGTCGGCGGCGCCGAGCACGCCGTGCTGCACCTGCTGTACGCGCGCTTCTGGTCCAAGGTCCTGTTCGACCTGGGGCACGTCTCGTCGGCCGAGCCGTTCCACAAGCTGTTCAACCAGGGCATGATCCAGGCCTACGTCTACCGCGACAGCCGTGGCATCGCGGTGCCGGCCGCCGAGGTGGAGGAGCGCGACGGCGCCTACTACTACGAGGGCGAGCAGGTCAGCCGTCTGCTGGGCAAGATGGGCAAGTCCCTGAAGAACGCCGTCACTCCGGACGAGATCGCCGCCGAGTACGGCGCGGACACGCTGCGTCTGTACGAGATGGCGATGGGCCCGCTGGACGTGTCGCGGCCGTGGGACACGCGCGCGGTGGTCGGCCAGTTCCGGCTGCTGCAGCGGCTGTGGCGCAACGTCGTCGACGAGACGACCGGTGAGGTCACCGTCGTCGACGCCGAGCCGGACGAGGAGACGCTGCGCGCCCTGCACAAGGCCATCGACGGGGTGCGCGGGGACCTGGAGGGCATGCGGTTCAACACTGCCATCGCCAAGGTCACCGAGCTGAACAACCACCTGACCAAGGCGGGCGGCGCCGTGTCGCGCCCGGTCGCCGAGTCGCTGGTGCTGATGGTCGCGCCGCTGGCCCCGCACATCGCCGAGGAGCTGTGGCGCAAGCTGGGCCACACCGACTCGGTCGTCCACCGGGACTTCCCCGTCGCCGACCCGGCCTACGTCGTGGACGAGACGGTGACCTGCGTGGTCCAGATCAAGGGCAAGGTCAAGGCCCGCCTGGAGGTCGCGCCGTCCATCTCCGAGGAGGAGCTGGAGAAGGTCGCGCTGGCCGACGAGAAGGTCGTGGCGGCGCTGGACGGCGCGGGCATCCGCAAGGTGATCGTGCGGGCGCCGAAGCTGGTGAACATCGTTCCGGCGTAAGGCCCCCTAAGGGTTCCGTGCGGGCAGGTTCGGGGTTCTCCTGGAACTCCGGGCCTGCCCGCTGCGTTTACCGTGGAAGAGCGGCGCGGCGAGTGTCGCCGTGGATCCGAGGAGGAGCGTCGTGGAAGCAGTGTTCGCCGTCGTTGCCCTGCTCTTCGTCCTCTTCCTGGTGCTCGGCGCCTATGTCACGGTGAAGGTGGTCGGCGCCGCCAAGCGCGGGGTGGACCGCACCCTCACCCAGGCCCGCCGCACGGTCGAGGACCACACCCTGCGGGCCAAGTCCTTCGCCCAGCCCGGCGCCGCCGGCGAGCTGGCCCAGCTGCGGCTGAAGCTGCGCACGTCGATGCGCGCCACCCAGGACGCGCTGCACGCGGGCGTGGCCGAGGACGAGTCGCTGAAGGAGTCCATCGGCCTGTTCGAGCGGCTCAGCGCACACGGTCACGAACTGGACGACGAGCTCAAGCGACTGGAGGCCGAGCCGGACCGGGCGACGCTCGCCGAGCGGCTGCCCGGACTGCGCGAGCGCACCGAGCAGATCATCCGGTCCGCGGACTCGCTGCGCTGGGCGGCCCGGGACCGCGCCCGCCGCTTCGCGGACGACGACCTGGACTCCCTGAGCGCGCAGATCGACGTGGAGGCCGGCGCCCTGCGGCACTGGACGACGGAGGAGCCGCCGGCTTCCGCCCCGCCGCCGTGGCCCGAGGCCCCGGTTTCCGAGGCACCCGCCGCCCGGCAGACCTGGCCCGACAGCCCCTCACCGGCGGCCGAGGAACCGACGCGCCCCGCCATCACCCCGCCGGACCCGCGTCCCGCCTACCCCTGGCAGAAGAACCGCCGCCCCGAGAGCACGACTTGATTCGGCCACGGCCGTACAGCTGAGAGGGGCCGGGCTGCCGCCCGGGCGCTACGCCAGGTAACCTCCAGCTCATGTCCCGCCATGTCGCGATCGTCACCGATTCAACGGCCTACCTGCCGCCGCGGACGATGGAGCGCCACGGCATCACCGCGGTGCCCCTGACCGTGGTTCTCGGCGACCAGGCCCTGGAAGAGGGCACCGAGATCTCGACCCGTTCCCTGGCCCAGGCCCTGCAGAAGCGGCGCCCGGTCACGACGTCGCGCCCGAGCCCTCAGCAGTTCGCGGAGACGTACCGCAGGGTGGCTGAATCCGGGGCCACCGGCATCGTCTCCCTGCATCTGTCCGCCGAGCTGTCCGGCACATACGACGCCGCGGTTCTGGCGGCCCGCGAGGCGCCGGTGCCGGTGCGGGTGGTGGACACCGGAATGATCGCGATGGCGCTCGGGTTCTGTGCGCTGGCCGCGGCCGAGGTGGCGGAGTCGGGCGGCACGGTGGACGAGGCCGTGACCGCCGCGGAGAAGCGCGCCGCGAGCACGTCCGCCTACTTCTACGTCGACACCCTCGACTATCTGCGCCGCGGCGGCCGGATCGGCGCCGCCCAGGCCCTGCTCGGCTCCGCACTCGCGGTGAAGCCGCTGCTCCAGCTGAACGGTGGCCGAATCGAACCGCTGGAGAAGGTCCGGACGGCGTCGAAGGCGATCGCCCGCCTGGAGGAGATCGCCGCGGACCGGGCCGGCAGCGCACAGGTCGACATCGCCGTGCACCATCTCGCCGCCCCCGACCGGGCGTCGGCACTGGCGGACCGGCTGCGGGCGCGGGTGCGGGGACTGGCGGACCTGCATGTGAGCGAGGTGGGGGCGGTGATCGGGGCGCACACCGGGCCCGGGCTGCTGGGGGTTGTGGTGTCGCCGCGGTGAACTCCGCCGGCCATGCCTCCCACCCGTGTGGGTGACCGAGTTATCCACAACCGGGCGGCGATCCCCGGAAATTGAGCAAGATCATCGCGAATCGTCGAGATGTCCCATCCTCGTCGCATGGCACTTCGATCACGCTCACGCACAGCGACCGCGACCAGCGGCCCGGGCCGCGGACCCCGCTCCGACGTCCGCACCCGACACCACCGTTCCGCACCGCGCGGCCGGGCCCGGCACCGGTACATGCAGGCCGAGGAACTCCACCGACGCGCGCAGGTGCTCTTCGGCGAACGGGCCGGGGAGGAGAGGGAGTCGGGCAAAGGACCGCCGCAGCCGGCCGCCGGCGCCGCCCACCCGACCGCCGGTGGAGTGGAGCCGGCGGACACCGACCTGGTCGTGGAAGACCGCACCGACGAGCGTCCGGCCTTTACGCCTGCTGACCGGGCGATGGACTCCTTCGCACCCGCTGACCCGGCGAACGACTGGAGGGGGCGGGCCGGGCTCGCGCTGCGGGAGCGGATGCCGTTGTGGATGCAGACGAGGTGCGGGCTGGAGCGGCGCAGCGTGGTCGCGCTCACGGTGCTGCTCGTCGCCGCCGCGGGCCTCGCCGTTCAGCACTTCTGGACCGGCCGGACGCAGGACGTGCGGCCGCCGGAGCTGGTGCGGGCGGCTCCGTACCCAGAGGGGACACAGAGTCAGGAGGCCGAGCCGGGAGTCACGGCGGCCGCCGCGGGGACGGCCGGGGCCGAGATCGTGGTGGACGTCAGCGGCAAGGTGCGCGAACCGGGGATCCAGCGGCTGCCCGCGGGCTCCCGCGTCGCCGACGCACTGCGCGCGGCCGGCGGGGTGCGGTCCGGCGCCAGTACGGAGGGGCTCAACCGGGCACGCTTCCTCGTCGACGGTGAGCAGGTCGTGGTCGGCGCCCCGGCCCCGGCCCAGGTACCGGCGCAGAGCGGTACGGGCGTGGCGGGAGCGGCACCCGCGGCGCCCGTCTCCCTCAACACGGCCACGGCGGAGCAGCTCGACACCCTGCCGGGCGTCGGACCGGTCCTGGCCCAGCACATCATCGACCACCGCACCCGGCACGGCGGCTTCCGCTCCGTGGACGAGCTGCGCGAGGTCAACGGCATCGGCGACCGACGCTTCGCCGACCTGCGGAATCTCGTACGGCCATGACGGGCGGTCCTCCGGCCTCGGCCGTGCGCAGCCGGACAGCGGTCCACGCAGCCTCCGGAAAGCGCCTCGGCGCCTCTCACCCGCGACAGGAAGGACCGACGGACCTGCGGCTCGTGCCGCCGGCGCTAGCCGCCTGGGCGACGGCGGCGCTGATGTTGGACGCAGCGCCCGGCTGGGGCGTCGGTGTCGTGGTCGGGTGCCTCGTTGCGGCGGCGGCCCTGTTGGTGGCTGGGCGGCGCGCAACCCGACTCGGGTGGCCGCGGGTGTCGGTCGCCGCCGTCCTGCTGTGTGTCGCGGCGGCCGCCGCCTCGGCAGGGCTGCACGGCGCCGATCTGCGCCGCGGACCGGTCCCCGGGCTGGCCAGGCAGTACGCCACCGTGACCGCGGAGGTCGAGGTCACCTCCGATCCGAGGCTCACCCGGCCCCGCGTCAGCGGGGACCGCGCGGCCCCGGCCGCCGTGCTGATCAAGGCGGACGTGCGCCGGGTCGAGGCCGTCGACGGTACGGCGGCGGTGACCCGGACGCCGGTGCTGATGATCGTGGACGTGGGCTCGCGGCCTCCGGGACCCGGTGCCGACGAGGCGTCCGGCGGGTCGCCCTGGCTCGGTCTGCTGCCGTCGACACGGCTGCGGGTGACCGCGCGGGCGGCACCCGCGACAACGGGCGGTGACCGGATCGCCGCCGTGCTGCGCGTGCGAGGCAGGGCGACACCCGAGGTGGTGGCTCCGGCGTCGGCCGCGCAGCGGTTCGCCGGCCGGCTGCGCGCCGGGCTGCGGGAGGCGACCGACGGACTGCCGGCGGACGCACGGGCGCTGCTGCCGGGGCTGGTCGTCGGGGACACCTCGCGGATCACACCGGAGCTGGACGAGGCGTTCAAGGAGACCGACCTCGCCCATACGCTTGCCGTCTCGGGCAGCAACCTCACGATCATCCTCGTGCTGCTCATCGGACCGCCGGGGACGGCCCGGCTCGTCGAACGCCGTGGTCTGGCGCCGCGGATCGGGCTCTCCCTGCGCACCACGGCGTTGGCCGGCGGAGCGCTGACGCTTGCGTTCGTCGTCGTGTGCAGACCGGATCCGAGTGTGCTGCGGGCCGCGGCCTGCGGGGCCGTCGCGCTGCTCGCGCTCGCGACCGGGCGGCGCCGGTCCCTCGTCCCGGCACTGGCGACGGCCGTTCTGCTGCTCGTACTGGTCGACCCGTGGCTGGCCCGCAGCTACGGATTCCTGCTCTCCGTCCTGGCCACCGGAGCCCTCCTCACGCTCGCGCCCCGCTGGAGTGCGGCCCTGCAGCGGCGCGGACTCGGGCCCCGGTGGGCCGAGGCGGTGGCCGCGGCGGCAGCCGCGCAGGCCCTGTGCGCACCGGTGGTGGCCGTGCTGTCGGCGCGGGTGAGTCTCGTGGCCGTGCCGTGCAATCTGCTGGCGGAGTTCGCGATCGCGCCGGCCACAGTGCTGGGGTTCGCCGCGCTGGCGACTGCGCCGGTGGCGATGCCGGTGGCCAAGGCGCTGGCCTGGTGCGCGAGTTGGCCCACGGGATGGATCGCGGACACCGCCCGGACCGGGGCGGCGCTGCCCGGTGCCGGGGTCGACTGGCCGGGCAGCTGGGCCGGGGCGGCGCTGCTCGCCCTCGTCACGGTGGCCGTGCTGCTGGTGGGCCGGCGGCTGCTCAGGCACCCGTGGTGGTGCGGGGGCTGCGCGGCGCTGTTGGTGCTGGCGGTGGTGCAGCCGCCGCCGCTGGTCAGGGTGGTCACGGGCTGGCCTCCGCCGGGGTGGCGGCTGGCCATGTGCGACGTGGGCCAGGGGGATGCGGTGGTGCTCGCGGCGGGTGAGGGCACCGGTGTGGTCGTGGACGCCGGGCCCGATCCGACGCTCGTCGACCACTGCCTGCACACCCTCGGCATCACGCGGATCCCCCTCGTCGTCCTGACCCATTTCCACGCCGACCATGTGGCGGGCCTGCCCGGGGTGCTGCGGGGGCGTGCCGTGGGAGCGATCGGCACGACGGGGCACGAAGAGCCCGAGGACCAGGCCGATTTCGTGCGCAGGCAGGCGGCCGCCCGTGGCGTTCCCGTGATGCGCGCCGCCGCTGGAGAGCAGCGGCGGGCCGGGGCGCTGACCTGGCAGGTGCTGTGGCCGCCGGCGCATCCGGTGCCGGAGCCGGAGGGGCCGAACGACGCCAGCGTCACGCTGCTCGCGAAGGTGGCCGGGCTGCGGTTCCTGCTGCTCGGGGATCTGGAACCCCCAGCCCAGCGGGCCCTGTTGAGATCACCGGCCGGTGCGCTGATCGGTGAGGTGGACGTGCTCAAGGTCGCCCACCACGGGTCGGCCTACCAGGATCCGGACCTCATACGCGCGGCGGCACCGCGGCTGGCGCTGATCTCCGCCGGTGCGGACAACCCGTACGGGCATCCGGCTCCCGGCACGGTCGCGGCGCTGCGGGCCCAGGGGGCGATGGTGCTGAGGACGGACGTGGACGGGGCGTTGGCCGTCATGGGTGAGGGCGGGGAGCTGCGAGTGGCGCGAGACTGAGGTCATGAATTCCGCACAGGTTGATGCCTATCTGAGCCGTCTGGGAGTCGAGCACCCGGCGTGGCCGACGGTCGACGTGCTGCGCGAACTGCATGTGCGCCACCTGCAGACCGTGCCCTTCGAGAATCTGTCGATCCACCTCGGCGAGGAGATCGTGCTGGAGGAGAAGCGGTTGGTGGACAAGCTGGTGGGGGCGCGGAGGGGAGGGTTCTGTTACGAACTGAACGGAGCGTTCGGGGCGTTGCTCGCGGCGCTCGGCTACGAGGTCGCGCTGCTGGCGGCACGGGTGTACGTCGAGGAGGGGCGGCTGGGGATTCCGTACGACCATCTCGCGCTGCGGGTGCGGACGGTGGACGGGGGTGAGTGGCTGGCCGACGTCGGGTTCGGCGCCCACAGTCACTACCCGCTGGCGCTGGAGGCGCGGGGCGAGCAGGTGGATCCCGGGGGCACGTTCCGGATCGTGGAGGCGGGGCCGGACGCGGCCGGGGTGCGGGGCGGACATCGTGCGCCGGAGGCGGCGGACCTGGACGTCATCAGGGACGGCAGACCGCAGTACCGGCTGGAGACGCGGCCCCGGGTGCTCGGTGACTTCGTCGCCGGGGCCTGGTGGCACAGCACGTCGCCGAACTCGCACTTCACGCGGTCACTGGTCTGTTCGCGGGTGACGGAGGACGGAGGGAGGATCACGCTCAGCGGGCGCACGTTCAAGGCGACGGCGGCCGACGGGGCGCGGGAGGAGCGGGAACTGGGGACGGACGAGGAGGTACTGGCGGTGTACCGGGAGCGGTTCGGCGTTGAGCTCGATCGGGTTCCGGTGGTGAGGAGCGCCGACCGAGCGAGCTGAGGGGCTGAGGGGGAGGCGAGACGGGCCCGCAGGTGCATAGCGGGCAGATCGGGTTACTCGTACGTAGTCCCAGCACATCTGCTGGTTTCCCGTGATGTGGGCCCGTGTTGCCTCGAAAGCCTCAACAGTGATCGAATGCATCTTCGGCAACAGATGAAATGTCGATTCGTGCAGAGGTGTCGAAGATGATCGGCCGCTGGCTGGGAAACCGAACGAACCGGGTCAACCGGACGAGTCCCCTGGCGGCGGTGCCGACGCCGCCGAGTGCCGGGGTGCTGAGCTGCCGGGTGCTCGATCCTGCCAACGAGCCGGTGCGGCATGCCGAGTTCGCGGTCAGTGACGCCATGGGGCGCAAGGTGGTCAGCGGGGGTACGGATCCCTTCGGCTCGTTCGTGACGACGGTGCCCGCGGGCGAGTACCGGCTCGCGGTGTCGGCCGAGGGCTACACGCCGTACCGGGCGACGGCGATGGTCGCGGAGGACTCACTCGCCTCGCTGGGGGACGTGACGCTTCAGGTCGCGCAGCTGCCGGAGTTGCCGGCGCCGGGGGACTGGGAGATCGAGCCGATGCATTCCTCGATCGGGTTCACCGCGCGGCACATCGGGTTGGCGCGGATTCACGGGCGGTTCAACTCCTTCGCCGGGGCGGTGCGGATCGCGGACCGGGTGGAGCAGTCGGCGATGCATGTGGTGATCGACGCGGCGTCCATCGACACGGGTGTGCGGATGCGGGACGACCATCTGCGGTCGGGGGACTTTCTGGACGTCGCCCACTTCCCGACGCTGGAGTTCTACAGCGAACGGTTCGTGCACAAGGGCGGCAACCGGTGGGCCGTGACCGGGGCGCTGTCGCTGCACGGGGTGACGCGGACGGTCACGCTCGACACGGAGTACCTCGGGCTCGGCAACGGGATGGAGGGGGAGGTGCGGGCGGCGTGCCGGGCGCGGACGGAGCTGCATCGTGACGACTTCACCGTGAGCTGGCAGACGATGCTGGCGCGGGGGATCGCGGTGGTGGGGCCGAGTATTGGGGTCGACCTCGATGTGCAGCTCGTGCCGAAGGGCTGACCTGCGCGTTCGGCGGGGGTCGGGGTACCGGAAAATGGCTCCGTGAGCGATGTGAGACATGTGCTGGTGCTGCCCGACCGTGATGCCGCGGAGGAGGTGGCCGAGGCGCTCGGGGAGCGGTTCGGGTTGGCCGAGGAGCCGCAGCTGGTGCGGGACGCGTTGGCCGGGGAGGACGACGCGGAGGACGCGCAGTGGCTGGTGGTGGTGCGGGACGACGAGGGGCGGCTCGATCCTGCCGAGCTGGACGCGTTCGCGGGGGAGTGGGACGGCTGGCGGGAGGAGCCGTAGGGCCGGTCGCCGGGTGGGGCGGCGTTGTCGGTGGGGCGTGCCATGCTTGTCGGGATGGCCAGGAAGAGTGCGAATGAGGATCTGCTTGCCCCGGTGACGGTTGCCGTGGGGCAGGAGGAGTTGCTGCTTGATCGGGCCGTGCAGGAGGTGGTGGCCGCCGCGAAGGCCGCCGACGCCGATACGGATGTGCGGGATCTGACCCCGGACCAGTTGCAGCCGGGGACGCTTGCCGAGCTGACCAGCCCGTCGTTGTTCGCGGAGCGCAAGGTCGTCGTCGTACGCAATGCGCAGGATCTGTCGGCCGACACCGTCAAGGACGTGCAGGCGTATCTGGGGTCGCCCGCAGAGGAGATCACCCTGGTGCTGCTGCATGCCGGTGGGGTCAAGGGCAAGAAGCTCCTTGACGCCGCGCGGAAGGTGGGGGCCCGGGAGGTCGCCTGCCCGAAGATGACGAAGCCGGCGGATCGGCTGGCCTTTGTGCGGCAGGAGTTCCGGGCCGCCGGGAGGTCCGCCACCCCTGAGGCCTGCCAGGCGCTCGTCGATGCCATCGGCAGCGATCTGCGCGAGCTGGCCTCCGCCGTGTCGCAGCTCGTCGCCGACGTCGAGGGGACCGTCGACGAAGCCGTTGTCGGGCGGTACTACACCGGGCGGGCCGAGGCGTCGAGCTTCACCGTCGCCGACCGTGCCGTCGAGGGGCGGGCCGCGGAGGCGCTGGAGGCGCTGCGGTGGTCGCTGGCCACGGGCGTGGCGCCGGTGATGATCACCAGCGCGCTGGCGCAGGGCGTGCGGGCGATCGGGAAGCTGTCGTCGGCACGGGGCGGCCGGCCGGCCGATCTGGCCCGTGAGCTCGGTATGCCGCCCTGGAAGATCGACCGGGTCCGGCAGCAGATGCGCGGGTGGACCCCGGACGGGGTGGCCGTCGCCCTGCAGGCGGTCGCCGAGGCCGACGCCGGAGTGAAGGGCGGCGGGGACGACCCCGAGTACGCCCTGGAGAAGGCCGTCGTGGCGATCGCGCGGGCGGCCCGGTCGCGCGGGCGCACGTGAATCAGCAGTCCTCCCCCGTGATCCACTAGCCCTTCACCCCCGAAGCAGTCCTCCCCCCGTGATCCACTAGCCCCTTCACCCCCGCAGAGGACAATCGGAACTACCAGCCACATATCGCCAAGCAACGGAAAGGCGGCGATGGTCATGGCTGAACACCCGCACGCGCAGCTCGTCCGCAAGGGGTACGAGGCCTTCATACGGGGTGACATGGACACCCTGCGCGGGCTGATGTCGGCGGACTGTACGCAACATGTGCCCGGTAGCCACCCGCTCTCGGGGGACTACAAGGGGCAGGACGCGATCATCGAGATGTACGGTCGGCTGGCCGCGGAGACGGGCGGGACCATGCAGGTCGACCTGCGGAACATCCTCGTCGACGGCCGGGGGCACGCCGTCGCCGTGCATCACTTCACGGCCGATCGCAACGGCAAGCACATCGACGAGACCGGATGCATCGTCTTCCGGATCGTCGGGGACAAGGCCACCGATCTCGACGAGTGCGTCGAGAGCATCGACAGGGCCAACGACTTCTGGTCGTGAGCGACAACGACAAGAGACAACCGGCAAGCCGAAGGCCCCGGCCCCGCCCTGGGGAAGGGCGAGGGGCCGGGGCCTTCGGGTTCAAGCTGCTGGATCCGCGCCCGCGTGGCGAACGCAGGCCGCGCGCGGATCCGTGGGTGCCGGACGGGAGCGGATGAGAGAGGGCCCGCTCTGGGTCCCTCCGGCGGTCGGTCCCGCAGGACCGGTCAGATCAAAGAAGAGGTTCAGCCCTTGAGGGACGCGACCTTGGAAGCCAGCGCCGACTTCTTGTTGGCGGCCTGGTTCTTGTGGATGACGCCCTTCGAGACGGCCTTGTCGAGCTGACGCGCGGCAGCGCGCTGGTACTCGGTGGCCTTCTCGACGTCACCCGCGGCAGCAGCCTCACGGGCCTTGCGGATCGCGGTCTTCAGGGAGGACTTGACGGCCTTGTTGCGCAGCCGCGCCTTCTCGTTGGTCTTGATCCGCTTGATCTGGGACTTGATGTTCGCCACGAATGAGCCTTTTCAGGTTCAGGCGCGGGGCCAGGAGGAATCCCGGGTCCCGTGCCAGGTGATTTCTTGGAGTCGTGCCTCGCGCTGAGAGGGCATGAGACACAGCCCCCCACACTACCAGCGGCCCGCCAGCTGGCCCAAACCGGCCGCCGGTCCCCGGCCGTGGGACCATGGAGGCTACGTATCGATCCGACCCGAGGCACAAGGCGCCTCAAGAGACAGGACCCTGCGTGCCCGCGACCCCTAACAATGTGCCCGAGCCGAGCCGTACCGACCCGGCTCTGATCCGCAATTTCTGCATCATCGCGCACATCGACCACGGCAAGTCCACACTCGCCGACCGGATGCTCCAGCTGACCGGCGTGGTCGAGCAGCGGCAGATGCGCGCTCAGTACCTCGACCGCATGGACATCGAGCGCGAGCGCGGTATCACGATCAAGTCCCAGGCCGTGCGTCTGCCCTGGGCCCCCACCACGGACCCGGGCAACACGCACATCCTCAACATGATCGACACCCCGGGGCACGTCGACTTCACCTACGAGGTCTCCCGGTCGCTCGCCGCCTGCGAGGGGACGGTCCTCCTCGTTGACGCGGCCCAGGGCATCGAGGCCCAGACCCTCGCCAACCTGTACCTGGCGATGGAGAACGACCTCACGATCATCCCCGTACTGAACAAGATCGACCTGCCGGCGGCGCAGCCCGAGAAGTTCGCCGAGGAGCTCGCCAACCTGGTCGGCTGCGACCCGTCCGATGTGCTCCGGGTCTCCGCGAAGACCGGTGTGGGCGTCGACGCGCTGCTCGACAAGGTCGTCGCCGAGGTCCCCGCGCCGGTCGGCGTCAAGGACGCGCCCGCGCGCGCCATGATCTTCGACTCGGTCTACGACTCCTACCGCGGTGTCGTGACGTACGTCCGTGTCATCGACGGCCAGCTCAACAAGCGCGAGCGCATCAGGATGATGTCGACGGGCGCCACCCACGAGCTGCTGGAGATCGGGACGAACTCGCCCGAGATGCTGGGCGCCGACGGTCTCGGCGTCGGCGAGGTGGGCTACCTGATCACCGGTGTGAAGGACGTCCGCCAGTCCAAGGTCGGTGACACCGTCACCAGCCAGCACAAGGGCGCGACGGAAGCCCTCGGCGGCTACAAGGACCCGAAGCCGATGGTCTTCTCCGGTCTGTATCCGCTGGACGGCTCCGACTACCCCGAGCTGCGCGAGGCCCTGGACAAGCTCCAGCTCAACGACGCCGCCCTCGTCTACGAGCCGGAGACCTCCGCGGCCCTCGGCTTCGGCTTCCGCGTCGGCTTCCTCGGCCTGCTGCACCTGGACGTGATCCGGGAGCGGCTGGAGCGCGAGTTCGGTCTCGACCTGATCGCCACCGCGCCGAACGTGGTCTACCGGGTGGTGATGGAGGACGGCAGCGAGCACACCGTCACCAACCCGAGCGAGTTCCCCGAGGGCAAGATCAACGAGGTGTACGAGCCGGTCGTGCGCGCCACGATCCTCGCGCCCACCGAGTTCATCGGCTCGATCATGGAGCTGTGCCAGACCCGGCGCGGCACCCTCCTCGGCATGGACTACCTCTCCGAGGACCGGGTCGAGATCCGCTACACCCTGCCGCTCGCCGAGATCGTCTTCGACTTCTTCGACCAGCTGAAGTCGAAGACGCGTGGCTACGCGTCGCTGGACTACGAGCCCACCGGCGAGCAGACCTCCAGCCTGGTGAAGGTCGACATCCTGCTGCACGGCGACAAGGTCGACGCCTTCTCCGCGATCACGCACAAGGACGCGGCGTACGCCTACGGCGTGCGGCTCGTCGCCAAGCTGCGCGAGCTCATCCCGCGGCAGGCCTTCGAGGTGCCCATCCAGGCCGCCATCGGCTCCCGGGTCATCGCCCGCGAGACCATCCGCGCCATCCGCAAGGACGTCCTCGCCAAGTGCTACGGCGGTGACATCTCGCGTAAGCGGAAGCTGCTGGAGAAGCAGAAGGAGGGCAAGAAGCGGATGAAGATGGTGGGTTCCGTGGAAGTTCCGCAGGAAGCCTTCATCGCCGTACTGAGCAGTGATGACAGCGCGGGATCGGCGAAGGGCAAGAAGTAACCGCGGGTTACCTCAGGTCGCTCCGGCAAAACGGTCATCGAGGGGTCCGTCGTACGAAAGTGCGGCGGGCCTCTGCGCATGTACGGGGTAGCTCTCTGTACGAAGTGACAGGGCGCGGGCTCTTACGCCGAGGCCGGTCGCGCCTTACCCTGATCCCTGCTCGATAGTTACTCGCGAGTTAAACAACGGCGCGCGAGTGGAACCAGCCGCACCCTGAGCCAGCCGCATCGTCGCGGGCCCCGGAGGATGTCGTGAGCGACACACAGACTTTGATCGAGAACCGTCCGCCGAGCGTGGCGGCCCTCTTCCTGGAGCGCGTGGCGGCTACGCCGGACGCCGAGGCCTACCGCTACCCCGTAGCACCGACCTCGGGGGAGGGCCCCGACGACTGGAAGTCGCTGAGCTGGGCCCAGGCCGCCGAGCGGGTCTACGCCATCGCGGCCGGCCTCATCGAACTGGGGGTCCAGCCCGAGCAGCGGGTGGCGCTGGCCTCCTCGACCCGGTTCGAGTGGATCCTCGCCGACCTCGGCATCATGTGCGCCGGCGCGGCCACCACGACCGTGTACCCGCAGACCAACGCGGACGAGTCGGCGTTCATCCTGGCCGACTCCGACAGCCGGGTGCTGATCGCCGAGGACGCCGCCCAGCTGGCCAAGGCGGTCGAGAAGCGCGCCGAGCTGCCCGACCTCACGCATGTCGTGGTGATCGACCCGGCCGGCGTCGAGACCGCCGACTGGATCCTCACCCTGGACGAGCTGGAGAAGCGCGGCGCCGCCCGGCTGGAGAAGGACCCCGACCTGATCAAGGAGCGGGTCGGCGCGATCACCAAGGACCAGCTCGCCACGCTGATCTACACCTCCGGCACCACCGGCCGCCCCAAGGGCGTGCGCCTGCCGCACGACAACTGGGCGTACATGGCGAAGGCGATCGCGGCGACCGGGCTGGTCGGCCCGGACGACATCCAGTACCTGTGGCTGCCGCTCGCGCACGTCTTCGGCAAGGTGCTCACCTCCGGCCAGATCGAGGTCGGGCACGTCACCGCCGTCGACGGCCGCGTCGACAAGATCATCGAGAACCTGCCGGTCGTCCAGCCGACGTACATGGCTGCCGTGCCGCGCATCTTCGAGAAGGTCTACAACGGGGTCGCCGCCAAGGCCCGTGCGGGCGGCGGCGCCAAGTACAAGATCTTCCAGTGGGCCGCCGGACTCTCCCGCGAGTACGCCAAGGTCAGCCAGGACAACTTCCGGCGCACCGGCACGGCCTCCGTCCCCTTCGGGCTCGGCGCCAAGCACAAGGTCGCCGACGCGCTCGTCTACGCCAAGATCCGCGAGGCCTTCGGCGGCAACCTGCGGGCGTGCGTCTCGGGCAGCGCGGCACTCGCGCCGGAGATCGGCTACTTCTTCGCCGGCGCCGGGATTCACATCCTGGAGGGCTACGGCCTGACCGAGTCCTCCGCGGCCTCCTTCGTGAACCCCGGTGAGGCCTACCGCACCGGCACGGTCGGCAAGCCGCTGCCCGGCACCGAGGTGCGCATCGCGGACGACGGCGAGATCCTGCTGCGCGGTCCCGGGATCATGGAGGGCTATCACGGGCTGCCCGAGAAGACCGCCGAGGTGCTGGAGGCCGACGGCTGGTTCCACACCGGGGACATCGGGGAGCTCTCCCCGGACGGGTACCTGCGGATCACCGACCGCAAGAAGGACCTGATCAAGACCTCCGGCGGCAAGTACATCGCGCCCGCCGAGGTCGAGGGACAATTCAAGGCGGTGTGCCCGTACGTCTCCAACATCCTGGTCCACGGCGCCGACCGGAACTTCTGCACGGCGCTCATCGCGCTCGACGAGGTGTCCATCCTGGCGTGGGCCGAGGAGAACGGGCTCGGCGGCAAGCCGTACGCCGAGATCGTCGCGGCGCCGGCCACGGTGGAGATGGTCGACGGCTACGTCCAGCAGCTCAACTCCGGGCTCCAGAAGTGGCAGACCATCAAGAAGTTCCGGCTGCTGCCGCGGGACCTCGACGTGGAGCACGGGGAGATCACGCCGAGCCTGAAGCTGAAGCGGCCGGTTGTGGAGCGGGAGTACAAGCACCTCATCGACGAGATGTACGAGGGGTCGCGCGAGGCGTAGGGGGTGGGCGCGGGGGACTGCGCAGTCCCCCGCGCCCCTAAGAGGCCGTCCCCTTGCCCACCTGTGCCCGGAGTTCTTGTACTTCGGCTCTCAACGCCTCCAACTGGAGCTGCTTGCGGTGCAGCTCCAAGAACACCCGCACCTTCGCCCGCAGCACCCACGGGTCGAACGGCTTGGTCAGATAGTCGGCCGCGCCTGTCGCATAGCCGCGGAAGGCGTAGCCGGAGTCGTCCTCCGCGCCGGTCAGGAAGATGATCGGCACGTCCTTGGTCTGGTCGAGCCGTTTGATGTTGGCGGCGGTCTCGAAGCCGTCCATGCCCGGCATACGGATGTCGAGCAGGATGAGGGCGAACCGCCGGCGCAGCAGCGCCTTCATCGCCTCCTCGCCCGAACGGGCCCGCACCAGCGGCTCGTTGAGGGACGCGAGAACGGCCTCCAGTGCGATCAGGTTGTCCTCCATGTCGTCGACCAGGAGGATGCCGGGGCGTTCTGCGGTCGTTGTCTCGGCGATCACGACGGGGCCTCCTCCTCCGAGGCGTCGGTCTTGTCCTCGGCGTCGGGGTCGAGGAGTGCGCAGACGACGGTCAGCAGCTGGTCGACGTCCACCGGTTTGGGCACGTACTCGTTGGCGCCGCGCGCAATGGATTTCTCACGGTCGCCGGGCATGGCCTTGGCGGTCAGCGCGATGATGGGCAGCCCTGTCCAGCGGGGGGTGCGGCGGATGGCGGCGATGGTCTCGTAGCCGTCCATCTCCGGCATCATGATGTCCATCAGGACGAGTTCGACGTCCGGGTTGCGCTCCAGGGTCTCGATGCCCTCGCGGCCGTTCTCCGCGTACAGGACCGGCATGCCGACGCGGCCGAGGACATGGGTGAGCGCGAAGACATTGCGGATGTCGTCGTCGACGATCAGCACCCGCCGTCCGGGCAGCACCTGGCCGGCGCGTCCGGACTGCCAGGTCTCCAGCTTGGTCAGCGTGGGCCAGGAGTCGTCCATGTCGTGCGCGCTGGGGAAGGGCTCGGTCGACAGCTGGTCCGGGATCGGCAGATGCCGGTCCTCGGGGGTGGGGCCCGTCGCCGTGTGGCCGGGGCTGACGACGGGGACGTAGAGGGTGAACGTGGAGCCCTTGCCGGGTTCGCTCTCGGCGATGATGCGGCCGCCGAGCAGGCCCGCGATCTCCCGGCTGATGGACAGACCGAGGCCGGTGCCGCCGTACTTGCGGTTGGTGGTGCCGTCGGCCTGCTGGAACGCCTCGAAAATCACCGGGAGTTTCTCCCGCGCGATGCCGATGCCGGTGTCGGAGACCGCGAAGGCGATCACCTCGTCGCTCTCGCGTACGTAGACGTGCTCGGGGTCCTTGACCCGGCTGACCCGCAGTTCGACCCGGCCCGAGGCGGTGAACTTGATCGCGTTGGACAGCAGGTTGCGCAGGATCTGCTGGAGGCGCTGTTCGTCCGAGTACATCTCGCGCGGCACGTCCTCGCCGACCGACACCTCGAAGGCGAGACCCCGGTCGAGGGTGAGCGGGCGGAAGGTGGCGTGCACGTAGTCCAGCAGCTTGATGAGGGGCAGGCGCTTGGGGCGTACGTCCATCCGGCCCGCCTCGATCTTCGACAGGTCGAGGATGTCGTTGATCAGCTGGAGCAGGTCGGAGCCCGAGCGGTGGATCGTCGTCGCGAACTGGACCTCCTGGTCGGAGAGATGGCCGTCCGGGTTGTCCGAGAGCAGGCGGGCCAGGATGAGCAGGGAGTTCAGCGGGGTGCGCAGCTCGTGCGACATGTTCGCCAGGAACTCCGACTTGTACTGGGAGGAGGTGGCCAGCAGGGCGGCCTTCTCCTCCAGTTCGGCGTTGGAGCGCTGCAACTCCGCCTGCTGCTCCTGGAGTTCGTCCGAGCGCTCCTGGAGCTGCATGGCCAGGCGCTGGGACTCGCCGAGGAGCGATTCGGTACGGGAGTTGGCGATGATGGTGTTGATCGCGACGCCGATGGTGTTCACGAACTGGTCGAAGAACGCCAGGTGGACGTCGGAGAAGCGGGAGAAGGAGGCCAGCTCGATCACGCCGAGGAGCTTGTCCTCGAACAGGATCGGGATGATGACGATCGTCGTGGGCGCCGCCTCGCCGAGCCCGCTGCTGATGGTGATGTAGTCCGGCGGGGCCTCCTCCACCAGGATGCGCTTCTTCTCGCGGGCGGCCTGCCGGACCAGGCCGTGCACGGGCAGGCCGCCGGTCTCGACGGTAGCGCCCTGAGCTGCGCCGTAGCCGGCGATGAACGCAAGACCTTTCGCAGGAACGGTTGTGCGGAGAGAGGCACTGTCCTCGTCGGGGTCGGCCAGGAAGAACGCGCCGTACTGGGCGTTCACCAACGGGGTCAGCTCGCGCAGGATCAGGTCGGCGACCTCCATCAGATCGCGGTGGCCCTGCATCAGCGCGGCCAGCCGGGCCAGGTTGGACTCCAGCCAGTCCTTGGCGCGGGTCGTCTCGCGCAGATTGGCCACCATCAGGTTGATGTTGTCCTTCAGCTCGGCCACCTCGCCGCGCGCCTCCACCGTGATGGAGCGGGACATGTCGCCCTGGGCCACCGCGGAGGCGACCTCGGCGATGGCGCGGACCTGCGTGGTCAGGTTCAGGGCGAGCTCGTTCACGTTCGTCGTCAGGCGCTTCCAGGTGCCGTAGACGCCCTCGACCCGGGCCTGGCCGCCGAGTTGGCCCTCGGAGCCGACCTCGCGGGCCACCCGGGTGACCTCGGAGGAGAAGGAGGACAGGGTGTCGACCATGGTGTTGATGGCGGTCTTCAGCTCCAGGATCTCGCCGCGCGCGTCCACGTCGATCTTCTTCGACAGGTCGCCGTTGGCGACGGCCGTCGTCACCTGGGCGATGTTCCGTACCTGGGAAGTGAGGTTGTCGGCCATGTAGTTGACGTTGTCGGTCAGGTCCCGCCAGACGCCCGAGACGCCCAGCACCTGGGCCCGGCCGCCCAGCCGGCCGTCGGTGCCGACCTCGCGGGCCACGCGGGTCACCTCGTCGGCGAAGGCGCGCAGCTGCTCCACCATCGTGTTGACGGTGTCCTTCAGTTCGAGGATCTCGCCGCGCGCGTCGACGGTGATCTTCTTCGACAGGTCGCCGTTGGCGACGGCCGTGGTCACCTGGGCGATGTTCCGTACCTGGGAAGTGAGGTTCAGCGCCATGAAGTTGACGTTGTCGGTGAGGTCCTTCCAGACGCCGGACACGCCCCGCACCTGGGCCTGACCGCCGAGGTTGCCCTCGGTGCCGACCTCGCGGGCGACGCGGGTGACCTCGTCGGCGAAGGCGGAGAGCTGGTCGACCATGGTGTTGATGGTGGACTTCAGCTCCAGGATCTCGCCCTTCGCCTCCACCGTGATCTTCTTGCCGAGGTCGCCCTGGGCCACGGCCGTGGACACCAGGGCGATGTTCCGCACCTGGGAAGTGAGGTTGTCGGCCATGAAGTTGACGTTGTCGGTGAGGTCCTTCCAGACGCCCGACACACCGCGCACCTGAGCCCGGCCGCCGAGGTTGCCTTCGGTGCCGACCTCGCGGGCGACGCGGGTGACCTCGTCGGCGAAGGCGGAGAGCTGGTCGACCATGGTGTTGATGGTGGACTTCAGCTCCAGGATCTCGCCCTGCGCGTCGACGGTGATCTTCTGCGACAGGTCGCCGTTGGCGACGGCCGTGGTGACCTGGGCGATGTTGCGGACCTGCGAGGTCAGGTTCGAGGCCATGAAGTTGACGTTGTCGGTGAGGTCCTTCCAGACGCCCGACACGCCCCGCACCTGGGCGCGCCCGCCCAGCTGACCTTCGGTGCCGACCTCGCGGGCGACGCGGGTGACCTCGTCGGCGAAGGCGGAGAGCTGGTCCACCATCGTGTTGACGGTCAGCTTCAGTTCGAGCAGTTCGCCGGTCGCCTCGACCGTGACCGTACGGGTCAGGTCGCCGCGGGCCACCGCCGTGGTCACCAGGGCGATGTCGCGCACCTGTGCGGTCAGCCGGGACGCCATGGTGTTGACCGCCTCGGTCACATCCCGCCAACTGCCCGACAGACCCTGCACCTTGGCCCGTCCGCCGAGCCGCCCCTCGGTGCCGACCTCGCGGGCCACCCGGGTCACCTCGCCGGTGAACAGCGACAGCTGGTCGACCATCTTGTTCACGGCGCGGCCCAGCCGGCGCAGATCGCCCCGTAACTGCCGGGTCCCGTCGTGCAGATCGACCCGCTGGGTGAGATCGCCGCCGGCCACCGCGTCCAGCACACGGGTGGCGTTCGCCGCCGGGGCGACCAGGGCGTCGAGCAGCTGGTTCACATCGTTGACCCGGGCCGTCCACTGGCCCTGGCCCGGGCTGGCGGTGAGCCGCTCGTCGAGCCGGCCGTGCCGCACCAGCTCCCGCTTGACCCGCTGCACCTCCGAGTTGAAGTGCAGGCTCCGGTCCAGGATCTGGTTGTAGACCGCGACGAGTTCGGCCACCGGACCGGTGGCCGGATCGGAGACCTTCCGGAAGTCGCCGTCCCGCGCCGATGTCATCGCGGCGAGCAGAGGAAGGAGATCCGATGCTCGAATCTGTCCGTCTTCGAGCACGCGTGTACCACTGTTCTCACTCATGGCGGCCCACTTCGGTAACTCGGTGCTTATGGGCGTGGCCAGTCTGTCACTCTGTGGGCGTCGACTGCGGCGTATTCGTCCGAACCGCTCGGGGAGCTGTCCATGGGGGCCATTCCGGTGCAACGGGAGACTGCTTCCCGTGCCTCCGATGCGCCTGTGCACGAGGGCGCGCGACCGCGTGCGCAGGCGCGCGTGACGCTGCCCGGAAGCTCCCTCGCGCCGGGCTCCGCCCGCGCGTTCGTGCGCGCCCGGATCGCGGAATGGGCCGGACTCGGCCTGCCCGGCAGCGAACACCTCACCGGCTCCCTCGCCGATGACGCCCTCATCGTCACCAGCGAACTCGTCACCAACGCCGTCGTCCACGCCGGAACCGAGGTCGAGCTGGTGTGCCGGGCGGAGGAGACGGGCGCGCTGGTCGTCGAGGTCTCCGACCGCCATCCCTCGCGCGCACCGCACGACGGCCGGGCCGAACTCCCGCACGAGACACCGGAGTACGGCCGCGGACTGCGCCTGGTCGCCCGGCTCGCCGAGGCCTGGGGCGTCACGTATCGCACCGGCATGAAGACGGTGTGGGCCAGACTGCCGGCCGAGGAGAGCGAGGAGCATGCCGCACAGAGCGCCCAGGGCGCTCCCCGCACCCTCGCCATACCCCGCCCCGCCCCGCGGCGGCCCGAGCGCGACCGGGAGTGGCTCAACCGCGGCGCGCTGTCCTTCCTCGCCGAAGCCTCCGACCTGCTCGCCGGACAGCTCGACGAGAACCTGGTCGCCGCGCTCGCCGGGCAGCTGCTGGTGCCCCGGCTGGCCGACTGGTGCGCGGTGTGGCTGGAGGACGAGGCCACCGGCCGCTGGGGCTCCCCGCGCCCGGCCGGAGCCGTGGGCGACCTCCCCGGGGCCGGACCGCACCTCGCCCGGGTCTGGCACGGCAGCGAGACCCGTATCGAGGAACTGCGCCGGACCCTGGAGAAGGACCCGCCGTGCCCGCCGGACGATCTGCGCTCCGGGCCCGTCCCCCACCCCTGGCCCGGCCAGGCGCTCGGCCCGTACGAGGCGGAGGGCACGGCGCTCGCGTACCGGCTGATCGCGGGCGGCCGTCCGCTGGGCACCCTCGTCATCGGGCGGGCCGGACTGCTGGGCTTCCCCGACGAGGTCACCGGGCTCGTGGAGGACCTCGGCCGCCGGGTCGCCCTCGCCATCGGAGCGGCCCGCCAGTACGCCCGCCAGGCCACCATCAGCGCCGTCCTCCAGCGCGGCCTGCTGCCCGGAGCCGTCGCCGAGATCCCCGGGCTGACCAGCGCGCTCGTCTACGAGCCGTGCGACAAGGGCGGACCCAGCGGCGACTTCTACGACCTGTTCCCGGCCGGCGACGGCCGCTGGTGCTTCGCCGTCGGCGACGTCCAGGGCAAGGGGCCCGAGGCCGCCGTCGTCATCGGCCTGGCCCGGCCCTGGCTGCGGCTGCTCGCCCGCGAGGGCTACCGCGTCGCCGACGTCCTCGACCGCCTCAACCAGCTCCTCCTCGACGAGACCACGGAGGCCACCGACGCCGCCGCACGCGCCCTGGCCGGACCGGGCGCCCCCGGCGACGGACCGCAGACCCGCTTCCTGTCCCTCCTCTACGGCGAGCTCGTCCCCTTCGCCGGAGGCGTCCGCTGCACCCTCGCCTCCGCCGGGCACCCGCTGCCGCTGCTGCTCGGCCCCGACGGCAGCGTGCGCACCGCCGCGCAGCCGCAGACCCTCCTCGGGGTCGTCGAGGACGCCACGTACACCAGCGAGACCTTCGAGCTGCGGCGCGGCGACAGCCTGCTGTGCGTCACCGACGGGGTGACCGAGCGGCGCTCCGGCTCGCGCCAGTTCGACGACGGCGACGGCCTCGCGACCGCGCTCGCCGGCTGCGCCGGGCTGAGCGCCGCCCTCATCGCGGAGCGCATCCGGCGGCTGGTGCACGAGTTCGGCGGGCGGCCGCCGGAGGACGATCTGGCGCTGCTGGTGCTCCAGGCCGAGTGAACGCGCGGGGTGCTGGACAATGGAAGGCATGCCTTCCGCACTCCCCGACGGCGAGCCCGTCCCCGACGACGGCGCACTTCCCGCGTCCGCGCTCGCCGGGGCCGCCGACCGACCCCTCGGGTTCTATCTGCACGTCCCGTACTGCGCGACCCGCTGCGGCTACTGCGACTTCAACACCTACACCGCCACCGAGCTGCGTGGCACGGGCGGCGTCCTGGCCTCCCGCGACAACTACGCGGACACCCTGATCGACGAGATCCGGCTGGCCCGGAAGGTCCTGGGCGACGACCCGCGGGCCGTCCGCACGGTCTTCGTCGGCGGCGGTACGCCGACCCTGCTGGCCGCGGACGATCTCGTACGGATGCTGGGGGCGATCCGCGACGAGTTCGGTCTCGCGGCGGACGCGGAGATCACGACGGAGGCGAACCCGGAGTCGGTGGACCCGGCATACCTGGCCACGCTCCGGCAGGGCGGCTTCAACCGGATCTCCTTCGGCATGCAGAGCGCGAAGCAGCACGTGCTGCGGGTGCTGGACCGGACGCACACGCCCGGCCGCCCGGAGGCCTGCGTGGCGGAGGCCCGTGCGGCGGGCTTCGAGCACGTCAACCTGGATCTGATCTACGGCACGCCGGGGGAGTCCGACGACGACTGGCGGGCGTCGCTGGAGGCGGCGCTGGGCGCCGGTCCCGACCATGTCTCGGCGTACGCGCTGATCGTCGAGGAGGGCACCCAGCTGGCCCGCCGCATCCGCCGCGGCGAGGTCCCGATGACCGACGACGACGTGCACGCCGACCGGTACCTGATCGCGGAGTCGGCGCTGTCGGAGGCGGGCTACGACTGGTACGAGGTGTCGAACTGGGCCACCTCGGAAGCGGGCCGCTGTCTGCACAACGAGCTGTACTGGCGGGGCGCCGACTGGTGGGGCGCCGGACCTGGCGCGCACTCGCACGTGGGCGGGGTGCGCTGGTGGAACGTGAAGCACCCCGGGGCGTACGCGGCGGCGCTGGCCACCGGGCGGTCGCCGGGGGCGGGGCGCGAGCTGCTGTCGGACGAGGACCGACGGGTGGAGCGGATCCTGCTGGAGCTGCGGCTGCGCGAGGGCGTGCCGCTGGACCTCCTGCGCACGGACGGGCTGGCGGCCTCGCGCCGGGCACTGTCGGACGGGCTGCTCCAGGAGGAGCCGTACGCGGCGGGGCGTGCGGTGCTGACGCTGCGGGGGCGGCTGCTGGCGGACGCGGTGGTGCGGGACCTGGTGGACTGAGCGGCTACGCGGGGGCCGTGACGAAGTCGATCAGTTCCTCGACCCTGCCCAGCAGCTCCGGCTCCAGGTCCTTGTACGAGGTCACCCTGGCAAGGATCGCCTGCCACACCGCGCCCGTGTTCTCCGACGGCCACCCCAGCGCCCGGCACACGCCCGTCTTCCAGTCCTGGCCGTGCGGGACCCGGGGCCAGGCCTCGATGCCCAGCGACGACGGCTTCACCGCCTCCCAGACGTCGATGTAGGGGTGGCCGACCACGAGGGCGTGCTCGCTGGTCACCTCCTGCGCGATCCGCCACTCCTTCGTGCCGGGGACGAGGTGGTCGACCAGGATGCCCAGGCGCGCGTCCGGCCCCGGGGCGAAGTCCGCGACGATCGACGGCAGGTCGTCCACGCCCTCCAGGTACTCCACCACCACGCCCTCGATGCGCAGGTCGTCGCCCCACACCTTCTCGACCAGTTCGGCGTCGTGCCGGCCCTCGACGTAGATGCGCCCGGCGCGCGCCACGCGCGCGCGTGCACCGGGGACGGCGACGGAACCGGACGCGGTACGGGTCGGTCGCTGCTGCGCCCCGGCGGGGCGTACGAGGGTCACCACCCTGCCCTCCAGCAGGAAGCCCCGCGGCTCCAGCGGGAACACCCGGTGCTTGCCGAAGCGGTCCTCCAGCGTCACCGTGCCCGCCTCGCAGCGGATCACCGCGCCGCAGAAGCCGGTGCCGGGCTCCTCGACCACCAGGCCCGGGTCCGCCGGGACCTCGGGGACCGGCTTGGGCTTCTTCCACGGAGGGGTCAGGTCGGCGGAGTACTGGCGCATTCGGATGACGATAGGAGAAGCCGTCGGGCGATCAGCGCGACACGCCGAAGCGGGCCGCCAGGGCGTCGCGCTGGCGCCGTACGAACGCCGCGTCCACCACCGCTCCGTGACCGGGCACGTACAGCGCGTCCTCGCCGCCCAGGTCCAGCAGCCGGTCCAGGGCGGCGGGCCAGTGCGACGGCACGGCGTCGGGGCCCGCCTGCGGCTCGCCCGACTCCTCGACCAGGTCGCCGCAGAAGACGACCTCCGGGCTGCCCGGGACCAGGACCGCCAGGTCGTGGGCGGTGTGGCCGGGGCCCACGTTCGCCAGCAGCACCTGCCGGCCGCCGCCCAGATCGAGGGTCCACTCGCCGGAGACGTGGTGCCGGGGCGGGGCGAGCGTGTCCACCGCCTCGTCGGCCAGGCGGGCGTCCAGGCCGTTGCGGAGCGCGTCCGCGCGCAGCTCGTCGCGCGCGTGCGGCGCGAACGCCGACTCGATGCCCACCGCGCCGTAGACCTCCGCCCCGGCGAACGCGGCCGCCCCGAAGACATGATCGAAATGGGGGTGCGTCAGCGCGAGATGGGTCACACGGTGACCGGTCAGCGCCTCCGCCCGCATCCGCAGCCGCCCGCCCTCGGCGAGGCTCGACCCGGCGTCGACCACCAGCGCCGTACCCTCGCCGACGACCAGCCCCGCCGTGCAGTCCCAGCCGGGCAGCCGGCAGCGGAAGACCCCGGCCGCCACCTGCTCCCACCCCAGCTCTTCCCAAGTCACCGTCATACGGCGACGCTAGCGGTGACCGCCCGTTCCGGCACGGCGTCGCGGGACCGGCCTTGCCCGGGGTGTACCCCACAGCCGTACACTGGGCCGGGGACGGCTGGCACTCGGACGGACAGAGTGCCAGGTAAGGCGCCAAGGGGACGACTTCTGGAGGTGTGCGCGATGCTGAGTGAACGCAGGCTTCAGGTGCTGCGCGCCATCGTCCAGGACTACGTGGGCACCGAGGAGCCGGTGGGGTCCAAGGCCCTCACCGAGCGGCACAACCTCGGCGTCTCCCCGGCGACCGTGCGCAACGACATGGCGGCGCTGGAGGACGAGGGCTTCATCGCCCAGCCGCACACCAGCGCCGGGCGCATCCCGACCGACAAGGGCTACCGGCTCTTCGTCGACAAGCTGGCCGGCGTCAAGCCGATGACCGCGCCCGAGCGGCGGGCCATCCAGAACTTCCTCGACGGCGCCGTCGATCTCGACGACGTGGTGGCGCGCACCGTACGGCTGCTCGCCCAGCTCACGCGGCAGGTCGCCGTCGTGCAGTATCCGTCGCTCACCCGGTCCACCGTGCGGCACGTGGAACTGCTCTCGCTCGCCCCCGCGCGCGTGATGCTCGTGCTGATCACGGACACCGGCCGGGTCGAGCAGCGGATGGTCGACTGCCCGGCGCCGTTCGGCGAGACGTCCCTGGCCGATCTGCGGGCCCGGCTGAACAGCCGGGTCGCGGGGCGGCGCTTCACCGATGTGCCGATGCTCGTCGAGGACCTCCCCGAGGGCTTCGACATCGAGGACCGGGGCACGGTCTCGGCGGTGCTCTCCACCCTGCTGGAGACCCTCGTCGAGGAGAACGAGGAGCGGCTGATGATCGGCGGCACCGCCAATCTGACCCGCTTCGGACATGACTTCCCCCTCACCATCCGGCCCGTCCTGGAGGCCCTTGAGGAGCAGGTCGTGCTCCTCAAACTCCTTGGCGAGGCCGGGGATTCGGGCATGACCGTGCGCATCGGGCACGAGAACGCCTACGAGGGACTCAACTCCACGTCCGTGGTGTCGGTCGGCTACGGTTCGGGCGGCGAGGCAGTCGCCAAGCTCGGCGTGGTCGGACCGACCCGCATGGATTACCCGGGAACGATGGGAGCGGTACGCGCAGTGGCACGGTACGTCGGACAGATCCTGGCGGAGTCGTAAGTGGCCACGGACTACTACGCCGTTCTCGGCGTGCGCCGCGACGCGTCGCAGGAAGAGATCAAGAAGGCCTTCCGGCGGCTCGCACGCGAGCTGCACCCGGACGTCAACCCGGATCCGAAGACCCAGGAGCGGTTCAAGGAGATCAACGCCGCTTACGAGGTGCTGTCGGACCCGCAGAAGAAGCAGGTCTACGACCTCGGCGGCGACCCGCTCTCGCAGTCCGGCGGTGCCGGTGCGGGCGGGTTCGGGGCCGGTGGCTTCGGGAACTTCTCGGACATCATGGACGCGTTCTTCGGGACCGCGTCGCAGCGGGGGCCGAGGTCGCGTACGCGGCGCGGCCAGGACGCGATGATCCGGCTGGAGATCGAGCTCGACGAGGCGGCCTTCGGCACGACGAAGGACATCCAGGTCGACACCGCCGTCGTCTGCAACACCTGCAACGGCGAGGGTGCGGCGCCGGGGACCTCCGCCCAGACGTGTGACATGTGCCGCGGGCGCGGCGAGGTCTCGCAGGTGACGCGGTCCTTCCTCGGGCAGGTCATGACCTCGCGGCCGTGTCCGCAGTGCCAGGGGTTCGGCACCGTGGTCCCGACGCCGTGTCCGGAGTGCGCGGGCGACGGACGGGTCCGCTCCCGGCGCACGCTCACGGTCAAGATCCCGGCCGGTGTCGACAACGGCACGCGGATCCAGCTCGCGGGCGAGGGCGAGGTCGGGCCCGGCGGTGGTCCCGCCGGTGACCTGTACGTCGAGATCCATGAGCTGCCGCACAACATGTTCCAGCGGCGCGGGGACGATCTGCACTGCACGGTGACCATTCCGATGACGGCGGCGTCACTCGGCACGAAGGTGCCGTTGGAGACGCTGGACGGTCTTGAGGAGGTCGACATCCGGCCCGGGACCCAGTCCGGGCAGTCGATTCCGCTGCACGGGCGCGGTGTCACGCATCTGCGCGGCGGCGGGCGCGGTGACCTCGTCGTCCACGTCGAGGTGCAGACACCGACGAAGCTGGACCCCGAGCAGGAGCGGCTGCTGCGCGAGCTGGCCAAGCTGCGCGGCGAGGAGCGCCCGCAGGGGCAGTTCCAGCCGGGGCAGCAAGGGTTGTTCTCGCGGTTGAAGGATGCCTTCAACGGTCGCTGACGGCATGGGAGGACGGGTGGCCCCGTCCTCCCGTGCCGCACGTACCGGCTGGTCCAGGCCAGGCGGAAGGGTGGATTCGGAACTGTTCGGGGGACGTGACAACATGCCGTCATGTCCTCCGCGCTGACCGATCTTTTCCCCCATCCGATCGTGCAGGCCCCCATGGCGGGCGGCGTCTCCGTGCCGACGCTTGCCGCCGCCGTGAGCGAGGCCGGTGGGCTCGGGTTCCTTGCTGCCGGGTACAAGACCGCCGACGGCATGTACCAGGAGATCAAGCAGTTGCGGGGGCTCACGGGCCGCCCCTTCGGGGTGAACCTGTTCATGCCGCAGCCGGAGTACGCGGACGCGGCTGCCGTCGATGTCTACGCCCATCAGCTGGCCGGCGAGGCGGGCTGGTACGAGAGCGAGCTGGGCGATCCCGACAGCGGGCGGGACGACGGCTACGACGCCAAGCTCGCCGTGCTGCTGGACAATCCGGTGCCCGTGGTCTCCTTCCACTTCGGCGTGCCCGGCCCCGAGGTACTGGAGTCCCTGCGGCGTGCCGGAACCTTCACCCTCGTCACCGCCACCACCGCCGACGAGGCCCTCGCCGTGCAGCGGGCCGGCGCCGACGCGGTGATCGCGCAGGGGATCGAGGCCGGCGGGCACCAGGGAACGCATCGCGACAACCCCGAGACCGACGGGACCGGGACAGGGCTCCTCTCGCTGATCGGGCAGATCCGGGAGACGGTCGCCCTCCCGATCGTCGCGGCCGGCGGCATCATGCGCGGCAGCCAGATCGCCGCCGTCCTCGCCGCGGGCGCGAGCGCGGCCCAGCTCGGCACGGCGTTCCTCGCCACCCCCGAGTCCGGTGCGAACCCCGTGCACAAGCAGGCCCTGACCAACCCGCTGTACGTCCGCACCGAGCTGACCCGCGCCTTCTCCGGGCGGCCCGCCCGCGGGCTCGTCAACCGGTTCATGCGTGAGCACGGGCCCTACGCCCCCGCCGCCTACCCGGAGGTCCACCACCTCACCTCGCCGCTGCGCAAGGCGGCCGCCAAGGCGGGCGATGCGCAGGGCATGGCGCTGTGGGCGGGACAGGGCCACCGGATGGCCCGTGAGCTGCCCGCCGGGCAGCTGGTGGAGGTGCTGGCGGCCGAACTCGACGCGGCCAGGACAGCGTTGTCGGTACGGCAGGAAGGCGGTGCGGGGCGATGACGGCTCCGGTGTTCGTGGTCGAGCACTTCGACGCGCAGGGCGGCGGACGGTACGTCCTCGACGGCCCCGAAGGGCGGCACGCGGTCTCCGTGAAGCGGCTGCGGCCCGGCGAGGATGTCATCCTCACCGACGGGGCCGGGCGCTGGGCGGACTGCGTGGTGCTGGAGACCGAGGGCAAGGACCGGCTCGTGGTGCAGATGGACTCGGTCACGGAGGAGCCCGAGGAGTCTCCCCGGATCACCGTCGTCCAGGCCCTGCCCAAGGGTGACCGCGGTGAGCTCGCCGTGGAGACCATGACCGAGGTAGGCGTCGACGCGATCGTCCCCTGGGCCGCCTCCCGCTGCATCACGCAGTGGAAGGGCGAGCGGGGTCTGAAGGCGCTCGGTAAGTGGCGGGCCACCGCCCGGGAGGCCGGCAAGCAGTCCCGGCGCGTCCGCTTCCCCGAGGTCGCCGACGCCGCAACGTCCAAGCAGGTCGCGGCACTTCTCGCCAAGGCCGACTTCGCCGCCGTACTCCATGAGAGCGGTGAGGAACCGCTGGCGGCCGTGGAGCTGCCTGCCGAGGGGGAGATCGTGCTGGTCGTCGGGCCCGAAGGGGGCGTGGCGCCGGAGGAGTTGGCGCTCTTCGAGGAGGCCGGGGCGAAGCCCTACCGGCTCGGGCCCAGTGTGCTGCGTACATCGACCGCGGGGACCGCCGCCGCGGCCCTGCTCCTCGGCCGCACCGGTCGCTGGTCCTGACACCGAAAGGGACGTGCTCCGTGGAACTCGCCCAAGTCCGGCTCCTCGTCACCGACTTCGCCGCCTGCTACGGCTTCTACGCCGATGTCCTCGGCCTCAAGCCGCAGTCGGGGACGCCGGACGGGCCGTACGAGAAGTTCAGCCCCGCCGCCGGTTCGGCGGGGATCGCCCTCCAGGACCGGGCGACGATGGCCGAACTGCTGGGCGAACTCGGCGACCCGGCCACCGGGCACCGTTCCCTGGTGGTCCTGCGCGTCGACGACCTGGACGCCTACTGCGAGCGGATCACCGCCCGCGGCGCGACCCTCGTGCACGGCCCGGCACCCCTGACCGACCGCATGCGCGTCGCCCACCTCAAGGACCCGGAGGGCAATCTGGTGGAGCTCCAGGAGTGGCTGCTGTTCGGCTGACCAGCACAGCCGGGAACAGCTCCCACCCGTCCAACTCCCCGGAGCCCGGCAGCAGTCCGCGCCGGCCCGCCTCGTCCACGAAGGCGCGTACGACACCGGGTTCGCGGAGGTTGAGCGCGGGGCCGGCGCTCTCGGCGACGAGGCCCGAGTGCCAGTAGGCGCCGCCGGAAACGATCCGGCCCTCGCCCCCCGCGAAGACGATCCGGGCGCGGACGCCGTCGAGGTTCAGGTTCAGGACCTCCCGGCAGACGTCGCCGTCCAGGTGCTCGTGCCTGACGGTCCACCAGTAGACCGTCCGCTCGTCCACGACGAGCCTTCTCGGCTTGCGGTCGTTGCGCACTCTCGAACAGTACGTCGATCGGGGCCGCGGGAGTGTTGAGTGGCCGTATGCGCCCTACCGCGGCGGCCGGGACAGTGGCAGGCTGCCCTCCATGGGGGTATTGAGGCGGATTTGGCTTCGCCCGCGCGGGGCGCGAGTGGCAGGTGCGGCGGGACTGGTCGTGGTCGCCGTGGGCGGTGCCGTCGCGTGCGACGCGGTCGGCATGAGCACCGCGTCCATCGCGTACACCACCGACCAGACCGTGACGCGGGAGCTGGAGCGCCAGAAGGCGGACGTCCAGTGGCTCACCTGCCGCGCCTCCTACGGCGACAACGGCAACGGTGCGACGCCCAGCGCGGGCGAGGAGACCGTGGCCGAGGTCGACTGCAACGGCAAGACCAAGGACGGCAAGGACATCAGCGTCGACGGCACCGTCACCCGCGCGATCGACGGCAAGTGCATCCGCGGCGACCTCACCGCCAAGGTCGACGGCAAGGAGTGGTTCCACGTCGAGGGCCTCGGCGACTGCGACGGAACGCCGTCGCCCGTCGTCGTGCCGAGCGGCGGACAGCAGCAGCCGGGCCCCACCGTCACCGTGACCGTCACCAAGACGCTGTGGTGCAAGGAGGATCCGCAGTGCTGGCCCGAGGGCAAGTGATCGAAACCCCTTACCGCGGATCACACCGCTGCGTAGGGTGATCGGGTGACGCAGCCTGCGGCCCCGGCATCGCTGCCCTCCGGGTACCTCCGTTTCCCTCATCTGCACGGCGACCTGGTCGCCTTCACCGCCGAGGACGACGTCTGGCTCGCCCCCCTCGACGGCGGACGGGCCTGGCGGGTCAGCGCGGACAACGTCCCGGTGACCGCGCCGCGCATCTCGCCCGACGGCACCACCGTCGCCTGGACCTCCACCCGCGACGGCGCGCCCGAGGTGCACATCGCCCCGGTGGACGGCGGAGCCTCCACCCGCCTGACGCACTGGGGCAGTTACACCACCCGGGTGCGCGGCTGGACCCCCGACGGGCACGTCCTCGCGACCAGCAGCCAGGGCCGGGCGAGCCGCAGCCGCACCTGGGCGCACGCCGTCCCGCTCGACGGAGGACCGGCGACGACCCTGCCGTACGGGCCCGTCGGGGGTGTGGCGTACGGGCCGCGCACCGTGCTGCTGTCCGCGGGCATGAGCCTGGAGGCGGCACGGTGGAAGCGCTATCGGGGCGGTACGGCGGGGAAGTTGTGGATCGACCCCGAGGGGGACGGGGAGTTCGTCCGGCTGCATCAGGAGCTCGACGGCAACATCGAGTACCCCGCCTGGGTGGGCGAGCGGATCGCCTTCCTCTCCGACCACGAAGGCGTGGGCGCGCTCTACTCCTCGCTCGCCGACGGGTCCGAGCTGCGCCGGCACACGCCCCTCGACGGCTTCTACGCCCGGCACGCGGCCTCCGACGGCACCCGGGTCGTGTATGCCTGCGCCGGTGAACTGTGGCTGCTCGACGACCTCGACGGGGCCGAGCCGCGCCGCCTGGACATCCGGCTCGGCGGGCAGCGCACCGACCGGCAGCCGTATCCGGTCAACGCCGCCCGCTGGTTCGGCTCCGCCGCCCCCGACCACACCGCGCGCGGCAGCGCCGTCTGTGTGCGCGGCGCCGTGCACTGGGTCACCCACCGCTCCGGCCCCACCCGCGCGCTCGCCGCCGAACCCGGCGTACGGGCTCGCAAGCCGCACACCTTCCGCGCCGAGGGCGAGGACTGGGTGGTGTGGGTGACCGATGCCGAGGGCGACGACGCCCTGGAGTTCGCCCCGGCCACCGGACTCGCCCCGGGCGCCACCCCGCGCCGGCTCGCCGCCGGGCAGCTCGGCCGCGTCCTCGACCTCGCCGTGGCACCGGACGGCAGCCGGGCCGCCGTCGCCGCGCACGACGGACGCGTGCTGCTCGTCGAGCGCGAGAGCGGCGAGGTGCGCGAGGTCGACCGCAGCGGGGACGGCGACGTGTCCGGGCTGGTGTTCTCGCCCGACTCCGCCTGGCTCGCCTGGTCGCACCCCGGCCCGCGCCCGCTGAGCCAGCTGCGCATCGCCAACACCACCGATCTGTCGGTCACCGAGGCGACCCCGCTGCGCTTCCAGGACTACGCGCCCGCCTTCACCCAGGACGGCAAGCACCTCGCCTTCCTCTCCGCGCGCTCCTTCGACCCCGTCTACGACGAGCACGTCTTCGACCTCGCCTTCGTGGTCGGCTCCCGCCCGTACCTGATCACCCTGGCCGCCACGACGACCTCGCCGTTCGGGCCGCAGCGGCACGGGCGGCCCTTCGACGCGCCGGACAAGGACGAGACGCCCGACAGCGAGGGCACCCCGACCACCCGTATCGACCTCGAAGGGCTCGCCGACCGGATCGTGCCGTTCCCGGTCGAGGCCGCCCGCTACACCGACCTGCGCGCCGCCAAGGACGGTCTGCTGTGGCTACGGCACCCCGTCACCGGCGAACTCGGCGCCTCCCGGGCCGTACCGGAGGACCCCGACCCCAAGGCCGAGCTGGAGCGCTACGACCTCGTCCAGCAGCGGGTCGAGCATCTCGCCGCCGACGCCGACCACTTCGAGGTCAGCGGCGACGGCAAGCGGGTGCTGCTGTGGACCGACGGCCGGCTCAAGGTCGTCCCCAGCGACCGGCGGGCCTCGGGCGACGAGGACAGCGACACCAACATCACCGTCGACCTCGGCCGGGTGCGGCAGACGATCGACCCGGCCGCGGAGTGGCGGCAGATGTACGAAGAGGCCGGCCGCGTCATGCGGGACCACTTCTGGCGGCCGGACATGAGCGGGGTCGACTGGGACGGCGTGCTCGACCGGTACCGGCCGGTGCTGGAGCGGGTCGCCACGCACGACGACCTCGTGGACCTGCTGTACGAGGTGCACGGCGAACTCGGCACCTCGCACGCCTACGTCGTCCCGCGCGGCGGACACGGCGGCGGGGCCCGGCAGGGGCTGCTCGGCGCCGACATCTCCCGCCGGGCGGACGGAAGTTGGCGGATCGAGCGGATCCTGCCGTCGGAGACGTCCGACCCGAAGGCCCGTGCGCCGCTCGCCGCGCCCGGGGTCGCGGCGCGGGCCGGGGACGCGATCGTCGCGGTGGGCGGGGTGCCGGTGGACCCGGTGGCCGGGCCCGGCCCGCTGCTGGTCGGCACGGCGGGGCGGCCGGTCGAGCTGACCGTGTCACCGGCCGGCGGGGGCGAGCTGCGGCACGCGGTGGTCGTTCCCGTCGCCGACGACGAGCCGTTGCGGTACCACGACTGGGTGGCCGGGCGGCGGGCGTACGTCCATGAGCGGTCCGGCGGACGGCTGGGCTATCTGCATGTGCCGGACATGCAGGCGCCCGGGTGGGCCCAGATCCACCGGGACCTGCGGGTCGAGGTGGCCCGGGAGGGGCTCGTGGTGGACGTCCGGGAGAACCGGGGCGGGCACACCTCCCAACTGGTCGTGGAGAAGCTGGCGCGGCGGATCGTGGGGTGGGCGGTGCCGCGGGGCATGCGGTCGTACAGCTATCCCGAGGACGCACCGCGCGGGCCTGTCGTCGCGGTGGCGGACGAGTTCTCCGGGTCCGACGGCGACATCGTCAACGCGGCCATCAGGGCGCTCGGGATCGGACCGGTGGTGGGGACGCGGACCTGGGGCGGCGTCATCGGCATCGACAGCCGCTACCGGCTGGTCGACGGCACGCTGATCACCCAGCCGAAGTACGCGATCTGGCTTGAGGGTTACGGCTGGGACGTGGAGAACCACGGCGTGGATCCGGACGTGGAGGTCGTGCAGCGGCCGCAGGACCATGCGGCGGGCCGGGACGCACAACTGGACGAGGCGATCAGGCTCGCGCTGGAGGCGCTGGAACAGAACCCGGCGAAGACACCACCCTCGCTGCCCTGACCGGCTCGATACGATGCCCCGTACGAGATCACCGGCGTGAAGGAGACACGCGCATGGCAGGGGAGCCGCAGGACGACTGTCTGTTCTGCAAGATCGTCGCCGGGACCATCCCGGCCACGATCGTCCGCGAGACAGAGACCACCATCGCCTTCCGGGACATCAACCCCCAGGCGCCCACCCACGTCCTGGTCATCCCCAAGGCGCACTACAAGAACGCCGCAGCCCTCGCCGCCGGCGCTCCGGAACTCACCGCCGACCTCCTGCGCGAGACGCAGGCGGTCGCCGACGAGGACAAGCTGGAGAGCTACCGCATCGTCTTCAACACCGGCAGCGGTGCCGGCCAGACCGTCTGGCACGCCCACGCGCACGTCCTCGGCGGCCGTGGCCTGGAATGGCCTCCCGGATAAGTCACCGTGTCCGTACGTGAACTGGTGGTGCTCGGCACCGCGAGCCAGGTGCCGACCCGGCACCGCAACCACAACGGCTATCTGCTGCGCTGGGACGGCGAGGGCATCCTCTTCGACCCCGGCGAGGGCACCCAGCGGCAGATGCTGCGGGCCGGAGTCGCCGCCCACGACCTCAACCGGATCTGCGTCACGCACTTCCACGGGGACCACTCGCTCGGCCTCGCCGGGGTCATCCAGCGCATCAACCTCGACAAGGTGCCGCACGAGGTGACCGCGCACTACCCGAAGTCCGGGCAGCGCTTCTTCGATCGTCTGCGGTACGCCACCGCCTACCGCGAGACCGTCGACCTCCGGCAGGCACCGGTCGCCCAGGACGGCGTGATCGCCTCCGGCGGCGCGTACACGCTGGAGGCCCGCAAGCTCTCGCACCCCGTCGAGTCCTACGGCTATCGCGTCGTCGAACCCGACGGCCGCCGCATGCTGCCCGAACGGCTCGCCGCGCTCGGCATCAAGGGCCCGGACGTCGGCCGGATCCAGCGCGAGGGCTCCCTGCGTGGTGTCTCGCTGGACGAGGTCAGCGAGGCGCGTCGCGGGCAGCGGTTCGCGTTCGTCATGGACACCCGGCTGTGCGACGGCGTGCACGCCCTCGCCGAGGGCTGCGACATGCTCGTCATCGAGTCGACCTTCCTCGACGAGGACGTCGACCTCGCGGTCGAGCACGGCCACCTCACCGCCGGACAGGCGGCACGGGCGGCGCGGGACGCGGGCGTACGGCATCTGGTGCTCACGCACTTCAGCCAGCGCTACAGCGAGCCCGAGGAGTTCGAACGGCAGGCGCGGGCGGCCGGGTTCGAGGGCGAGCTGACGGTGGCGCACGATCTGCTCCGGGTGCCGGTTCCGAAGCGTCGGTGAAACGCCCGTACGATGCTTTGATGCCCCTCCCGAAAGCTGAACTGCACCTCCATATCGAAGGCACTCTGGAGCCGGAGCTCGCCTTCGAGCTGGCCGCCCGCAACGGCGTCGAGCTGCCGTACGCGGACACCGACGAGCTCCGTAAGGCCTACCGGTTCGAGGACCTCCAGTCCTTCCTGAACCTGTACTACGAACTGATGGCGGTGCTGCGCACCGAGCGGGACTTCGAGGACCTCGCCGACGCCTACCTCGCCCGCGCCGCCGCGCAGGGCGTGCGGCACGCGGAGATCTTCTTCGACCCGCAGGCCCACCTCGCCCGGGGCGTCGCCATGGGCACGGTCGTCGAGGGGCTCTCCCGCGCGCTGGAGCGCAGCGAGGAGCGGCACGGCATCTCCACCCAGCTGATCATGTGCTTCCTGCGGGACGAGTCGGCCGAGTCGGCCATGCAGACCCTCGACGCCGCCCGCCCCTACCTCGACCGGATCGTCGGCGTCGGTCTCGACTCCGCCGAGGTCGGCCATCCGCCGGTGAAGTTCCGCGAGGTCTACGAGGCCGCCGCGGAGCTCGGGCTGCGTCGGGTGGCGCACGCCGGTGAGGAGGGGCCGCCGGAGTACATCACCGAGGCCCTGGACGTGCTCGGCGTCGAGCGGATCGACCACGGGCTGCGCTGCATGGAGTCGCCCGAGCTGGTGGAGCGGCTGGTCCGGGAGCGGGTGCCGCTGACGTTGTGCCCGCTGTCCAACGTCCGGCTGCGGACCGTCGACGTGCTTGCCGAGCATCCGCTGCCGGCGATGCTGGAGGCGGGGCTGATGTGCACGGTCAACTCCGACGACCCTGCCTACTTCGGCGGGTACGCGGGGGACAATTTCCACGCAGTGCGTGAGGCGCTGGGCCTGGGGGAGGAGCAGCTGCGGGAGCTGGCCCGGAACTCGTTCCTGGCGAGCTTCTTGGAGCATGACGAGGAGCGGCGGGCTCGGTATCTCGCGGAGGTCGAGGCGTACGAGTTCTAGGCCGCCGTTGCCTTGTCGTAGGCGTGCGTTTCCACCGCGATTTCCACCACCGGCAGTGAACGCCTTCCCGCGGTCATCGCCACCACCGTCATCGGCACCGCCACCACCAGCAACCCCGCCGCCAGCACCGCCCCCATCGTGGGGAAGCCCGCCCGGGCAGCCAGCACACTGCCCGTCAGCGGGCCCGCCGCCGTGCCCAGCGAGGACGCCGAGCCGACCAGGACCGCCCAGCGGCCCCGGCCGTCGAGGGAGGCGGCGAGGCCGATGACGTACGAGAGAACGATCGGGTAGAGCGCGTTCCAGGTGATCTCGCCGGTGGCGAAGGTGGTCAGGTCGGTCGCGGACGCGCTCACCGCGATGCAGGCGGCGATGACTGCCGTACCGACGCCTATGGGGACGGCGAGCCCGAGCCGGGGGCCCAGTGCGCTCGCCACCACGACGCCGACCAGTCCGGCGCCCAGGGCGATCGCGAACACCGCGCCCACCGTGACCTCGCTCAGGTGCGCCTGGGTGAGGCCGATCCGGCCGCTGACGCCCCACAGGGAGTTCTGCGCGAGCGACCAGCACATCAGGGCGGCGGCGAGGACGAGGCCGGAGCGGGGGTGGGGCAGCGGGTCCGTTTCGCGGAGGGCGCGGTCGGTGGCCGTGGCGGGGGAGAGCCGCGCGGTCAGCGGCCAGACGGCCAGGGCCGTGAGCGCGATCGCCGCGAGCGGCAGGCCGTGACCGGGGCCGAGGTGCGGCACCGTCAGATACACCGCGCCCGCGAGGGCGGAGACGCCGAGCAGGCCGAACGTGGTCGTGCGGTGGGGGTTGGGCTGGGCGGCGATCCCGGTCGCGGCGACCGCCGTTGCCGTACCGGAGCCGAAGCCGCCGACGACGGTGCCCGCGACGACCGCGGGGACGGAGTGGGTGAGCGCGGCCCCGCCGTAGCCGAGGGCGGCGAGCGTGAGGCCGAGGCGGGCCAGGGTGCGCGGGCCGACGCGGTCCACGCGGGAGGCCAGCAGGAATCCCGCCGAGGCCGAACTCAGCAGCAGGGCACTGCCGATGGCCCCGGCCTGGGTGGCGGTGAGAGGGAGTCCCGAGTCGAGCCTGCCGACGGTGGTCGGGAGCAGGTACGGGGCTAGGTACCCGGCCGTGAAAAGGGCGACGAGGGGCCAGGGCAGGGTGGTGCGGGCGGACACGGGCGTTCCCAGGGCATGCGAAAGAAGCGGCTCAAAAGGGGGATTGGGCGACGACCGTCGACGGACAGGAACGCGCGGGCAATTTGTATCAAGCGGGGGCAGGCGGGAAGAAGGGGAGGGGGTGTGATCCGGCTCACGCTTTGTTTGGCGTCCGTGAAGCCGGGTAGACGCGGCGGCTAGCGCCAGTGCACGGACCCGCCGCCGGACGGCACCACCGCCTCGATCTTCGCCCGGATCTCCCGCATCACGGCCACGATCTGCGCCTCGTGCGCGGGCGTCAGCCGGGCCACCGGCACCGAGCAGCTGATCGCGTCCTCGGCGGGGGAGTCGTAGCGCAGGGCGAAGCCGAAGCCGACGATGCCCGTCACGCCCTCCTCGCGGTCGACGGAGTAGCCGCGTGCGCGGATGGCGGCGAGGTCGGCCGCCAGGGAGGCGCGGTCGGTGTGGCTGTTGGGGGTGAGCGCCTCGTACGGGCCCTCGGGGAGGTCGTCGTCGGGGCGTTCGGCCAGCAGCGCCTTGCCCAGGGCGCCCACGTGCGCGGGCAGCCGGCGGCCCACGCGGCTGATCGTGCGCAGGTACTCGTGGGACTCGCGGGTCGCCAGGTAGGCCACGTCCCGGCCGTCGAGGCGGCCCAGGTGGATCGTCTCGCCGAGCGCCTCGGACGCCTCGTCGAGATACGGGCGTACGACGCGGACGCGGGGGTCGGAGTCGAGGTAGGCGGTGCCGGTGAGCAGGGCGTGGATGCCGATGCCGTAGAGGGAGCCGGTGACGTCGGTGCGGACCCAGCCGCGGGAGATCAGGGTCTGCAGCAGCGCGTACATGGAGCTGCGCGGGACTTCCAGCTCGTCCGCCAGCTCCTGGAGGCGGGCCGGGCGGTCGCCGCGGGCGGCGAGGAGTTCCAGCAGCTCGACGGTGCGTGCGGCCGACTTCACTTCGCGGACGCCGCCTGCTTCCGAGTGGCCGCCCCCTGTCTCTGACATGCGCCGATCGTAAACGGGCGGGGCGGCGCCATTGACGGTCGTCGTTCGTGTACCTAGCCTCGATTTTCATATATGGATTGCGTCTACATAGGGAGATGGGTGTGGGTACCGACACGGCCCGGCGGCTCCGGGACGGCATGGCGCGCGGCGTGCTGTCGTTCCCGCTCACGAGCTTCCACGAGGACGGCTCCCTCGACCCGGACGGCTTCCGCGCCCATGTCGCGGCGCAGATCGCCACCGGGCCCGGCGCCGTCTTCCCCGCCTGCGGCACCGGGGAGTTCTTCTCGCTGGACGAGGACGAGTACCGCACGGTCGTCACCATCGCCGTCGAGGAGGCGGGCGGACGCCTGCCCGTCGTCGCCGGCACCGGCTACGGCTGGGCCCAGGCCCTGCGGTTCGCGCGCATCGCCGAGGAGGCCGGCGCCGACGCCTTGCTGGTGCTGCCGCACTACCTCGTCGCCGCACCGCAGGACGGCCTCGTGCGTCAGGTGGAGCGGATCGCCGCGGGCACCCGGCTGCCGCTGATCGCCTACCAGCGCGGTCAGGTCGCCTTCACCGCCGACTCGCTGAAGCGCCTTGCCCGCATCCCGAACCTCATCGGGCTCAAGGACGGCCACAGCGACCTCGACCGGCTCCAGCGCCTCACCCTCGCCGCCCCCGAGGACTTCCTGTTCTTCAACGGCGCCGCCACCGCCGAGATCCAGGCCCGCGCCTACGCCGCCGTCGGCGTCCCCGCCTACTCCTCCGCCGTCCACGCCTTCGCGCCCGAGATCGCGGACGCCTTCTTCGCCGCCCTGCGCGACGGCGACGACAAGGTCGTGGAGCGGCTGCTGCGCGACTTCTACGTCCCGCTCGTCGAACTCCGTGACCGGCAGCCCGGATACGCCGTGTCCCTGGTGAAGGCGGCGGCCCGGCTGCGCGGCCGCCCGGTGGGACCCGTGCGCGCCCCGCTGGCCGACCCCTCGGCCGCCGACCTGGCCGACCTGAGGAACCTTCTGACCGCCGGACTCGATCTCGTAGGAGCCTCGCTGTGAACCTCGCCATCGCCGACGTCCGGCTCACCCCGATCCTGATCGCCGACCCGCCGCTGCTCAACACGCAGGGCGTGCACCAGCCGTACACGCCCCGGCTGATCGTGGAGGTCGTGACCGCCGACGGGATCACCGGCGTCGGCGAGACCTACGGCGACACCAAGTACCTGGAGCTGGCCCGGCCCTTCGCCACGAAGCTGATCGGGCGTCAGGTGCACGACCTCAACGGGCTGTTCACCGTCGCGGACGAGGTCGCCGTGGACTCCGCGCGGGTCGACGAGCAGGTCGACGTCGGCGGGCTGCGCGGTGTCCAGACCGCCGACAAGCTGCGGCTGTCCGTGGTCTCCGGGTTCGAGGTGGCGTGTCTGGACGCGTGGGGCAAGGCGGCCGGGCTGCCCGTGCACGCGCTGCTCGGCGGCAAGGTGCGGGACACGGTCGAGTACAGCGCCTACCTCTTCTACAAGTGGGCCGGCCACCCCGAGGGCGTGGCGGCCGAGCAGGACGACTGGGGTGCCGCCGTCGACCCGGCCGGAGTCGTGGCACAGGCGCGGAAGTTCACCGAGCGGTACGGCTTCACCTCCTTCAAGCTCAAGGGCGGTGTCTTCCCGCCCGAGGAGGAGATCGCCGCCGTACGCGCGCTCGCCGAGGCGTTCCCCGGGCATCCGCTGCGGCTCGACCCCAACGGCGCCTGGAGCGTGGAGACTTCGCTGGCCGTCGCCAAGGAGCTCGGTGACGTCCTCGAATACCTGGAGGACCCCGCGCTCGGCACCCCCGCCATGGCCGAGGTCGCCGCCGGCACCGACGTACCGCTGGCCACCAACATGTGCGTGACGACGTTCGCCGAGATCAAGGAGGCGTTCACCCGCGACGCCGTCCAGGTCGTCCTCTCCGACCACCACTACTGGGGCGGACTGCGCAACACCCAGCAACTCGCCGCCATCTGCCGCACGTTCGGCGTCGGGGTCTCCATGCACTCCAACACCCACCTGGGGATCAGCCTCGCCGCGATGACCCACGTCGCGTCCACCGTCCCCGATCTCCATCACGCCTGCGACTCCCACTACCCCTGGCAGTCGGAGGACGTGCTCACCGAGCGCCTGCGGTTCGAGTCCGGCAGGGTCACCGTCTCCGACGCGCCCGGCCTCGGTGTCGAACTCGACCACGACAAGCTGCGGTTCCTGCACCAACGCTGGCTCGACGACGACGGCACACTGCGCGACCGCGACGACGCGGCCGCGATGCGGGTCACCGACCCCGACTGGGTCACGCCGTCCGTGCCGCGCTGGTAGGCGGCGAGGGTGTCGCCGGTGCCGCGATGACCGGATCCGTACGCGTCCGGGGAAGGCGCCCGGGGCCGCCGGGACGGAGGTGACACCGGGCGCGGCGCGGACCGTACGCGCGGGACCTGCGACAACCTGACGCGACGGGCGGTCGCGGAGTGACGGGCGGCGTGTTGTCAGTGGCGTGGTGCACACTGGCCTGATCCGCACCACGTCAGGGAGCGCACCGTGATCGCGTCCGCCTCGTCCACCGGAAAGGGACCGTCCTCCGTCGCAGGGGGCCCGCTGTGTCCGGACCAGGTCGACCCCCTGGCCGCGCTGCGCACGCCCCTCGACCCGCCCGTGGACGTCTATCTCACGGGCACCGTCTTCCTCGACATCATCTTCACCGGGCTCGACTCCGCTCCGGTGCGCGGGACCGAGTCCTGGGCGCGCGGAATGGGGTCGAGCCCCGGTGGCGTGGCGAACATGGCGACGGCCCTGGCCCGCCTGGGCCTGCGGACCTCACTCGCGGCGGCCTTCGGCGACGACCACTACGGCGAGTACTGCTGGGACGCGCTGGAACAGGGCGAGGGCATCGACCTCACCCCGTCGCGCACGGTCCCCGGCTGGCACTCCTCGGTCACCGTCTCGATGGCGTACGAGGGCGAGCGCACGATGGTCTCCCACGGCCACGAGCCGCCCCCGGAGGAGCCCGCCCCCGACTGCCCGCCCCGCGCGCGTGCCGCCGTCGCGTCCCTGGAGCCGGGGAAGCGGGCGCCGTGGATCGCGCAGGCCGCGGCGAAGGGCGCGCGGATCTTCGGCGACGTCGGCTGGGACGACACCGGGGCGTGGGACCTGGCGGGGCTCGCCGACCTCGAACACTGCGAGGCGTTCCTGCCGAACGCCGAGGAGGCGATGCGCTACACCGGCACGACCTGCCCGCGCGAGGCGGCACACCGGCTGACCGAGCATGTGCCGCTGGCCGTGGTCACCCTCGGCGCGGAGGGCGCGTACGCGGTGGACCGGCGGACCGGGGAGACCGCGGAGGTCCCGGCGATCGCCGTGGAGGCCCTCGACCCCACCGGCGCCGGGGACGTCTTCGTCGCCGGCTTCGTCACCGGCACCCTGGCCGACTGGCCCCTCGCCGACAGACTCGCCTTCGCCGGCCTCACCGCCGCACTCTCCGTCCAGGAGTTCGGCGGCTCACTCTCCGCACCCGGCTGGGCCGAGATCGGCGCATGGTGGCGCCGCATCCAGTCCTACGAGGAGCAGGATCCGGCGGCGCTGCAGAGGTACGCGTTCCTGGAGGCCCTGGTTCCGGAGGAGCTGGCACGGCCGTGGCCGCTGAGGCGGGCGGTGCCGACGATCGGGTTCCGCAGGTCGGCGTGAAACAGGCGCGGCCGGGCCCACCTGGCGGGGGCAGGGGAGGCAGTCTCCGCGGGTGGTGAGGGCAGCGCTCGTTGGGCCTACTCGGCGGGGTGCAGGGGAGGCAGTCCCCGCGGGTGGTGAAGGCAGTGCTTGCTGGGCCTACTCGGCGGGGTGCAGGGGACGCAGTCCCCGCCGGGGTCCAGGGGCGGAGCCCCTGGCAGGGGCTGAAGGGGACGGAGTCCCCTGGGGGTGGGACGGGTAAGGGCGGCGGGGGCGAGGAAAACCCTCAGAACCCCAGCCGCCGCAGCTGCTTCGGGTCCCGCTGCCAGTCTTTTGCGACCTTGACGTGCAGGTCCAGGAAGACCGGCGTCCCGAGGAGCGCCTCGATCTGCTTGCGGGACTTGATGCCGACGTCCTTGAGGCGCTTGCCCTTGGGGCCGATGATGATGCCCTTCTGGCTGGGGCGCTCGATGTAGACGTTGGCGTGGATGTCGAGGAGGGGCTTGTCCGCGGGCCGGTCCTCGCGCGGCAGCATCTCCTCGACCACGACCGCGATGGAGTGCGGCAGCTCGTCGCGCACACCCTCCAGCGCCGCCTCGCGGATCAGCTCGGCGATCATGACCTGCTCCGGCTCGTCGGTCAGGTCGCCCTCGGGGTAGAGCGCCGGCCCCTCCGGCAGTAGCGGGACCAGCAGATCGGCCAGCAGGTCCACCTGCTTGCCCGCGGTCGCCGACACCGGCACGATCTCCGCCCAGGTGATCCCCAGCTCCCTGCCCAGCTGGTCGATGGCGATCAGCTGCTCGGCGAGGGCCTTGGAGTCCACCAGGTCGGTCTTGGTGACGATCGCGACCTTCGGCGTCTTCTTGATCCCGGCCAGTTCCTTGGCGATGAACCGGTCACCGGGGCCGATCTTCTCGTTCGCCGGCAGACAGAAACCGATCACGTCGACCTCGGCCCACGTCGTGCGCACGACGTCGTTCAGCCGCTCGCCCAGCAGCGTGCGCGGCTTGTGCAGACCAGGGGTGTCGACCAGGATCAGCTGGGCGTCCTCCCGGTGCACGATGCCCCGCACGGTGTGCCGGGTCGTCTGCGGCTGGTTGGCGGTGATCGCCACCTTCTGCCCGACCAGAGCGTTCGTCAGGGTGGACTTGCCCGCGTTGGGCCGCCCCACGAAGCAGGCGAAGCCGGCCCGGTGGAGTTCCTCGGCCGGCTGCTGGGATGACTGGCTACGAACGCTCATGGCGTTCATTGTCCCTGATCCACAGGACCCCGCCGTACAACCGTCCGCACACCCCCGCCACGGTGAGTTTCCGGAAACCCCCGTGCAATGAAACGCCCCCGAAACACATCGGTACACGACCGGAAACGCACGCCGGTGAATCTCTGACGAGCCCCCACCCCGTTGGAGACGACACGTGACGACCGTGACCCTCGCCGCTCAAGGCATCGACACCGGCGACACCGCCTGGCTGCTCGCCGCCACCGCCCTCGTCCTGCTGATGACCCCGGGCCTGGCCCTGTTCTACGGCGGCATGGTCCGCACGAAGAGCGTCCTCAACATGCTGATGATGAGCTTCGTGTCGATCGCCCTGGTCACGGTGGTGTGGCTGGCGGCCGGCTACTCCCTCGCGTTCGGCGAGGACGCGGCCGCGGGCCTGATCGGCGGCCTCGACCACCTCGGCATGTCCGGCATCGGCCCGGACAGCGTCCAGGGCACGGTCCCCACCGTTCTCTTCGCCACCTTCCAGCTCACCTTCGCGATCATCACGGCGGCCCTGATCAGCGGCGCGATCGCCGACCGCGCGAAGTTCGGCGCCTGGCTGGTCTTCGTCCCGCTGTGGGCGCTGCTCGTATACGTTCCGGTCGCGCACTGGACCTGGGGCCCGGGCGGCTGGATTCTCACCCACCTCGGCGCACTGGACTTCGCGGGCGGCCTCCCGGTCGAGATCACCTCCGGCGCCTCGGGACTTGCCCTGTGCCTGGTCCTGGGACCGCGGCTCGGATTCAAGAAGGACGCCATGAGGCCGCACAACCTGCCCATGGTCATGCTGGGCGCCGGTCTCCTCTGGTTCGGCTGGTTCGGCTTCAACGCGGGCTCGGCCCTCGGCGCCAACGGCCTCGCGGCCGCCGCCTTCCTCAACACCCTCGCCGCCGGCTGCACCGGCCTGCTGGGCTGGCTCTTCGTGGAGCAGAAGCGCGACGGCCACCCGACCACCCTGGGCGCCGCGTCCGGCGCGGTCGCGGGACTGGTCGCCATCACCCCGTCCTGCGGCTCGGTCTCCCTGCTCGGCGCCCTGGTCGTCGGCCTCGCCGCCGGCATCGTCTGCTCCTACGCCGTGAGCTGGAAGTTCAAGCTCAACTACGACGACTCCCTGGACGTCGTCGGCGTCCACCTGGTCGGCGGTGTCATCGGCACCCTCCTGATCGGCGTCTTCGCCGTCGAGTCGATGACCGGCGGCACCGAGGGCCTCCTCTACGGCGGCGGACTCGCGCAGCTCGGCAAGCAGCTGGTGGCCGTGGTCGCCGTGGCGGCGTACGCCTTCGCCGTCACCTACGGCCTCGGCAAGCTGCTGGACAGGACGCTCGGCTTCCGGGCGAGCGAGGACCAGGAGCACACCGGCCTGGACCTTACGGTGCACGCCGAGACGGCATACGATCACGGCGTCCTGGGCCACGGCGCCCCGGTCAGCTCCTCCGTCGTCCCCTCCGCCCAGAAGGTCAAGAGCCAGGCATGAAGCTCATCACCGCGATCGTCAAGCCCTACCGCCTCGACGAGGTGAAGTCGGCCCTCCAGGAGCTCGGCGTGCACGGTCTGACCGTGACCGAGGCCAGCGGCTACGGCCGTCAGCGCGGCCACACCGAGGTGTACCGGGGCGCCGAGTACCAGGTCGACCTGGTGCCCAAGGTCCGCATCGAGGTCGTCGTCGAGGACGCGGACAGCGACGCCGTCATCGACGCGATCGTGAAGGCCGCGCAGACCGGCAAGATCGGCGACGGCAAGGTCTGGGCGCTGCCCGTCGAGACCGTCGTACGGGTCCGGACGGGCGAGCGCGGCCCCGACGCGCTCTGAGAGCCGCGCTCACCCGTGCGCCTTTGACCGAAAGGTCAGTCGAAGACGAACGGGCCCGGCGACTGCGGCCCGGTCGCCGTGCACGTGATGGTGATGCCGAAGACGGTCATCGTCAGCGAGCCGCCGTAGGCCTCCAGGCTGTCGCCGGGGGCCACGGTGCCGCTGAGCGGGCCGACCTGGACGGGGTCACCGGCGGCCATCGCCGGGTTCTCCGTGCCGGAGAAGACGGTGGTGCCGCCGCCCGCCTTCACCAGGGTGAGGGTGGAGGCGATGGAGTCCTCCGCGAGCGCGACAGGCGCGGTGATCGCGGAGGAGTTGAGGGTCATCGTGGCGGCCGTGCCGTCCTGGGTGGCCGTGAGCGTTGCCTCACCGCCACCGAAGAAGCCGCAGTCCGCGGTGATCGTCGCCGTGCTGGGGGACACGGCGACAGCGGCGGGTGCGAGGACGAGTCCGGTCAGGGCGAGCGTGCCGACCGCGAGTGCCGCACCGGTTGATAAGCGTGTGCCTCTCATGGGGTTCCGGATCCCTTCGGGTGTGGGGGGACCGACGGCCCGTCCTCGGCAGGTGGGTGCGGACACACTGCGGGAGGGCCGAATCTGACGGTCCGTCGGAACTTACGGTCCCATTGATGCGCGAGAGGCCAGGCGCGGCAAGGATGAATTCCGGACGACTCCGAAAGCCCTTTCTGTCCGCTTCAGCCCGCGGTGACCGTCTGCCGCACGGTCCCGTCGGGTCCGGCCAGCAGCACCGGCGTCCCGGCCCCGCCCAGATCCCCTACCGCCGCCAGATCCTCCGCCGACACGTTCTCCGCCTCCGTCACGACCGCCGCCGCCTCCAGCGACTTCGCCCCGGACGCCACGGCCATCGCCACGGCGGTCCGCAGCGCGCTCAGCTTCAGCGAGTCCAGGGCCACGGTGCCGGCGACATAGGTACGGCCGGTCTCGTCACGGACGGCCGCGCCCTCGGGTACACCATTGCGGGCGCGGGCCGAGCGGGCCAGGGTGACGATCTTGCGGTCCTCGGGGTCGAGGGCGTTGGTGTCGGTCATGGGTCGAGGATACGTAGGCGGACGCGCATGCCCCCGTCCTGGGGCCCGCCGGCTCCCGCACGACAGGCCCGAGACGCGGATCTAGAGTGGAACCAGCAACGCATGGGAAGGGCGGCAGCTCATGAGTGTGGTTGCGAGATCTGCTGCGTCGTGTGCCTCGGTTCTTCTGCTGGCGGTGAGCGGAGCGACCGCGTACAGTCTGCCCGCTGACGATCCGTCACCTCAGGAGCTCTTCGAGAAGGCCTCTCCCGCCACCGTGCACATCCTGGGCGAGATGGGCAGCGGAACCGGATTCGTCTACGACGCCGATGAGGGACTCATCCTCACCAACGCGCATGTCGTGGAGGGGGAGTCCGTCCTGAAAGCGGTCGTCGACGGGGGGAGCCCGGTCCCGCTGCGTGTGCTCGGCAGCGATCCCTGTGAGGATCTGGCGGTGCTGAAGCTCAACACCCTGCCGGAGGACCTGAAGGAGCTGGAGTTCGGCGACAGCGAGGAGGTGGAGGCCGGGGACACCGTGACGGCCATCGGCTACCCGCAGTCCCTGCAATCCGATACGGCCGCCGAGAAGCCTGTGTTCACCTCGGGCGCGGTGCAGTCCCCCGACGTCTCCGCCGACCCCGACCCGTACACCCTCCCGCACTACCCGGCCACGATCCAGCACTCCGCCACGGTGAACCCCGGGAACTCCGGAGGACCCCTGCTCGACAGCGACGGCAAGGTCGTGGGCATCAACAGCCTGGGCAACAGCGACGTGGAGAACCAGTACTACTCCATCACCGCCAAACACGCTCAGCGCTTCCTCGACCCGCTCGTCGAGGGCGACAAGAAGAACGCTCCCGGATGGTGGGTCAACTCCCTGGAGGATCCCGCCCTCAGCACCATCTGGGAGGACCCGCAGGACCAGCAGATCATCACCGACGCGCAGACGCAGCTCCTGGAGGAGGGCGTGCAGGGCCTGTTCGTCGTCAACACGTCCAGCAACTCCCCCGCCGAGGAGGCCGTGCTCGGCACGGGCGATGTGATCACCGCGATGAAGGACACCGCCGTGACCTCGGTGCCGGACATGTGCAATGTGCTGCAGTCGTCGGCGGCCGGCGAGCGGATCCGGATCGAGGGTGTGTACGGCCTGGACCTCGACGAGCCGGGAAACCAGGTCGGCCAGGCATGGCAGACCGACCTGGTCCTGTCCGGCAAACCCTAGGACCGGTCCAGGCGGAGGCGTTCGGCGCGCGGCAGACCGGCGACGACCAGGTCGTAGGAGTCCTCGATGAGCTCCCGCACCAGCCTGTCCGGGAGGTCGCCGTCGAGGGTGACCGTGTTCCAGTGCCGCTTGTTCATGTGGTAGCCGGGGGCGATCAGACCCTCGTACTCGCCGCGCAGCCGGATCGCGTCCTCCGGGTCGCACTTCAGGTTGACCTTCAGGGGCCGCGCGTCGATCCAGCTCAGCGCGAACATCTTGCCCAGCACCTTGAAGACCGAGATCTCCGGGGCGAAGGGGAAGTCCTCCTCCGCCGCGTTGAACGACAGACAGAAGTCGCGCAGCTCCTGCGGGGTCACTCGTCCTCCGGCTCTTCCCTCTGGGTGCCCACCGGCTCCACCAGCACGGTCACGATCTTGTTCCGGCGGCCGGCCGCGGCCTCGGCGGTCAGCCGGAGCTCCCGGCCGTCGGGCAGCTCGACCACGGACGAGGCCCCGGCGATGGGCACCCGGCCGAGGGCCTTGGCCAGCAGCCCGCCGACGGTCTCCACGTCCTCGTCGTCGTACTCGTCGAGGCCGTACAGCTCGCCCAGGTCGGTGATGTCGAGGCGGGCGGTGACCCGGTAGCGGTCCTCGCCCAGCTCCTCCACCGGCGGCAGCTCGCGGTCGTACTCGTCGGTGATCTCGCCGACGATCTCCTCAAGGATGTCCTCGATGGTGACGATGCCGGCCGTGCCGCCGTACTCGTCGATGACGACGGCCACGTGCGTGCGGTCCTTCTGCATCTCGCGCAGCAGGTCGCCGGCGTTCTTGGTGTCGGGCACGAAGGCCGCGGGCCGCATCGCCGTGGACACCAGTTCGCTCTCGGCGTCCCGGCTGATGTGCGTCTTGCGGACCAGGTCCTTCAGGTACACGATCCCGACGATGTCGTCCTCGTTCTCCCCGGTGACGGGGATGCGCGAGAAGCCCGACCTGAGCGCCAGGGTCAGGGCCTGGCGGATGGTCTTGTACCGCTCGATGACGACGAGATCGGTCCGCGGAACCATGACCTCCCGCACGAGCGTGTCGCCCAGCTCGAAGACCGAGTGCACCATCCGGCGCTCCTCGTCCTCGATGAGGGACTCCTTCTCGGCGAGGTCGACCAGCGCGCGCAGCTCCGCCTCGGAGGCGAAGGGGCCGCGGCGGAAGCCCTTGCCGGGGGTGAGGGCGTTGCCGATGAGGATCAGCAGCGGCGGGATCGGCCCCATCACCCGGGCGAGCGGCAGCAGCACATACGCGGCGGCCGTCGCCGTGTTCAGCGGATGCTGGCGCCCGATGGTGCGCGGCGATACACCGACCGCGACGTACGACACGAGCACCATCACGCCGATCGCGGCGAGCAGCGCCTGTGTGGTCCCGTCGATCTCGTTCAGACAGGCGTACGTCACCAGGGCGGCGGCGGCCATCTCGCAGGCGACGCGGACCAGCAGCGCCACGTTCAGATAGCGGGTCGGGTCGGCGGCGACCTGGGCGAGCTTCTCGCTGCCGCGCCGCCCGGACCGTACGGCCTCCTCGGCGCGGAAGCTGGAGACGCGGGCCAGGCCCGCCTCCGCGCAGGCGGCGAGCCAGGCGACGACGACCAGCGCGATCGCGCCGAGGACGAGTTGCGGGCTCATGACACGGTCGGCGCGGGGGACGGGCCGGTCATGCCCTTCTCCGCACGCCAGCCGTCCACGATGGCCGCCTGGAGGCCGAACATCTCGGCCTTCTCGTCCGGCTCCTCGTGGTCGTAGCCGAGCAGGTGCAGCACACCGTGGACGGTGAGCAGCTGGAGCTCCTCGTCCATGGTGTGCTGCGTCGGTGCCTCGGCGCCCTGCTTCGTGGCGACCTCGGGGCAGAGCACGATGTCGCCGAGGAGCCCCTGCGGGGGCTCGTCGTCGTCCTTGGACGGCGGCCGGAGCTCGTCCATCGGGAAGGACATGACATCGGTCGGCCCGGGCAGGTCCATCCACTGGATGTGCAGCTGCTCCATGGCGTCGGCGTCCACGACGATCACCGAGAGCTCGGAGAGCGGGTGGATGCGCATCCGTGCGAGCGCATAGCGGGCGATGTCGAGGATCGCCTGCTCATCGACCTCGGTTCCGGATTCGTTGTTGACGTCGATCGACATGGCGCTGTGCTTGTCTACTTCCCCTTGCGCGCGGACTTCGCCCGGCCGCCCTTGTGCGTGCCGTTCTCGGTGCCGTGCTTGCTGTCGTACAGCTCGTACGCGTCGACGATACGGCCGACGAGCTTGTGCCGGACGACATCGTGGGACGACAGCCGGGAGAAGTGGACGTCGTCCAGGCCCTCCAGGATGTCCTGCACCTGGCGCAGACCGGACTTCGTGCCGTTGGGCAGGTCGACCTGCGTCACATCACCCGTGATCACGATCTTCGAGTCGAAGCCGAGGCGGGTGAGGAACATCTTCATCTGTTCGGGGCTGGTGTTCTGGGCCTCGTCCAGGATGATGAAGGCGTCGTTGAGCGTACGGCCGCGCATGTAGGCCAGCGGCGCGACCTCGATGGTCCCGGCGGCCATCAGCCGGGGGATGGAGTCGGGGTCGAGCATGTCGTGCAGCGCGTCGTACAGCGGCCGCAGATACGGGTCGATCTTCTCGTAGAGCGTGCCGGGCAGGAAGCCCAGGCGCTCGCCCGCCTCGACCGCGGGCCGGGTCAGGATGATCCGGTTGACCTGCTTGGACTGAAGCGCCTGCACGGCCTTCGCCATGGCGAGATAGGTCTTGCCGGTACCGGCCGGGCCGATGCCGAAGACGATCGTGTGCTTGTCGATCGCGTCGACGTACCGCTTCTGGTTGAGCGTCTTGGGCCGGATCGTGCGGCCTCTCGACGACAGGATGTTCTGGGTGAGCACCTCGGCCGGGGTCTCGGCGGGCCCCTCGCCGTTCTCGCTCGCCCGGAGCATGGCGATCGAGCGTTCCACTGCGTCCTCCGTCATCGGCTGACCGGTGCGGAGCACCAGCATCATCTCGTCGAACAGGCGCTGGATGAGAGCGACTTCCCTGCTGTCGCCGACCGCGCTGATCTCATTGCCCCGGACATGTATGTCGACCGCCGGGAAGGCCTTCTCGATCACGCGCAGCAGGGAGTCGCCGGACCCCAGCACGGTCACCATGGGGTGCTGGGCGGGGACGGTGAACTGAGCTCGTGCCTGCCCCTGCGCGGGTGTGTGAGCTGTGGGTGTCTGAGTCATGGGCCGGCGCTGTAGGCCTTGCTCGTCCTCCTCGAAAGGGTGTCCGCCCCAGGGGCGGCCTGGCGATTTCCAGGGTACGCCGGGGGACTGACAACCTCGTAGGGCTTTTCACACCGGGCCCGGCAGCACCTCGGACGGCGCCGCCCGGGCCCGGTATCCGTCCGGGGACGGACGGAGGCGGTACCTTGCCCGCCGGCCGCCGGCGCGCTCGGGCGGACCTCTGGAGGGCCGGTGCCGCCGAGCCGCAACCGCACCTCCCGCACCAGCGCCTCCGCGTCCCGGCGGAACGTCCCGGGCCTGCGCGGCCGCAGCACGTCGTTCGCCCTGGCCGCCCCCCTCCCGGACACCGCCCGCCCGGTCATGCCCGGCAGCGCCTGTGCGCGCTGCCCCGCCGTCGTCTCCCGCGCCCGGCGGCCGCGATCCGGACGACGCCCTCGGCGGAGCCCTGCGGGACTTCGCCGACGCGGCCGGTGGCGAGCCGGGCCGTGGGGAGCGTTCCGTGCGGTCAGGGCCGGTGCACCGACATGTCCTGGAGGCCCACCACGCGCAGCAGCCGCAAGCGCTCGTGGGACTCCGTGCCCGGCCGGGCCGTGTGGATGACCAGCAGCTGGTGGTCGCCGTGGCTGAGGAGGATCTCGCAGTCCAGCTCCAGCAGGCCCACCAGCGGGTGCCGGAAGCGTTTGGTGGAGCTCTGCCGCACGGCCACCTCGTGCTTCTCCCACAGCAGGGCGAACTCCTCGCTGCCGGAACGCAGTTCGGCCACCAGCGCGGCCGGCTCCGGGTCGTCCGGGCGGGCCGCCGCCACCGCCCGCAGGTTCGCCACATGGCTGCGCGCGTGCTCCGCCCGGTCCTCCGGCGGGAACAGCTCACGCGCCTCGGGGTCCAGGAAGTAGCGGCGCAGCAGATTGCGCTCGCGCGGCGGCCGGGCCAGGACGTCGCCGGACAGCGCCTTCGCCATCGTGTTCTGCGCCAGCACCTCCCCGCAGTCGCTCACCACCTGGGCCGGGGTGTCGTGCAGCCGGTCCAGGACCAGCAGCAGACCCGGGCGGACATGCGCGGAGCCGCCCGGCCGGCGCGGCGGCTCCTCGCCCGCCAGATGGAAGAGGTGGTCGCGCCCGTCGTCGGTCAGGCGCAGCGCCCGGGCCAGCGCCGTCAGCATCTGGCGGGACGGGCGCGGCCCCCGGGACTGCTCAAGCCGCGTGTAGTAGTCGACCGACATCCCGGCCAGCGAGGCCACCTCCTCGCGGCGCAGGCCGGGCGTGCGGCGCCGGGCGCCCGCCGCCAGGCCCACGTCGGACGGTTCCAGGCGGGCACGGCCGCGGCGCAGGAAGTCGGCGAGTTCGGCTCGGTTCACCCCTCCAGCCTGCGCGAAGCCGCGCGCCTTATCCAGGGACTGCCGATCCCCTGATCGGAAGGTCTCTCCCGGCCCGGACGCCACCGCCCCAGGCTGGTCACCAAGCCGAACAGAGGAGCAACACCATGCTGACGTTGGTGACAGGCGTGACCGGCCAGGTGGGCCGCCGCTTCGTACCGAGGCTGCTGGCGCGGACGGACCGGCGGACGGACCAGGTACGGGTGCTGGTACGGGACGAGGCCCGGGGCGAGCCCTTCGCGGAACGGGGCGCCCAGGTCGTCGTAGGTGATCTGCGCGACGAGGAGGCCCTCGCCAAGGCGGTCGCCGGGGTGGACGCGGTCGTCAACGTCGCGGCCTCCTTCCGCGGGGTGCCGGACGAGGAGGCGTGGGCCGTCAACCGGGAGGCGGCGGTGGAACTGGGCCGCGCCGCGCTGGCCTCCGGCGTACGGCGCTTCGTGCAGCTCAGCACGGGGCTCGTGTACGGCGAGGGCCGGGGCCGCCCGGTGACCGAGGAGGACGAGAGCCGCCCCGGAGGCCGGATGTGGGGCGCCTACCCCGAGGCCAAGGCCATGGCCGAACGCGAACTGCTCGCTCTGGACGGCATGGACGTACGGATCGCCCGCCTCCCCTTCGTCTACGGCGAGGGCGACCCGCACCTGGCCCAGTCCCTGATGTGGGCCGCGCACTGGGCGGCGACCCAGCGCCTCCACATGGGCCACCACGCGGATGTGGCCCAGGGGCTCCTGCGCATCCTCCACGCGCCCGGCGCCGACGGCCGGATCTACAACATCGCCGACGACGCCCCGGTCACGGCGGTGGAGCTGCACCAGCTCAACGGGGTCGAGATCCCCGCCGAGCTGTACGACCGCACGGACCCCGACCCCTGGGCCGTGATCATGTCCACCGAGCGGATCCGCCGGGAGCTGGGCTATCGCCCCCTCTACCCCTCGGCCTGGTCGGCCCGGGAGGCGGGCGCGCTCTGAGCCCGCAGCACGTCGCGGAACCAGCCGTACGACGCCTTCGGAGTCCTCTGCAGCGTCTCGAAGTCGACGTGCACCAGCCCGAACCGCCGGGCGTACCCCTCCGCCCACTCGAAGTTGTCCAGCAGTGACCAGACGAGGTACCCGCGGATGTCCACACCCGCATCGGCCGCCCGGTGCAGCGCGCGGATGTGGCCGTCCAGGTAGGCGATCCGGTTCCGGTCGTCGATGCCCTCGTACGAGCAGCCGTTCTCGGTGATGACGATGGGCGGGAGCCGGTCGCCGTAGCGCTCGCGGAAGCCGGTGAGCAGCTCGGTCAGCGCCTCCGGTACCACGGGCCAGCCGAAGTCGGTCACCGGGACGTCCTCGATCTGCCGTACGGAGAAGGGGAGTTCGGCGGGAATGGTCACGCCGCCGAACTCGATGTCGGCGCCCTGCGGGGCGCCCACCCGGGTCGGGGCGTAATAGTTGATGCCGTAGAAGTCGAGCGGCTCCCCGATGACCTTGAGGTCGGCGGCGACGTCCCCGGGCATCAACTCGCCGAGGCCCTCCGGGTATTCGCCGAGCAGCACGGGATCGGCGAACAGCCGGTTCAGCAGCAGGTCGTAGAAGCCGGCCGCCTCCAGGTCGGCCGGTTCCCGGGACGCGGGCCAGGTCGGACCGTGCGAGTTGGCGATCCCGATGTCGTCGGCCCCGGCCGCGCGCAGCGCCCGTACGGCCAGTCCGTGGGCCAGCAGCTGATGGTGGGCGGCCGGCAGGGCGTCGAACATCAGCTGCCTGCCGGGCGCGTGGACGCCGAGCGCATGCCCGAACAGGGTGTGCTCGGCGGGCTCGTTGATGGTGATCCACTTCTTGACGCGGTCACCCAGCCGGTCGGCGACGACCGACACGTACTCGGCGAGCCGCGAGGCGGTGTCCCGCTCCAGCCAGTCCAGTCCGGCCGGCAGATCCCAGTGGAAGAGCGTGGGGACCGGGCGGACGCCCGCCGCGCACAGCTCGTCGACCAGCCGGTCGTAGAAGTCGAGACCGCCGGCGGACCGGACCCTCGGCCAGGACACGGAGAAGCGGTACGCGCCGACGCCAAGGCCTGCCAGCAGCGCCACGTCCTCGCGGTAGCGGTGGTAGTGGTCGCAGGCCACCGCCGCCGTGGAGCCGTCCTTCACCGCGAAGCCGTCCCACACGGACGGCTCCCGGAGATCGGCCGCGCCCTCGATCTGATGGGCCGAGGTCGACACGCCCCACAGGAAGCCGCCCGGGAACTGAGGTATCGGATCAGTCGCCATGCGCCGGATCATCCGTACCGCGGGTAACGGAAGTCAACGGCCGGGCGTGAAGAACCCGTTACGCCCCTTCCTTGAGAACCTTTGTGATCAGCTTCCGCTGCTCCTCGCTGAGCCGGGGATCCGCGCAGTACACCGTCTTCCCGTCCACGGTGATCTGGTAGCTGAAGCCGTCCGGAACGCCGACGGGCGGCGTGCCCCGGCCGCCGGCGACCGCCTTCTCGGCCAGGGCCTGCCACTCGGACGCGTCGGGCCGCCCCGAGGTCTCCACCTCGGCGAACCGCTCGATGCCCGCAAATCCGCCGGTGCGCCTCACCTGAATACGCATGAGGACCTGTCTAGTACGGATTCACAGGGTGCGCACCCCGACCTGCTCCCAGGCCTTCAGCACCGCCTGGAGCTCCTCGCCGCCGTCGCCGTACCGTGCCTTCGCGGCATCGACGGTCAGCTTGGCGAAGTCGGCGAACAGTGCCTGGGACTTCAGCTCGCCCCCGGTCAGCACGTCGTACCAGATCTGTCCGGCGCGCTCCCAGGCGTGGCCGCCGAGGGCGGTGGCCGCGAGGAAGAACGCGTGGTTGGGGATGCCGGAGTTGATGTGGACTCCGCCGTTGTCGCGGCCGGTGCGGACGTAGTCGTCCATGGTCGCGGGCTGCGGGTCCTTGCCGAGGACGTCGTCGTCGTAGGCCGTGCCCGGCTCCTTCATGGAGCGCAGGGCCTTTCCGGTGACGCGCGGGGCGAGCAGGCCCGCGCCGATCAGCCAGTCGGCCTCGGCGGCGGTCTGCCCGAGCGTGTACTGCTTGATGAGCGCGCCGAAGACATCCGACATCGACTCGTTCAGCGCGCCGGGCTGGCCGAAGTAGGTCAGGTTCGCGGTGTACTGCGTGACGCCGTGGGCCAGTTCGTGCCCGATGACGTCGATCGGGATGGTGAAGTCGAGGAAGATCTCGCCGTCCCCGTCGCCGAACACCATCTGCTCGCCGTTCCAGAAGGCGTTGTTGTAGTCCTTCTCGTAGTGCACGGTCGCGTCGAGCGGCAGTCCGCCGCCGTCGATCGAGTTGCGCTCGTAGGCCTTCAGGAACAGCTCGAAGGTGGCGCCGAGACCGGCGTAGGCACGGTTGACGGTGGCGTCCTTGCCGGGCTCCTCGCCCTCGCCGCGGACCTGGCGGCCGGGCAGGTCGGTGCCGTGCCGGGCGTCGTAGATCGTGCGCTGCGGCTTGTCCGGCTCCGCCCCGACGGGCGGGGCCACGGACGGTGCGCCGAGGACGGTGGTCAGCCGGCGGTGGGTGCGCTCGTAGGCGTCTCGCTGGAGGGTCCGGCGGGCCGGACCGGCGAGCACGGGGTCCTCGGCCTGGGCGAGCTTGTCGAGGACGTGGGGCGGTACGACGGTGCAGAAAACGGGCACGTGGCCCCCGTTGGTCGTCATGCCCGGCACCCTTGCACTGCGTTATGCCGCTGTCACTACCCGCAACCATGATTGGTGAAATGTGCCGACAAGACGCCCGTCCAGCGGTCACGGAGTGGTATGGCGCACTTTTCGTCCAGTTTGTCCCGCCGGTCCCGCATACTGATACGCACCGCCGTATCCGGAGAGGGCTCGGCTAGCATGCGGAGCATCATGCATTTCGGGCTGCTCCTCCTTAGCTGCCGCGGCGAGGGCCTGTAGTCGAGGCCGACCCCCTCCCCGCGGTGCTTGGCGTTGCGTCGTCGGCCGTCCTTCCGGACACCTTGAGGAGCCCGAAGCATCATGGCGAATCGCCAGCAGCCCAGCCCCATGCCGATCCACAAGTACGGTCAGTACGACCAGGTCGACATCCCGGACCGTACCTGGCCGAACAACCGGATCACCGTCGCTCCCCGCTGGCTCTCCACGGACCTGCGCGACGGCAACCAGGCCCTGATCGACCCCATGTCGCCCGAGCGCAAGCGCCGGATGTTCGACCAGCTGGTCAAGATGGGCTACAAGGAGATCGAGGTCGGCTTCCCGGCCTCCGGCCAGACCGACTTCGACTTCGTGCGCTCCATCATCGAGGAGCCGGGCGCGATCCCCGACGACGTCACCATCTCCGTACTGACCCAGGCCCGTGAGGACCTGATCGAGCGCACGGTGGAGTCCCTGAAGGGCGCCAAGCGCGCGACGGTCCACCTGTACAACGCCACCGCCCCGGTCTTCCGCCGGGTGGTGTTCCGCGGCTCCAAGGACGACATCAAGCAGATCGCCGTCGACGGCACCCGCCTGGTGATGGAGTACGCCGAGAAGCTGCTGGGCCCGGAGACCGAGTTCGGCTACCAGTACTCGCCGGAGATCTTCACCGACACCGAGCTGGACTTCGCGCTGGAGGTCTGCGAGGCGGTGATGGACGTCTACCAGCCGGGCCCGGGCCGCGAGATCATCCTCAACCTGCCCGCCACGGTGGAGCGTTCGACGCCGTCCACGCACGCGGACCGCTTCGAGTGGATGAGCCGCAACCTGTCGCGCCGCGAGTACGTCTGCGTCTCCGTCCACCCGCACAACGACCGCGGTACGGCCGTCGCGGCGGCCGAGCTGGCGCTGATGGCCGGCGCCGACCGCGTCGAGGGCTGTCTGTTCGGGCAGGGCGAGCGCACCGGCAACGTCGACCTGGTCACCCTGGGCATGAACCTGTTCTCGCAGGGCGTCGACCCGCAGATCGACTTCTCCGACATCGACGAGATCCGTCGTACGTGGGAGTACTGCAACCAGATGGAGGTCCACCCGCGCCACCCGTACGTGGGCGACCTGGTCTACACGTCCTTCTCCGGCTCCCACCAGGACGCCATCAAGAAGGGCTTCGACGCGATGGAGGCCGACGCGGCCGCCAAGGGCGTCACGGTGGACGACATCGAGTGGGCCGTCCCCTACCTGCCGATCGACCCGAAGGACGTCGGCCGCTCCTACGAGGCGGTCATCCGGGTCAACTCGCAGTCCGGCAAGGGCGGTATCGCGTACGTCCTGAAGAACGACCACAAGCTGGACCTGCCGCGCCGGATGCAGATCGAGTTCTCGAAGATCATCCAGGCGAAGACGGACGCCGAGGGCGGCGAGGTCACCGGCGGCGACATCTGGGCCGTCTTCCAGGACGAGTACCTGCCGAACCCCGGGAACGCGTGGGGTCGTATTCAGGTCAAGAACAACCAGTCGACCACCGACACCGACGGCGTGGACACGCTGAAGGTGGAGGCCACGGTCGACGGCCAGGACACCGTCCTGACCGGTTCCGGCAACGGTCCGATCTCGGCCTTCTTCGACGCCCTGCAGTCCATCGGCATCGACGTACGCCTGCTGGACTACCAGGAGCACACGATGAGCGAGGGTGCGTCCGCGCAGGCCGCCTCCTACATCGAATGCGCGATCGACGACAAGGTTCTGTGGGGCATCGGCATCGACGCGAACACGACGCGTGCCTCGCTGAAGGCCGTTGTTTCGGCCGTCAACCGCGCTACGCGCTGACCAGCCTGACCGGCGGTTTGGGACCCCGTTCGCCGTTTTGCCGGCGGGCGGGGTCCCGTCGTATACCGGCCAATGACCATGCAGGTCACGGAAAGGTCTCGTCCGGGGTACTGACTCCGCCTCTTGTATGTGGCTAACATCACGCAAGCGCGGCGATGTTGCCGCGGGGTTTCGCGGAGGTGCGACGTGCTGCCAGGACGGGGACGAAACGGCCGTGCCGCGAGGCCTGCCCGGATTCTGGGGACCCGCACCGCGTGGACGACCGTCGGCGACGGCGAGTTCTTCTGTCCCGGCTGCGGAGGCGACCGCAACTACCAGCGGCTGACCGGACGACGCCGCTTCACCATGCTCGGGGTGCCCGTGCTGCCGCGCGGCGAGACCGGACCGGTCGTGGAGTGCGCCGCCTGCCGCCGCCACTTCGGCACCGACGTCCTCGACCACCCGACCACCACCCGCTTCTCCGCGATGCTCCGCGACGCCGTCCACACCGTCGCCCTGGCCGTGCTCGCGGCGGGCGGCCCCTGCGCCCGTACGGCGCTGGAGTCGGCGGCGGTCACGGTCCGCGCGGCCGGCTTCGACGACTGCACCGAGGAACAGCTCGACGCCCTGGTCGAGGCGCTGGCCGCGGACACCGGCCGGATCGCCGGCGAGCCCTGCGGGGCCGGTCTGGCCATAGAGCTGCACGAGGCCCTGGACCCGCTCGCCCCGCACCTGGCCCCCGCCGGCCGCGAGTCGATCCTCCTCCAGGGCGCCCGCATCGCCCTGGCCGACGGCCCCTACACGCCCGCCGAACGCGAGGTCCTCAGCACCGTCGGCGCGGCCCTCACCATCTGCGGCGACGACGTGACCCGGCTGCTGGCGGCGGCGCGTACGCCGTCCTGATACTCCCGCGGGAGTAACGCCCCCGCGGCATCACCCCCGGCAGTACTCCGCAACTCGCCCTCACGCCCGACGATCGGGCCCCCTCGCGCCGGGAGTCTGGAGACGAACCAGACCACCCGACCGGAGGGAGGCCCGTCTCATGGGGGCCGTTAGGACAGCCGTACGACGTCGGCGGGGCGTTCCCTGGCTTGTGCTCGGGCTGTGGATCGCCGTGCTGGCGATCACCTCGCCGTTCGCCTCGAAACTGGAGGACGTGCAGCGCGACCGCGCCGTCGACTACCTGCCGGCCAGTGCCGACTCCACGCAGGTCGCGAAGCTCCAGGAGCAGCTGCCGGGCGGCGAGACCACGCAGATGGTGGTGGTCTACCACCGCGACGGCGGACTGACCGCCGCCGACAAGGCCACCGCCGCCGACCAGATCGCCGAGATCGCGGGCGCCCACCGGCTCACCGGCGACCCGGCCGCCGTCCCGTCCAGGGACGGCACCACCCTGATGTACCCGGTGGCCAGCAACGAACCCGGGACGGACGAGAAGCTCCGGGACGAACTCGTCAACGACGTCCGGGACGTGGCCGTCGGCGGCGACGGGCTCAGCGTCGAGGTCGGCGGCGAGGGAGCGCTCGCCACCGACGCAGCCGAGGTCTACAACTCGCTCGACGGACCGCTGCTTTACACCACCGTCGCGGTCGTCGCGCTGCTGCTGATCCTGATCTACCGCAGCCCGTTCCTGTGGCTGGTGCCGCTGGTCGTCGCGGGCACGGCCAACTACCTGTCGACGGGCGTCGCCTACGGGCTCAACCAGTGGTTCGGCACCTCGGTGACCGGCCAGAGCACCGGCATCATGACGATCCTCGTGTTCGGCGCGGGCACCGACTACGCCCTGCTGCTCGTCGCCCGCTACCGCGAGGAACTGCGCCGCATCGAGCGCCCGTACGAGGCCATGGTCGCCGCCCTGCGCGGCTGCGGGCCCGCCGTGCTGGCCTCCTCCGGCACCGTCGCCGCCGGTCTGCTCTGTCTGCTCGCCGCCGACCTCAACTCCAGCCGCGGCATGGGCCCGCTCGGCACCGTCGGCGTGCTGTGCGCCCTCGTCGCCATGCTGACCCTGCTGCCGGCCGTCCTGGTCCTGCTCGGCCGCCGCGTCTTCTGGCCGCTGATCCCGCGCTACGGCAGCACCCCCAAGGCCCGCCGCTCCCTGTTCGCGGCGATGGGCAGCTCCGCCGGACGCCGCCCGCTGACCGTCCTGGCCGGCGGCGGTCTCCTGCTCGGTGTGCTGGCGCTCGGCACCCTCAACCTGCCCGACGCCATCAAGCAGGAGGACTCCTTCACCAGCAAGCCCGACGCGGTCGCCGCCATGGAGACCCTCAACCGCGCCTACCCCGAGCGCGGCACCCAGCCCATCAGCGTCATCACCCCCGCCGACCGCGCCGAGACCACCCTGGCCGACATCCGTGGCACCGAGGGCGTCGACAGCGCCGAAACGGGACGCAGCAGCGAGGGCTGGACCGAGATCTCCGTCATCGCCAAGGACGCTCCCCAGTCCGCCGGGGAGACCGCGACCATCGAGAACCTGCGCGACGGACTCGACGGCTCCTACGTCGGCGGACCGAGCGCCGAACAGATCGACCTGAAGGACACCAACGCCCGCGACCGGATGGTCGTCGTACCGCTCGTGCTGGTGTCCGTGCTGCTCATCCTGGTCGTCCTGCTGCGCTCGCTCGTCGCGCCCCTGCTCCTGGTGGCGGCCGTGGTCGCCGTGTGGGGCGCCGCCCTCGGCATCGGCGGACTCGTCTTCGGACCCGTCTTCGGCTTCGAGGGCACCGATCCCGGCCTCGGACTCCTCTCCTTCGTCTTCCTGGTGGCGCTCGGCGTCGACTACGGCATCTTCCTGATGCACCGGATGCGCGAGGAATCCCTGAACGGCGCCGAACCCGTCGCCGCCGCGCTCACCGCGCTGCGCACCACGGGCGGGGTCATCGCCTCCGCCGGACTCGTCCTCGCCGCCACCTTCGCGGTGCTCACCAACATGCCGCTGGTGCAGCTCGTCGAACTCGGCTTCGTCATCGCGGTGGGCGTGCTGCTCGACACCTTCCTGGTCCGCACCTACCTGGTGACCAGCGCCGCCGTCGCGCTGCGCCGCAAGGTGTGGTGGCCGGGCGCCCTGTCCCGCGAACCCGAGACGCCGACGCCGCCGAAGGAGCCGGAGCGGCTGGAAGCGGTGACGCACTGAACCGGACCGACCGGCGCCCCTCCTCTCCCGGAGGGGCGCCGTTCCGGCGGAGGATGGGCCCCATGCACCTCACCACGACTCCGGTGCGGCCCCGCCTCGGCGAACGGATCATGGCGGCGGTCAACCGCGACCCGCGGACCGCCCCGCACGGCACCCGCAACGACGCGCTGCTGGCGGCCGCGCTCGCCGTACTCGCCGTGCTCATCGGGCTGTTCATCGACAAGGGCCGCCGCCCCGACGCGCTGGGCTGGACCCTGCTGCTCGCCGCCCATGTGCCGCTGGTGTGGCGCAGGCGGCGGCCGCTGCTCGTGTTCGCCACGGTGGCGGCGCTCGTCATGACCTACCACGTCCTCGACAACAACCACGGCGCACCCATCGGGGCCTCGCTGGTCGTGCTCTACACGATCACCGTCACCCAGCCGCCGCTGCGCTCGATCCTGGTCGCCGCCGTGGGCCTCGGCATCTCCCTGACCGCGATGCTCACCTTCGGCGAGGACAAACGGGCCGTCGACCTGCTGCGCATCTACGGCTGGGTCCTCGCCGTCATCTTCATCGGCATCGCCACCCGCTACTACCGCCAGTACGTCGCCGCCATCGTCGAACGCGCCGTACGCGCCGAACGCACCCGCGAGGAGGAGGCCCGCCGCCGGGTCGCCGAGGAGCGGCTGCGCATCGCCCGCGACCTGCACGACCTGCTCGCCCACAGCATCACGCTCATCGGCGTGCAGACCTCCGTCGCCGCGCACGTCCTGGCCGCCGACCCCGAGCGCCTGGACCGGGAGACGGTCGCCAAGGCGCTCGACGACATCGCCGAGACCTGCCGCAGCGCCCGCGGCGAACTGCGCACCACCCTGGAGGTGCTGCGCGAGCAGGGCGCGGTGGGGGAGCCGCGCGGCCCGCTGCCCGGCCTCGACGGGGTGCCCGACCTGGTGGCGGCCGCCCGGCTCGCGGGCGCCCGGGTCGACGAGGACGTACGGGTACGGCAGCTGCCGCCCGCCGTCGGCGCCGCCGCCTACCGCATCGTGCAGGAGGCGCTGACCAACGCGGTCCGGCACGCGGGCCCCGAACCGGCCGTCCACGTCGAGCTGTACGAGCGGGACGGCGCCGTCCGCCTGTCGGTTGCCGACGACGGCACCGGCCCGACCCCCGGCGGCTCGCCCGGGTTCGGACTGGTGGGAATGCGGGAGCGGGCGCGCAGCGTGGGTGGCACACTCGACGCCGGGCCGCGCAGGCAGGGCGGCTTCGAGGTGACCGCCGTACTGCCGCTGACGTCCTTGGAAGGGGCCCGATGACCATCCGCGTACTGCTCGCCGACGACCAGACCCTGGTACGGGCCGCGTTCGCGATGCTCGTGGAGTCGGCGCGGGACATGGAGGTCGTCGGCCAGGCGGGCACCGGCCGGGAGGCCGTCGCGCTGGCCCGCAGCGAACGGGCCGACCTGGTGGTGATGGACATCCGGATGCCCGACCTGGACGGCATCGAGGCGACCCGGCTGATCGCCGGCGACGAGGAACTGGCCGGGGTGCGGGTGCTCGTCCTGACCACCTACGACACCGACGAGCACATCGTGGAGGCGCTGCGGGCGGGCGCCTCCGGCTTCCTGGTGAAGGACACCCGGCCGGCCGAACTCCTCGACGCCATCCGCACGGTGGCGGCCGGGGAGGCGCTGCTCTCGCCGGGGCCGACGGCACGGCTGATCGAGCGGTTCCTGCGCAGCCCGTCCACGCCCACGGCGGGCGGCCCCGAATGCCTGTCGGAGCGGGAGCGCGAGGTGCTGGCGCTGGTCGCGCGCGGCCTCAACAACACCGAGGTGGCCGAGGCGTTGGGGCTCAGCCCGCTCACCGCGAAGACCCACGTCAGCCGCATCATGGGCAAGCTGGGCGCCCGGGACCGGGCGCAGCTGGTCATCGTGGCGTACGAGTCGGGGATGGTGACACCGGGAACCCTGTGACGGACAGGTCACTGTCTGACACTCCGTCAAGGGAGCTCGATGACCCCCCTGAGCCGCACACTCGTAGTCGCCGCTGCCCTCCTCCTCACCCCGCTCACCGCGACCGGCAAGGCCTCGGCGGCCGGCTGCGTCTCCTCCGTCCCCTACGTCTCCGGCCGGGGCGGATACGACACCTACCGCATCCCGGCGACGGTCACCACCCGCCGGGGCACCGTCCTGGCCTTCGCCGAAGGACGGCACGACGGCGCCGGCGACACCGGGAACATCGACATCGTCCTCAGACGCTCCACCGACGGCGGCTGCACCTGGGGTCCGCAGACCGTGGTCGCCGCCGGGAACGGCGACACGCGGGGCAATCCGGCGCCGGTGGTGGACCCGCGCACCGGCGCGGTCGTGCTGGTCACCTCCTACAACAGCGGTGCCGTGACGGAGGCGCAGATCATGCGGGGCGAGGCGGCGCCGCAGGACAGCCGCCGCGTCTTCGTCCAGAGGAGCTGGGACGACGGCTACCGCTTCACACCGCCGCGCGACATCACCGACCAGGTCAAGCCGTCCCACTGGCGCTGGTACGCCACCGGCCCGGGCCACGCCGTGGCGCTTCGGCGCGGCGCGCACGCCGGACGCCTGGTGGTCCCGGCCAACCACTCGGCGGCCCCGCCGCCCGGCTCCGCCGACACCGGCCAGGAGCTCCGCTACTACGGTGCCCACGCCCTCTACAGCGACGACGGCGGCACCACCTGGCGGACCGGGTACGTCGACGACTCCTACGACGGCCTGCACAACGCCAACGAGTCGACGGTCGCCGAACTCCCCGACGGCAGGCTCTACTTCAGCGCCCGCGACCAGCACGGCACCGCCGTCGGCAACCGGCTGGACAGCCACTCCGCCGACGGCGCCGAGACCCTGCTGCGCCCGTACGCGGTCCAGCCCACGCTGAACGAGGTGCCGGTGGTGCAGGGCAGCGTCCTCCAACTGCCCGACCACGGAGCGCCGTTGCTGTTCTCCGGCCCGTCCGTCCCCACCGCCCGCCAGGCCATGGCGATCTGGCGCAGCACCGACGGCGGACTGACGTTCACCAAGGCGCTGACGCTGTCGCAGCACCGGGCCGCCTACTCCGACCTGGTGCGCATCGACCGGGACACGGTCGGGATCCTGTACGAGACGGGGGTGACGGGGACGTACGAGACGATCGAGTTCCGGCGGCTGCCGGCCGGGGCGTTGTACGAGGGGATGGCCCCGGCGCGGCAGCCTTGGGGGGTCAGCGGCTGAAGTCCTGACCCAGTCGGCCCTGCGCGGAGGTCATCCCCAGCTTCGACGAGCTGAAGGAGGCCGAGCCCGTGCCGGTCACCTGGGTGGAGGTGCCCTTGAGCACCCAGACCCCACCGGCCCCGGAGTTCTCCCCCGGTGCCCCGGTGAACAGATCGGCACGCCCGTCGCCGGTGGTGTCGGCCAGGCGCACGGCGGCGCCGAAGGAGTCGGCCTGCTCGGCGGTGCCGGGCACCGACGTGGAGTTCTGGTGGAAGGACTTCGCGCCGGTCACGGTGAGCCCGGTGCCGCCGCCCAGCAGGACGGTCACCGTACCCGCGCCGGTCAGGGTGCCGATGGCCTCCCCCGGGGCGCCGATCGCGAGGTCGAGACGGCCGTCGCCGTTCACGTCGCCGAGGTCGACCGCGCTGCCGAAGCCGTCCTCCTTCTCGGCGGTGCCCGGGACACCCGCGCTGTCCTGGTGGAGCTGGACGCGCGGGCTCGCGGTGTCCGGGCCGGACGCGGTGCCGCGCACGATCTCGACGGCGCCGCCCACCTCGTTGACGTCGCCGACGCCAGGCCTGTCGTCCACATTGGCCCGACCGAGCACCATGTCGGCGTAGCCGTCCCGGTCGAGGTCGCCCACGGCGATGTCGACGCCGCCGTCCAGGAGCTCGCCGGTCTTCGCGTCCTTCAGGGTCTGCGCGGCCGCCAGCCCGTCCCGGCTGCCCGCGAAGTAGCGCACCAGGCGGGGGCCGTGGTCGCCCAGCTCCCCCGAGGAGGTCGAGACGACGCCGACGACGTCGGTGATGCCGTCGCCGTTGACGTCTCCCGTGGCGAGCGCGGGGTTGTCCCACGGCTCCCATCCCGGAATGTCATAGTCCGGGTTTTCGACCTGGAGGTCCATCGCCTCGGTGCGGGCCGGACCGGTGGTCCGGCTGAACGGGCCGTAGGAGACCGTGGTGCCGGTGGCGACGTCCTGGTGGCCGTCCCCGTCGAAGTCGCCGGCGGTCAGGACCGCGCCGAGGTTCTCGCGCTGGTACGTGCCCCTGACGGCGGTGCCGCCGGTGAGGCCGCTCTGGCCGCCCCACAGCACGGTCAGCGAGCCCGCCGCGCCGAGGGTTCCGGTGGTCTCGCCGGACGATCCGACGACGAGGTCGGTGTAGCCGTCGCCGTCCAGGTCCGTGGCCGTCATGGCGGAGCCGAACCGGTCGTAGGCCTCGGCCGTGCCCGGCACCCCGGTGGTGTTCTGGTGGTGGACCTTGCGGGTCTGGTCCTTCAGCGCGAGGGTGCGGCTGCCGTACGTCACGGCGACGTATCCGGCCTGCTGCTGGCCGCTCACGGTGGCGTGCGGCGCGGCCGCGGCCGTGTCGGCGACGCCGTCGCCGTTGAAGTCGGCCTTGGCCAGGCCGGTGGTGGTCCCGGCGGCTGGGGCGGCGGCCTGGGCCATCGGCGCGAGGGCGGCCGATGCCGCCATCGCCACGGCCGTGGCCACCGTCATACGAAGTGTGCGCTTGCGCACAGGGCCTCCTGCTCAGAGTGCGGTTGCATGACGGGTCGTCAGATCCGACCCGCACACACCACAAGACCCACGGCGAAACCGAATGGTTGTACGCACTCCACGCACACTCCATTCGGTGTTCACCTCACAGGAGACCGGCCGCCGCCAGGAACTTCCCCACCCGCTCCACCTCGGTGCCGGACAGCGGCACCTGCGGTTCGGCCGTCACCGGGCAGTCGATGACCCCGCGCAGATGCAGCGCCGCCTTGAACGCGCCGAGCGCCGAGGAACTGCCGCCCATCCGGGCCGGGTCCCCGACGCCGACGATCCCGAACAGTGCGCACAGCCGCTCCTGTTCCGCCCGCGCACCCTCCCGGTCGCCCTCCTGGAACAGCCGGTGGAGACGGACGTAGCCGTGCGGGTCGACGTTGGCCAGGCCGGGCACCGCGCCGTGGGCGCCGAGCGCCAGGGCCGCGTCGACGAGCAGCTCGGAGCCGGTCAGGACGCTGAACCCGGGATGCGCGCGGGCCCCGGTAACCACCGTGCGGAAGGAGCCCAGGTCGCCGCTGGAGTCCTTCACCCCGGCCAGCACCCGGTCGGCGGCGAGCCCCAGCAGCAGCTCGGCGGGGAGCTTGGTGTGCACGGCCGCCGGGATGTCGTAGGCGATCACCGGGACCGGACTCGCGGCCGCGATCCGGCGGTAGTGGTGGACGATCTCCGAGGGGTGGGTGCGGGCGTAGAAGGGTGCGGTGACGACGACGGCCTCGGCGCCGGCCGCGGTGACCGCCGTGACGTGGTCCAGCACCCGCGGGGTGCTCATGTCGATGGCCCCGGCGAGCACCGGGAGTTGGCCGCCCACATGTCCCACGACGGCCTCGACCACCTGCCTGCGCTGCCGGTCCGTCAGAAAGGCCGCCTCCGAGGTCGAGCCGAGCACGAACAGCCCGTGCACCCCGCCGCCCACCAGATGGTCGACCAGCCTGAGCAGCGAGTCCACGTCCACCTCGCGGTCCGGTGTCAGGGGCGTGCAGACGGGCGGAACGACACCGGTGAGCGGGATCATGAAGGCTCCCTTGCGGACTGCGCCAGGTCGCGGGTCGACCGGCCCTCCTCCACAGGATGGTGGCAGCGGAAGCGATGTCCGGGCGTGGACGCGGCGGAGAACTCCGGCATCTCCCGCTCGCACACCTCCGTCGCCCGCCAGCACCGTGTCCGGAACGGGCAGCCGCTCGGCGGACGCGTCGCCGACGGCACCGGCCCGGCCAGCGGGATCGGGTCGACCGGGTCGAGCAGCCCGGGCGTGGCGGAGAACAGGGCGCGGGTGTACGGGTGACAGGAGCGGTCCGTCACCCGGTCGGCCGGCGCCTCCTCCACGATCCGGCCCAGGTACATGGTGATCACCCGGTCGCTCATCCGCCGGACCGTCTGGATGTCGTGCGAGACGAAGACCAGGGCCAGGCCCAGGCGTTCCTTGAGGTCCAGCAGGAGGTTGAGGATCTGGGCGCGGACCGAGACGTCCAGCGCGCTCGTCGGCTCGTCCGCCACCACCAGGTCCGGGTCGAGGGCCAGGGTGCGGGCGATGGCGACGCGCTGGCGCTGGCCGCCCGACAGCTGGCCGGGCAGGGCTCCGGCGAGCGCGCCCGGCAGCCCCACCAGGGACATCAACTCCCGTACCCGGTCCTCACGTTCGCGCTTGGTGCCGTGCTCGTGCACGTCCAGCGGGTCGCGCAGGATCTGCCGGACCGTCAGCCGCCGGTTCAGGGCCGTGGCCGGGTCCTGGAAGATCATGCCGGTGCTGCGGCCCACCGTCGCCCGCCGCTCGGCCGCCGGCATCGTCCACAGGTCGCGGCCCCGGAAGGACACCGTGCCCGACGTCGGCCGGTCCACGCCCACCAGCACCTTCGCCAGCGTCGACTTGCCGCACCCCGACTCGCCCACCACGCCGACCGTCTCGCCGGGCGCCACCGCGAGGTCGGCGCCGGTCAGCGCGTACACCCGGTCCCGGGTGAACACACCGCCGCTGCGCGCCTTGTGGACGACATGGGTGCCCAACAGCTCGACGATCGCGCTCACTTCACGGCCTCCGTCGTCACCAGTTCGACCGCCGGGTGATGGCAGGCCGCCGTGTGCGTACATGTGCCCACCAGGTCCGGCGGGGTGGTGCGGCAGATCTCGCTCGCCAGCGGGCAGCGGTCGGCGAAGCGGCAGCCCTCGGGGAAGTCGGCGGGGGAGGGCACGACGCCCTTGATCTGCGTCATCCGCTCGGCCGCCCCCTCCAGCGACAGCACGCTGCCGAGCAGCCCGCGCGTGTAGTGGTGGGCCGGCGCCTCCACCAGGTCGGCGGTCACGCCCGTCTCGACGACCTGGCCGCCGTACATCACCACCACCCGGTCGGTGACGTCCGCGACCAGGGCCAGGTCGTGCGAGACGAGGATCAGCGCGAAGCCCAGCTCCGCGCGCAGCCGCAGCAGCAGGCCCATGATCTGGGCCTGCACGGTCACGTCCAGGGCGGTCGTCGGCTCGTCGGCGACGATCAGCTTCGGGTCCCGGGACAGGGACATGGCGATCAGGACGCGCTGGCGCTGGCCGCCGGAGAGCTCGTGCGGATAGCTGCGCAGGATGCGGTCGGGGTCGAGGCCGACCAGCGTCAGCAGCTCCTCGGGGCTGCGGCGGCCGCCGCGCCGGACGACCTGTTTCAGCTGGGCGCGGATGGTCATCGCCGGGTTCAGGGAGGACAGGGCGTCCTGGTAGACCATCGCCATCTCGTGGCCGAGCAGCCGGCGCCGTACCCGCATCGGCTCGGCCAGCAACTCCCGCCCGCCGAAGCGGACCTGGCCGCGCACCCGGGCGCCCCGCGGCTCCAGGCCCATCACCGCGAGCGCGGTCAGCGACTTGCCGCAGCCCGACTCGCCGACCAGGCCCAGGACTTCGCCGGGCCGCACCTCGAAGCTGATGCCGTCGACGATGTCCACGCCCCGGTGCCGGCCCTCGAAGCCGATGGCCAGGTTCTCCACGGCCAGCACCGGCCGGTCGCCCTCGGGCAGCGGCCGGGCCCGGGCGCGCAGCCGCCGGGCGGCCTCCGCGAGCCCCGGCAGCTGGACGACCTCGCCGCTGCCGGGCTCCGGCGCCTGAAGGCGGTCGCCGTCCTCGGGTACCTCGACGTCGCGGGCCGCCGGTGCCGCCCACGCGTCCGAGACCCCCTCGGAGAGGATGTTCAGCGACAGCACGGTGACCAGCATCAGCAGGCCCGGGAAGACCGTCGCCCACCAACCCCCGGTCAGCACCATGTTCTTGCCGTCCGCGATGACACTGCCCCACGACGGGTCGGGCGGCCGCACCCCCGCGCCGATGAAGGACAGCGACGCCTCGAAGACGATCGCCTCGGCGACCTGCACGGTGCAGAACACCAGCACGGGCGCCGCGCAGTTGACCGCCACGTGCCGCCACACGATGTGCGGGGTGCGGGCGCCGATCACCCGTTCCGCGGTCACATAGTCCTCGCCGTACTGGTCGAGGATGTTCGCCCGTACGACCCGCGCCACCGGCGGGGTGAACAGGAACGCGATCGCGCAGATCAGGACGGTGATCCCACCCCCGAAGACGGCCACCAGCACGGCCGCCAGCGCGATCCCGGGGAACGCCATCACCACGTCCAGGCAGCGCATCAGCGTCTCGTCGACCGCCTTGCGGGAGGTCGCCGCGACCGCCCCGATCAGCGCGCCCGCCACCAGGGCGAGCGCGGTCGCGCCGAGCCCGATCGCCAGCGACCAGCGGGCCCCGTACATCAGCCGGCTGAGGATGTCCCGGCCCAGGCTGTCCTGGCCCATCCAGTGCTCGGCGGACGGATGGCCGGTGCCGTCGACGGGCGGCTGCTGGTCGAGCGGATCGTGCGGGGCCAGGAGCGGGGCGAACACGGCGACGAACACCACCAGCGCCAGGAAGCACACGGCGAGCCTCGACAGCAGCGGAAGCCTGCGCCAGCCGCGCAGCCGGACGCCGGGCCGGGCGAGCGCCTCGGTGAGGCTCTTGCGCGTCATGATCATGCGGCGGAGTCCCTCAGTCGCGGGTTGACCAGCAGATAGAGGATGTCGATGACGAGGTTGACGACGACGAAGCCGAACGCCGTCGTGAGCACGACCCCCTGCACGACGGCCGGGTCGCCGTTCTTCACGGCGTCGATCATCAGCTTGCCCATGCCGGGCAGCGAGAAGATCGTCTCGATGACGACCGCGCCGCCCAGCAGATAGCCGACCCGCAGACCGAGCACGGTCAGCGGGTTGATCAGGGCGTTCCGCAGCACGTTGCGGCCCACGACCACCCGCGGCGGCAGCCCGCTGCCGATCGCCGTCCGGACGTAGTCCTTGTCCAGCTCCTCCACCACCGACGTCCGCACGATCCGGGTGAGCTGCGCCGCGACCGGCAGCGACAGGGCGAGCGCGGGCAGGGTCATCGTCCTGAGCCAGCCGGTGAAGGAGTCGGCCGGGTTGATGTAGCCGCCGGTCGGGAACCAGCCGAGGTCGACCGCCAGGTACTGGATCATCAGCAGCGCCAGCCAGAAGCCGGGGGCGGCCACCCCGGTCAGGGAGAGCACCCGGATGATCTGGTCGGGCAGCCGGTCGCGGTGGACGGCCGCGGTCACACCGCCGGCCAGCGACAGCACCACCGCGATGCCGAGGCCCAGGAACGTGAGCTGGAGGGTGAGCGGCAGCGCGGTCATCACCTGGTCGACCACCTCGCCGCGGGTGAGGGTGCTGGTGCCCAGGTCGCCGTGGGCCAGGTCGCCGACGAAGCCGGCGTAGCGCACGGGCAGGGGGTCGAGCAGGCCGTGCTCCTCGCGGAAGTCGTGCAGTTGCTGCGGGGTCGGGTTGGCGCCCTGGAAGAACGCGGACGCCGGGTCGACGTCGGAGAACCGCATCACCAGGAAGACGAACAGCACGATGCCGAGCGTCAGCGGCACGAGCAGGGCGATACGGCGGAGCAGGATGCGGACGACCGCGGTCATGGCCTCAGGCCCACTTGGCCTGGAGGAGGTTGATACCGGGGTACGGCTGTGCCCTTATGCCGGTGAGCCGGCCCGGGTCCCATGCCGTCATCAGCTCGTTGTGCACGACCGGGTAGAGCACGGCCTGTTCGGCGACGACGTCGATGTAGTCCTGGATCATCGCCTTCTTCCGGGCCGGGTCCGGCTCCCGCGTGGCCCGGTCCATGTCCTTGAAGAGCTGCTTGGCGACGAGGTCGTCGGCCCAACGGGTGTACTGCATCCACAGGTTGGCGGGTCCGTAGTTGTAGTGCATGATCAGGTCCGCGTCGAGGCCGAACTGGTTGGGGTTCGAGGCGGCGGCCACGACCTGGTAGTCCTGCTTCTGGTCCATCTTGGTGAAGACGGCGGTCGTCTCCTGCGGGGAGAGGGTCGTCCGCGCACCGATCGCGTCCCAGGAGGACTTGATCGTCGGCAGACAGTCCACGATCCAGCTGACGTTCACCGCGAGGATGTCGATCTTCAGCCCGCTGACCCCGGCCTGCTTCAGCAGCGCCTTCGCCCGGTCGGGGTCGTAGTCGTAGACCGTCTTCGCCCTCCGGTACGAGGGGTTGGCCTCGTTGAGGAAGGAAGTCGACGGTGTGCCATGGCCCTTGAGCGCCACCTCGACCATCTTCTCGGTGTCGACGGCGTAGTGCAGCGCCTGCCGTACCCGCACGTCGTCGAAGGGTTTGTGCCGGGTGTTGAACATCAGGAACAGGTTGTTCATCCCGGACCCGCCCGCGACCGTCAGCCCGCCGCTCTCCAGCCGGGGGGCATTGGCGTACGGGATGTTGTCCGCGATCTGCGCGCCCGCCCGGTCGCCCGAGATACGGGCGACGCGCGGGGCCGCGTCCACGATCGTCAGCCAGTTCATCCTCCGGAAGGCGGGCGGGCGCGGGCCGTTGTAGCCGTCGAAGGCCTCGAAGGTGGTGTTGGACTTCGGGTGGTGCGCGGTCTGCCGGTACGGCCCCGAGCCCACCGCGAGACCCCTGATCGCGTCGTCCCAGGCGCCCGGCCGGGAGAACACGTGCCGCGGCATGACCTTGGCCAGGGTGAGCCGTGAAATCCCCTCCGGGAAGGGGAACTTGAGCACCAGCTCGACACTGCGGTCACCGGTCCTGCGGACCTCCTTCAGCCAGCTCGCGAAGAAGCCCTTGGCGAGGGTCTGGGTGTCCGGGTCGAGGATCCGGTCGAAGACGAACACGACGTCGTCGGCGGTGACGGGCTTGCCGTCGTGGAAGGTCGCGCCCTCCCGCAGCGTGAACCGCCATGAGGTGCCGCTCAGGTCGCCCGGCACCTCGGTGGCCAGGGCCGGGTACGGCTCGCGGGAGATGGGGTCGGTGTCGAGGAGCCCCTCGTAGATGTGGTGGTTGGCCGCCATGGCGAACGCCGACGCGGTCTGGGTGGGGTCCCAGCTGCCGTCGTTGCCGTAGCCGATGACCGCCGTCAGGGTGCGGTTCGCGCCCCCGCCCCCGCCGCCCGTGTCGTTCGTGGACTCCGGCCCGGCGGAACAGGCCGCGACGGCGGCCGAGGCCCCGAGGGCGCCGGTGTACTTCAGGAACGACCGGCGGTGCAGCGCCGGCACGTCGTGGGTCACGTCGCGCACGGTTCCTCCAAGGGGGGAGTGAAGAGGAGATACGACGTCCTACGTCCTGGTCAGCCGCGACCATAGGAGCGGCCGTGGGGGCGGTCAAGGCATCGCACACGAATGGCGTATTCCGCCACAGGTCGGACCAATGGCGGTGCGAAATGGCGGGAGTTGACCCTGATGGGCGCCGGAGGTGGGACGTGGGACGTCCCGGCGCGTACGATGCCGCGCATGGCCGGGGAGACCGGGAACAGTCGCATACGGCGCGCGGTGGTCCAGCTCATCCTCGACCGCAGGCTCCGGCCGGGCGCGCCCCTGCCCACCGAGACCGAGCTGATGACGGACCTCGGCGTCAGCCGCAACTCCGTCCGCGAGGCCCTCAAGGCGCTCCAGGCGCTCGACATAGTGGAGATCCGGCACGGCTACGGCACCTATGTCGGGCAGGCCTCGCTGACTCCGCTCGTGGACGGCCTGACCTTCCGCGCCCTCGCCGGACATGACCACGACACCGGGGCGCTCGCCGAGATGCTCCAGGTGCGCGAGGTGCTGGAGGACGGGCTGCTGCGCCGGGTGGTGGCGACGATCACCGAGGCCGAGCTGGACCGGCTGGAGGAGGTGGTCGACCGGATGGGCGCCGCCGGCCGCGCGGGTCTGCCCTTCGACGAACTCGACCGGGAGTTCCACGAGTTGCTCTACGCCCCGCTCGGCAACTCCCTCGTGCCGCAGCTCCTCGGCGCCTTCTGGACCGTCTTCCGCCGTGTCTCCGGCACCCTCGGCCACCCCGGCAGGCCGGCCCCCGAACTCACCGTCCGCCGCCACCGCGACATCGTCACCGCACTGCGCGCCCGGGACGTCGAGGGCGCGCAGCACGCGATGGCGGTCCACTTCCGCGGCATCGAGGCCCGTACCGCGCCGGGCGCAGACGCATAGGGGGTGCCGCCCCCTGTAACGGCACCCCCTCTGCGCCGGCCGCCCGCCCTACGGCAGGGTCTTCTCGTACGTCTCGTCCTGGTCGGAGTCGTACAGGAGCTTGCCGTCGGCGTCGTAGCCCTTGACCCGGGGGGCCACCGTGACCTGCTGGTTCAGTTCGCCCGTGGCCACGAACCAGCCGTGGTCCAGGACGGCCTCGCCGGTCTCGCCGCCGTAGGAGACGGTCACCCTGGCCACCTTCGGGTCGACCGTGCCGATCGCACCCCACCGGAAGGGGAGCTTCCAGTTGCCGCGGTCCAGATAGGACTGCTGGTACAGCTTGCCGGCGTTCATGTCCGGCACGACCGCGGGGGTGTCCGGCCCGTAGGAGCCGCCGCTGCCCGCGTTGATGCCCTGGGCCTCGCCGTCGCGGATGTTGCAGATCATCCGCCGCTGATCGGGGTCGTCCTTGCGCACCCCGACGACGTACATGCCGTCGCCGGGCGCGTTGGAGTCGCCGGTGCTCCTCATCGCCAGGAGGATCCGGTAACCGTCCGCCCGCCCCAGGTCCGTGCCGGGCGGGCCGGCGGAGAACTTCTGGTCGTAGGCGAGGCACGCGTCGATCGCGTCCGCGGCCTGCTCGAAGGTGATCCCGTCCATGAGCTGCCCGTCCGTGGCCGGCCGCGCGGGACCGGACGGGGTCGGGGACGGTGTGGGGGAGGCGGCCCGCGTGGCACTGACCGTCGGCGTCGGTGTCGTCGCCACCTCCGAGCCCCCGCCCCCGCCGAGCGCGTACGCCCCCACGGGCATCGCGGCCAGCGTCACCAGCACCGCCCCGGCCGCCGCCACCCTGCGCCGCCGCTCCACCACGCCCCGGCGGCGGATCTCCGGGTAGGGCGCCGCCGACGGACGGATCGTGTACGCGTCCTGCGCGAGCAGCTCGCGCAACTGCTCCTCGAAGTCCCGCTCGTTGTGTTCCTCGCTCACCTGTGGGTCCCCCCGTTCGGCACATGGCTGTGGTCGGAGCCGCCCATCACCCGCGCGAGCCCCGGATACGTACGCAGCTTCGCCAGGCCCTTCGACGCCTGGCTCTTGACCGTGCCGGGCGAGCAGCCGAGCACCTCGGCGACCTCCGCCTCGGACAGGTCCTCCCAGTAGCGCATGACGACCACCGCCCGCTGTCGGGGCGGCAGTTGGGCGAGGGCGGGCAGCAGGGCGCTGCGCTCGTCGGCCCAGGCGTAGGCCTCGTCGCGGCCCGCCGTCTCCGGCGGCGCCGCGGTCAGCGCCTCCGGGACGCGCCGCTTGCGGAACCGGTCGCTGTTGCAGCTGACGAGCATCCGCCGGACATACGCCTCCGGGTTGTCGCTGCGCGCGACGCGCCGCCACGACCGGTACGCCTTCGCCAGCGCCGTCTGCGTCAGATCCTCGGCGTGGTGTGCGTCGCCCGTCAGCAGATAGGCGGTCCGCACGAGATGGGACCACCGCGCCCGGACGAATTCCTGGAACCGGTCCTCTTGTTCGGCCTGCATCAAGCACCCTCCCTCGCCCTCCAGACCACCATTGCCGCGGATTCGGTTGCCCGGGTTCCCCGGCCGGGTTGGAATGAGCGGATGGCGCAGGAGAAGGAGTGGGACGAGCGGGACCCCGGCGTGCTCCGGCTGCCCTCGGGACGCCTGATCCGGGGCCGCGCCCTGCGCCGCCCCCTCGACCCCGGGGCGCCCGCCCCCTCGTACGGGGTCTACCTCCTCGGCGCCGAACCCCCCGAAGTCCCCTGGGAGTCCCGCTGGCTGCGCTGGCCCGACTTCCGGCTCCCGGCCGACCGCGCTGAGGCCCGTGCGGTGCTGGCCGAGGCCTGGCGCCGGGCCGCGGCGGAGCGGGTCGAGGTCGCCTGCGGCGGCGGACGCGGCCGTACGGGCACGGCGCTGGCCTGTGTGGCGGTCCTGGACGGGGTCCCGCCCGCCGAGGCCGTCGCGTACGTCCGCCGCCACTACGACCCTCACGCGGTGGAGACGCCGTGGCAGCGGCGGTACGTACGACGGTTCAGCTGAGCGTCTCGGCCAGCACCGACGCCGTCTGTGCGACCAGGGCGTTGTCCCAGGCCGCGCTCTGGTCGGGCTTTGTGGTCAGCACGGCCAGGACGATCGGGGTGCCGTCCTCCGTCCAGGTGATGCCGGCGTCGTTGGCGGTGCCGTAGGAGCCGGAGCCCGTCTTGTCGGCGAGCGTCCAGGCCGGTGGCAGGCCCGCGCGGAAGCGGGCGGTGCTGGTGGTGTTGGCGAGCAGCCAGCGGGTGAGCAGCTCGCGGTCCGGGCGGCTGAGGGCGTCACCGAGGACGAGGCGGCCGTAGGTGCGGCCGATCGCCGCCGGACTGGTGGTGTCCGTGATCCGCCACGGCTCGGCCGAGTTGAGGTCCGGCTCGTAGCGGTCCAGCCGGGTCACCTCGTCGCCGAGGGAACGGGCGAAGCGGGTGATCGCGGTGGGTCCGCCCAGCTCGCGCAGCACCAGGTTGGCCGAGGTGTTGTCGCTGTGCGTGATGGCGAACTCGCACAGCTCCGCGATCGTCATGCCGTCGGCCAGGTGCTCCCTGATCCGGTCCGGGACCGGCGCCACCAGGTCGGCCTCGGTGTAGTGGATCCGGCGGGCGAGCACCTCGCCGTCGCGGTCCAGGTCGCGCAGGACGGCGGCGGCCGCCAGCGTCTTGAACAGCGAGCACATCGGGAAGAGTTCGTCGGCGCGGTACCGGACGGTTCTGCGCGTGGCGAGGTTGTGGGCGTACACGCCGAGGCGGGCGCCGTGCCGCTCCTCCAGCTCGCACAGGCGCGCGTTGACGGAGCCGGCCGGGGCGGCCTGGGCGGGCCCGCCGGCGAACAGGGCGGCGGCGGTGGCGGTGCCGGCCGCGAGGAGCGTACGGCGGGTCATCTGGGACTGGGCGGGGCTTAAGATCTCGGACTCCTTCGCTCGGTTCCACGGCGTCGATCTTCTTCAGTGATCGACGCCGTGGACCCGCCGCCGGTTGCTCATGCGCGGGGGCCGGCGTCGTGGGCCTGCCTCCGGTTGCTCACTTGCGGCGGTCGGCGTCGTGGGCCCGCCGCCGGTTGCTCTCGCGGCGGCCGACGCCGTGGGGTCGCCCTTGTTCGCTCACTCGCAGTGGACGTCCCCGTCCGGCCGCTCGCCCGTCGCCAGGAAGCGGGAGACGAGACGGTCGCCGCACTCGGTGCCGTTGGCCAGGTAGGCGTCGTGGCCGGTGGCGTCGTTGGTCACCATGACCGCCCGGGCGCCGAACGCCTCGCGCATCTTCAGGGCGCTGCTGAGCGGGGTGGCCACGTCACGTGCGTTCTGCACGAGCAGCACGTTGGACGGACCCCGGTCGGTGATCCTGACCGGCGCCTCCTTCGGCGGGAACGGCCAGGCGGCGCACAGCATCGCGTTCCGCGGCATGCCCGCGGTCAGCGGGAACTCGGCCCGGCTCTTCGTGACGCCCTTCTGGTACACGGCGGGGTCCGAGGGCCACGCGGCGTCGTTGCATATGGTCCCCGCGGCCACCGCGATCACGTTCTGGAGCAGCTCCTCCGGTGGGGCCGGGGGCACCGCGGGCACCGTGCCCTCGCGGGCTGCCCGGATCAGCTGGGCCAGCTGGGGGAAGCCGTCCGGGTCGTACAGGGCCGTGAGCATGGCCTGGCGCAGTTCGGTGCCGTCCAGCACGGGCGGGTTGGCGCCCGGCCAGGGGATCGGATCGCGGTCGAGACGGTCGGCCAGGGCCAGGAACTGCGACCGCACCTGCTCGGGGGTCAGGGCGACGCGGTCCGGATTGCCGGGCCTGGACGCCCACTTGGCGAACTCCGGGAAGACGTCCTCCACGCCCCGCTCGAACGCCGCCAGCCAGGTGCGCTCGACCCGGACGGGATCGGGGTTGCCGTTGCTGTCCAGCACGATCCGGTCGGTGCGCTTCGGGAACAGCTCGGCGTAGACCGCGCCGACGTACGTGCCGTAGGAGACGCCCCACGCGGACAGCTTGCGCTCGCCGAGCGCCGCCCGGATGCGGTCGATGTCACGGGCCTCGTTGGCGGTGCTGATGTGCCGGATCAGCTCGCCGCCGTTCTGGGCGCAGGCGTCCGACATGCGTTGGGCGGAGACCATGGTCTCGGTGACGGAGCCGTCGGCGGCGGGCCAGGGCCGCAGCTTCGAGGCGGCCAGGTCGCGCTGTTCCAGGTCGCAGGTGACGGAGGTGGACGGGGCCATCCCGCGCGGGGCGAAGCCGATCAGGTCGTAGGCGTCGCGGACCTCCTGCGGGAGCTTCTGCCCCTTGTCCGAGGGGTCGCCGAGACTGTCGCCGCCGGGACCGCCGGGGATCAGCAGCAGCGCGCCGCGGCGGGCGGCGGGATTCTCGGAGGGGATACGGGAGATGACGAGGTCGATCTGCCGGCCGTCGGGGTCGGCGTAGTCCAACGGCACGGAGACGGTCGCGCACTTCTGCCGGGGGTCGAGCCCTTCGCCTTCGCACGCGGTCCACTCAAGGGCGTCGGCACGCTCGCCGCCGCCACCGCCGTCGAACGCGCCGGCGGGCACGGCGAGACCGAGGACGACACCGGCCGCGGCGATCAGGGCCGCACTTCTCGTGATCTGCTTCATGCACAGCAGCCTCGCGGATCTTGACAGTCCGTCACATCCGGGTAACAGCCTGATGTGCACGGGGGATTACCCCCATACCCGCCCTCGGGATGACCCCTGGGGGTCACAGATGCAGCGTCATCACCAGCCGGTCCTCGTCGGGCCCGAAGTAGTCCTTGTGCACACCCTCGTCGGACGAGAAGCCGATCGACCGGTACAGCACGATCGCGGCGGCGTTCGTCGGCTCCACCGTCAGCCGGACCTCGTGCACACCCTCGGTGCGCATCCGGCGCAGCACCTCCAGCATCAGCCGCCGGCCCAGTCCCCGCCCCCGCTGGTCACGGGTGACGCCCAGGCTGACGATCCAGCCCTGGTAGCCGTCGGAGGTGGTGAGGAAGAGGACGTAGCCGTGCAGCTGGTCCCCGTCGTCCAGGACGAGGATGCGGTCGCCGTGCACGTCGTACAACTGGCGCAGCACGAAGTAGGGGTAGGGCTCCTCGGGGAACGCCTCGCGGTCGACGCGGACGAGTTCGGGCAGGTCCGCCTCGGTGACGCCTCTCATCGTCAGGGGCCGGTCGATGAACGCGCGGTCGCGGAAGAGGGCGGGTCCGGTGCGGCCGCCACGCGAAGGGAAACGTTCCTCTGGAATGGCCGCCATGCCGCCCCCTGCGGATAGGAGTCAATGGTGCGTTGACACCCGTACGGGTGGTACGAGTGGGACGCGAGATGTCTGCCTTTCGGGTGTGTTCGGCAGAGTTCCGACCATCTTGGGCGGGGTGATACGGCCGTTCAAGGCCGCATCGGCTCACAGGAATCCATTCGCCACGATGCGCCCCTGATGCGCCCCGCCCCCGTCGCTGTTTCGTCACATTGGCGCAGAGGGGATCCATGGTGCCCCCGGCGTTGGTACCGTTGAAGAATGACCTTGAGATCCTCGGGGGATGCCCAGCTGAATGCGGACGTGTCCTGGGCGGCATTCGACCCGATCGCCTACGTTGATCACAATTACCGCGACTTACAGGCTGAGGACGCGGAGATCCTTTCCATCATCCGGGATCATTTCGGCGATCATTTCCGGAAGCGGGCCGTCGGACCTGTTTCGGGGATCGACGTGGGCGCCGGTGCGAACCTCTATCCCGCGCTCGCCATGCTGCCCTGGTGCGACGAGATCACTCTCTACGAGCGCTCGTCCGCCAATGTGCGCTACCTCAGGAGCCAAGTCGGCTCCTACGACGGCAACTGGGACCAGTTCTGGCGCGTGTTGTGCAAGAACGACGCCTATGCCGCCTTCGACATGGACCCGCGGGCCCGGTTCCGTGATGTCGTCACGGTCCGGCCGGGCAATCTCTTCGACCTCGTGCGGCACGAGGGGGAGTGGGCCCTGGGCACCATGTTCTTCGTCGCCGAGTCGATGACCTCCTCCCACGAGGAGTTCCACCGGGGCGTCGAGTGCTTCCTGCGCGCCCTGGCCCCCGGGGCGCCCTTCGCCGCGGCCTTCATGGAGCATTCGAAGGGCTATCACGCGGGTGAGCATTTCTTCCCCGCCTGCGACGTGGGCGAGTCGGAGGTGTATGCGAGCCTGGAGCGTTTCGCCGACGACTTCAAGACCACCCGGCTCAAATCCTCGGCCGCCGTGCGCGACGGCTATTCCGGAATGATCGTCGCCTATGGGCGGCGAAATTCGGATTCGCGTATTCCGCCGGCCGTTCGCTGACCGGCGCCGTTCGGCGACTGAATCCTCGGGCACAACAGAAGAGGGTTTTCCTCCATTGATGGCAGTGCGGCCTGTGTGAGGGGCATGGGATGCAGATCAAGCCACGCCAGCATCTGCTGGACATCTGGCAGGCGCTCGCTCGCCACTCGTTCGAGGGCGGAGGGTGGAACTGGGGCGACTGGGGCGGTGAGAGCAGCGTCGCCGACGCGGAGCGGCTGCTCTGCCTCCTCTACCCCGCCACGGAGATTCCCGCCTTCCGGCTGGACGATCCGGACACCACGCAGGACGACGTCCAGCAGGCCATGAGGAAGGCGGGCGGCCGGCTCGACATCCCGGCCAACCTGGTCACCGCGGCGGCCGAGTTCATGCGCCGTCACACCGGCGAGGACAAGCGGCCCACGTTCGCCGGGGGTTACTACTTCGGCACCGCGGACAAGAACGAGGAACTCACCGAGGAACAGCGCCAGGTCGGCGTCGTCGACTCCTTCTCGATGTCCATCACCCTGTGCCTGGCCACACTCGGCTTCCTCAAGGTCTACGAGACCAAGACCCGGCGCACCGACATCAAGGAGACCATCGCCGATCTGCGCGCGGCCACCAGCAACCGCCTCACCGCCGCCATGGTGAGCCTGCTGCGCTCCTTCACCGTCAACGTCTTCGACACCGACTCCTCCCAGGGACAGACGCTCAGCGAACTCCTCGGCCAGGGACGGCTGTCGCAGCGCCAGGTGCTGAAGAAATTCCAGGAGCGCTTCCGGCCGCTGCGCGCCGCGATCGTCGAGAGCCTCCTCCTCGGTATCGACGTCGAGGAAGGACTCAAGGACGAGAACCAGCTCTTCGAGTGCGGCTGGGCCTGGACCCTGGTGAAGGACGCCCCCGAGGTCGAGACCGACGAACCCATCGGCCCCCAGCCCGAAGGCGTCGCCAACGCGGTGCCCTACCTCTACTTCACCGTCGTCGCCCTCGACGGCATCCAGGACCTGTTCTCCGACCGCACCCTCACCCTGGGCCTGCTCAACGCCGAACAGCAGAAGCTCGCCGAGGCGCTCCGGCTGCGCTGGGAACTGACCCAGCAGTACTGGTCCCGCATCGCCCGCTTCGACGCCGACCGCTGGCCCCTGGAGGACATCCCCTGGCGTACGACGGGACAGAAACTGGAGTCCGAGTACTTCTCCCTCTCCGTCACCGCCATCCTCGTGCACGACCTCATGCGGCGCCGGGCCACCGACGAGGAGCTGACCCGCACCGTCCGCATCATGGAGCGCCTCGCCGAACGCGGCCGTATCACCAGCCGGATGACGCAGGACGACCCCATGGTCCACCAGCTGCACAACGTGGGCGTCGCCCTGCCCCTCCAGGGCAGCGAACGCATCGGCCCGCCCATGACCTGGTCCATGAGCGACTTCTCGGCGCAGCTGCTGAAGCGGACCGTCCAACTGTGCACGCTCTCCCGCAACCTGGCCTCGCACGACCGGCTCCTCGGGCTCGCCGAGAGCGTCTTCGACCACATGTGGCGCCGGCGCATCCGGGACGGCGAGGGCGTCGGCCTGTGGGACAACGTCCACGCCGCCTACCCCGAGGCGGACATCCTCAAGCGGCGCGTGCCGGTGTCGTGGAGCATCACCGAGCGGGTCACCGAGGTGATGGTGTCGGCCCACCAGATGTACCAGCAGCCACCGATCCGCAGCCTCGAACTGATCGAACTGTCCAAGGCGTTGCTCAGCGAGGCCGCCCATCTGCTGGGCAACGAGCAGATGGAACCCGCGCCCAAGGACGACGGCCGGCACGGCATGCAACTGCGCAACATCGAGGTCAAGCTGCGCCGCGCCCGCAGCCTGGTGGACGAACAGCCCGGTACCTCCTACTCGTTGGCCCTCGACGTGCTCGGCCAGATCGACGCCCTCGCCCGGGCCCGCGACGCCGCGTCCCAGGGAGTGTGACCCGTGCTGATCTTCGCGGCCTCCGACAAGGGAGGCACGGGCCGCTCGGTCACCAGCGCCAACCTCGCCTACCACCGGGCGCTGGCCGGGGACGACGTCTGCTACCTGGACTTCGACTTCGGCTCGCCCACCGCCTCCGCCGTCTTCGACGTGCCCGACGCCCGCCAGGCCGCCGAGGACCGCGGACTGCACTCGTATCTGGTGGGCGAGGTAGGCGAACCCGTCCGGGTCGACGTCTGGGCGGACACCGAGCACCGGGTGCTGCGCAACCGGCCGCCCGGCTCCGGCCGGCTGGTGCTGATGCCGGGCGACCTCAGCGGCGGCGAGTTCGCCACCACCGACGACAACCTGCGGCGCTGCGTGGATCTGCTGCTGCGGCTCAACTCCGAGTTCGACCTGATCATCGTGGACCTCAGCGCCGGCCGTTCCTACGCCGTCGACATGGCCCTGGAGGCCACCTCGCAGCCCGAGATGAGCGGCGTCGAGGCCCGCTGGCTGGTCTTCCACCGCTGGACCCGCCAGCATGTGGCGGCCGCCGCGAGCCTGGTCTTCGGCAAGCGCGGCATCGTCGCCGGCGGCGTCGCCCGCGGCCATGACGAGGACGCCCTGCGCGGCGCCGTACGCTTCGTCCGGGCCGCCGTGCCCGACCCCGGATCCGCGCTGTGGTCGCAGGTGTCGGCCACCCAGTCGGCGTGGATGCGCGAGTGCGACCGCGACCTCAAGCAGCTCGCCTCCGCCCACGGCATCGGCTACAGCCAGGTCCTGGGCGCCGTACCCCTCGAACCCGTGCTCCAGTGGCGCGAGCAGCTCATCACCGACGAGGACGTCCTCGACAGCCAGATCGCCAACATGGAGACCTGGCAGGCACTCAGCGAACTGGCCGGCCGGCTCACCGACGACAAGTACTGGGAGCAGGCATGAGCGACGTCGTCTTCCGGGAGACCAGCGCCGAGCCACGCACCCAGTCCGTGCCGCTGGCCCACCTCTCCCTGGAGCTGGGCCACCTCTACATGGAGGACTTCGAGGCCGGACCCGAGCGGCTGGGCGAGCACTTCGCGGAGGTGCGGATCTGGGCCGAGGCCGCCCGCGCCTCCGCCGCCCGGCGGGCCGGCGGCAACCGGCCCCGGATCAGCACCTGCTTCCTCGTCGACGACTACTTCACCCGCTTCTCCACCCCCGCCGAACTCATCCCCGTCGTCCTCAAGGAAGCCGAGAAGGCCGGCCTCACCATCGACTACCTGGCCCGCGAGTCCGGCTGTGCCGTCGCCGACCGGATCGAACTCGCCGAGTCCGTCATGCACCGCCTCGTCGAGTCCCCGCCGCCCGGCTCCCACGGCTCCCGCCCGCCCGTCAGCCAGACCGGCTGGCTCGCCAACGGGCAGCGCAGCCCCGGCCGCGGCGCCGCCCTCGCCGAGGTCACCGGCTGGCAGCCGCCCCAGGAGACCGCCGCCCGCAACCACTCCGTCTTCATGGACGTGGAGCTGTGGTCCGACAAGGACGGCCGGCGCCTGTGGTCCTGCCCGTTCCTGGCCGCCGTATGGCAACTGGCCCGGCTCGGCCTGCTGCGCCACCTCGGCGAGCCCGTGCTGACCCCCCGGCAGTGGGACGGCGCCGACTTCCCGCACGACTGGGACCGGCTGCCGCCGCTGCTGCGGCTCAACCCCGACGCCGCCCCGTTCAGCGCGTACCGCACCTGCACCGTGATGCCCAACCGTTTCCTCGCCGTCGAGGACGCCGTACGCCTGATCCTGGACCAGATAGACGTCGACTCCGAAGCCCTCCGCCAGGTCGCCGCGCGATCCGCCGGCGAGAAGGCCGAGGTCCCCGCGGCGGTCGCCCAGCGCGCCGCCTACGTCTTCTACGAGGAGCCCGCGGACTCCTCCGCCGAGGGGGCCTGAGATGGTGGCCCCCGGACAGTCGGCGCGTCCGGTCCTCGCCTGCGGCGAGGTGCGCACCTGTCTGCTGCCGTCCTTCCACGCACTGGACGGCCGGGCCGCGGCCGCGCTGCTCAGGCTGCGCGCCGACGAACACGTCCGGGTCTCCGAGCGGCCCAACCTGTATGTGCGCTCCCCGGAGGTCCTCACCGGAGTGGACTGCCGGCTGCCCACCGCCAACGGCGCCCGCGTCCGGGCCGTCGGCACGGTGGCCGCCCGGGCCGTGCTCACCGAGGGCCGCGTGCTCCAGTCGACCGCCTGGTTCAGCGCCCCGGACTCCGGCCCCGACCTGCGCCGCCCCTGGGGCCACTACCTCGTGCGGCCGGGCCTCGTCGAACCCTTCGGCAAGCTGCCCGAACAGGCCACCGCCGAGGGCGTCCTGCGCGGCGCCGGGCGCGGCGAACTCGACCTCGGGATGATCGCCGAGGGGCTGCTCGCCGGGCTCCTGCGCCATCCCCTCCTCGACCACAAGGCGCCCTTCAAGTCCCGCCGCACCCACCTGCGTTGGGTCGCGCGCCGGGCCCCGGCCGGCGAGGGCCCGGCGCTCACCCGGTTCACGCTGGCCGAGGACGGGCTGCGGACCGTGCAGCTGCGGCTGCCCGAGGACACCCCGGCGGCCGCGGCGGCCGGCCTGTGCGAGGACCTCGCCCTGCACGACTGGCTGCTGACGACCGTTCAGCACATGCTGGAGAACAGCCGGCCCGGCGCGGCGGACGGCCCCGCGGCCGTCCTCGCCCTGCGCCCGGCCGTCGATCACCTGCTCCATGTGTGGATGCCACGCGCGCACGTGGACCGCACGCTGGCCCAGCTGTGGGACGAACTGGAGCAGGAACCGGGCTTCACCCGCCAGTGGCGGAACCTGGTTCAGCGCATCCGTGACCAACTGGCCGTCCAGGCCATTCCGTTGCTGCACGAGGCACTGAGTTCGCGCTGAGGCGGCTGGACAAGACACCCGACGGGGGAGCGACATGAGCGGAGCGACGACAGGGGAAACAGGGGCGCTGCCGCAGCCTGAAGAGGAACGCCGCTCGAAGCTGTTCCGCAAGACGCTGGTGACGGTGTCGCTGGCCGCGGGCACCTTCGTGCTGACCAATGTGCTGACGCCGGACGCCAGCGAGGTCTGGCAGTGGATGATGTCCGTCATGGTCGGCAGCGCCGTGCTGATCGTGCAGTACCTGGTGGACTTCGGGGAGCGGCTGGAGGCCGTGGAGGACGCCCAGAAGCGCCGGATACGCGGGATGCGGGACAGCCTGGCCGACCACCACCGCGAGATGCGGTCGGCGGTCGACGAGAGCTTCGCCAAGATCAACGCGGCGACGGAGCTGTTCAGCCAGGTCGACCGGTCCGTCCTGCGCTCCGACGGCGTGACCCGGCTGGCCCGCAAGTACACCCAGGTCGGCGAGCACGGCTCGGAGATCGTGAAGCGGTTCGCGCAGGAGGAGATCGCCGGTCTCGCCTTACTGATGGAGAACCTCAGCAACGGCACCGCGGACTGCCCCGGCGAGAACAACGAGTGGATCCTCACCCTGACCGCGTGCACGAAGAAGACCCTCTACGCCACCAGTACCTCCGTGGACCGGGACTTCTGGTCCAGCGGGCCCGGCAAGCGCTATCTCGTCGCGCAGGGCGACGCCATCCGTAAACGGGGCGTGGAGATACGGCGGCTGTTCCTGGTGGACAGCCCCGCCGAGATCACCGAGGCCCTGGAGAAACTCTGCGCGAGACAGCGCAGGTTCGGCATCGACGCGCGTATCTGCGACCAGTCGCAGCTGGACGGCGTCCCGGTGACCTCGGTGAACGACTTCATCATCTTCGACGGCGAACTCTGCTACGAGATCGAGCCCGACGTACGGGCCGCCCCCAGCAAGACCCTGCTGAAGATGACCCCGGACCATGTCGCCGAACGCGTCGAACGCTTCAACGACCTCTGGGAGGCCAGCACCCCGGAGGACGAGCTCGGGCCGGACCCCACCCGAGTCTAGGCACGCAAAGCCACCGTGGTGATGCGAAGAGTGAAATCCGGTGGGTGCGGGGAACCAACGGGACGAAGAAGCGCAGGAAACGCGGAAGGAATTTCTGCGGTGAAGCCACCCCTCGGTTCATACGTCATCGACACCCGCACCGGAAGGATCGGCATCGTCATGGGGCACGTAGGACCCTACGTCCAGCTCAGACCGTACGGCGGCGGCCGGGAGTGGGACGCCGCGCCGGAGGCCGTGCGCCGCGCCACCTCTGCCGAGCGGGCCCGTGCGGCTGCCGCGCACACCTGCGGTGAGGTGCCTTGACGCGGGGACGTTAGGGTGCGGCGGCATGGGTTTGTGGAGATGGAGGAAGCAGGGGCCGAAGGCCGTCCGCCGGTACCCCGTGCCGCTGACCGCGCACCAGCTGTGGATGGTGTCGCTGAGCGCGCCGGTGAGCCGGGACCGCAACGCCTCGCGGAGCACCCTGTACCCGTTCACGCGCATCGATGACGACGCGGCCCGGCGGTGGCTGGCCGAGCAGTGGGGCATCACCTCGCGCGAGGCCCTGGCCGGCCGGCTCGACGAGCTGTCCCGCACCGGCTACCGAGCCCGCGCACACCGCCTCACCGGCGTCTCGCCGCTCGCCTGGGACGCCGCCCTGTACGTCGACATCTCGCGCCGGGGCTTCGGCTGCGGGCTGCTCAGCGAGGCCGACGCCTGGACCGCGCTGAAGAACATCGTGCCGGCCGTGGCGCGGACGTACGGCTCGTGGCGGGAGTACGCCGACCACTATCTGCTGGGCCGGAAGGTCTGGCAGGACGGGCTGCGCGGCACCGCCGACGCCGGCTTCCCGGCACCGCAGGCGGACGCGGACGCACACCTGCGGTCCCTGCTGGACCCGGCGAACCGCGCCAGCCCCTGGAACCAGGCCCCCTGGGACACCATCACCCACCCCGACCGCGCCCGCTGACCGTCGGCGTACGGGAGAATGGACCCATGAGTCTGTTCCGCGACGACGGCATCGTGCTGCGTACGCAAAAGCTCGGTGAAGCCGATCGCATCATCACCCTGCTCACGCGTGGCCACGGGCGGGTGCGTGCCGTGGCGCGTGGCGTGCGGCGGACCAAGTCCAAGTTCGGGGCGCGGCTGGAGCCGTTCTCCCATGTGGACGTGCAGTTCTTCGCGCGGGGCAGTGAGCTGGTCGGCCGTGGGCTGCCGCTGTGCACCCAGAGCGAGACGATCGCGCCGTACGGGGGCGGGATCGTCACCGACTACGCCCGTTACACCGCCGGGACGGCCATGCTGGAGACCGCCGAGCGGTTCACCGACCACGAGGGCGAACCGGCCGTCCAGCAGTATCTGCTGCTCGTCGGCGCCCTGCGGACGCTGGCCCGGGGCGAGCACGCGCCGCATCTCATTCTCGACGCGTTCCTGCTGCGGTCGCTCGCCGTCAACGGGTACGCCCCGAGCTTCGGCGACTGTGCGAAGTGCGGCATGCCGGGGCCGAATCGCTTCTTCTCGGTCGCCTCCGGAGGCTCGGTCTGCGTCGACTGCCGGGTGCCCGGTAGCGTCGTACCTTCGCCGCAGACCCTGGAACTGCTCGGTGCGCTGCTTACGGGAGACTGGGAGACGGCGGACGCCTGCGAGGCGCGCCACGTCAGGGAGGGCAGCGGGCTGGTGTCCGCCTATCTGCACTGGCACCTGGAGCGCGGGCTGCGCTCGCTTCGGTACGTGGAAAAGTAAGGGAGACGAGGAGCACATGGTCGTACGCGGGATCCTGGGGCGGCAGCATCGGGAGTACAGGGCGCCGGAACCGCATCCGTCCGGGGCCCGTGCGCCGAAGCTCCCCGGGGAGCTGATCCCCCGCCATGTGGCGATCGTCATGGACGGGAACGGGCGCTGGGCCAAGGAGCGCGGGCTGCCGCGCACCGAGGGCCACAAGGTCGGTGCCGAGCGCGTGCTGGACGTTCTGCAGGGCGCGATCGAGATGGGCGTCGGGTCGATCTCGCTGTACGCCTTCTCCACCGAGAACTGGAAGCGTTCGCCCGACGAGGTGCGCTTCCTGATGAACTTCAACCGGGACTTCATCCGCAAGACGCGGGACCAGCTCGACGAGCTCGGGATCCGGGTGCGGTGGGTCGGGCGGATGCCCAAGCTGTGGAAGTCGGTCGCCAAGGAGCTCCAGGTCGCACAGGAGCAGACCAAGGGCAACGACAAGCTGACGCTGTACTTCTGCATGAACTACGGCGGCCGTGCGGAGATCGCGGACGCGGCGCAGGCGCTGGCGGCGGATGTGCGGGCGGGGCGGCTCGACCCGTCGAAGGTCAACGAGAAGACCTTCGCGAAGTACCTCTACTACCCGGACATGCCGGACGTGGACCTGTTCCTGCGGCCCAGTGGTGAGCAGCGCACGTCCAACTACCTGCTCTGGCAGAGCGCTTACGCCGAGATGGTCTTCCAGGACGTCCTGTGGCCCGACTTCGACCGTCGTGACCTGTGGCGCGCCTGCGTGGAGTTCGCCTCCCGCGACCGGCGCTTCGGGGGTGCGATCCCCAACGAGGAGCTGCTGGCCATGGAGGGTGAGCAGCAGTAACGGGATCGGGGGCGCCCACGGCGCCCCCGAGTCAGTTGTCGGTGCCCGCGCAGTCCGCGCATGTGCCGAAGATCTCCACCGTGTGCGCCACGTTCACATAGCCGTGTTCCGCCGCGATCGCGTCGGCCCACTTCTCCACGGCCGGGCCCTCGACCTCCACGGCCTTGCCGCACACCCGGCAGACCAGGTGGTGGTGGTGTTCGCCGGTCGAGCAGCGGCGGTAGACGGACTCGCCGTCGGAGGTGCGCAGGACGTCGACCTCGCCGGCCTCGGCGAGGGACTGGAGCGTGCGGTAGACCGTGGTCAGCCCGACCGAGTCGCCCTTGTGCTTGAGCATGTCGTGCAGTTCCTGCGCACTGCGGAACTCGTCGACCTCGTCGAGGGCCGCCGCCACGGCGGCCCGTTGCCGGGTGGAACGGCCCTTCACGGGCGGTCCAGCGGTCGTCACGTTGCCTCCTACACGTCTGCCTGCCGGGCCATTGTGCCAGCCCGGCCTGTCACCGGTCAGACGCCGACCTTTCCGTCGGTGCCCCGACTGGCCGGAATCGTGCACTCTGTGGGGTCGCCGGCGCCCTGCGCGGCGGCCAGTGCCCGCGCGCGGCGCCGGGCGAGCGGCGCGGCGAGCGCGGTCAGCAGGATGAACGCCGCGATCGTCAGCAGCACGATCGTCGCGCCGGGCGGTACGTCCTGGTAGTACGAGGTGACCGTGCCGCTGATCGTCACGGTCACGCCGATGGCCACCGCGATCGCGAAGGTCGCGGCGAAACTGCGGCTGAGCTGCTGGGCGGCGGCCACGGGGACCACCATCAGCGCCGAGACCAGCAGCAGGCCGACCACGCGCATCGCGACGGTCACCGTCACCGCGGCCGTGACCGCCGTCAGTAGGTTCAGGGCGCGGACCGGGAGGCCCGTGACCCGCGCGAACTCCTCGTCCTGGCTCACCGCGAACAGCTGGCGGCGCAGTCCGACGGTGACGAGCACCACGAAGGCCGCCAGGAGGCAGATCGCCGTGACGTCCGACTCGGACACCGTCGACAGCGAGCCGAAGAGGTACGACGTCAGGTTCGCGTTCGAACCCGTCGGCGCGAGGTTGATGAACATCACGCCGCCGGCCATACCGCCGTAGAAGAGCATGGCGAGGGCGATGTCGCCGCGGGTCTTGCCGTACCAGCGGATCAGCTCCATGAGGACCGCGCCGAGGACGGAGACCAGCGTTGCCATCCACACCGGGGACCAGGACAGCAGGAAGCCGAGGCCGACGCCGGTCATCGCGACGTGGCCGATGCCGTCGCCCATCAGGGCCTGGCGGCGCTGGACCAGGTAGATGCCGACCGCGGGGGCCGTGATGCCGACCAGGACGGCGGCCAGGAGCGCCCGCTGCATGAAGGCGTAGTTGAGGATTTCCATCAGCTGAGCAGTCCCGTGCGAATCGGTTCGGCGCCCGCCGGCGCGTGCGGGTGGACGTGGTCGTGGCCGGGCAGCGCGTGCTGGCCGACGGCCTTCGGCGGCGGACCGTCGTGTACGACGCAGCCGTCGCGCAGGACCACCGCGCGGTCGATCAGCGGCTCCAGGGGGCCGAGTTCATGGAGGACGAGCAGCACCGTCGCACCGGCCGCGACCTGTTCGCGCAGCGTCGCCGCCAGGACCTCCTGGCTGGCCAGGTCGACGCCCGCCATCGGCTCGTCCATGATCAGCAGTTCGGGATCGGCGGCGAGCGCGCGGGCGATCAGGACGCGCTGGTGCTGGCCGCCGGAGAGCGCGTCGACGGAGTCCTTCGCGCGGTCCGCCATGCCCACCAGCTCCAGGGCCCGGCGCACCGCCTCGCGGTCCGCCCTGCGCAGCAGGCCGAAGCGGGCGCGGGAGAGGCGGCCGGAGGAGACGACCTCGGTCACCGTGGCCGGGACGCCGCCCGCGGCGGTCGTGCGCTGGGGGACGTAGCCGATGCGGTGCCAGTCGCGGAAGCGGCGGCGCGGGGTGCCGAACAGGTCGATCTCGCCGGCGCTGACCGGCACCTGGCCGATGACGCTGCGCACGGCCGTCGACTTGCCGGAGCCGTTGGCCCCGAGCAGCGCGACGACCTCACCGCGGGACACGGTGAGGTCGATGCCGCGCAGGACGGGCCGCGAGCCCAGCTCGGCGCGTACGCCGCGCAGGGATATGACGGGCTCGCTCACGAGGTCCTCCGTAACGATCACTTGGCGCCTAGAGCGGTCTGCAGCGCCTTGAGGTTGGACTCCATGACCTGGAAGTAGTCGTCGCCGCGGGACTTGTCCGTGATGCCCTCCAGCGGGTCGAGCACATCGGTCTTCAGGCCCGCGTCATCGGCAAGGGTCTTCGCGGTCTTGTCGGAGACCAGTGTCTCGTAGAAGACGGTGGTCACGCCGTCCGCCTTCGCCTCCTCCTGGAGCTCCTTCATCCGCGCCGCGCTCGGCTCGCTCTCCGGGTCCAGGCCGGAGATGGCCTCCATGGTCAGGCCGTAGCGCTCGGCGAGGTAGCTGAACGCGGCGTGGTTGGTGAAGAAGACCTTGGTCTCGGTGTTCTTCAGGCCGTCCTCGAACTGGGTGTTGAGGTCGCCCAGCTTCTTGACCAGGTCCGCCGTGTTCTTCTTGTAGTCGGCCGCGTTGTCGGGGTCGGCCTTCTCGAAGGCCTTGCCGACGCCCTCGGCGACCTGGGCGTAGCGCACCGGGTCGAGCCAGATGTGCGGGTCGAGGGCCGACTCCTCCTCGCCGGAGTGCTCCTCTTCCTCCCCGCCGTGACCGTGGCCGTCCTCCTCCAGGTTGCCGTGGTCCTCAAGGGTGGTGAGGCTCGCCGCGTCGATCTTCGTCTTGACCTCGGACTGGGAGATCGCCTCGTCGACGGAGGGCTGCAGGCCCTTGAGGTAGAGGGCCGCGTCGGACTCCTGGAGCTGCGCGGTCTGCTTGGCGCTGATCTCCAGGTCGTGCGGCTCCTGGCCGGGCTCGGTCAGGCTGGTGACGTTGACGTGGTCGCCGCCGATCTGCTCGGCGAGGAAGGCCATCGGGTAGAACGACGCGACGACGTCGAACTTCTCCGTGTTGCCCGCGGCCGCGCTGTCGGAGGAGCAGGCGGAGAGAGTGCCGAGACCGAGAGCGGTGGCCGCCGCGATCGCGATCCCGGATATGTGCTGTCGTCGTACGTTCATGACAGTCATTTTCAGCAAAGATGGAAACCATTGTCAACAAGCGTGAGCGGCCGCCCACAGAGCGCTACCGATTTGATTGAGGGGCAGCAGGCGCCGGTACCCTGGAGCATTCGCTGGAAGCAACTCGCTTCGTCGCCCGTCGTCGTAATGAAGAGAGCACCGTGGCCGCCGACAAGATCGACACCATCGTCAGCCTGAGCAAGCGCCGTGGCTTCGTATTCCCGTGCAGTGAGATCTACGGCGGTCAGCGTGCCGCCTGGGACTACGGACCGTTGGGTGTCGAGCTCAAGGAGAACCTGAAGCGTCAGTGGTGGCGTTACATGGTGACGTCGCGCGAGGACGTGGTCGGTATCGACTCGTCCGTGATCCTGGCCTCCGAGGTCTGGGTGGCCTCCGGTCACGTCGCCACCTTCACTGACCCGTTGACCGAGTGCACCTCCTGCCACAAGCGGTTCCGCGCGGACCACTTGGAGGAGGCGTACGAGGCCAAGAAGGGCCACCTCCCGGAGAACGGCCTCGCCGACATCAACTGCCCCAACTGCGGTAACAAGGGCCAGTTCACCGAGCCCAAGCAGTTCTCGGGTCTTCTCTCCACCCACCTCGGCCCGACCCAGGACTCCGGCTCCGTCGCCTACCTGCGTCCCGAGACCGCCCAGGGCATCTTCACCAACTTCGCCCAGGTGCAGACCACTTCGCGCCGCAAGCCGCCGTTCGGCATTGCCCAGATGGGCAAGTCGTTCCGCAACGAGATCACGCCCGGCAACTTCATCTTCCGCACCCGTGAGTTCGAGCAGATGGAGATGGAGTTCTTCGTCAAGCCGGGCGAGGACGAGAAGTGGCAGGAGTACTGGATGGAGCAGCGCTGGAACTGGTACACCGGTCTCGGCCTGCGCGAGGAGAACATGCGGTGGTACGAGCACCCGCAGGAGAAGCTCTCCCACTACTCCAAGCGCACCGCTGACATCGAGTACCGCTTCCAGTTCGGCGGCAACGAGTGGGGCGAGCTGGAGGGTGTCGCCAACCGCACCGACTACGACCTCGGCGCGCACTCCAAGGCCTCCGGCCAGGACCTCTCCTACTTCGACCAGGAGGCCGGCGAGCGCTGGACTCCGTACGTCATCGAGCCCGCGGCCGGTGTCGGCCGTGCCATGCTCGCCTTCCTGCTGGACGCCTACGTCGAGGACGAGGCCCCGAACGCCAAGGGCAAGCTGGAGAAGCGCACGGTGCTGCGCCTGGACCACCGCCTCGCCCCGGTGAAGGTGGCCGTCCTGCCGCTGTCCCGCAACCCGGAGCTGTCCCCGAAGGCCAAGGGTCTCGCCCAGGCGCTGCGGCAGAACTGGAACATCGAGTTCGACGACGCCGGCGCCATCGGCCGCCGCTACCGCCGCCAGGACGAGATCGGCACGCCGTACTGCGTGACGGTCGACTTCGACACGCTTGAGGACAACGCGGTGACGGTGCGCGAGCGTGACTCGATGAAGCAGGAGCGGGTGTCCCTCGACCAGATCGAGGGCTACCTGGCGCAGCGCCTGCTGGGCTGCTGAGCGCTCCGCTGGAGGTGCCGCGTCGGGCCGTCGGTCGGCTGCGGCACCTTCGTGGCTGGTCGCGCAGTTCCCCGCGCCCCTTCGGGGCGCTGCCGAACCGCAGGCGACTCTGCCCAACCTCCTGAGTTCTGCCTCGCACCGCTTGATTGGCCCTTGATACGGGTCCCGTTGTGGACCTGTATCAAGGGCCTTCGTGTTACCAGGGTGGGGCGCATGAGCCTCGCTTTTCTCCTCACCACCCTCGTGGTGGTCGCGACGCCCGGTACCGGCGTCGTCTACACGCTCGCCGCCGGACTCTCCCGCGGGCGCCGCGCGAGCGTCGTCGCGGCGTTCGCCTGCACGCTCGGAATCGTGCCGCACGTCCTGGCCACCGTCACCGGTCTCGCCGCGCTGCTGAACGCCAGTGCGGCGGCCTTCCAGATCCTCAAGTACGCCGGTGTCGCCTACCTCCTCTACATGGCCTGGGCCAGCGTGCGGGACAAGGAGGCGATCGACGTCGACCCGGACGCCACCCCGCTGTCCGCGGGGCGCGTGATCGTGCGCGGTGTGCTGATCAACCTTCTCAACCCGAAGCTGACGATCTTCTTCTTCGCGTTCCTGCCGCAGTTCGTGAACCCGGACGAGCCGCACAGCGTCCTGCGGATGCTGGCGCTGAGCGGGGTTTTCATGTTCGCCACGTTCGTGGTGTTCGCCGTGTACGGGGTACTCGCGGCGTCGGTGCGCAGCCAGGTGATCTCGCGGCCCCGGGTGATGGCGTGGCTGCGGCGGACCTTCGCGGGTTCGTTCGTGCTGCTGGGGGCGAAGCTGGCGACCGCCGAGCGATGACCGGCGCTTTGCATCTGCCGGATGACAGCTGACAGATTTCAGATGACAGATATTGAAATCTGTCAGCCGTCATGTCATGGTGGACGCATGACGACACAGACCCGCACCCTCGGAACCACCGGCCCCCAGGTCTCCGCCCTCGGTCTCGGCTGCATGGGCATGTCCGCCCTCTACGGCGAGGCCGACCGGGCCGAGTCCATCGCCACCGTCCATGCCGCCCTGGAGGCCGGTGTGACCCTGCTCGACACCGGCGACTTCTACGGCATGGGCCACAACGAACTGCTGATCGGCGAGGCCCTGCGAAGCGCCCCCGCCGCCCACCGCGAGCAGGCCCTCGTCAGCGTGAAGTTCGGCGCCCTGCGCGACCCCGACGGCGGCTGGAGCGGCTACGACGGCCGGCCCGCCGCGGTGAAGAACTTCGCCGCCTACTCCCTCCAGCGCCTCGGCGTCGACCACATCGACGTCTACCGGATCGCCCGCCTCGACCCGTCCGTGCCGATCGAGGAGACCGTCGGCGCGATCGCCGAACTCGTCGAGAAGGGGTACGTCCGCCATATCGGCCTGAGCGAGGTCGGCGCCGACACGATCCGCCGGGCCGCCGCGACCGCCCCGATCTCCGACCTCCAGATCGAGTACTCGCTCATCTCCCGCGGCATCGAGGAGGACATCCTGCCGGCCACCCGCGAACTGGGCATCGGCATCACCGCGTACGGCGTCCTGTCCCGCGGGCTGATCTCCGGCCACTTCACCCCCGACCGGCAGCTCGCCGCGAACGACTTCCGGGCGATGTCGCCCCGCTTCCAGGGCGAGAACCTCCAGCACAACCTCGACCTGGTCGAGGCCCTGCGCAAGATCGCCGAGCAGAAGGGCGTGAGCGTCGCGCAGATCGCCATCGCCTGGGTGCTGGCCCGGGGCGAGGACATCGTTCCGCTGGTCGGCGCCCGCACCCGGCAGCGGCTGACGGAGTCCCTCGGCGCGCTCGACGTCACGCTGGACGCGGCCGACCTCGCCGCGATCGAGCAGGCCGTGCCGTCCGGCGCCGCCGCGGGCGACCGCTACCCGGCCGCGCAGATGTCCCACCTCGGCACGAAGTAGTGCCGCGGGCGCCAGGTACGGTCTCCCTCATGGCAGCGACCTCCGAAGCCCTGACCGCCGAGCGCATCCTCGAAGCCACCGAGGAGGTGCTGCGCAGGCACGGCCCGGCCAAGGCCACCGTGGTGGACGTGGCCCGTGCGCTCGGCGTCAGCCACGGCAGCGTCTACCGCCACTTCCGTACGAAGGCGGTGCTGCGCGAGGCGGTGACCAAGCGGTGGCTGGACCGCACCTCGCAGGCGCTGTCCGGCATCGTCGCCGCGACGGACCGCGACCCGGAGTCCCGGCTGCGCGCCTGGCTGCTCGGCCTGTTCGACGCCAAGCGGCACAAGGCCGGTGACGACCCCGAGCTCTTCGCCACCTACACCGTGCTGACCACGGAGAACAGCGACGCCGTCGACGAGCACATCGCCGACCTCACCGGCCAGCTCGCCGAGATCGTCCGCTCCGGCGTGGAGTCCGGCGCCTTCACCGCCGAGGACCCCCTCGCCACGGCCCGCGCCGTCTTCCAGGCCACCGGCCGGTTCCACGACCCGGGCTACTACCGGGAGTGGGTGCGGCCGGTGGTCGACGCGGAGTTCGAGGCCGTGGTGGACCTGCTGGCCAGAGGGCTTCGGGCCTGAGAGCCCGGCTCACCCGTCCTTGGCCGCCCGCCCCAGGAACGTCGCCGCGCCCGGCTCGGGCACCTCGATCTCATGGAAGCCCATACGGTCGTAGAAGGCCCGCGCCCGGGTGTTGGCCGTGGCCATGGCCAGGTGGACGGCAGGCACCCCGGCGTCCTGGAGGGCCTGGAGGAACGTCCGCATCAGGGCGCGGCCGTGGCCCTTGCCCTGCCAGTCGGGCAGCAGGTCGATGTGCAGATGCGCCGGGTAGGCGAGCAACTCGGGCAGGACCATCCGCTCGGGGTGGTGCAGCAGCCAGGCGATCGTCTCGTCGGGGGTTCCGGTCCCGGGCGGGCCCTCGGGCTCCGGGTAACGGTCCGCGACGGACGGCAGCCACTTCGTACGGAAGTCTGCGGCGAAGCGGGGGGTGTCGGCGGTGCCGAGGATGTAGCCGACGGCCTCCCCCTCACCGTCGTCGAGGACGAAGGCGAGCTCCGGCTCCAGGTGGACGTACGGCGCGGCGAAGGCCGCCGGGAAGACGCCGGGGTCCCTGTAGAAGGGGCGGCTGTCCTCGCCGTTGTGGGCGGTGCGGATACAGATGTCGTCGAGGGCGGGCAGGTCGGCGGGTCGGTAGGGGCGTATATGGGTCACGCGGGAATGGTGCAACTTTGGGAGCGCTCCCACAAGAGGGTTGGGAGCCCGGGGTCCTCGCCCCGGGCCCCCGTCAGGCCGCTGATGGATCCACCGTTGCCTGATGCGCCTCCGCCAGATGCTCCTCCGCCTTCAGCCACGGCAGGAACTGGGCCGAGATCCGCCACCCGCACGTCTCGCATCTGATCGTCCGCTGCACTCCCGTACGCCGTACCCGTACGACGTGCTCGCGTCCGTGCTGGTCCCAGCGGGTCACCTTGCTCGTGTCGATCTGCGGCATGACGCCTCCAGAGTCCGGGAAAGCCAAGGAGGAGTGTGCAGCAAGACCAACATCAACAGGTGCTCATTCACACCGAGTTGGCCAAGCTGTGCTCTGGCAGCCGCAGGCTCAGCAGCCCGGTAGCGGCCACTCCCGCCAACTGCACGACCAGCGTCGTCACCAGGGCGACCCGCATCCCGTGGCCCGGGACCAGGGAGAGGAAGAGCGTGCCCAGGGTGGCAACTCCCAGGGCCAGCGCCGACTGTTGAGTGGTGATCATCACCCCGCTGCCGACGCCGGCCCGGGCGGGCGGCACCTCGGACAGGACGATCCGGAAGACGACGGGGAGCTGGAGCGCCTGGCCCGCGCCGGCGATCGCCACTCCGGGCAGCATCTCGACCGGCCCCAGATCGGGCCAGGAGTACCAGGCGGTGACGGCCAGCAGACCGATCCCCACCCCCTGGAGCACGGCACCGGCGGTCACCACACGGGTGCCGTACCGGGTGACCAGACGCGGTCCGGCGAGCGAGACCAGGAAGAACACCACCGCCATCGGCGCGAGCGCCAGCCCCGCCGAGACCGGGCCGAGGCCCGCCCCCTCCTGGAGCGCCACCGCGATCACGAACATGAAGCCGCTGAAGCCGATCGAGAACGGCAGGATCAGCACCAGACCCCGCCGCAGCGAGGTGAGCGCGAACAGGCTCGGCGGCACCAGCGGCGTACGGCCGCGCCGGTCCGCCCCGCGTTCCACCGCGTAGAACGCCGCCGCCGCGAACGGGAACGCGGCCAGCGACAGCCACGTCCACAGCGGCCAGCCCGCCGCCCTGCCCTCGGTGAGCGGGGCCAGCAGGGTCAGCAGGGCGACGGCCAGCAGGACCGTGCCGGGTCCGTCGACCGGCTCCGGGCGCTGCGAGCGGGTCTCGGGGACGGCACGGGCGGCCAGCACCAGGGCGAGGAGGACGACGGGCGCGTTCACCAGGAACACCGAACGCCAGCCGGTGCCCGCGACATCGGCGGCCACCAGGACATCTGCCCCGCCACCATGGACAGCCCGGCAGTGGCGCCGTACAGGCCCATGGCCTTCGCGCGGCGGGGGCCGGCGGTGGCCGACTGGATGGTGGCGAGCACCTGCGGCAGCATCGCGGCGGACGCGGCGCCCTGCGCGACACGGGCCGCGACGAGCGTCCACGCGGTGGGGGCGAGCCCGCACGCCAGCGAGGTCAGCCCGAAGGCCGCCATGCCGCCCAGGAAGAGTCGGCGCCGGCCGAACAGGTCGCCGAGCCTGCCGCCGAGGACGAGCAGAACGGCGTAGGCGAGGCCGTAGCCGGCGACCACGAGTTCGAGGACGGACTCGCTCGCCGAGAGGTCCTGGCCGATGGTGGGCAGGGCCACGTTGACGATGAAGAAGTCGATGAGAGGGAGGGCCGCGCCCAGCAGCACGGTGAACAGTCCGAGGCCGCCGAGCACGGGCGGTGCCGAGGTGGTCCGGGCCTGGGGTGAGGTCGTGGTTTCGGTCACGCCCCGAGCCTGCGCCCGCGCCGAGGCTGGTACCAGAGTGTTCTTATCCTGGTAGAAGGACTACCTGGAAACAGGGTCCGGGCGGCGGCAGGCTGGGGGAATGACGACCATGGCCCAGGAACAGGCGGTACGGGAGCCGGCGGCACCCCGCGGCCGGGAGGCGGACGTCCGGCGGCACGAACTCGCCGCCTTCCTGCGCCACCGCCGCGAACACGTCACCCCCGAGCAGGTCGGCCTGCCCCGCGGCCGCCGGCGCCGCACGCCGGGACTGCGCCGGGAGGAGGTCGCCCAGCTCTCCGCGGTCGGCGTCACCTGGTACACCTGGCTCGAACAGGCCCGTGACATCCAGGTCTCCGTCCAGGTCCTCGACGCCCTCGCCCGCACCCTGCTGCTCGACCCGAGCGAGCGCACCCACCTCTTCCGGCTGGCCGGAGCGGTGGACCCGACCCCGGCCACCGCCTGCCCGTCGGTCACCCCCGCCCTGCGGGCCGTACTGGAGCAACTGGAGCCGTATCCGGCGTGCCTGCAGAACAGCCGGTACGACATCCTCGCCTACAACCGCACCTACGGGCTGCTGCTGTGCGACCTCGACGCGGTGCCGCCCGAGGACCGCAACTGCATGCTCCTGTCCTACACCCACGAGGAATGGCGCTCGTCGATCGTCCACCTGGAGGAGGTCCAGCGCCTGATGGCCGCCCGCTTCCGCGCCACCATGGCCGGCCATCTCACCGAGCCCGCCTGGAAGATGCTCCTCAAACGCCTGCGCACGGAGTCCCCCGACTTCCGCGAGGTCTGGGCCCGCCACGAGGTGGTGGCCCACCGCACCAAACGCAAGGAGTTCCTCAACCGGCATGTGGGGCGCGTGGTGGTGGACCACACGGATCTGTGGCTGAGCCCGGGGGCCGGGCCGCGGATGGTGACGTATGTGCCGGCGGACGAGGAGTCGAGGGAGCGGCTGGAGCGGCTGCACCGCATTGCGCTGGCGAGGTAAACCCACTCAGGGGCGCGCTGTATCGAATTGCTGCATGCCGACCCGGGACGTCTCGCGCACCTCCACGGACTCCAGCCGCTCAGCCGTACGATCGGCAGTCCTCCGCGCCCAGGGCCCACTGGTCAACGCGCCCACCAGCAGAACCGCGACACCGCATCCCGTCAGGATCCACCACCCCGGCACCGCGGCCGACACGAACGTCTCCCGGTACGACGACGTCCCCACGCCCGCCGCCAGCACCGCTCCGATCACCGCGACGCCGAGGGTCTGGCCCAGCTGGCGGCTGGTGGAGGCGACGGCGGCTGCGACGCCTGCCTGGGCGCGGGGCATGCCGGATACCGCGGTGTTGGTGATGGGGGCGTTGACGAAGCCGAAGCCGATGCCGAACAGGACGTAGCCGGTGAAGAGGGTGACGTTCGAGGTCTCCGCGTCGAACGCGGCGAACAGTGCCGCGCTGGAGGTCATCGCGACGCCCGCGATGAGGAGGGGGAGGCGCGGGCCGCGGGTGCCGACCAGGCGGCCGGAGAGCGGGGCGCACAGGAAGGTCGGGACGGCCATGGGGAGCATCCACAGGCCGGCGTGGAGGGCGTCCAGGCCGCGGACGTTCTGGAGGTAGAGCGTCGAGAGGAAGAGGAAGCCGCCGAGTGCTGCGAAGGCGCTGATCGCGATCACCGTGGCGCCGCTGAACGGTGCCGAGCGGAAGAAGCGCAGGTCGATGAGGGGTTCGGCGCGGCGGGGCTCGTACCAGAGGAGGCCGGCCAGGGCGGCTGCGGCGAGGGCGGCGAAGGGCAGCACCGCGGCGGTGCCGGTCGCGTTCGGCGCCTCGATGATCGCGTACGTCAGTGCGCCGAAGAGCGCGATGACCAGGAGCTGGCCGACCGGGTCGGCGCGGCGGGCCTTGGGGGCGCGGGACTCCGGGATGTGGCGGAGGGTGAGGAGGAGGGCGGCGAGGCCGACGGGGATGTTGACCCAGAAGATCGAGCGCCAGCCGACGGAGTCCGTGAGCAGTCCGCCGACCAGCGGGCCCGCGGCCATCGAGATGCCGACCACCGCGCCCCACACCCCGATCGCGCGGGCCCGTTCGCGCGGATCCGTGAAGGTGTTGGTGATGACCGACATGGCGACCGGGTTGAGCATCGAACCGCCCACCGCCTGGATCATGCGGAAGACGATCAGCGCGTCCAGGCTGGGCGCCATCGAGCACAGGGCCGAGCCGATGGTGAAGATGATCAGGCCCGCCATGAAGACGCGCTTGCGGCCGATGCGGTCGGCCGTGGAGCCCGCGAGCATCAGCAGGGACGCGAGGACGAGCGTGTACGCGTCGATCGTCCACTGGAGGCCTGCCGTGCTCGCGTGCAGCTCCTGCTGCATCGAGGGCAGGGCCACGTTCAGGACGGTGTTGTCGAGGCTCACGATCAGCAGGCTCATACAGCAGATCGCGAGCACCAGCATGCGTCGGCGATGGCTGAGCTCGGGCATGTGCCTCATCGTACGCCGATTTCGATAGTGCGGCTAACTAATGAATTTTACGAACTCATTGCACGGCACAATGGAGGAATGCCCACGACCGCCTCGCCCCTGCAGATCGGCCCGCACACCGTTCAGCCGCCCGTCGTCCTGGCCCCCATGGCCGGGATCACCAACGCGCCCTTCCGCACCCTGTGCAGGGAGTTCAGCGGGGGCAAGGGGCTGTTCGTGAGCGAGATGATCACGACTCGGGCGCTGGTCGAGCGCAACGAGAAGACCATGCAGCTCATTCACTTCGACGCGAGCGAGAAGCCCCGGTCGATCCAGCTGTACGGCGTGGACCCGGCGACCGTCGGCAAGGCCGTCCGCATGATCGCGGAAGAGGGTCTCGCCGATCACATCGACCTCAACTTCGGCTGCCCGGTGCCGAAGGTCACGCGCAAGGGCGGCGGGTCCGCGCTGCCGTACAAGCGGAACCTGCTGCGCGCCATCCTCCGGGAGGCCGTGACCGGCGCCGGGGACCTGCCCGTCACGATGAAGATGCGCAAGGGCATCGACGACGACCACATCACCTACCTCGACGCCGGGCGGATCGCCGTCGAGGAGGGCGTGACGGCGATCGCGCTGCACGGGCGGACCGCCGCCCAGCACTACGGCGGCACGGCCGACTGGGACGCCATCGCGCGGCTGAAGGAGCATGTGCCGGAGATCCCCGTGCTCGGCAACGGTGACATCTGGTCGGCCGAGGACGCGGTGCGGATGGTGCGGGAGACGGGGTGCGACGGCGTGGTCGTCGGGCGCGGGTGCCTTGGGCGGCCCTGGCTGTTCTCCGACCTGGTGGCGGCTTTTGAAGGGCGGGACGCCGACATCGCGCGGCCCTCGCTGCGAGAGGTCGCCGACGTCATGGTCCGGCACGCCACGCTGCTCGGGGAGTGGATCGGGGACGAGGCGCGGGGCGTCATCGACTTCCGCAAGCACGTCGCCTGGTACCTCAAGGGTTTCGCGGTCGGTTCCGAGATGCGCAAGCGGCTGGCGATCACGTCGTCGCTGGCGGAACTCCGGGCCGGGCTGGACGAGTTGGACCTCGACCAGGCGTGGCCGGCCGGCGCCGACGGTCCCCGCGGCCGTACGTCCGGCAACAACCGGGTGGTGCTGCCGGACGGCTGGCTGAAGGACCCGTACGACTGCGCGGGCGTGAGCGAGGACGCGGAGCTGGACACGTCCGGGGGGTGATCAGCCCTCCGACGGGTGCGGGGTGGAGCCGTAGGCCGTCAGGAAGCGGTCGCGGAAGGTGTCCATCTTCCAGACCGGGGCGTCGGGGGCCGGCTTCAGGCCGTCCGTCCAGTTCCAGGCGGTGATCCTGTCCAGGACCTCGGGGTCCTTCGCCACGATCGACACCGGCACGTCCCTGCTGGCGTTGTTGCCGCTGACCCGGGCTATCGGCTGGTGGTCGCCCAGGAAGACCAGGACCGTGTCCTTCGTGCCGTAGCGCTCCAGCCACTGGGTGAGGGCGGTGACCGAGTACTCGATCGACTTGCCGTACTCCTCACGGGACTTGGTGGTGTCCGTGACGACGTCCTGCGGGCTCTTGCCCGCCTTCTCGATCGGGTCGAAGAGGGAGCCGTCGCCCAGGTCGTCCCAGTCGACCAGCTTGGGGATCGGGGCCCAGGGCTGGTGACTTGAGGTGAGGATGATCTCCGACATCAGCGGCTTGTCGCGCTTCTTGCCGTGGACCAGGCGCTGGAAGGCCTCCAGGGTGTACTGGTCCGGCATCGTCGACCAGCTGAACTTGGGGCCTTCGTAGCCGAGTTGGAAGGCGTTGTAGACCTTGTCCAGGCCGTAGAAGTCCGCCTCCGGCCAGGCCTTCTGGACGCCCGGCATGATGCCCACCGTGTCCCAGGCGCCCGTCTTGCGGAACGCCTTGGTGAGGGTGAGGTGGTCGCCGGTCGTGACCGTGCGGTAGCGCTGCTGGTTGTCGATCCACAGGCCCGACAGGAACGTCGAGTGGCCGAGCCAGCTGCTGCCGCCGTACGTCGCCGACGTCAGCCAGCCGCTCCTGGCCCGGTAACCCGCCTTCTCCAGCGCCGCGGTGCTTGTGTCGAGGGTTCTGTTGACGCCGGGCGCCATGATGTCGTCCTCGATCGCGCTGCGGCCGTAGCTCTCGATGAAGGTGAAGATGACGTCCTTGCCGCGCAGGTCGGGGACGAGCTGGGCGCCGGGGGTCGCCCCGAAGGTGTCCTCCTTCGCCTCCTTCGCGAACGCCGCCTCGTCCCTGAGGGTGTCCTGGACGCGGCGGGCCTGCATCGCCAGCGCGGAGGCGGCGCGGTCGGAGGCGACCGGCAGGCCGGCGACCTGGAGGCCGAGGGTGGCGCAGGTGATCCAGACGGTGCCGGCGACGAGGGTGGCCTTGGTCGCGGATTGCTTGTGGGCGGCGAGGAGTTGGGCCAGGCGGACGGTTGCCAGGGCGGTGGCGAGCGGGATCAGTACGACGAGGGCTACGGCGGCGATGGCGGCGAACAGGGCCGTGGTGCCGCCCATCGAGTCCGCCGTGTAGGCCTGGGCGTCGTCGAGGAGGGACCAGTCCAGGACGAGGTTGAAGCCGCGGCCCAGGTAGGCGCGGAAGCCCATGTCGAGGAGGTTCAGGATGGTCAGGGCGCCGAGGGCGGTGCCGGCGACGGCGGCCAGGGCGATGCGGGGGCGGCGGGGGAGGGCCAGCAGGACCGCCGCGCCGATGATCGCCTCTCCCGGGATGCGGGTGAAGCGGTTGGGGCGCAGGGCGGCGAAGCTGTTGGGCAGGAGGAGGGCGGTGAGGACGAGGGCGGCGGAGAGGGTGGTGAGGATCAGGGGCCAGGGGGTGGTGCGTTTTACGGCCTCGGCTTCGCCTTCGGCCTTTGTGTTCCCACCCGCACCACCCGTGCTGCTTTCGTCGGCGGGTGCGGGTGCGGGTGCGGGCCTGTCGAGGGGCGTCGGCTCATCGGTTCTGCCGGGCAGTTGACGAAGACGCGTGAAGACAGGCACCCGAAGGTCCTTCCGTGCGAGACCCGTTGGCGGAACGTGGGGCGGGCCCGGAGCCCGTCGTCATTCCGTACGGCCCGGTCCCCGCCCCTGTTCACAACCGTGGGCAAACGCCCGGCAAACCTTCTCCCCTGGCTCTACGCCCCGCCCACTGCCGTCAACAGAGCCAACGGCGCCGCCGCCGACCGGGACTCCCGTACGCACGCGTGCGGGTACGGCACCGGCTCGGCGTGGACGTCGCGGCCGTACCCGGCCAGGACTTCCGGGAGCCGGTGTCCGGTCACCGTCGCCGCGTCGACCAGGCCGTGGGCCACCGTGCGGGCCTCGTCGTGCAGGCCGTAGCGGGCCAGGCCCAGGGTGATCAGGGCGTTGTCGTGCGGCCAGACCGAGCCGCGGTGGTAGGAGAGCGGGTGGTAGGCGGGCTGGTCGGCGGCCAGCGTGCGGACGCCCCAGCCCGAGAAGAAGTCCGGTTCCAGCAGGCGGCGGCCCACCAGCTCGCCGTACTCCTTGTCCAGCAGGCCGGACCAGAGGAGGTGGCCGGCGTCCGAGGCCAGCGCGTCCACCTGGCGGCCCTCGCCGTCGAGCGCGAGCGCCGGGAAGGAGCGGTCCGGCATCCAGAAGTCCCGCTGGAAGCGGTCCCGCAGGTCGCCCGCCGCCTGTTCCAGGAGGGCCGCGTAGGTCTCGTCCTCCCACACCGTGCGCGACAGCCAGGCCGTGCGGCGCAGGGCGTCGTACGCGTAGCCCTGGGCCCCCGCCGCCATCACCGGGCCGCTTGCGCGGGTGCCGTCGGACCAGCAGATGGCGCCGGGGGAGTCCTTCCAGTTCTGGTTGGCGAGGCCGCCCTGGTCGGCGCGGTAGACGAGATAGCCGCGGGAGGTGAGGCCGCCGTGGTCCAGCATCCAGGCGATCGCCGCGCGGGCGTTGGGCTCCAGGCGTCGGGCCAGCGCGGCGTCGCCGGTCTGTTCCACGTAGGCGCCGAGGAGGACCAGGAAGAGCGGGGTGGCGTCCACCGAGCCGTAGTAGCGGCCGTAGGGGACCTGGCCGAAGTGGGCCAGCTCGCCGTGGCGCACCTCGTGCACGATCTTGCCGGGCTGGGACACCGAGAGGGCGCCGGTCTCCGTGGCCTGTGTCGCGGCCAGCGCGGGCAGGGTGGCGGCGGCCAGGCCGGGGCGGTAGGGGAGGGCGAAGAGGGAGGTGAGGAGGGCGTCGCGGCCGAGGAGGGTGAGGAACCAGGGGGCGCCGGCGGCCGGTACGCGTACTTCCTCGCCGTCGAGTCCCGTCGCCGGGACCTGGAGCGAGGCCAGGTCCGCGAGACCGCGGGCGCAGGCGGCGGCCAGCTCGGGCCACCCGGTCGGGAAGGCCACGTCCGCCACGAACTCGCCCTCCAGCGCGAGGAGTTCCTCGTTGAGGGCGGCGGGGGAGCGCGGGACCCGCAGGGCCCGCTTGTCGCCGTGCGGGCGGGCCATCACCCGCAGGGCCAGCTCGGCCGTGCCGTGCGGCGCCAGGTCCAGGGTCCATACGAGGCGGCGGGCGCCGGTGCCCGTCTCCTCGACGCCGTCCGGGGCGGGCTCCGCCGAGACCGTCGTACACGATCGCCATTCGCCGCGCTGGTAGGCGAACTCCACGCCGTGGTCGAGGACTTGGCGGGAGCGGGTGGCGCCGGTCTTGATGTAGGTGCGGTAGTCGGAGCGCAGTTCGAACTGGTCGGTGAAGTCGGCGTCGGCAGTGATCGCGAGGCGGAGGGTGGTGGGTACCGGGCGGTTGCTCGTCACCCGCAACGACTCGACGAACGCGCCGTCCCCCACCGCCTGTTCGCGGAAGAGCGTGTAGGCGGGGGGCTCCTGGCGCCCGCCGCGCGGTACGAGCACACAGCGGGCCGTGTCCCCGTCGGCGACCGGGGTGAGCGCCTCGGGGACCGCGCCGTCCACCGTCAGCTGCCAGCGGCTCAGGTGCCGGGCGTCCCGTACGAACAGTCCGTCCGGGGAGCTGCCGCCCCGGACGCCGCTGATGTCCCCGCCGTCACCCACGGCAGCGAACGTCCCCCCGTGCACGAGCAGATGATGCCGGTCCGTCATCCCCGGTCCCCTCCCTTGAGCTCCTTGACGCCGTGTGTGTCCCATGCGGGCTCTTCGTGCAGCAGGTCGAGCGTGAGCGCGGCGGTCCAGCTGAAGTCCGCGGTGCCGCAGGGCTCGCCGGTGTACGGATCGACGTACTCCGCGAAACCGGAGGTGTCCGCGAGTTCCAGTACCGCCTCGCGCAGGCCGTCGGCGAGGAGCTGCTCGCCGTGCGTGCGCAGGCCGCGCTCCACCAGCCACGCGGTGTTGAACCAGGCCGGCCCCCGCCAGTACCGGTGCGGATCGAAGGCCTCGCCGAGCAGGTCGTGGCTCGGGACGAGGCGGGTGGTGGTGCCCAGGCCGAAGTGCGGGCCGCGGGCCGTGCGGACGAGGGCGGCGACCACCTCGCGCGGGAGCGTGGGCAGCAGCAGGGGAATCAGGCCGGAGACGCTGCGCTCCGGGATCAGCTCTCCGGCGCGTACGTCCCGGCAGAAGAACATCCCCTCGGCCGGATCCCACAGGCGCTCCAGCAGGGCCCCCGTCAGCCGTTCCGCGCGCGCGTGCCGGGCCGTGCCGGTGGCGCCCAGTTCGCGGGCGATGCGGGCGAGGGCGTGCTCGGAGGCGATGAGGAGGGCGTTGAACGCCGGGTCCTCCACCGCGAAGTCGCTCACGCCGTCGGCGTAGGCCCGGTCCCGGTAGTCCGTCGCCAGGCGCACGTACCTGCCGTAGTCCAGGTCCGTCGGGCGGTCCTCGGGGGCGCCGTGGTCGAGGTCGGCGCGGCGGAAGGAGCGGGCCGGGGCGGGTGTGATGCGGGCGAGCGGGGCGTCCCAGCAGGGGCTGTTGTCCATACCCTGTTCCCAGGGGTGCACGACGGAGGCGAGGCCTGACGCGCCGAGGTCGCGGCGGTGCAGCAGATAGCGGTGCCAGGCGGCCAGCCGGGGATACATCCGGGTGAGAAAGCCCCGCGCCCGGGACAGGCCCGGGTCGGCGCAGTGCACCAGCCAGGCCGCCAGCGCGTGCACCGGTGGCTGCACGATCCCGGAGGTCTGTACGGTGCGCGGGGCGCCCGCAGCGCGCCCCGCGGTCGAGGAGCGCCAGAAGTCGGGGCTCGGGAAGTACGCGTCGAGCGGTACGGAGGGGTTGAAGACGATGTGCGGGATGCGCCCGTCGCCCCACTGGGCGTCCAGCAGCGTCTCCAGCTCCGTCTGGGCCCGTAACGGCGACAGGTGCCTGAGGCCGATCGCGATGAACGCCGAGTCCCAGGACCACTGGTGCGGATACAGGCCGCGCGAGGGCACGGTCGACGCCCCCGTCCAGTTGTCCGCCAGGACGCGGGCGGCGCTGACGTGCAGCGAGTTCGCCTCGGTGGCCGGATCGTATGCAATGCCGCCCGGTGACGGACGGGCGATGAGCTGGGCGGTGCGATCCACTCGGGGCTCCCCGAAGACGAGTCGGCCGATCGGTTCGGCAGTGGCTACCGTAGGGTTACGTCTATTTAACACGCAAAACTCAATATGTAATGCAAGCTTGGGAAACACAAGGGGGTGCGCATGACTGGTCGGGGTCAGGTCAGCGCCGGCGATCTGCTGGAACTCGTGCGCAGCGGCCGGGCCACGACGCGTGGTGCCCTGCAACAGGTCACCGGGCTGTCCCGGGCCACCGTCGGACAGCGCCTCGACCGGCTCTTCCGCGCGGGCTGGCTGCGCGAGGGCGCCGGCGGGCCGGTCGACTCGCCGCTGGGCGGGCGCCCCTCCATCACCCTGGAGTTCGACGACGCGCACGCGATCGTCCTGGCCGCCGACCTCGACACCCGGCACGCGCGCGCGGCCGTCCTGACGCTCACCGGCGAGATCCTCGCCGAGCACGGCGGCACCCTGGTCGTCGAGGACGGGCCGGAGGCGGTGCTCGGGGAGCTGGGCCGTTGGTTCGCGGAGCTGCTGGAGAAGGCCGGGCACCGGGCGGACGAGGTCTGCGGCATCGGCCTCGCGGTACCCGGGCCGGTCGACAGCGAGACCGGCCGGGTCGTCCAGCCGCCGATCATGCCGGGCTGGGACGGCTACGACATAAGAGGCCGCCTCGCCAGATCCTTCAGGGAGCACACCGGGGCCGGGTCGGTACCGGTCCTCGTCGACAACGACGCCAACCTCATGGCCTACGGCGAACAGCGCACCGGCTACCCGGGCTGCTCGGCGTTCGTGCTGGTGAAGGTGTCCACGGGTATCGGCGCCGGCGTCGTCGTGGGCGGCTCGGTGTACCGGGGCATCGACGGGGGCGCGGGCGACATCGGGCACATCCGGGTGGGCACGGACGCGCTGTGCCGGTGCGGGTCCTACGGCTGTCTCGCCGCCGTCGCGAGCGGTGGCGCCGTGGCGCGGCGGCTGGCGGAGGCCGGGGTGCCGGCCGCCTCCGGCTCGGATGTGCGCGATCTGCTGGCGGCCGGGCACCCTGAGGCGGTGGGGTTCGCCCGGGAGGCGGGGCGGCAGGTCGGGGACGTACTGGCGACGGTCGTGACGCTGCTCAACCCCGGTGTGCTGATGATCGCCGGAGATCTGGCCGGAACACCCTTCCTCACGGGTGTGCGCGAGCTGCTCTACCAGCGGGCGCTGTCCCGCTCGACCGCTCATCTGGAGGTCGTCACCTCGCGACTGGGGGAGCGGGCGGGGCTGGTGGGGGCCGGGGCGCTGGTCGTGGAGCACCTGTACGCGCCGGAGCGGGCGGAGGAACGGCTGGCGGCGCTCGGGGTGTGACGGGCGGACCGCGGGCGCCTCGTGTGACGAGCATGTTTCCGTTCCGAGGCCGTCCGGATCGGCGTCCGGATGGTGAAATTCCGGCGTCTGTGAGCGCGTGATTCTCGCCACCCTTGATAAGGGTTGCGCTCAGATGAGCGGATCAAGGGCGGCTGCACTTCTCCAAGGGGTGGCACCGAGTGCCACCCCTTGATCGTTCATTGATCGAAATCAGGCGTGCTGACACGCGCTCATCAGAGCGGAAATCAGGGTCTACGGGGGTTGATGCGTTCAAGAAGTGAACACAATCGGGGCCTTTGCCTTACCAACCTTTGACTTTCGATCCGGTGGCGGACGCCCGGTTACAGGCGCATGACGCACAAGTGGACGTACCCACGCGCCTTCGATCTGGGTATGTTCCTGGCCGTCAGGGCAGCCACCGGGTCCGCTAGGGAGTCGAGAACCGTGTCGGAAAACAAAGAACCCCACGTAGCGAAGTTCGTCTACGACTTCACCGAGGGAAACAAGGACCTCAAGGACCTCCTCGGCGGCAAGGGCGCGAACCTCGCCGAGATGACCAACCTCGGTCTTCCGGTCCCTCCGGGCTTCACGATCACCACCGAGGCCTGCAAGGTCTACCTCGACAGCGGCGAGGAGCCGGCGGCACTGCGTGACGAGGTGAGTGCGCACCTCGACGCGCTGGAGCAGCGCATGGGCAAGAAGCTCGGCCAGGCCGACAACCCCCTCCTCGTGTCGGTCCGTTCGGGCGCCAAGTTCTCGATGCCCGGCATGATGGACACGGTTCTGAACATCGGCCTCTCCGACAAGTCGGTCCAGGGCCTCGCCAAGCAGGCCGGCGACGACCGCTTCGCCTGGGACTCCTACCGGCGCCTCATCCAGATGTTCGGCAAGACCGTCCTCGGCGTCGACGGCGAGCTCTTCGAGGACGCGCTGGACGCGGCGAAGGCGGCCAAGAAGGTCACGGTCGACACCGAGCTGGAGGCGGCCGACCTCAAGAAGCTGGTCACCAAGTTCAAGAAGATCGTCAAGACCGAGGCCGGCCGGGACTTCCCGCAGGACCCGCGCGAGCAGATGGACCTCGCCATCGAGGCGGTCTTCAACTCCTGGAACACCGACCGCGCCAAGCTCTACCGTCGCCAGGAGCGCATCCCGCACGACCTGGGCACGGCCGTCAACGTCTGCTCCATGGTGTTCGGCAACCTCGGCCCGGACTCGGGCACCGGCGTGGCGTTCACCCGTGACCCCGCCTCCGGCCACCAGGGCGTCTACGGCGACTACCTGCAGAACGCCCAGGGCGAGGACGTGGTCGCGGGTATCCGCAACACCGTGCCGCTCGCGGAGCTGGAGTCGATCGACAAGAAGTCGTACGACCAGCTGATGCAGATCATGGAGACCCTGGAGAACCACTACAAGGATCTCTGCGACATCGAGTTCACCATCGAGCGCGGCCAGCTCTGGATGCTCCAGACCCGCGTCGGCAAGCGGACGGCCGGTGCCGCCTTCCGTATCGCCACCCAGCTGGTGGACCAGGGTCTGATCGACGAGACCGAGGCGCTCCAGCGCGTCAACGGCGCCCAGCTCGCCCAGCTGATGTTCCCGAAGTTCGACGAGGACGCGAAGGTCGAGCAGGTCGGCCGGGGCATCGCGGCCTCGCCGGGTGCGGCGGTCGGCAAGGCGGTCTTCGACTCGTACACCGCCGTGAAGTGGTCGCGCTCGGGCGAGAAGGTCATCCTGGTCCGCCGGGAGACCAACCCCGACGACCTCGACGGCATGATCGCGGCCGAGGGCATTCTCACCAGCCGCGGCGGCAAGACCTCGCACGCCGCCGTCGTCGCGCGCGGCATGGGCAAGACCTGTGTCTGCGGCGCCGAGGAGCTGGAGGTCGACACCAAGCGGCGCCGGATGACCGTGCCGGGCGGGCATGTCGTGGAGGAGGGCGACCTCATCTCCATCGACGGCTCCAGCGGCAAGGTGTACCTCGGTGAGGTGCCGGTCGTCCCGTCCCCCGTCGTGGAGTACTTCGAGGGCCGGATGCACGCGGGTGCCCAGGACGCCGACGAGCTCGTCGAGGCCGTGCACCGGATCATGGCGTTCGCTGACCGCAAGCGCCGGCTGCGGGTGCGCGCCAACGCGGACAACGCCGAGGACGCGCTGCGCGCCCGTCGCTTCGGCGCCCAGGGCATCGGCCTGTGCCGTACCGAGCACATGTTCCTCGGCGACCGGCGCGAGCTGGTCGAGCGGCTGATCCTGGCCGACACGGACGCCGAGCGCGAGGACTCCCTCAAGGAGCTGCTCCCGCTGCAGAAGCAGGACTTCGTCGAGCTGTTCTCGGCGATGGACGGCCTGCCGGTCACGATCCGCCTCCTCGACCCGCCGCTGCACGAGTTCCTGCCGGACATCACCGAGCTGTCGGTGCGGGTGGCGCTGGCGGAGGCACGCAAGGACCCGCACGAGAACGAGCTGCGGCTGCTCCAGGCCGTCCACCGGCTGCACGAGCAGAACCCGATGCTGGGTCTGCGCGGTGTACGCCTCGGTCTGGTCATCCCCGGTCTGTTCACCATGCAGGTCCGGGCGATCGCGGAGGCCGCGGCCGAGCGCAAGAACGCCAAGGGCGACCCGCGCGCGGAGATCATGATCCCGCTCGTCGGCACGGTCCAGGAGCTGGAGATCGTCCGCGAGGAGGCCGACCAGGTCATCGCCGAGGTGGAGGCCGCCACGGGCGTCCGCCTGAAGCTGGCGATCGGCACGATGATCGAGCTGCCGCGCGCCGCGCTGACCGCCGGTCAGATCGCCGAGGCGGCGGAGTTCTTCTCCTTCGGCACCAACGACCTCACCCAGACGGTGTGGGGCTTCAGCCGGGACGACGTGGAGGCCTCGTTCTTCACGGCGTACCTGGAGAAGGGCATCTTCGGCGTCAGCCCCTTCGAGACGATCGACAAGGACGGCGTGGGCTCGCTGGTCGCGGCCGCGGCGAAGGCGGGTCGCGCGACCCGTCCGGACCTGAAGCTCGGCGTGTGCGGCGAGCACGGCGGCGACCCGGAGTCGGTCCACTTCTTCCACGAGGTCGGTCTGGACTACGTCTCCTGCTCGCCGTTCCGGATCCCGGTGGCGCGGCTTGAGGCGGGCCGGGCGGCCACCCAGTCGGAGGGCAGCGACCACCGCTAAGCGCTCCGCTGGAGCTGAGGTGACGGGTCGTCGTTCGGCTGCGGCGCCGTCGTGGCTGGTCGCGCAGTTCCCCGCGCCCCTGGAGGGCGTTGCCGAACCGCAGTTCACCAGGCCCTCGCCTCCTATGACTCCGGAGCCGCCGTCGGTCCCCGACCCTCACCGATCGCGGCGGCTCCGGAACGCGAGGAGAGGGGCGGCACCCGTGCGGGGGTGCCGCCCCTTCGTGTTCACCGCTCCGCGTCCGTACGGCGCCGGCGGACCGCCAGCAGTACACCGCCGCCGGCGAGGATGACGGTCGCGCCGCCGGCCGCGAGGTACGGCGTGACGCCGTTGCCCCCGGTCGCGGCGAGGTCGGTCTCCTCCTCCGAGCCGGAGGCGGTGTCGGCGTCGTCCTCTGCCGGTTCGAAGTCCGCGGGCGGCTGGTCGCAGCCGATGCCGTCCTGGTCGCGGTCCAGGTGGCTGCCGTAGTGCTCGTCGCCCTCCTCGATGTTGGCGTACCCGGCGTCGTAGGCCTCGGAGCAGTTCTCGAACGGGTGGCTGCCCTCGTGCGCCACGGCGGTGGCGGGCAGCGCGGCCAGGGCGAGCGCGGTGACGGCCAGGGCAGCGGGTGTGCGGACAAGCTTCACGACGTGCATAGGGGACCCCCCAGATTCGTACTGATATCCGTACGCTTGATCGCTACGGGGCGATCGGCCGGATTTGAGGTGTAGACGGTATTGAGGAGCCGAGGGGGCCGGGGCGGTTCGGCGGACCTGTGATGCAAGCGTGACGTGACCGGAAGGTAGCTCTCCGCACTCGATGCGCGCCGGGTCAGCTCACCACGTAGTCGTCGTGAACCCGTGTGTCCAGGTAGAACCACTCCGCCTCGGGGCCCGGCCGCACGGCCGCCGCCTCCGGCTCCTTCGCCGGTCCCGGCATCAGCAGTTCGACCCGCACCCCCGCTCCCCGCTGCTGCGCCGTGAACTCCTCCACCTGGCTGCGGCAGGCGTGGTCCAGATGCGTCACGCCGGTCAGGTCCAGGCGGATACGGGGCCGGCCCGAGGCGGCGGCGGCCTCCAGGGCCTCGATGACCTGGGGCAGCCGCAGGAAGGTGGCGTTGCCGGCCATGACGACCTTCGCCGTGTCGTCCTCCACCTGCTGCCGGATCACGGTCCGCGACATGCGCAGGGCGGCGAGCACGATGCCCGCGACCAGGCCGACCAGGACGCCCTCCAGCAGGGCCGTGGCCACGATGACCAGCGTGGTCACGGTCATCACGACGAACTCGCCCCGGTCCTGGCGCCACATCTTCGGGAACTCCTCGGGCGCGAACAGCTTCCAGCCGCTGTGCACCAGGACCCCGGCGAGCACCGAGATCGGGATCAGTGCGAGGACCTGCGGCAGCAGCAGGGCGAAGGCGAGCAGCCACAGGCCGTGCAGGGTGCGGGAGATCCGGGTCCTCGCACCGGCCTGGACGTTCGCCGAACTGCGGGCCACGACCGCCGTGATGGGTAGGGCGCCGACCAGTCCGGCGAGCGTGTTGCCGGCGCCCTGGGCGATCAGCTCGGCGTTGTAGCGGGTGCGCGGGCCGCTGTGCATACGGTCCACGGCGGCCGCGGTGAACAGGCTCTCCGCGGAGGCGATGACCGTGAAGGTGAGTACGGAGGTGATGATCGCGGCGTCGGCGAGCCCCGCGAACTCCTCGGCCCCCGGAGGCTGCACGGACGCGAGCAGATTGCCGACCTGGAGCGTCTTCACCTGCACGCCGGGCAGCGCGGCGACCGCGATGCCGATGCCCACGGCGACCAGCGCGGCCGGGATCTTCCGCAGCGGCCCCGGGACCTTCTTCCACAGGAAGCTCAGGGTGATCGTGACCACGCCGAGCAGCGTGGCGGTGAGCGCCTGCCGATCGGTGAGGATCCGGCCGAGCAGGTCGGGTACGGCCGCCATGTTCTCGACCGGAGTGCCGGGGGCTTTGTCGTCGGCCATCGGGTACAGCTGACTGAACATCAGCGGCAGCCCGATCCCGGCCAGCATGCCCTGGACCACGGCCAGGGAGATCGCCTGGAACATGCGGCCCAGCCGTACGACCCCCAGGACGATCTGGAGGAGGCCGGAGAGCAGGACGATCACTCCGAGCATCGCCACCCCGTGCTCGGCGACGGTCTCCGCGACGAGCGCGGCGAGCCCGGCCGCGGGCCCGCTGACCTGGAGCGTGCTGCCCCGGATCGCGCCCACCACCAGGCCGCCGATCACCCCGGAGATGATGCCGAGTTCGGCCGGGACGCCGGACGCGACGGCCACCCCGATGCACAGCGGCAGGGCGACGAGGAAGACGACGAGTGAGGCGGTGATCTCGGTGACGAGGTCGGTGCCAGTGCCAGTGCCAGTGCCGGTGCCGGCGGCGGACTTTCTGGCGGCGCGGGTCCGGCCGCGCGCGTGTGCCCCGCTCATTCGGCATGCACCCGGAAGCGGCCGTCGTGGTCGAGCTCGTACAGCCGGCCGCTGTCCACCTCGTAGTACCAGCCGTGCAGGCGCAGCCGTCCGGTGTCCTCCCGTCGTCGCACCACCGGGTAAGTGCGCAGCACGGCAAGCTGGTTGACGACATTGCGCTGGGCCACGTCGGGCAGCGACGGGTCGTCGGTCCCGGTGGTGAGCACCGACGCCAGTTCCGGCCGGGCCAGTTGCAGCCAGGCGTCGACGCCCGGCATGGCGGACAGGTCGTCCCCGGACTTCAGCGCCCCCATCGCGCCGCAGTGTGAGTGACCGCACACGACGACGTCCTGAACTTCGAGCACCTCCAGTGCGTATTCGAGGGTGGCCGCCTCGCCGGACGCCCCCGGGCTGCCGTACGGCGGCACGATATTGCCCGCGTTTCGCAGCTCGAATATCTCTCCGGGCCGTGCTCCGGTAATCAGGGCGGGTATCACCCGCGAGTCCGAGCAGGTAATGAAGAGCGCCTCGGGATGTTGCCCCTCGGCCAGTTTCCGGTATTCACCGCTCTCGAAATCCACCCGTCGCCTGAATGAACGGGCGCGGAACAGCAGTGCCTTCAACGTTGCCTCCTCCACAGGGAGTTCGACCAGCTCAGGCCACCGTAAAGGAGCCCGCACCAGGCAAGGGTTAAGTAACTGCCAGGCCCCGGCCAGCAAATGGACATTCTTTGGCCCAACCCCCCGTAAGCGCTTGTTCCTTGTAGCGTGTGGACTCCAGGGCAGAGAATGTCAATTCGGAGAGACGGGATCAATGGGCATACAAGTGCTGCTCATCGAGGACGACGAAACCATTGCCGAGCCGCTCGCCGAGGGGCTGGCGCATTTCGGGCTCACGGTGGACCACGTGACCACCGGAGCCGAGGGTCTGAGCAGGCCGTACGGCGATGTCGTGCTGCTCGACCTCGGGCTGCCGGACATGGACGGCATCGACGTCTGCCGCGGCATCCGGCAGACATCGGACGTGCCGGTCATCATCCTGAGTGCGCGGGGTGAGGAGGCCGACCGGGTGCTGGGTCTGGAGCTCGGCGCGGACGACTATCTGGCGAAGCCGTTCAGTGTGCGGGAGTTGGTGGCGCGCGTGCGGGCGGTCACCCGGCGGAACCGGCGCACGGAGGCGGTGCCGGAGGCGGTGCCGGAACAGGTGGTCACCCCGGCGGACGAGCCCCGGCCGCCGTACGCGCCGGGCCCCCTCGTCGTCGACCGCCGCACCCGGCAGGTCTGGGTCGGCGAGGTCCCCGTCACCCTCACCCCCAAGGAGTTCGAGCTGCTGGCGCTGCTGACCGAGGATCCGGGCGCGGTGTACTCCCGGCAGCAGATCCTGGACCGGGTGTGGGACCCGCACTACGAGGGCCCGACCAAGACGCTGGACGTCCATGTCGCTGCGCTGCGCCGGAAGTTGGGCCATCCGGCCTGGATCCGGACGCTGCGCGGGGTCGGCTTCCGGCTCGCGGTGCACGCCGAGCCGGGCGGCCCGCAGGTGTCCTCGCCGTGACCCGCCGGCTGCTGCTCAGCTATCTCAGCCTCGCCACGCTCGTCCTGCTCTGTGTGGAGATCCCACTGGGCTTCGTCTACTCGCGCAGCGAGCGGGAGCGGGTGGTGGGCGCGGCCAAGGACGAGGCGGAGTCGGTGTCCGCGTACGCCTCGCTGTCCCTCCGTGCGGGTCGGGCCGAACGGGACCTGCCCCGCCGGGTGGCGCACTGTGCCGAGCGTCTCGGCGCGAAGGTGGTGGTCGTGGACGCCTCGGGCGCGCTGCTCGCCGCCTCGCATCCGCGGGCCGCCGTCATGTCGGCCGACCTCGCCTCCCGTCCCGGCATCGCGGCCGCCCTGAAGGGCACCTCGACGGTGGACGTCCGTACGTCGACCATCGGCGGGGTCGAGTACCTGTCGGTCGCCGGGCCGGTCCGGGACGGCGGGCGGCTTCAGGGCGCGGTGTGGCTGACGGTGCCGACCCGGACGGTGTACGAACGGGTCTACCGGGTCTGGCTGCTGCTGGGCCTGGGCGGGCTCGTCGTACTGACGGCGGTGGCCGTGGCCGGGTTCGTCGTGGCCCGCTGGACCGGCCGGCCCATCCGCGAACTGGAGCGCGCCACGCACGAGTTGGCGGACGGCGGCCGGGCCGAACCGGTGACGATCACCAAGGGCCCGCCCGAAGTGCGCAGGCTCGCCGCCGCGTTCAACCGTACGGCGGCCCGGCTCGCCCATCTCCTCGCCGCCCAGCACGCCTTCGCGGGCGAGGCCTCCCACCAGCTCAGAACGCCGCTCGCGGCACTGCGGCTGCGGCTGGAGAACCTGGAGCCGAACGTCGCGCGACCCGGCCGGGGCAGCCTGGCCGCCGCCGTGACCGAGACGGACCGGCTGGCCCGGATGGTCGAGGGGCTGCTGGCGATGGCACGCCTGGAGGAGGACGCGGCCACCCCGGTCCCGGTCGACGTGGGCGAGATCTGCGCGGAACGGCACCGCACCTGGCTGCCCCTCTACGGCCGCAAGGACGTCTCCCTCGTGCTGTTCGCCGGGAGCGTCGGCCCGGTGTCGGCGGTGCCGGGCGGGGTCGAGCAGATCGTGGACAACCTGCTCTCCAACGCCCTGCGCGCCTCACCGCCCGGCTCCACGGTGACCATGGAGCTACGGCTGTACGTCCCGGCCCGCCGCGCCCTGCGGGACGCCCGCCCGGCCTGGGTCGACCTGCACATCACCGACGAGGGCCCCGGGATGACCCCGGAGCAGCGCGCCCGCGCCTTCGACCGGTTCTGGCGTGCGCCGGGCGCCCCCAAGGGCGGTACGGGACTGGGTCTTTCGCTGGTCCAGCGCCTCGCCCACGCCAGCGGCGGCGAGGCGAGCCTGCACGCCGCGGCCGCGGGCGGACTGGACGCTGTGGTCCGCCTGCCGTCGGCCGAGCCGCCGCAGACGACCGGCGGGCACCACCTCGGGCGGCCGGGGCAGCGGCGCCGGGAGATGCCGGTACTGCCCGCGTGAGCCTGCGCGGCCGGGCGTCCACATCTTGTCCACGACACGTCAACCCGAAGTCCGCCGACGTCGTAACTCGGCGCGCCTAAGGTCGCTGACCGCGCGACCCCGCCCCCGACCGGCGGCGGGGCGGTCACGGCACCCTTTGGAGCACCAGTGGAACGTCGTACCTTCCTCCGTGCGACCGCGATCGGCGGCACCTCCGCCGTCCTCGGCGGAACCCTGTGGCGCGGCGCCGCGTACGCCGCGCCGGCCCAGCCCGGCACGGGCCCGTACGGCCCCCTCGGCTCGCCCGACGCCAACGGCATCCGCCTGCCCAGCGGCTTCACCAGCCGGGTCGTCGCCCGCTCCGGCCAGACGGTCTCCGGTACCTCCTACACCTGGCACAACGCCCCCGACGGCGGCGCCTGCTACGCGGACGGCACCGGCTGGATCTATGTCTCCAACTCGGAGATCAACCCAAGCGGCGGGGTGAGCGCGATGAAGTTCTCGTCCACCGGGGCGATCACCGGGGCGTACCGCGTCCTGTCCAACACCCGGCAGAACTGCGCGGGCGGCAAGACCCCGTGGAACACCTGGCTGTCCTGCGAGGAGGTCTCCCTCGGCTACGTCTACGAGACGGACCCGTGGGGAGTGAACGCGGCCGTGCGCCGGGACGCGATGGGCCGCTTCAAGCACGAGGCGGCGGCCGCCGACCCGGTGCGCAAGGTGATCTACCTGACCGAGGACGAGTCCAACGGCCGCTTCTACCGCTTCGTGCCGACGACCTGGGGCAACCTCTCCTCCGGCACGCTCCAGGTGATGGTCGCGGGCTCGGGCACGTCCGGCTCCTTCAGCTGGGCGAACGTGCCCGACCCGGACGGCTCCCCGACCAGCACCCGCACCCAGGTCTCGGGCTCGAAGTCCTTCAACGGCGGTGAGGGCTGCCACTACGCCGACGACACGGTCTGGTTCACCACGAAGGGCGACAACCGCGTCTGGCAGCTCAACCTGACCAGCAACACCTACGAACTGGCCTACGACGACTCCCTGGTGACCTCGGGCACGGCGCCCCTCACCGGCGTCGACAACATCACCGGCTCCTCCTCCGGCGACCTGTTCGTCGCCGAGGACGGCGGCAACATGGAGATCTGCGTGATCACCCCGGACGACGTCATCGCGCCGTTCCTGCGCATCGACGGGCAGTCGGGCTCGGAGATCACGGGGCCGGCGTTCTCCCCGGACGGCACCCGGCTGTACTTCTCCAGCCAGCGGGGGACGACCGGGAGTTCCTCGGGCGGGATCACCTACGAGGTGACCGGGCCCTTCCGCGCGTAACGGTCAGTCCTTACGGCCGCGCGTAACGGTCAGTCCTTGCGGCCGGTCGCGGCGACCGTCACACCCAGCCCGATCATGGTCAACCCCCCGACGCCGCCCACCAGGGACAGGCGTCGGGGGGAGCGGGCGAACCAGCCGCGGGCGGTGGCCGCGACCAGGCCCCAGACGCTGTCCGAGGCGAGCGCGATGAGGTTGAAGACCAGGCCGAGCAGCAGCATCTGGGACGACACGTGGCCCTGCTCGCGGTCGACGAACTGGGGCAGCACGGCGGCGAAGAACACGATCGTCTTGGGGTTGGTCACGCCGACGGCGAAGCCCTCCCAGAACGTGCGCTTGCCGCCGTGCGGTGGTGTCTCGTCATTGGCGAACGCGGCGCGCAGGGCGCCGCGTTCGCGCCATGCCTTGATCCCCAGATATACGAGGTAGGCGGCACCGGCGAGCTTGAGCGTCGTGAAGACCAGCACCGAGCGCTCCACGACCGAGCCGATCCCGAACGCCACGGCCACGATCAGCACATAGGCGCCGACGGTGTTGCCCACCACCGTCATCAGGGCGGCGCGGCGGCCCTGGGCGAGCGCCCGGCCGATGACGAACAGCACGCTGGGGCCGGGGACCACGATCAGCAGGAACGACATGGCCGCGAAGGCGAGAAGACGGTCGGAGGACACCATGCGGGTCATACAAGCAGTGGCGGTCCATGGCCCTCCAACGGTTTTTCAGGCCGCCGCGCCGCTGTCCACCACCAGGTCCGTGCCCACGACCGAGGCCGCGTGGTCCGACGCCAGGTACAGGACCGCGGCGGCGATCTCGTGCGTTGCCGAGATCCGGCCGAGCGGGAGGGTGGCCTGCGCGCGCTCCGCGCGGTCCGCCTCCGTCTCGCCGGGGTGCAGGGACATGGGGGTCTCGACCGCGCCGGGGCTGACGGCGTTGATGCGGACGCCGTCGCGGATGTGGTCCAGGGCGGCGCCCCGGGTGAGTACGGAGACGGCGGCCTTGGTCGCCGCGTAGGCGGCGGCGCCGGGGTGGCGGGCGTGCACGCCGAAGATGGAGGCGATGTTCACGATCGCCCCGCCGGCCGGCTGGGTGCGCATCTGCCGGACCTCGGCCTGGAGGGCGTGGAACACGCCGGTGACGTTGATGTCGAGCTGCGTCTGCCAGTCCTCCTCGGACAGTTCGGCCAGGGGGGCGCCGCCGCGGAAGACGCCGGCGTTGTTGACGGCGACGTCGAGTTGGCCGAAGTGCTCTACGGCGGCGTCCACGGCCGCGCGGATGTCGGCGGGGCGAGAGACGTCCGCGGTTACGGCCAGTGCCTTGCCGCCCGCCTTCTCGATCAGGGTCACTGTTTCGTCGAGCGGCTCCCTTCTGCGGCCGGCCACGACGACGTGCGCGCCCTCGGTGGCGAACGCGAGCGCTACGGCCCGGCCGATGCCGGAGCCTGCGCCGGTGACGAGGACGGTCCTGTCGGTGAAGCGGGCGTGCTGAGGTGCGGTGGTCATGATCTCCCCTGTTTCTTGACCGATCGGTTCAGTATGAGGGTGTGCGGCAAGGAGGTTGCGTTTGGGTGGGAATGCCTCAGTCCAGTAGTGCCAGAGCCTGTTCCGCCGCGTCCCGGACCCTGGCCGGGTCCGAGGACGCCTTGCCGACCACCCGGAAGCCCTGGAGCAGTACGAGCAGCATGCGGGCGAGGGTGAGCGGGTCGCGGGTGGTGGGTAGTTCGCCCTGTTCGCGGGCGCGGATCAGGGCCGAGTGCAGCACCGTCTCCAGACGGTCCCAGTTGCGCTCGACCTGCCGTGCGGCGGCCGCGTCGTGCGGGGCGAGTTCGGACGCCGCGTTGGTGACGAAGCAGCCTCGCGGGCGCAGGTCGTCGTCGGCGGCCTCGGCCGCGTAACGCCGTACCAGCGCCCTGACGGCGGGTAGGGCGGGGCCGGGCTGGGACAGGTCCCGCAGGATTCCCGGGAGGCGGTCGTCCTGGTAGCGCTCCAGCGCCTTCACGTACAGCTCGTGCTTGCTGCCGAAGGTTGCGTAGAGGCTGGCGCGTCCGATGCCGAGGTGTGCCACCAGGTCGGACATGGACGTCGCTTCGTAGCCGCGCCGCCAGAACAGCTCCAGGGCCGAGGTCAGCGCGGTGTCGGGATCGAACTCCTTGGTTCTGGCCACGTTTTGCAGCCTAGGCTTTTCTGGAACGATCAGTCAACTGTGGTGTGTGTGCGGGGGTGCCTGCGGCGGCCCGTTCGGGGTCGGTGGGGGTCTGCGTAGCGCCTTCGGGGGTGTTTTGAGTCGGGGCCGCGCCGGGGGGTGTCCGTCCTCGGACCGGCGGTGCTGTCTTTTGATGGGGGGCTGTGCATAAGCGCCGGCCTCTGCGGGCGGACACCCCCCGGCACGTCCCCTGCTCGCCGTACGCGGGTGCGGGCAGTCTTGCCGCACGAGCCCCTGGCTGTCCGTCGGGCAGGGGCTCGTGCGCGTCCGTCAGGCCGTGCGGATCTCGTACGTTGTGACCTGTACCGACTCGTCGTCCAGGCACTGGCCGGACTTGAGGTCGATGCGCTGCTTCAGCAGCGGGGAGGCCACGAACGGGCGGCCCTGGTGGGTGCCGGTCAGGCCGCGGGACATGACCGCGGCGCCGCTGAAGGGGTCGCGGTTGTCGATGGCGTAGAGCGCGCCGGCTCGGTCGCGGAAGAGGGCCACCTGGCTGCCGTCCGGGAGCAGGGCCGCCACTCCTCGGCCGGGGAGCAGCTGGTTCAGGTCGCAGACGGTGAACCAGCCGTCAGCCAGTTGGAGCTGGATCTTCAGGTCCGTTGTCTCGGGTGCCAGGGTCATCGCTGGGCGCTTCCTTCCAGGGGACGGTGGCCGATGGTGAGCAGCGGCAGGTCGGGCTTGATCTGGTCGCGCTCGGGGACGAAGCCGACCACCGGGTCGGGGGTGTCGGGCGCGTTGATGAAGGACACGAACCGGGCCAGCTTGTCGGGGTTGTTGATGGTGGTCGCCCACTCGTCGGCGTAGTTCGCCACGTGATCCGCCATCAGGGACTCCAGCTCCTCGCAGATGCCGAGGGAGTCCTCCACGACCACGTCCCGTACGTGGTCCAGGCCGCCGGGGATGCGGTCCAGCCAGACGCTGGTGCGCTCCAGGCGGTCCGCCGTGCGGATGTAGAACATCAGGAAGCGGTCGATCAGGCGGATCAGTTCGGCGTCGGAGAGGTCCTGGGCCAGCAGGTCCGCGTGGCGCGGGGTGGCGCCGCCGTTGCCGCCTACGTAGAGGTTCCAGCCGTTGGCCGTGGCGATCACGCCGAAGTCCTTCGACTGGGCCTCCGCGCACTCACGTTGGCAGCCGGAGACCGCCGACTTCAGCTTGTGCGGCGAGCGCAGACCCCGGTAGCGCAGCTCCAGGTCGATGGCCATGCGGACCGAGTCCTGGACGCCGTAGCGGCACCAGGTCTGGCCCACGCAGGACTTCACCGTGCGCAGTGCCTTGCCGTACGCGTGACCCGACTCGAAGCCGGCGTCCACCAATCGGGCCCAGATCAGGGGGAGTTGTTCGACCCGTGCGCCGAACATGTCGATGCGCTGGCCGCCGGTGATCTTTGTGTAGAGGCCGAAGTCGCGGGCGATCTCGCCGATCACGATCAGGCCCTCGGGGGTGACCTCGCCGCCGGGGATGCGGGGGACCACCGAGTACGAGCCGTTCTTCTGGAGGTTGGCCAGGAAGTGGTCGTTGGAGTCCTGGAGGGAGGCTTGTTCGCCGTCCAGGACGTAGCCGCTTGCGCCGATCGTGGGGGCGAGGGAGGCGATGATCGAGCCCACCGTGGGCTTGCAGATCTCGCAGCCGTCGGTGCCGCGGGCGTTCTCGCGGCCGTAGCGGTCCAGGAGGTCCTGGTAGGTGTTGATGCGCAGGGCCAGGACGATCTCGTAGAGCTCCTCGCGGGTCTGCGAGAAGCAGCCGCACAGGCCCTTGTCGACCTCGACGCCGCTCGCCTCCAGCTCGGCGGTGACCAGCTGGCCGAGGACCTTGACGCAACTGCCGCAGCCCGTACCGGCCTTGGTGCACTTCTTCACCTCGGGCACGGTCGTGCACTGGTGGTCGGTGACCGCGCCGCGGATCGTGCCCTTGGTGACGTTGTGGCAGGAGCAGATGACCGCGTCGTCGGGGAGCGCGGAGGGGCCGAGCTGGGCGGGGGCGCCCGCGCCGGCCGGCAGCACCAGTGACTCGGGGGAGATCGGCGGGACCGAACCGGTCAGCGCGCGCAGCGTGCCGTAGGCCTCCGCGTCGCCGACCAGGATGCCGCCGAGCAGTGTGCCGTCGCGGCCGATGACCAGCTTCTTGTACAGGCCCGCGCGGGAGTCGGAGTAGACGACGTCCAGGCAGTCCTCGGTGGCGCCGTGCGCGTCACCGAAGGAGGCGACGTCGACGCCGAGCAGCTTGAGCTTGGTGGACAGGTCCGCGCCGGTGAAGGACGCCTCGTCCGCGGCGATGGTCGCGGCCGCTGTCGAGGCCTGCTCGTAGCCCGGTGCGACGAGGCCGTAGACCCGGCCGTCCGCCGCCAGTGCGCACTCGCCGATGGCGAAGACGTGCGGGTCGGTGAGGGTGCGGCACTGCTCGTCGACCGCGATGCCGCCGCGCTCGCCGACCTGGAGGCCGCAGTCGCGGGCGAGCTGGTCGCGGGGGCGGACTCCGGCGGAGAACACCACCAGGTCGGTGGAGAGTTCGGAACCGTCGGAGAGCTTCATGCCGGTGACGGCGCCCTCGGCGTCGACCACGATCTCCTGCGTGCCCACGCCCGTGTGCACGGACAGGCCCATGTCCTCGATGGTGCGCAGCAGCGCCGCGCCACCGCCCTCGTCGACCTGCACCGGCATCAGGCGCGGCGCGAACTCCACGATGTGGGAGGTGAGTCCGAGGCCCTTCAGCGCGCCGGCCGCTTCGAGGCCGAGCAGTCCGCCGCCGACCACGGCGCCGGTCGTCGCCGTCCTGGCGTACTCCTCGATCGCGAGGAGGTCCTCGATCGTGCGGTAGACGAAGCAGCCGGTGGCGTCCTTGTTCGGCACCGGCGGCACGAACGGGAAGGAGCCGGTGGCCAGGACGAGGACGTCGTACTCGAAGACCTCGCCCGACCGGGCCGTGACCTTCTTCGCCTCACGGTCGACCGTCTCCGCGGGGTCGCCGACGCGCAGGTCGATCGAGTGCTTCTCGATGAACTCCATGTCGGTCATCGACAGGTCCTCGGGCGTCTTGCCCGAGAAGTACGAGGTGAGCGCCACACGGTCGTAGGCGGGGCGCGGCTCCTCGCAGAGCACGACCACGCGGTGCGTGGCGGTCATGCCGCGCTCGGCGAGCGCTTCGAGGAAGCGCTGGCCGACCATGCCGTGGCCAACGAGCACGATCGTGGGGGTGGCCCCCGGGGTGGCGGTCATCAGGAGCCTCCATCGTTGGTGAGCAGGTGGAGCAAAGGGCCGCCGTCGGAGGGGAGCGGCTCTGCTCCCTCCCAGGCGCGGGCGAGCGCGCCGACGGTGCCGAGTTCGCCGACGAGCACCCCGCCGACCACGCGGTCGTCGCGGACGACGACCTTGCGGTAGGTGCCGCGGGTGGCGTCGGTGAGCTGGACGACGTCGTCGCCCGGAAGCGCCTCCGTCTCGCCGAACGCGGCGAGGTCGAACGCGGTGTGGCCGTTGAGGGTCAGCCGGGTCAGCGACCGGGTGCCGGTGTAGCGGGCGGTTGTGTCACCGGCCAGCAGCTCGGCCAGCACCTCGGCCTGTTCCAGCGCCGGGGTGGCCAGCCCGTACAGGGTGCCGTCGTGCTGCGCGCAGTCGCCGACGGCCCGGATGTGCGGGTCGGAGGTGCGCAGCTCGTCGTCGACGACGATGCCCTTGCGGACGTCCAGGCCCGCGGTCTGTGCGAGGCCCACGCGGGGGTGGACCCCGCAGGCCAGGACGACGAGGTCGGCGTCGAGGGCGTATCCGTCGGACATCTCCACCGAGCGGACGGCCCCGCCGACGCAGCGCACGTCACGCACGCGGCACTCGATGTGCACCTCGACGCCCAGGTCCTTCAGGTGCCGCAGCACCAGCTTGGAGGCGCCCGGGTCGAGCTGGCGTTCCATGAGCCGCTCGGACTGCTGGGCGAGGACGACCTGCGCACCGCGCACGGCGAGCGCGCGGGCCGCGGACACGCCGAGCAGCCCGCCGCCGATGACGACCGCGCGTGCCCCCGGCCGGACCGCCTTGGACAGGCCCAGGCAGTCGTCCATGGTGCGGAACGCGTGCACGCCCTCGGGCAGCTCGTGGTCCGGGGTGAACAGTCCGCGCAGCGGCGGCAGCACCGGGTTGGAGCCGGTGGCCAGCACGAGCGTGTCGTATGCGATCACCGAGCCGTCCGCGAGATGCACGGCGCGCAGCTCGCGGTCGATACCGGTGACCCGGCCGCGCGTCAGCTCCGCGGGCGCCGGAAGGGCGATCACGTCCGGGCTGTACCGTCCGGCCAGCACCTCGGCGAGCAGGACCCGGTTGTACGGCCGGTGCTCCTCGTCGCCGATCAGCGTCACGGGCGTACCGAGCTCGCCGAGCCGCCGGGCGAGACGTACGCCCGCGAGGCCGGCGCCGATCACCACCACACGCGAATTCGAGGTCATGCCCTTGAGCGTGCGGTGCCGGTGTTACCCGACCGCATCACGTTTGTTTCCCGTGAGGAACGCTGCCCTCAGCAGAGGCGGTGGATAGGTGTGAGGGTTCCTGGGGTCGGGCGGGGGTGCGCTGTGAGCACAAGGAGAGGCCCGCCGGGGAACCTCAGAAACCCCTCAGGTAGATGGACGTCACATGTATCCCGTCCGTAGGGTCGCGATCATGCCCGACATATCCCTGACCATGATCGTCGTCCTGTGTATCGCGGCCCTCGCGGCCGGCTGGATCGACGCCGTGGTCGGCGGCGGCGGGCTCCTGCTGCTCCCGGTGCTGCTGCTCGGCCTGCCGGCGAGCACGCCCGCCGCGTATGCACTCGGCACCAACAAGGCGGTCGCGATCGTCGGCACCTCGGGCGCCGCGGATGGGGGCACCTCCCACGCCCTTTAGGCAGTGGGGGACTACGCCCGCAAGGCCCCGGTCGACGTCCGCACCGCCGTCCGCATCGGCCTCGCGGCGCTGGCCGGCTCGTCGGGCGGGGCCTTCCTCGCGGCCGGTATGAGCACGGACGTCCTCAAGCCCGTGATCATGGTGGTGCTGCTCGCGGTCGCCGCCTTCGTGATCCTGCGCCCCGCCTTCGGCACGGCCCCAGCGACCGGCCCGGCCACCCGCCGCCAGATCCTCGCCGCGATCGGCCTGGCCGGCCTCGGCATCGGCTTCTACGACGGCCTGATCGGCCCCGGCACCGGCACCTTCCTCGTCCTGACCCTCACCGCCGTCCTCCACCTCGACCTGGTCACCGCCTCCGCCACCGCCAAGATCGTCAACTGCTGTACCAACGCCGGAGCGCTGGCCACCTTCGCCTGGCAGGGCACGGTCCTGTGGCAGCTGGCCGCCGTGATGGCCGTCTTCAACCTGGCGGGCGGCACGCTCGGCGCGCGCACCGCACTGAAGAAGGGGAGCGGCTTCGTCCGGGTCGTGCTGCTGACGGTGGTGTTCGCCCTGGTGGCGAACATGGCGTACGGGCAGTGGGTGGCCTAGGCCCGCTCGTCGATCAGCAGGTCGACCATTCCGGTGGTGTCCTCCTCTCCCCGCCCCTGGGCCACCAGCCGGTCCAGCAGGTCCATGTACGGCGTCAGCAGCTGCGGGCTCACCCCCTGCTCCTCGGCGGTGCGCAGCAGCGTGGCGTTGCCCGCCGCCTGCATGGCCAGGTTGGAGACGACGTTCTTCGTGAAGTCCTCGCTCTGCAGCTGGTCGGCCGTGTTGTGCAGGGTGTGCGCCATCGCGGTGAGCCAGCCCTCCAGCAGCGGCGCGAAGTCCTTGGGCGCGATGTTCTCCCGGCGCACCAGCGCGAAGGCGTGGAAGGCCCCGGCGAACATGCCGGTCATCGCGCTGAGCAGCGCCACGTCGTGCAGCGCCGCGAAACCGGGGTCCGCCCCGACGTACACGGTGCCGGCGGGCACGGCCAGCGTCTCCCGGTGCTCCTCGAAGAGCCCGGCGGAGCCGCTGTAGAGGACGTACGCCCCACTGTCGGGGCTGCCGATCATCGGCGGTACGGCCATGATGCCGCCGTCGACGAACCGCGCGCCGCGCGCCTCGGCCCAGGTTGCGCGGGCGCGGGCCTGGGCGGGCGTGCCGGTGGTCAGGTTCACCAGGTCGCGGCCGGTCAGGTCGGCCGTGGCGAGGGTCTCGCCGAGCGAATCGTCGTCGAGCAGGCAGGCGACGACCAGCCGGTTCGCGGCCACGGCGGCGGCCGCGCTCGGGGCGACCGTCGCGCCCTCGGCGGCGAGGTGCCCGGCGCGGGCGGGGGTGCGGTTCCAGACGGTGACGGGGTGCCCGGCGGCGAGCCAGGCGCGGGCCAGGGCGGTGCCCATGGCGCCGGTGCCGAGAACGGTGATCGGGGCAAGTGTGTTGTCAGTCATGGGCATTAGGCTCGTTGGTGGTGGAAGGCCTGCTCAAGTACGTACTTGGGAGTGGGTGGTTACCACCGGGAAAGCATCCAGGCAGACACCGGGCAGGGGGACGGGACATGGCGATCGGTCGGCGGCCGGGGGCGCACGAATGCGGTGTCGACGCGGCGATGGACGTGATCGGCGGCAAGTGGAAGGTGCTCATCCTCTGGGCGCTGCATGTGCGTCCGCGCCGCTTCGGGGAGCTGCGCCGCGAGCTGCCCGGGGTGACGGAGAAGGTGCTCGCCGCCCAGCTGCGGGAGCTGGAGGCGGACGGGATCGTGCACCGGGAGGAGTACGACGAGGTGCCGCCGAGGGTGGAGTACTCGCTGACCCCGAGGGGCGAGAGCCTCAACACGGCGCTGGAGCCGCTGTGCGAGTGGGGGAAGAACAACTTCCTGGTGCCGTCAGCGGCTGCCGGTGAGGTGCGCGAAGACGACGACGTTGCCCTGATAGCCGGTCGTGCGTGAGTAGCCGCCGCCGCAGGTGATCACCCGCAGCTCCGGCCGCCGCGCGGCGCCGTAGACCTTCTCGTCGGGGAAGTTCCGGGCGTCGTACACCTCGACGGAGTCGACGCTGAAGACGGCCGTGGTGCCGTCGCGCCGGTCGAGCTCGATCGTGGCGCCCTTCCGGAGAGCGCCGAGGCGGTAGAAGACGGCGGGGCCCTCGGCGTTGTCGACGTGCCCGGCGACGATCGCGGTGCCCGTCTCGCCGGGGGTGGTGCCGGCCTCGTACCAGCCGGCGAGGTTCTGCCGCGCGGCGGGCGGGACGTCCAGTGAGCCGGTGGGGGTGAGGCCGAGGCCCGTCAGGGGGGCGTCCACCCGGATCGAGGGGATGCGGACGCGGTCCGGGGGAGAGGGCGGCAGCGCGGGGGCCGCGGAGCGCTGGGTGCGCGGATCGGCGTGGGCCTGTGCGGCGGACGGCTGCGGCGGGGCGTGCGTCTCGGCGCCGCTGCGCAGCAGCCACGCGCCTGAGCACAGGGCCACCACGGTGACGGCGGCTATCGCGGAGTTGCCGAACCTGCGTCGCACGTGCGCCTCCTTGTCGTCGGACCCCGAATCCCCCTCCGGGCCGCGAGGGGCGTCGGACCCGGAGGGGGAGGGGACATGCGGTACCGGCGGACGGACAGCGGAGGGTGTCCGTCAGATCCCGTCGCCTCTCGCCCGGCGATGCAGGAGCCAGGTACCGCCCGCGGCGGCGACGGCGAGAGCCGCCACGCCGGCCGCGGTCTGCACGGGGTCGGGGCCGAGTGCGCCGCCGACCCCCGTCTTCACACTTCCTCGCGGATGCACCCGCTGCCGCTGCGAGACCAGCGTCACCACCAGGTCACCCGTCACCCGCCGCCCGCCCTCCGTGCAGGTCGCGGTGATCTCGTACGTCCCCGGCTGCGCGCTCGGCGGCACCCGGAACTGCCCGATCGCGTTCTCCTTGTGCGTGCTCGGCGCGAGCGTGAAGGACCCGGCGCCCACCGCGCTGGCGTCGCCCGCCGCCGTACCGCCGTCCGCGCAGGCCGTCGTGTTCACCGTGACCTGGCCGCCCGGCACGACCGAGGAGGGGTACACCTCCAGACGGTCACCACCCGCCGCGTAGGCGGGAGCGGCGGCCGCCACGGCGAGCACGCTCCCGGTCAGCAGACGGGCGGTACGGCGCATCGGTGCTCCCTGAGGATCAGCGTGGGTCGCAGTGGTGGGTCCCTGCCCTTCCGAGGTAAGTGGCAGGAGGCCGGGACCGCTTCCTGAGGGCACGTCAGAAATAGGGTGAACGGGTGTCAGGTCCCACCGCTGTGCGGCCTGTTTTGGCAGGTCAACGTAGCCGTACGGGCGTGTCGGAGAAGAGAACCCGAAGGGCGCAGCGGGGGCGTGTGAACGGGTGACCCGGTTCACGGGGCAATCGGGGGCTTGACCTCAACAAAGGTTGAGGTACCAGGCTCTACGGCATGACCACACACACCGCTCCCGAAGTCCCCCTCAACCTCGCCGTCGTCATCGGCAGCAACCGCCACGGCCGCTTCGGCCCCGTCGTCGCCGACTGGCTCCTGGACCGCGTCAGCGGCCGCGAGGACTTCACATCCGAGGTCGTCGACGTGGCCGACATCCCCCTGCCCACGTCCTTCGCCCGCACCCCCGAGGCGACCGAGGCCCTGACCGACGTCACCCCGAAGCTGGCCCGCGCCGACGCCTTCGTCGTCCTCACTCCCGAGTACAACCACTCCTTCCCGGCAGGCCTGAAGAACCTCATCGACTGGCACTACGGCGAATGGCGCGCCAAGCCCGTCGCCGTGGTCTCCTACGGCGGCCTCGCCGGCGGCCTGCGCGCCACGGAACACCTCCGCCAGGTCTTCGCCGAACTCCACGCCGTCACGGTCCGGGACACGGTGTCCTTCCATGGCGCGGGGGCGGCGTTCGACGACTCCGGGAGGCTGAAGGATCCCTCCGGGCCGGATGCGGCGGTGAAGACGATGCTGGATCAACTGGTTTGGTGGGGGCGGGCGTTGAGGGAGGCGAAGGAGAGGCGGCCGTACGGGGGCTGAGCGTGCCGCTCCGCTTGCGTCGTAGTGACGGTCGACGAGATGGCCCGGTCGAATGTGATGTGGTTCATGGGCTCTCGGCGGAACCGGTGGTTCCACCCTCTGTCCTCGCAATGTTCACGATAGTTGCACTCCCGCTTCACTGATCAACTTCTGGGCTGAGTCGGCTTCACCGCGCTGGGGAGCGCGGTCGGTTCAGCTTCAGAGGCGGATGTTTGCTTGCGGACTGTCGGTTCGCGCGGCATCGCGCGGAGCCGCCTGGGGTGGGAGTTCGAGTGCTTGCTCGGCGTGCGCGTTTGTTGTCCGTCACCGTTGCGGGGGCGGTGCTGGCCGGTTTGTTGTCGACGGTGTCGGTGGTGACCCCGCCGCAGGCGGCGGCAGCCTCTGATGATGCGACGCCTGGTCGGACTGGCGCGGCTACCAGCGCGTCGAGGTCACTTCGGGCAGCGGTGCGGTCAAGCACTCCACCTTCCACTGGCTCTACCGCGGCCTGGACGGCGACCGCACCGACAAGAGCGACCCCTCCAAGACGCGGTCCGTCTCGGTGACCGACGGCGAGGGCGCCTCGTACACCGACTCGCCCTGGCTGCAGGGCCGCACCATCGAAACCTCCGCCCGTGACGACGCCGGCGTCTCGCAGCAGAAGGTCTTCCACAAGTACTGGACGCACAACACCGCCCAGTACACGGGGCTGCCCGACGCCCGCTTCGTCCGCGAATCGCAGACCACCACCGAGACCAGGATCTCCACGGGCTGGCGCACCCATGTCGTGCAGAACGAGTACGACGCCTCCACCGCGACCTCAGCCACCTACGGTCTGGCGCTGCGTACAGACGACCAAGGCGAAGCGGCCGTGGCCGACAACCGCTGCACCACCTACGGCCGCGCCTACAACACCGACCTGTACGACGGCACCAATATCCAGCGGTGGATGGTGGTGGTCGACGAGACCCGCCACTACTCGACCGGCTGCGTCGACCGCGCCGCGGAAAAGCAGGACGGCTACAGCGTCACCCTCTATGACAACGCCGCCGACGTGGCCGGCAACAAGCCGACCGACGGCAACCCCACCGAGACACGCACCTACACCGCGGACAGCGCCCACCTGACGGCAAGGTACGGCTACGACGACGCCGGCCGGATGCGCTGGACCGAGGACGCCAACCGCAACCGCACCACCACCACCTACAGTCCGGAGAACACCTGGCCCCTGGACGGCGTGACCACCACATCCCCCAGGCCGAGCAAGGACCTTGCCGACACGCGCGGCCCGCTGACCACGACCGTGTGGAAGTCCCGTTTCTGGGGCGTGCCGTACCAGACCAAGGACGCCAACGGATATCTCACCAAGACGACCCTGGATGCGGCGGGCCGTCTGACCGAGGTGTGGAGGCCGACCGAGACCGGCACCTCGCCCTCCCTCAAGTTCAGCTACAGCATCCCCACCTCCACCAGCAACGGCATCCCCGACTCGGTCGACGGCTACCCGCGCGTGGCCAGCCACATCCTTCAGTCCGGCACCACCTACCTGTCCTCCTACGCCTACACCGACGCTCTCGGCAGGGCACGCGAGACACAGGCGCCGATCCCGGACGGCACCGACTCGACGGGCGCGGAGGTCCCCAACCGGCAGGTCGCCGTCACCCGCTACGACACGGCCGGACACGTCACCGGCACGTCTGCCGTCTTCCGCAACCAGGGAACCGCGGGCTCGGGCGGACCGGTCAGCCCCAAGGTCGAGGACCTGCCCTCCTACACCGACCTGACCCTGGACTGGGCCGGACGCACCACCCAGTCGCAGATCCTCGTGGGAGACGGCACCAGCACCAAGACCACGCTCTACGGGCGCATGCTGACCGCCTACCACGGCGACTACACCACGGTCACCCCTGCCAACTCCGGCGCCGTGGACACCTACACCGACGTGTACGGGCAGACGTCGAAGGTCGTCGAGCACAACGGCAGCGCCACCTTCACCACGCAGTACAAGTACACGGCCACCGGTGCGCTGAGCCAGATCACCGACCCACGCGGCAACGACACGTTCTACAACTACGACTGGGCCGGACAGCGCGTCAGGGTGGTGGACCCGGACGCCGGTGTCAGCACCACGACGTACGACGAGAACGGCCAGGTCAAGGAGACCACCAGCAACGGTGGCACGACAGTGCTCTCGTTCGACTACGACGACCTGGGCCGCAAGATCCAGGTGCGCAGCGGTACCTCCAGGCTCGCCTCCTGGACCTGGGACGGAGTGGGCGTACCCGGCGGCAAGGGGCAGGTCACCGCAGCAACCAGCTGGAACACGGTCGGCATCGCGAACACCGTCAAGACGGACAAGTTCGACGAGCGGGGGCGCCCGCTGGCCACGACCGTCAGCATCCCCACCACTGTCACCGGCCTGGCGGGCGACTACACCACCGGGTTCACCTACGACGCGGCCGACCACGTCACCTCGGTCACCTATCCGCAGGCCGGCGGCCTGGATGCCGAGACCGTCACCACCTCCTACAACGCCTACGGCCAGCCTCGCAGCCTGACCTCCGACCTGGAGACCTACGTCCGGTCTACGGCCTACGACGCCTACGGCCTGCTGACGGACCGCTACTACGGCAGCGCGACCGATGTCGTAAGCGGCGTCGCCGCCCAGCGCTCCTACGACTACTCCTACGCCAACGGCACGCGCTGGCTGAACAGCATCACCACCAACACCACCGTGAACCGCTACACCAGCGAGAGCCAGAAGGACCTCTACAGCTACGACTTCGACGGCAAGGTCACCGAACTGCGCGAGCAGGCCACCGGCCAGACCGCCCAGTCGCAGTGCTTCCACTACGACGACCAGGCCCGCCTGACCAACGCCTACACCCGCGCCGAATCCGGCGTCTGCGCCCTGAACAGCGGCTCCGACTTCACAGGAACGGCCCCCTACCAGACGGCCTACGCCTACGACCGCCTCGGCAACCTCCAGGCGGTCACCGACACCGACGCCACCGGCAAGGCCACCACCCGCGACTACCTCTACCCCGGCTACGACGACGCGGGCACCTGGACCACGGCCAACGCCAACCGGCCGCACGGCGTCCGCAAGATCAACACCAACACCGGCGGAAGCACCACCGGGACAGAGACCTTCACCTACGACAGCGCCGGCCAGATGGACACACGCGTGGCGCCCGGCACCACCACCGACTACGACTGGACCAAGCTCGGCCGGCTCTCCACCGTCACGACCACCAAGTCCAGCGGCAGCCAGCTCACCCGCTACACCCACGACGCCGACGGCAACCTCCTGGTCCGCACCACCCCCGAGGAGACGGTCGCCTCCATCGGCGGCATGGAACTGCGCACCACCGACGGCACCAAGGTGACGGCGACCCGCTACTACACCAGCGGCTCCTCGCTCGTCGCCATGCGCACAACGCAAGGCACGACCACCGCCAACGGCAAACTCACCTACCTGTTGGCCGACACCCAGGCCTCAACCCAGCTCACCGTCGACGCCACCACCGGCACCACAACCCGCCGCCGCTACACGCCCTTCGGCGACGAACGCAGCGGAGACCTGCCCACCGGCACTAACAACGGCTTCCTCGGCAAAACGGAAGACACCAGCACCGGCCTCTCCCTCCTCGGCGCCCGCGCCTACGACCCACACCTGGGTCGCTTCCTGAGCCCCGATCCCCTCAGCCACGGCAGTTGTAGATCTGGTCATGGCTGATCTTGGAGGACGTGTCGGTGCTGGTGGCAGGCTCGCGCGACAGCTTGATGGTGTCGGCGCCAGGT
>NZ_JBFBLP010000005.1:262374-414807 GCF_040686775.1 Streptomyces sp. NPDC079141 | reverse complement strand
CTGAGGGGGGTGAGGGGGGTGAGGGGGGTGAGGGGGGTGAGGGAGGTGTGTGCGGGGCGGCTCAGGTCGCAGTGAGCCCCGACGGGCGGCTCAGGCCGTGCTGAGTTCGACCTCGCGCAGCAGGTCCGCGGCGGCAGCCGACTCGTGGCGCTTGCCGGTGGGGGACAGCGCGACGTACGCGGCGGCCAGGAACAGGAACGAGCCGAGCACCACGGCGAGCGGGAAGATGAACTCGGTGGCGGTGGCGCCGGGCAGGGCCGCGCTGCTGGGCGCGAGGGAGATGTCGACGGCGTACATCGCGGTGTAGTGCATGCTGCTGACCGCGAGCCCCATGACGAGCGCGGCCGCGGCGGCGAGCGCGCCCCCGCGCACGACGAGGGTGAGGGTGAGCGCGGCGGTCGCGGCGACGACGGCGATCACGACGGAGGCGATGACGAGGGCGGGGTCGTAGTCGACCGTGCCGTGCAGGTTGAGGGCGGCCATACCGGTGTAGTGCATGGCGGCGACGCCGAGGCCCGCGCCGAGTCCGCCGAGGACGACCGAGGTCACGCGCGAGCGCCCGTACCCGGCGGTGAAGACACCGGCCGCGACGACGGCGACGGCGATCAGCAGGCTGAGGACGGTGAGCGGGACGTCGTAACGGATGGGGGTGCCGTCGACGCTGAAGCCCAGCATGGCGATGAAGTGCATGGTCCAGATGGCGGAGCCGATGGCGAGGGAGGCGAGCAGCAGCCAGTTGCGTTTCGAGGCGCCGTCCGCCTCCAGCGCCCTGACGGTGCAGCGCAGTCCGAGCGCCGAGCCGACGCAGGCCATCGCATAGGACAGGACGGGAGTCACCCATCCGGCGCTGAAGTGGTCCATGTGTCCCATGGAAGCTCCCAGGAGGTACCGCCGGTAACAGAGCACCGGGGGACGCCGATCATGCCACCGCCTGCTGTGGCGCAGATCGCACGAAAGGGATCATGGGGGGTGATTAATGAAAAATAAATTACCGTGAAGTAGGTAACACGCTTCCTGCATATCCATGCAGGTGAGGTGGCTACCCCGCGAGCACCGTGGCGCCCGGCGCGGGCCCCGACGCGGTGCGCACCGTCCGGCAGGTGCCGGAGGCGAGCAGCGCCTCGGCGACCTTGTCCGCGGTCCCGGGGTCACGGACCAGGAAGGCCGTCGTCGGGCCGGAACCGGAGACGAGCGCGGCGAGCGCCCCGGCGGCCCGCCCCGCGGCGAGCGTGTCGGCGAGCTCCGGGAACAGGGAGAGGGCGGCGGGCTGGAGGTCGTTGGAGACGGCGGCGGCGAGCGCGTCCGCGTCCCCCTTGGCCAGGGCGTCGAGGAGCTCCCCGGAGGCGACGGGCTCGGGGATGTCGGTCCCCTCCCCCAGCCGGTCGAACTCACGGAAGACCGCCGGGGTCGACAGCCCGCGCGCGGCCATCGCGAACACCCAGTGGAAACTCCCGCCGACCTCCAGCGTGCGCAGCTTCTCGCCGCGCCCGGTGCCGAGCGCCGCCCCGCCCACCAGGCTGAACGGCACGTCGCTGCCCAGTTCGGCGCAGATGTCGAGCAGTTCGTCCCGGGAGGCGTTCGTCCCCCACAGCGCGTCGCAGGCGAGGAGGGCGCCCGCGCCGTCCGCGCTGCCGCCCGCCATGCCGCCGGCGACGGGGATGTCCTTGGTGATGTGGAGGTGGACGTCGGGCGTCAGGCCGTAGCGCGCAGCGAGCGCCTCGGCGGCGCGGGCGGCCAGGTTGGTGCGGTCCAGCGGGACCTGGGCGGCGTCCGGGCCCTCGCAGGTGACCCGCAGTCCGTCCGGCGACGGGGTGACGGTGACCTCGTCGTAGAGGCCGACCGCGAGGAAGACGTTGGCCAGGTCGTGAAAGCCGTCGGGGCGGGCGGCGCCCACCGCGAGCTGGACATTGACCTTGGCGGGGACGCGTACCGTGACGCTCACTGGTGACCGGACTCCTTGTGCTCGGCGGTGCCGTTCGCCTTGTCTTCGGTGGTGCCGCTCGCCTTGTTCTCGGCGATCCTCGCGAACTCCTCGACCGTCAGCGCCTCCCCGCGCGCCTGCGGCGAGACGCCCGCCGCGACGAGCGCCGCCTCGGCGGCCGGCGCGGAACCGGCCCAGCCCGCGAGCGCGGCCCGCAGCGTCTTGCGCCGCTGGGCGAACGCGGCGTCGACGACCGCGAAGACCTCGCTCTTGGAGGCCGTCGTCTTGACCGGCTCGGTGCGGCGCACCAGCGACACCAGCCCGCTGTCGACGTTCGGCGCCGGCCAGAAGACATTGCGGCCGATGGCACCGGCCCGCTTCACCTCGGCGTACCAGTTCGCCTTCACCGACGGGACGCCGTACACCTTCGAGCCGGGCGCGGCGGCGAGCCGGTCGGCGACCTCCGCCTGCACCATGACGAGCGTGCGCTCGATGCTGGGGAAGGTGTCGAGCATGTGCAGCAGCACGGGCACGGCGACGTTGTACGGCAGGTTCGCCACCAGCGCGGTCGGGGCCGGGCCCGGCAGCTCGCGTACGTGCATCGCGTCGGAGTGCACCAGCGCGAACCGGTCGGCGCGCTCGGGCATCCGGGCGGCGATGGTGGCGGGCAGCGCGCCCGCGAGCACGTCGTCGATCTCCACGGCCGTGACCCGGTCGGCGGTCTCCAGCAGCGCGAGGGTGAGCGAGCCGAGCCCCGGACCGACCTCGACGACCACGTCGTCCGGCCGGACCTGCGCGGTGCGCACGATACGGCGGACCGTGTTCGCGTCGATCACGAAGTTCTGACCGCGCTGCTTGGTGGGGCGCACCCCGAGGACGTCGGCGAGTTCACGGACGTCGGCGGGGCCGAGGAGGGCGTCGGGGTGGGGGCTGCTCACGGGACAAGGGTACGGGGGTGTGGAGGCGGCCTCGGCCGGACGGCGGGCCTGCGCCGGCGTGGGCCGGGGGCGGGTGGCGCAGCCCGGCGCTGCGGGGTGGCGCGCGCGGCCGCGTCTCACCCCTGCAGCCGCGCCCCGCAGTGCGGCCAAGGGCTCGCCCCGCGCTGCACGTACAGCTTCTTCGCCCGGAACGTCTGCTCCGCCGCCGGCGCGTCCTGCGGCCGCCCCTTGCCCCCGAGCCCCTGCCAGGTCCGCGTGTCGAACTGGTACAGCCCGCCGTACGTCCCCGACGGATCCACCGCGCCCGGCCGCCCGCCCGACTCGCACGCCGCGAGCCCCTGCCAGTTGAGATGGTCGGCGCCCTGCACCGACGTCGGCATCGGCTTCGTCCCCACCTTCACCACCTGCGTCCGCGGCTCGCGCACCACCTCGGTCCGGATCCGCCGCGGCTTCTGCTCGACCCCGTTGACCGTGCGCAGGGAGTACGTGACCCGGCGCAGCCCCGGCTGCCCGGCCCGCTCGACGACCTCCGTCCCCCGGAACAGCAAGGGATCCTCGGTCCGCTGCACGTCGAACGGGATCTGCTCCTCGCGGACCTCCTTCGTCCCCGTGATCCGCAGCACGGTGACCGTCTGCCCGTCGCGCGGGAAGCTCTCGGGGGCGACGGAGGTGGTGTCCTGCCCGCGCAGGGTGATGCCGGCCTCCTCGACGACCTCGCGCACGGTCGCCGCGTTCGTGCGGACGGTGCGGGCGCGGCCGTCCGCCATGATCGTGACGGAGCGCTCGGTGCGCACGTCCAGCGCGAGCCCCTCGCGCCCGATCCGCAGGGAGCGCGAGGCGGACAGGTACGCGCCCTCGGCGCGCACGCCCAGTTGGCGGAGCGCCTCGTCCACCGTGCGCGCCGTCGTCCACACCTGGCGCTGCTGGCCGTCGAGCGTGAGCCGCACCGGGCGCCCGTAGCGGACGGCGACCTCGTCGCCGCTGCTGAGGTCCGCGCCGGGGGCGGGCGCGACCACGTCGTGCGCCCCCACGTCGACGCCTTGTTCCGCGAGCAGTTCGGTGACGTCGTCGGCGAAGGTGTGGAGGGTGCGCGGCTTGCCGTCGACGGTCAGTTCGATCGCCTTGTCCTTGGCGACGAACGCGGAGGTGCCGCCGGCGAGGAAGGCGACGACGAGCGCCTGCGGGAGCAGGCGGCGCATGGGGCTGTCCGTGCGCTCGGCGTATCGCGCACGGCGGCGGCGCGCGGCACGGCTTCCCGCTCCGGCGTGCGCAACGGGCGCGAGCGCCCCCTCGCCGAGCGGCGCCTCCTCGTCGAGCACCTCGTCATCAAGCGCCTCTTCACCCGGCGCGCCCCCGGTCTGGCGTGGCAGCGCCGTCCCGTGCGCCGTGCGCGCCCCGGTGGCCTCGCGCTCCGCATCGACCGCGCCACCCCCGCGCGCCTCGCGCCCCTCACCGGCCTCGCGCGCCCCCGGTCCTTCGTACGCCGGTCGATACGTGTCCGCGTACATCTGCTCGTACGCCCCGGGCATCCCGTACCCCAGCGTCTCCGCGCTGTGCAGATCAGCGGGGGGCGCGTCGTATCCGCCGTACGCCGGGGGCGGATACGCGCCGCTCGCGCCCGCGCCGTACGCCTCGTACGTCTCGTACTGCGAGTTGCTCACGCCGACACGCTCCAGAGGGCCAGGGGTCCCGATCGGGCCCCCAGAACCTAGCGGAGCGGGTGTCACTCTCCAAAGCGACGCGACTACGCAGTGTCGCGGTCGGGCCGGGGGTGGGCCCGTGCGAGCGTTATCGGCCGGTTACGAACGAAACACCCTCAGTAGCCGAAGGCGCGTGCCGTGTTCGCGCCGAGGGCCGTCGCCAGCGCGTCCTCGTCGATGCCGCGCACGGCGGCCATCGCGCGCACCGTGACCGGAATGAGATACGGGGCGTTGGGCCGTCCGCGGTACGGCATCGGCGTGAGGAAGGGCGCGTCGGTCTCCACCAGGACCAGCTCCAGCGGGGCCACGGCGAGCGCGTCGCGGAGGTTCTGGGCGTTCTTGAAGGTGACGTTGCCGGCGAAGGACATGTAGTAGCCGGCACGGGCGCAGATCTCCGCCATCTCCGCGTCACCGGAGTAGCAGTGGAAGACGGTCCGCTCGGGCGCGCCCTCCTCCTTCAGCACGCGCAGCACGTCCGCGTGGGCGTCGCGGTCGTGGATCACGAGCGCCTTGCCGTGCCGTTTGGCGATCTCGATGTGGGCGCGGAAGGAACGCTCCTGCGCGGCCTTGCCCTCGTCGCCGGTGCGGAAGTGGTCCAGGCCCGTCTCGCCGACGGCCTTCACGTGCGGCAGCGCGGCCAGCCGGTCGATCTCGGCGAGGGCGGCGTCGAGGCCGGCGTCTCCGCCGGGCTTGCGCGCGCCCTGCCGGGACCAGCCGTCGGGGTCGCCGTGGACGATGCGCGGGGCCTCGTTGGGGTGCAGGGCGACGGCCGCGTGGACGTTGTCGTACGCCGCTGCCGTCTCGGCGGCCCAGCGGGAGCCGTTCACGTCGCAGCCCACCTGCACGACCGTCGTGACCCCGACCGACGCGGCCTTCGCCAGCCCCTCCTCGACCGTGCCGGACTGCATGTCGAGGTGGGTGTGGGAGTCGGCGACGGGCACCCGGAGGGGTTCCGGGAGCGGCGGCGCCTCGTTCTTGTCGCTGGAGGAAGGCATGCCCCGATCCTACGAAAGGGGCATGCCTTCCCGGCCGGGCGACCGGGTCAGCTCGCCCTGCGGTGGAACGGGTGCAGGAGATCGGACAGGTGCCAGTGGTGGTGTGGGCCCGCCTCGGCCGTGGCCGGCGCCTCCGTCGGCCCCGCCGGGGGCGTGCGGTGGTGCCGGTGCGCCGCGTCGAGCGCCGACGAGACCTGGCCCGCGCGCATGATCCGTACGACGTGGCTGTCGCAGTTCTGGCACATGGGCCGGCTCAGCGGGGACGGGACGACCTGACCGTTCGCCACATACATGACGAAGTCGTGGCCGTCGCCGTCCGTGTGGTGCTCGATCTCGTACGACTGTTCCCAGCCGTGCCCGCAGCGCATACAGGCGAAGGAATAGGACTCGTGGACGACCGGGGTCTCCGCGCTGCGAAGTCGGGTCTGCCCTGCGATCTCGCTCATGCCAGCTCCTCGTGTCCGCTGGACCAGGGACGGGTGCGTCCCACCACCAGTGGACGCTTCCACCGGCGCGAATGCAGCAGGCCTGTCGAGTGTTGGAGGCCATTTGGGCGTTCCTTGCCCCAGCGCCTCGCTCACCCGGCGAGTGCTTTGCCTTTCACCGCAGTCCTTTGCCCCCCCGATGGGGCGCGCGCTCAGAGGAGATGCGCCCTGCTCAGAGCAGGGCGCGCCCCAGTCGGGCGCCGCACGCCCCCCGCCCCGCTCACACCCCCGCGTTCTTAGCCGCCACCACCGCGTCGAACACCTCCCGCTTCGGCAGGCCGGCCTCCGCCGCCACCGCCGCGATGGCCTCCTTGCGTCGTTCGCCCGCCTCCTCGCGCACCCGTACGCGGCGCACGAGCTCCTCGGGGCCGAGTTCCTCGGGGCCCTTCTCCGGCGCGCCCTCGACCACGACGGTGATCTCCCCGCGCACGCCCTCCGCGGCCCACGCGGCCAGCTCCCCCAGCGGGCCTCGCTTGACCTCCTCGTACGTCTTGGTCAGCTCCCGGCACACGGCGGCCCGCCGCTCCGTGCCGAACACCTCGGCCATCGCCGCGAGGGTGTCGTCGAGCCGGTGCGGGGCCTCGAAGTACACGAGGGTGCGCCGTTCCCCGGCGACCTCGCGCAGCCGCGAGAGCCGTTCCCCCGCCTTGCGCGGCAGGAACCCCTCGAAGCAGAACCGGTCGACGGGCAGCCCGGACAGCGCGAGGGCGGTCAGCACGGCGGACGGGCCGGGCACGGCGGTGACCCGCACATCGCGCTCGACGGCCGCCGCGACCAGCCGGTACCCGGGGTCGGACACGGACGGCATCCCGGCGTCCGTGACGAGCAGCACACGCGCGCCGCCCACGAGCTCCTCGACGAGTTCGGGGGTGCGGGCGGACTCGTTGCCCTCGAAGTAGGACACGACGCGCCCCTTGGGCGTGATCCCGAGCGCCTGGGTGAGCCGCCGCAGCCGTCGGGTGTCCTCGGCGGCGACGACGTCGGCGCCGGCCAGCTCCTCGGCGAGCCGGGGAGGTGCGTCGGCGATGTCGCCGATGGGAGTGCCGGCAAGGACCAGGGTTCCGGGCGTAACTGTCACGTTTCCATCCTCGCAGGCGCCATGCACGGGACTCCCACAGAAGGGTTCCCTACGATGGCGCGGTGACCAGTACAGCGTCGTCCATGGACTCCACGGACACCCGGCAGGGCCAGGCGCCGCCCGACCAGCGGCCCTCGTGGCAGCAGCGGCTGCGCCGTTTCGGATACACGGCGGGGCCCAGAACCGATGTCCGCGACCGCCTGGTGCCGCCGTATGCGCAGCCCAGTCCGCGTCTGTGGGTGGTGCTCGGCCTGTCGCCCAAGCTCGCGCAGCGGTTCACCCGCTGGTCGGGCTGGGGCGGTCCGCTGCTGGTCACCCTGTTCGCGGGCGTGCTGCGGTTCTGGAACCTGGGCAGCCCGAAGGCGGTGATATTCGACGAGACGTACTACGCGAAGGACGCGTGGGCGCTCGTGCACCGCGGGTTCGAGGTCAACTGGGACAAGAACGCCAACGACCTGGTCCTGTCCCTGGGCGACAAGGTCGACATCCCGACGGACGCGGCGTACGTCGTGCACCCGCCGGTCGGCAAGTACGTCATCGGGCTGGGCGAGCTGATGTTCGGGTTCGACCCGTTCGGCTGGCGGTTCATGACGGCTCTGCTCGGCACGCTCTCCGTCCTGATGCTGTGCCGGATCGGCCGCCGGCTGTTCCGTTCCACCTTCCTGGGCTGTCTGGCGGGCGCGCTGATGGCGGTGGACGGCCTGCACTTCGTGATGAGCCGGACCGCACTGCTCGACGGCGTGCTGATGTTCTTCGTGCTGGCCGCGTTCGGCTGTCTGGTCATCGACCGCGACAAGGCGCGCGAGAAGCTCGCCGCCGCGCTGCCCGCCGACGCCGACGGCCGGGTCCGCCCCGACCCGTACGCCGCGGAGACGACCCGCCTGGGCCTGCGCCCCTGGCGCTGGGCGGCCGGTCTGATGCTGGGTCTGGCGATCGGCACCAAGTGGAACGGCCTGTACATCCTGGCCGCGTTCGGCCTGATGACCGTCCTGTGGGACGTCGGCTCCCGCCGGGTCGCGGGCGCCCGCCGCCCGCACATGGCGGTGCTCAGGCGCGACCTGGGCCTGGCGTTCCTGGCCACCGTGCCGGTCGCGATCGTGACGTACATCGTGTCGTGGACGGGCTGGATCCTCTCACCCACCGACGGCACCGGCGGCTACTACCGCAACTGGGCCGCGACCGACGGCAAGGACAGCAACTGGTCCTGGCTGTTCCCGGACTGGTGGCGCAGCCTGTGGCACTACGAGCACCAGGTCTACGACTTCCACGTCGGCCTGTCGTCCCCGCACACCTACCAGTCCAATCCGTGGAGCTGGATCGTCACCGGCCGCCCGGTGTCGTACTTCTACGAGTCCCCCGCCCCCGGCAAGGACGGCTGCCCCGCCGACGCGGGCGAGAAGTGCGCGCGCGAGGTCCTGGCCATCGGCACGCCGCTGCTGTGGTGGGTGGCGGCCTTCGCCCTCCTGTACGTGCTGTGGCGCTGGTTCTTCCGCCGCGACTGGCGCGCGGGCGCCATCGCCTGCGGCATCGCGGCCGGCTACCTGCCCTGGTTCATGTACCAGGAGCGCACGATCTTCTTCTTCTACGCCGTTGTCTTCCTGCCCTTCCTGTGTCTGGCCGTGGCCATGCTCCTGGGCACGACCGTCGGCCCACCGGGGTCGAGCGAGACCCGCAGGGTGGCGGGGGCCACGGGGGCGGGCGTGCTGGTGCTGCTGATCGCCTGGAACTTCATCTACTTCTGGCCCCTGTACACGGGTACGGCGATCCCGATCGACAGCTGGCGGTCGCGGATGTGGCTGGACACCTGGGTCTAGCCACCTCCGCGACCGCCCGAATACCTGGATCCAGCAACAATCGGAGAACACCCGCCCCACCCCGCACACCGCCCCCTTACAGTGCGGATGACCAATGGGGAAACGGGGAGGGGACGGCCCAATGGGCAAGGGGGTGAAGGCCGCCGTTGTCGGCGGTGTGTTCGCCGTGATGGTGGGCGGGGCCGGATACGGCGCCTACAACGTCGTATCCGCGCTGAACGGTGACGGGGGCGGGCCCGCGGAAGTGAAGACCGGGCCGCCGAGCGGGGACGAGGTCGAGGAGACGGCCGGGAACTTCTTCACGGCGTGGGAGAAGGGGCAGGCGGCGCGGGCGGCGTCGTACACGAACTTCGACGCTCCGGCCGAGCAGCTGCTCGTCGCGTACGGCGAGGGCGCGCACATCTCCGACGTGAAGATCACGCCGGGGACGGCGAAGGGGGCCACGGTGCCCTTCTCGGTGCGGGCGACGGTGTCGTACGAGGGGGCGTCGAAGCCGCTCGCGTACAAGAGCGAGCTGACGGTGGTGCGGGGCAAGACCTCCGGGCGGGCGCTGGTCGACTGGGATCCGTCCGTGATCCATCCCCAGCTGAAGGACGAGGGCGACACGCTCGTCACCGGGGAGTCGGCGAGCCCGCCCATCGTGGCGGTGGACCGCGACAGCCGTGTGCTGACCAAGGAGAAGTACCCCTCGCTCGGCCCGATCCTGGACACGCTGCGCGAGCGGTACGGCGACAAGGCCGGCGGCACGCCCGGCGTGGAGCTGGTGGTCCGGCACGCCGACGAGCTGGTCGCCGACACCCCGCTGGTCACCCTCGCCGAGGGCAAGGCGGGCCGGCTGCCCACCACGCTGAGCGCGAACGTGCAGGCGGCGGCCGAGAAGGCCGTGAAGAGCTACGACGAGTCGTCGGTGGTCGCGGTCAAGCCGAGCACGGGCGAGGTGCTGGCGGTGGCCAACAACCGTTCGGACGGATGGAACGCGGCCTTCGAGGGGCGGGTCGCGCCCGGCTCCACGATGAAGATCATCACTGCCGCGATGCTCATCGACAACGGCGTCACCTCGATGAACGGCCCGGCGCCCTGCCCGGACTCCGCGACCTGGCAGAGCCAGACCTTCAAGAACCTGCCGGGTCTTGAGGCCAACCTGAACGCCACGCTGGCCGATACGTTCATGCGTTCGTGCAACACCGGCTTCATCAAGCTCGTCGACGAGAAGCCACTCACCGACGCCTCGCTGATGGCGGAGGCGCAGGAGCGGTTCGGGCTCGGTCAGGACAACTGGAAGACCGGCATCACCTCCTTCGACGGCAGCGTTCCGGCCTCCGCGGGACCGGACCGCGCGGCCAACGCCATCGGCCAGGGGCAGGTCCAGATGAGCCCGCTGAACATGGCGTCCGTGACGGCGACCGCGAAGACGGGCACCTTCCGGCAGCCGTATCTGGTCTCGCCCGAGCTGGACGACCGTGAACTGGCCACCGCCAAGGGTCTGGAGCCGAACACCGCCTCCCAGCTCACGCAGATGATGCGGCTCACCGCGACCCAGGGCACGGCCCAGAACGTGATGGCCGGGCTGGGCGGTGACATCGGCGCGAAGACCGGATCCGCGGAGGTGGACGGGCAGACGGCCAACAGCTGGTTCACCGGGTTCCGCGACGACGTGGCCGCGGCGGCCATGAGCGAGGCCGGCGGACGCGGCAGCGAGGCGGCGGGCCCGATCGTCAAGGCGGTCCTGGCAGCCGGAGGCTGAACTCACTCCTGGAGGACGGGACTCTAGGGTGGTGCCGTCGTTGGGCTGGATATAGGGGGCAGCGGGGACCCTGGGGATCTTGTGCGGAGGAACTGACAGCTGTGGGCAAGAGAAGGCGCGTCGCCGACGAGCGACGGAAGACGAAGCCTGCCGTGGTGATCGGCGGGGTGATCGCCGTGGTCGTCGGCGGTGCCGGGCTCGGCGCCTACGCGCTGTACGGCGGCGGGGCGGCGGCCGACGACCGTACGCAGACGGCGTCCGCCGACGTCGACGACAAGGCGAAGTCGGTCAAGACGGGCCCGCTGTCGGCGAAGGAGGTCACCACCGCGACCACCGCGTTCCTCACGGCGTGGCAGCGGGGCGAGGTCACCGAGGCCGCCGCCGCCACGGACGACGCCACGGCGGCGCGGAAGCTGCTCACCGGCTACGGGAAGGACGCCCGCATCAAGGACGTCACGCTCACCCCCGGCACCGCGTCCGGCGCCGAAGTGCCCTTCTCCGTCAAGGCGACGGTGGCGTACGACAAGCTCAGCAAGCCGCTGGCGTACGACAGCGCGCTGACCGTCGTACGGCGGGCCGAGGACGGCGAGCCGGTCGTGCGGTGGCAGCCCTCCGTCGTCCATCCCGACCTCAAGGACGGCGACACCCTGGTCACCGGGGAGTCCGGGACGCCGCCGATCAAGGCGCTGGACCGGGACGGCGGTGAGCTGACCGCCAAGTCGTACCCGTCGCTGGGCACGGTGCTGGACGGACTGCGCGAGAAGTACGGCAAGACGGCCGGCGGCAAGGCGGGCATCGAGCTGCGCGTGATCCGCGGCAAGAAGTCCAAGTCGGCGGACAAGACCCTGCTGGAGCTCAGCAAGGGCACGCCGGGCACGGTGAAGACGACGCTGAACCCGACGCTCCAGGCCGCGGCCGAGGAACAGGTCGCCAAGAAGGCGCGCGCGTCGGTCGTCGTACTGCGCCCCTCGACGGGCGAGATCCTGGCGGTGGCGAACTCCTCCCAGGGCTTCAACACCGCGCTCCAGGGCTCCCTCGCGCCCGGTTCCACGATGAAGGTCGTGACCTCCTCGCTGCTGATCGAGAAGGGCCTGGCGTCGGTGAACAAGGAGCACCCCTGCCCGAAGTACTTCACGTACGGCGGCTGGAAGTTCCAGAACGACGACAAGTTCGAGATCAAGGGCGGCACGTTCAAGGCGAGCTTCGCGCGGTCCTGCAACACGGCCTTCATCAGCCAGGCGCCCGAGCTGGACGACGACAGCCTCACCAAGCAGGCGCAGCAGGTCTTCGGCCTGGGTCTGAACAACTGGTCCGTGGGTGTGCCGACCTTCGACGGCGGCGTCCCGGTGCAGTCGCAGGCGCAGATGGCGGCCTCGCTGATCGGTCAGGGCGGGGTGCGGATGAACCCGCTGAACATGGCGTCGGTCTCCGCGACGGTCAAGGCGGGCGTCTTCCACCAGCCGTACCTGGTCTCCCCGGACGTGGACGGCCGCAAGCTGGCGACGGCCGCACGCACGATGTCGGGCGGCACGCTCGCGCAGCTGCGCGAGCTGATGGCCTATACGGCGGCCTACGGCACCGCGGCCGAGGCGATGGCCGGGGTGGGCGGTGACGTCGGCGCGAAGACCGGTTCCGCGGAGGTCGACGGCCAGAAGAAGCCGAACGGCTGGTTCACCGCCTACCGGGGCGACCTCGCGGCCGCGGGCGTGGTCCAGTCGGGCGGGCATGGCGGGGAGACGGCGGGGCCGATCGTGGCTTCGCTGCTGAAGCTGGGGGGCTGAACCGGCCTCCCGCGCGCGTCAGCGGCGCACGGGCTCGGCGGCCGCCATGTAGGTGCGGCGCAGGAAGCGCAGCAGGGCCTTCGACTCGAACTGCACCACCGAGACGCCCTGCGCGGAGTGGAACTCCACCACCGCCTGCACCCGCCCGCACGGCCACACCCGTACGTCGCCGCTGCCGGCCGGTGCCCGCAGTCCCTGTTCCAGCAGATCCCGGGAGAAGGTCCACTCGTGCGGTCCGGGCAGTCCGACCCGTACCGCGCGCGGATCCCTCTCGGGGTCGTAACGCAGGACGACGGGGACGGCGCCGCGGTCTTCCTGCACCTGGACGTCCGTGTCCGTGACGATCTGGGCTCGCGCGTACTGTTCGACTACCGACATCGGGCGGCCCCTTACGCTGCGTGACCTATGCGAAGGCTGTGAATCCGCTTCCTCTCCAATGTCGCATATTTTCCCCGGGGCGCCTCCGGGCGGGAGATTGTGCGCCGGTTGTTCGCCGGTTGTTCTCTGTCACACGCTCTTGCAAGCCGTTCGCAACAAGCCACTATCATCGAACGGTGCATGTGCCTGACGGATTCATAGACGCCCCCACTTCGGTCGCGACCGGAGCGGTCGCCGCGGCCGCGATCGCGGTCAGCCTGCGCGGCGCGCGCCGCGAACTCGACGAACGCACCGCGCCGCTGGCCGGGCTGGTGGCCGCGTTCATCTTCGCCGTGCAGATGCTGAACTTCCCCGTCGCCGCGGGCACCAGCGGCCACCTGCTGGGCGGTGCCCTCGCCGCGATCCTGGTCGGCCCCTACACGGGCGTGCTGTGCGTCTCCGTGGTCCTGCTCATGCAGGGCATCCTCTTCGCGGACGGCGGCCTGACCGCGCTCGGCGTGAACATCACGAACATGGCGGTCGTCACCACGGTCGTCGCCTACGGGCTCTTCCGCGGCCTGGTCAAGGTGCTGCCGCGCACCCGCCGTTCGGTGACCGTGGCCTCCTTCGTCGCGGCCCTCGTCTCGGTGCCGGCCGCGGCCCTCGCCTTCACGCTGATGTACGCGGTCGGCGGCACCACCGACGTCTCGATCGGCAAGGTCGCCACCGCCATGGTCGGCGTGCACGTCCTGATCGGCATCGGGGAGGCGGCGATCACGGCGCTCACGGTCGGCGCGGTGATCGCCGTGCGCCCGGATCTCGTGTACGGCGCGCGCGACCTGCGTCAGCGCCTGAAGCTGCGCGTGAACGGCGCACTGGTCGACGCTCCGGCGCCCGAGGGGGCGCTTGACGGAGCGCGCACGGCGCCCGTCGCGGCGCGCACCTCCCGGCGCGCGCTGTGGATCACCGGTCTGGTCACCTCCCTCGTCCTCGCCGGGTTCGTCAGTTTTTACGCCTCGTCCAGCCCCGACGGCCTGGAGAAGGTCGCCTCCGACCAGGGCATCGACAAGGAGGCCGAGGAGCACACGAACGCCGACTCCCCGCTCGCCGACTACGGCGTCAAGGATGTCGACGACGCCCGCCTGTCCGGGGGGCTGGCGGGCGTCATCGGCGTCGGCGTCACGGTCGTCGCGGGCAGCGCGGTGTTCTGGGCGGTGCGCAGGCGGCGCACGAACGAGGACGTCTCCCCCGTGAGCACGGGCGTCTGACGTGGGCGCCGGGCACGCACACAAGCTGTACCGGCACGGGCACTCCCCCGTGCACGGTCTGCCGCCGCACACCAAACTCGCCGCGACCTTCGCGTTCGTCCTCGTCGTGGTGTCGACGCCGCGGGAGGCGATGTGGGCCTTCGGGCTGTACGCCGTCCTGCTCGCGGTCGTCGCGTACGTCGCGCGCGTGCCCGTCGGCTTTCTGCTCAAGCGGCTGCTGATCGAGGTACCGTTCGTCGCGTTCGCCGTGCTGATGCCGTTCGTCGCGGAGGGCGAGCGCGTCGAGGTGCTCGGCATGTCGCTGAGCGTCAGCGGACTGTGGGGCGCCTGGAACGTGCTCGCGAAGGGCACCCTGGGCGTCGCCGCCTCCGTACTGCTGGCCTCCACGACCGAACTGCGCGAACTGCTCCTCGGCCTGCAACGCCTCAGGCTCCCGCCCCTGCTGGTGCAGATCGCCTCCTTCATGATCCGCTACGGCGATGTCATCACCGACGAGATGCGGCGCATGCGGATCGCGCGGGAGTCGCGCGGGTTCGAGGCGCGCGGCGTACGGCACTGGGGCGTGCTCGCGAAGTCCGCGGGCGCGCTGTTCATCCGCTCCTACGAACGCGGCGAGCGCGTGCACCTGGCCATGGTCAGCCGCGGGTACGCCGGTGCGATGCCGGTCATCGACGAGGTGACCGCGTCCCGGGCGCAGTGGTCGTACGCGCTCGCCCTCCCCTTCACCGCCCTCGTGGTCTGTCTGCTGGGATGGACGTTGTGACTGCTTCTCTTGAGGTCTCCGGCCTCGCCTTCGCCTACCCCGACGGCCATCAGGCCCTGTTCGGCGTGGACTTCTCCATCGCGCGCGGCGAGCGCGTCGCGCTGCTCGGGCCGAACGGCGCCGGCAAGACGACGCTCGTGCTGCACCTCAACGGCATCCTCAGCGGCGGCACCGGCACGGTGAAGGTCGCCGGACTGCCCGTCGGGCGGCAGCACATGGCGCGGATCCGGCGCAAGGTCGGCATCGTCTTCCAGGACCCGGACGACCAGCTGTTCATGCCGACGGTCCGCGAGGACGTGGCGTTCGGGCCTGCGGCGGCCGGGCTGAAGGGGCCGGAGCTGGAGGAGCGCGTGGACCGGGCGCTCGCGCAGGTCGGCATGGCGGAGTTCAAGGAACGGCCGCCGCACCATCTGTCGTTCGGGCAGCGCCGCCGGGTGGCCGTGGCGACGGTGCTGGCGATGGAGCCGGAGATCCTGGTCCTGGACGAGCCGTCCTCCAACCTGGACCCCGCCTCCCGCCGTGAACTGGCCGACATCCTGCGCTCGTTGGACGTGACCGTACTGATGGTCACGCACGACCTGCCCTACGCGCTGGAACTGTGCCCGCGCTCGCTGATCCTGAGCGAGGGCGTGATCGCGGCGGACGGCGGAACGGGCGAGCTGCTCGCGGACGAGGAGCTGATGCACGCCCACCGGCTGGAGCTGCCGTTCGGCTTCGATCCGCGTTCCGTGCCGGCGGCCCGGATCCGTCCGTGACAATGGGCGCGTGACGAACGACGAGAACGGTGGTGCCGCCGGCTCCCCGCTGCTCGACGAGCAGCTGTGCTTCGCGCTGTACGCGGCGCAGCGTGCGGTGACGGCCGCGTACCGTCCGCTGCTCGACGACCTCGGCCTCACCTATCCGCAGTACCTCGTCCTGCTGGTGCTGTGGGAGCGCGGGGAGACGACGGTCAAGGAGCTGGCGGGGGCGCTGCGGCTGGACTACGGGACGGTGTCGCCGTTGCTCAAGCGGCTGGAGTCCGCGGGGCTCGTGCGCAGGGAGCGCGCGATGAGCGACGAGCGCTCGGTGCTCGTCGCGTGCACGGGGCGTGCGGAGGAACTGAGGGAGCGCGCGGCGCGTGTGCCCGGCGCGCTGCTCGCGGCGACGGAGCTCGGCGGGCCGGAGGTCGCGCGGTTGCGCGAGGAGTTGTGGCGGCTCGCGGACAAGGCGCAGGCGGCAGCGGACCGCGCACGCTGACAACCACGCGCCCGGCGCGCACACACTGACGCGCGCCCCCGATCTGGCATTACCCGCGGTTGCCACCCCCTGCCCGCGCCCCCGCACCTACCGGCCAGTACCTTGTGCACGATGTTCTTGTGCGCACCGATGTCCGGGGGAGGACGCCCATGACCGACGGCACCGCTGTCGACACCCGTCCGACGAAGATCATGTACGTCGCCGAGGCCACCGCGCACGGCGGCCGGGACGGCTATGTGACCAGCCAGGACGGCCAGCTGGAGCTGCGCGTCGCGATGCCGCCGGAGCTGGGAGGCGACGGCAACGGCACCAATCCCGAGCAGTTGTTCGCCGCCGGATACAGCTCCTGCTTCCACAATGCGCTCGTCCTCGTCGGCCGCCGGGCCGGCTTCGACCTGTCCGGCTCCACCGTCGCCGCGAAGGTCGGCATCGGCCCCAACAAGCAGCTCGGGTACGGCCTCGCCGTGGCCCTCAGTGTCTCCCTGCCGGTGCTCGACGCGGACGTGGCGGCGAAGCTCGTGGACGCGGCCCACGAGGTCTGCCCGTACTCGAACGCCACCCGCGGCAACATCGACGTCACCATCCTGCTCGGCTGACGTCGAGACGAAGCTCCGCACACCCTCCGACGACCGTCCACAGCCTGTTCACGGCGCACGCATGGCATGACCATGACACGGTGATTGCATACACCCTCAAGATCATCGCTCGATTTCGAGAAGACCGAGGTACCCGTGCGCCTTCACCGCGCCCTCACCGTTGTCGCTGCCGCGGCAGCGCTCTCCCTGACCCCGCTGACGGCCCACGCCACGCCGATCGCCGAGCGGTCCGCGGACGTCCCCGCGGGCATCACCGTGTCCGCCGAGAAGAAGTCGGACAACGAGGTCCGCTCCTACTGGACCCCCGAGCGCCGCCGGAAGGCCGTCGCCGATTCCGAGACCACGCCCGCCCTGAAGAAGGCACCCGGCACCGGCGCGAAGAAGGACAGAACGCCGGTCGCGAACCCGGCCGACCTGTCCGCCCCGGCCGTCAGGCCGACGAACACCACCCTCGTGCAGAGCAGCGCGACCACCGCGGCGGCCACGGAGATCTCCGTCTCCCAGGAGGTCCCCTACACCACCGCCCCGCAGTACTCCCTGGTCGGCCGCCTGTTCTTCAAGTGGCCCGACGGCACCGACCACACCTGTTCGGCCGCCGTCATCGTCTCGAACAACCGCAACACGCTGTGGACCGCCGGACACTGCGTCCACCAGGGCGACGGCACGGGTGCCGCCGGCTGGAACAACATGACGGAGTTCGTTCCCGGCTACCGCGACGGCAGCGGCCCGTTCGGCTCCTGGACCATCAAGTCGAAGATCGTCAGCAACGAGTGGATGGAGAGCGGCGACGTGTACACCGCCGACTACGCCGCCCTCGTCCTCGACGACCACCCCGTCTGGGGCAAGCTCCAGGACAACGTGGGCGCGTTCGGCTACACCTTCACCGCGAACCTCACCGACCACGCCGAGGTCTACGCCGCCGGCTACCCCGGCGAGGGCTACAACCGCACCGACCTCACCGGTGAGCGGATGATGTACTGCTACGGCGACACCGTGGACGCCTTCTCCTGGAACCCGCTCGACGACCGCATGTCGATGGACTGCGACATGGGCGGCGGCTCCTCCGGCGGCCCCTGGATCGAGGGCAAGAACTCCACCGACCCGCGCATCATCGGCACCGTCAGCCACCACGAGGAGGACGAGGCGGGCAACCGTATCTCCGACAACCAGTTCTCCTCCGAGCACGACTCGAAGGCCGCCAACACGATGACCGCCGCCAACGGTATCGCCTGACCGGCACGGCAGGTACGGCGGGAGGGGTTCGCGCGGTCGGCGCGGACCCCTCCGGCGCTCGGTCACTCGGGCTCGGAGTGCCTGGCCAGCTCCCCGGCCAGCTCGTCGAGGATCTCCTGCCTGGTCATCGAGTCCACGTCGGCCGGCAGTTCCTTCCCCGACTTCGCCAGCTGCTCCTTCCACAGCTCGACGTAGTAGGCGCGGGTCCTCACCGGTTCCGTCTGCACGGACACGGCCGTGTCCTCCTCGGTGAAGGCGGCGTACGCGGCGGCGCCCGCGCCCGCGCACACGACGGCCAGCAGCGCACCCGCGATCAAGATCTTCTTCGTCACCCGGGCAGGCTAACGACCCGACCGGATCCGGACGGTCCTCCTCCGCCTTCCCCCCACACAACCCCCTCCGATTCCGCCGAGCCGAGGAATCGCAGGCGACCGCCCGGTGTTGCACCCACTGTCGCAGGCGAGTGGGAAAGGACCTACGGACGTGGATGTGAACGGCACGGTCGTCGAGGGATTCGAGCCGGTCAGGGCGGCGTTCGTACGGAACTTCGAGGCGCTCGGCGAGCGCGGCGCGGCCGTCTCCGTCTACCGCGACGGGCACCGGGTCGTGGACCTGTGGGCCGGCACCCGCGACGTCGACGGCACCGCGCCGTGGGAACGCGGCACCGCGCACGTCGTGCGCTCGGCGACCAAGGGCGTCGCCGCCGCCGTACTCCTGCTGCTGCATCAGCGCGGGGAACTGGATCTGGACGCGCCGGTGGGTGAGTACTGGCCGGAGTTCAAGGCGCACGGCAAGGAACGGCTGCTCGTGCGGCATGTGCTGAACCACCGGGCCGGGCTGCCCGTGCTGGACACGCCGCTCACCCCCGAGGAGGCGCTGGACCCGGCACGCGGTCCCGAGGCGGTCGCCGCGCAGGCCCCCGTCTGGGAGCCGGGCACCGACCACGGCTATCACGCGCTGACCTACGGCTGGATGCTCGACGAGCTGACCCGGCGGGTGACGGGGCGCCGGGCCGGCGAGTGGATCGCGGCGGAGATGGCCGCGCCGCTGGGCCTGGACCTGTGGCTCGGGCTGCCGGAGTCGGAGGCGGCGGCCGGGCGGGTCGGCCGTTCCGGGCGCGTCGACGGTCCCGAGCCGGCCGGCGGGCTGCGCGCCCGACCGAAGCGGACGGTCACCGAGGCCTACGCCGACCCCGACTCCCTGACCCGCCGGGCGTTCGCGGCGATCAGCCCGTTCCCCGACCAGAACGACCCCGCCTACCGCGCGGCGGCGCTGCCCGCCACCAACGGCATCTCGACGGCCGAGGGCCTGGCCCGCTTCTACGCGGCACTGATCGGCCCGGTCGACGGTGTCCGCCTGTTCGACGCGGCCACGGCCCGGCTGGCCCGCGCCGAGGAGTCGGCGGGCCCGGACCGGGTGCTGGTGGTGGGCACCCGCTTCGGCCTCGGCTACATGCTGCACGGCAGCGCGTCCCCGCTGCTGGCCCCCACCTCCTTCGGCCACCCCGGCCGCGGCGGCGCCCTCGGCTTCGCCGACCCCGACTCGGGCATCGGCTTCGGCTACGTCACCAACGGCTTCCGCAAGACCGTGACGGCGGATCCGCGCGCGCAGGCGCTGGTACGGGCGGTACGGGAGTCGCTCACGCGGGGCGCGTAACGTCTCACGCACGCCCCGGCGCGGGCTCTTGGGCGCACCGGACTCGGCTCGCGCCCCGCGCTCGACGCAAAGCACTCACGCCGGGCGCGCACGCCGAGTCACGCGCGCCTGGGATTCGCGGCACGCGCGGATCCCAGGCGGATCCCATACGGCATACGCCCGAGCACCCGCGCCAAACGCCCACGCCCGGCGCGAATCCCGCCCCGCGCGCCCGCGCCAAACGCTCAGACCAGGCGCGCGGGTCGCCCCGCGCGCCCTGGCCTCACCTCACACGTGGATCGGGTGCGACGTACGCCCCGACGCCGAGTCGATCTCGCCGTGCGCCTTCGTCAGCAGTTGCATCGCGAGTTCGTTGAGCGCGCGGGCTGCCGCTATTTCCTCACCGACCCGTGGCTGATTGGAGTCGGTGTGGTGGCGGCTGGCGTGGCCGTGGGCCCGTACCTCGGTGCCGTCGGGCAGACGTACCAGCGCCGCTGCACTCGTGTGCTGGTCGTCCTCGCGGAACTCCATCTCGACGTGCCATCCCACTGCGGTGTGCATCATGACGATCACCTCCGGAATACCTGATTCCAGGGTGCTCCTTCCGGCCCGTTCCACACCACCGCTGCCGCCAAGGAATGGCAGAGGCGCGGCCCTAACCGGCCCGCAGCATCAGCCCGATCCCCACCACCAGCAGCCCCGCCGCCGCGATCCGCGGGGCTCCGAAGCGTTCCTTGAAGAACAGGGCGCCGATCGCCGCGCCGACGATGATGGAGGACTCCCTCAGGGCGGCGATCGGGGCCAGTTCCGCGCGGGTCTGCGCCCACAGGACGAGTCCGTACGCGGCGACGGAGAGCGCGGCGCCGAGCAGGCCTACCGCGGCGTACGGCCGGAGCACGGCGGCCGTCCCGCCGCGCCAGCGCCAGACGGCGTACGCCGGGATCGCCACGCCCTCGACCGCCATCAGCCAGGCGATATAGCCGAGGGAGGAGCCGGAGGCACGCACGCCCAGGCCGTCGACGACCGTGTACGCCGCGATGGTGAGGCCGGTCGCGAGCGCGGCGCCGATCGCGGCAAAGTTGGGCCGGTGTCCGCGCAGCCCCCACAGGGCGACCCCGGTCAGCCCGGCGCACGACAGGGCGATGCCGGCGGCCGCCCAGCCGTCCGGGACCTCATGGGCGAAGAGCGCCGCGAGCAGGGTGACGACCAGGGGCGCGGTGCCGCGCGCGATGGGGTAGGCCTGCCCGAAGTCGCCGAGCCGGAAGGACTTCATCAACAGGACGTAGTAGGCGATGTGGATCAGCGCGGAGCCGATCAGATACGGCCAGGCACCGGCCGCCGGCACCGCCGTGAACGGCACCATGGCCAGCCCGATCAGCGACCCGCCGCCCGCGATCAGGGTGAAGCCGACGAGTTTGTCGGGGATGCGGTGGGCGAGGGCGTTCCAGCAGGCGTGGGTGACCGCGGCGAGCAGGACGGCGGCGGTGACCAGCGGCGTCACGCGGTGCGCTCGCGCACGTCCGCCAGGGCGGCCCCGGCGTGCGCGATCAGCGCCTTGGGTTCCATGGGGAAGACGGTGTGCGGGGTGCCGGCGGCGGCCCAGACGAGGTCGTGGTCGAGCAGGGAGCGGTCGGCCAGGACCCGGGTCCGCGTGCGGTGCCCGAAGGGCGGGACGCCGCCGATGGCGTATCCGGTGGTCTCCCGTACGACGTCGGCCTTGGCCCGGGTGACCCGTTCGGCACCGAGTTCCTGCCGTACGAGGTCGACGTCGACGCGGGAGGCGCCGTCCATGAGGACGAGGACGGGGACGCCGTCCGCGGCGAAGATCAGCGACTTGCAGATCTGGCTCAGTTCGCAGCCGATCGCGGCGGCCGCCTCGGCGGCGGTGCGGGTCGCGTCCGGGAAGCGCCGGATCCGGTCGTGCAGTTCGCCGAGGCCGAGTTCGTCGAGGGCGGCGGCGAAGAGGGGGTGGGCTCCTGAGGCGGCAGACGTCATGGGACGCCACGCTAGCGGTACGTGTACCGGGCACGCGACGGGTTATCGCCCCCGAAAGCCTCGCCCGAACGCCCCCGCACAAAGAGGCAGCCGGTGAGGGCGCCACCGTCCCCACGGGGCCCTCACCGGCTGGTCAGAGGCAGTACGTCAGGCGCGTACCAGCTCCTTGTCCCCGTCCGGATCCACATCCTTGGCGCGGGTCTCGGACACGGCCTTGAGGCCCTCGCCCTCGACGTCCACGTTGGGCAGCACCCGGTCCAGCCACTTCGGCAGCCACCAGGCCTTCTTGCCGAGCAGCGCGAGCACCGCCGGGACGATCGCCATGCGGACCACGAACGCGTCGAAGAAGACGGCGATGGCCAGGCCGAAGCCGATCATCTTCACCATCGACTCGGAGGAGCCGATGAAGCCGGCGAAGACAGCCATCATGATCACGGCGGCGGCCGTGACCACCCGTGCGCCGTGCTTGAAGCCGGTCACCACGGCCTGGCTGGGGCTCTCGCCGTGGACGTACGCCTCGCGCATCCGGGTCACGAGGAACACCTCGTAGTCCATCGCGAGACCGAAGACCACGCCCACCATGAAGATCGGCATCATCGACATGATCGGGCCGGTCTCCTCGACGCCCATGAGGCCGGACAGCCAGCCCCACTGGAAGACCGCGACGACGGCGCCGAGCGCGGCGAGCACGCTGAGCAGGAAGCCGAGGGCCGCCTTCAGCGGGACCAGGATCGACCGGAACACCGCGATCAGCAGCAGGAAGGCAAGGCCGACGACGAGCGCGAGATACGGGATCAGCGCGTCGTTCATCTTCTGCGAGAAGTCGATGTTCATCGCCGTGGTGCCGCTGACCAGCACCTCGGCGTCAGTGTCGGCCTTGATGTCCGCGCCGCTGTCACGGATGGCGTGGACCAGGTCCTCGGTCTGGGTCGAGGAGGGCTTGGAGTCGGGGATGACGGTGATGGTGAAGGTGTCTTCGGCCTTGTTGAACGTCGCCGGGGTGACCGTGACGACGCCGTCCAGGCCCTTGATCTCGTCGGCCACCTCGGTCGCGGCGGCCTTCGGGTCGTCGCTGCCCTTGGCGTCGCCGACGACCATCAGCGGACCGTTGAAGCCGGGACCGAAGCCCTCGGAAAGTAGGTCGTAGGCGCGGCGCTGCGTGGTGGAGGTGGGCTGCGAGCCGTCGTCGGGCAGGCCCAGCTCCAGGGAGCCGACCGGGGCCGCGGCGGCGCCGAGGCCGATGATGCCGAAGAGCAGGACGGCGACGGGACGGCGGACCACGAAGCTCGCCCAGCGGGTGCCCATGTTGGGCTTGGCCGGCTTGTCCTCCGAAGCGGCCGTCTTGCGACCGCGGCCGAACAGCTTGCTCTTGGCGCCCGCCGGCTGGACCTTGCGGCCCGCGTAGCCGAGCAGGGCCGGGATCATGGTCAGCGCGATCAGGACGGCGATGACGACGGTGCCGGCCGCGGCGATGCCCATCTTCGTCAGCATCGGGATGTTGACGACGGACAGGCCCACCAGGGCGATGACGACCGTGAGGCCGGCGAAGACCACCGCGGATCCGGCGGTGCCGGTGGCCCGGCCGACCGCTTCCTCGCGGTCCCGGCCCTCGGCCAGTTCCGCGCGGTAGCGGGAGACGATGAACAGCGCGTAGTCGATGCCGACGGCGAGGCCGATCATCATGGCCAGCGTGGAGGTGGTGGAGCCCAGGTCCAGCGCGTTGGCGAGGGCGGTGATCGTCGAGACGCCGATGCCGACGCCGATGAGCGCGGTCAGCAGCGGCAGTCCGGCCGCGACGAGCGAGCCCAGGGTGATGACGAGGACGACGGCGGCGACCGCGATGCCGATGATCTCGGTGGAGCCGGTCTCGGGCGTGGCCTGGAGCGCGTCACCGCCGATCTCGACGGTCAGCCCGGATTCGCGCGCGTCGTCGGCGGCGTGCTCCAGGGCCTCCTTGGAGGAGTCCTTGAGCTCCATGCCGGAGACCTCGTAGCGGACCTGGGCGTAGCCGACGGTGCCGTCCTGCGAGACCGACTTGCTCTGGAACGGGTCGGTGACCGAGACGACCTCGGAGCCGGTGCCCAGTTCCTTGACGGCCTGCTTGACGGCGGCCTTGTTGTCGGCGGCCGAGAGCTTCTGTCCGTCGGGCGCCTGGAAGACGACGCGGGCGGTCGCTCCGTCGGCGCTCGAACCGGGGAATCGTTCCTCCAGCAGGTCGAAGGCCTTCTGGGCCTCGGTGCCGGGGATGGAGAAGGAGGTGCTGCCCGCGGTGGGCGCGGAGGCGGCGCCGACGCCGGCGAGCGTCAGCAGGGCCACCCAGATCAGGGCGACGAAGTGCCGTCGCCGGAAGGCGAGCCGGCCGAGTCTGTAGAGGAACGTGGCCACGGAGGCGTACTCCCGGTCATGTCGTTGGGGTGTTCGGGGCAGGGGTGATCAGCCCGGCGACGTGAGCGGTGACGTCAGGTGGAATGGGCTTGCTGGGGACTTGTCAGCTGTTGGGAACGCCGAGGGCGGGGAGGACCACGGCGTCGATGTACGAAATGAGGAAGGCCTGTGTCGGCGGCAGCTCGTCGATCATCGTGCGGGCGGCGAACCCGCCGAGCATCATGTGCATCATGTACTCGACCGCGGGGTTGTCCGCACGGACCTCGCCCCGGTCGACCGCACGCTGCACGACACGACGGAACTCCGCCATCTCGGGCTCGACGAGATGGTCCCGGAACGCCCGCAGGAGGTCCGGGTTGCTGTGCACGGCCATGGCCAGACCCCGCATCAGCGCGGAGTTCTGCTCCATCTCGCAGTCGTCCGAGCGCAGCGTGAGCGCGTGCAGGTCGCCCTTGAGCGACCCGGTGTCGATGTCGGCGAGACCGATACCGCCCGGCTTGTTGTGGCGTACGGCCTTCACCACGAGCTCGGCCTTGCCGCCCCACTGGCGGTAGAGCGTGGCCTTGCTGGACTTGGTGCGCGTGGCGACCGCGTCCATGGTCAGGGCGTCGTAGCCGACTTCGCGGAGCAGGTCGAGCACGGCCTCGTAGAGCTCGGCCTCACGCTCGGGTGTGATCCGGCTGCGGCGCACCGTTGCTGCCTCTGCCATGACTCACTCCCCTTTCCCTGACTCAGCGAACGACACTGTTTCGTACAGAACGAATGTAGCGCAGGCCTAAGCGAAACGAAACCGTTTCGTACGTGTCCTGTGTCACGACACGAGTTGCTGGGGCCCATCCCCCGGAAAAGCATGGGGAGGTGAGCTATCTGCGTCTGCCCCACCTCAACGGCGACCTGCTGTGCTTCGTGGCCGAGGACGACCTCTGGCTGGCCCCCCTGGACGGACCCGGCCGCGCCTGGCGGCTCACCGTCGACCGCACCAAGGCCGGTCACCCCCGCTTCTCCCCCGACGGCCGCCACATCGCGTACACGAGCTGGCGCAGTCTCGTCCCCGAGATCCATCTGGTCCCGGTGGACGGCGGACCGGGCCGCCGGCTCACCCACTGGGGCAGCGCCGACACCCAGGTCACCGGCTGGACGGCGGAGGGGGACATCCTCGCCGTCGCCTCCCACGGCGAGCCGTTCTCGTACTTCACCTGGGCGTACAAGGTCACCCCCGACGGCTCCCCCGGCCGCAAGCTGCCCTGGGGCCCGGTCTCCGACATCCAGGTCGCCGACCGCAAGGCCCTGCTGCTGACGGGCACCCCGCCGCACGAGCCCGCCGCCTGGAAGCGCTACCGGGGCGGCGCCACGGGCCGCCTGTGGCTGCACGGGGAGCGGTTGCTGGCCGACCTCGACGGCCATCTGTCCTGCCCCATGTTCGTCGGCGACCGGATCGCCTTCCTCTCCGACCACGAGGGCATCGGCAACCTCTACTCCTGCGCCCACGACGGCTCCGACCTGCGCCGGCACACCGACCACGACGCCTTCTACGCCCGGCACGCCGCCAGTGACGGCACCCGGGTGGTCTACCAGTGCGCGGGCGACCTGTGGATCGTCGACGACCTCTCCAGTGAGCCGCGCAGGCTCGACGTCCGGCTCAGCGGCCCGCGCGCGGGCCGGCGCCCCTACCAGGTGCCCGCCGCCCAGCACCTGGACGGCATCTCAGTCGACGAGACGGGCCGCGCGAGCGCGGTCGTCGTCCGCGGCAGCCTGTACTGGCTCACCCACCGCGACGGCCCGGCCCGCACCATCACCGACACCCCGGGGGTACGGGTCCGGCTCCCGGAGATGCTCGGCCCGGCCGGTCAGGTCGCCTATGTCACCGACGCCGAGGGCGAGGACGCGGTCGAGATCGCCTACCTGCCCCGGGCCACCGGTGACCGCGAGCCGCGCCGGCTGGCCTCGGGCGAGCTGGGCCGGGTGCTGGAGCTGGTCTGCGACCCGCAGGGCGAACGCCTCGCTCTCGCCTCCCACGACGGACGGCTGCTCCTGCTCGACGCCACCGAGGAGTCCAACGGCGAGGTCACCGAGCTGATCCGGTCGATCAACGGCCCCGTCCGCGACCTCGCCTTCTCCCCCGACGGCGCCTGGCTGACCTGGTCCCACCCGGGCATCGGCCGCTCCCTGCGCCAGATCAAGATGGCCCGCATCAAGGACCGTTACGTCGTCGACGTCACCAACGGCCGCTTCGAGGACGAGAACCCGGTCTTCACCAGCGACGGCCGCTATCTCGCCTTCCTCTCCTGGCGCGGCTTCGACCCGGTCTACGACGTCCACACCGGCGACCTGTCCTTCCCGCTGGGCTGCCGCCCCTACCTCGTCCCGCTCTCCTCGGCCACCCCCTCCCCCTTCGCGCTGAACCCGGAGGGCCGCCCGGCCGCCGGCGGACTGGACCCCGCCGAGGACGAGAGCGGCGACGGCGGCGCGGTGACCGTGGAGGTCGAGGGCCTGGAGAGCCGGGTGACGCCGTTCCCGGTCACCGCCTCCAAGTACTCGGCGCTGTGCCCGGTCGCGGGCGGCGGTCTTGTCTGGCTGCGCTGGCCGATCTCCGGCGCGCTGGGCGAGACGTTCGTCAACCCCGCCGACACCAGCGGCCGGCCGACCCTCGAACATTTCAACATCAGCAAGGCGAAGAAGTCCGAACTCGTCGACCACCTCGACTGGTTCGCGGTCAGCGGCGACGGCAGCCGACTGGTCGTGGTGGACGAGGGCGACCTGCGCGCGGTGCCCGCGAGCGAACTCGGCGACAGCGACTCCACGGTGTGGATCGACGCCCGCCGCATCCTGCACGAGGTCGACCCCGCCGCCGAGTGGCGCCAGTCGTACGAGGAGGCGGGCCGGCTCATCCGCGCCTACTTCTGGGACCCGGGCATGTGCGGCCTCGACTGGGACGCGGTGCTGGCGCAGTACCGCCCGCTGGTCGAGCACGTCGCGTCGCCGGACGAGTTCGCCGATCTGCTGCGCGAGGTCCTGGGCGAGCTGGGCACCTCCCACGCCTACGTCTCCGCCGCCCGCCGCAACGAGGGACCGCCGCACTACCAGCGCCGCCAGGGTCTGCTCGGCGCCAACTTCGTCCACCGGGAGGCCGGTTGGACGGTACGGCGGATCCTGCCCGGCGACTCCTCCGACTCCAAGGCCCGCTCCCCGCTGGCCGGCACGGGCATCCGCGAGGGCGCGGTCCTCACCCACGTCGACGGCCGACCGGTGGACCCGGTGGCGGGCCCGTACCCGCTGCTCGCGGGGGCGGGCGGTACGACGGTGGAGCTGACGTTCACCCCGGCGGAGGGGGAAGGACGCGCGCGAAGGGTCGCGGTCGTCCCGCTGATCGACGAGCGCCCCCTGCGCTACCAGGACTGGGTGGCCAAACGCCGCGAGGTGGTCCGGGAGTTGAGCGGCGGCCGCTGCGGCTATCTGCACATCCCCGACATGGGCGGCTCCGGCTGGGCCCAGTTCAACCGCGACCTGCGCATGGAGGTCTCCCGCCCCGCCCTCATCGTCGACGTGCGCGGCAACGCGGGCGGTCACATCAGCGAACTGGTCGTGGAGAAGCTGACCCGCACGATCCTCGGCTGGGACCTCACCCGCAACGCCCAGCCGGTGTCGTACGCGTCAAATGCCCCCAGGGGCCCGGTGGTCGCCCTCGCCGACGAGGCGACCTCCTCCGACGGCGACATGATCACCGCCGCCTTCAAACTCCTGAAGCTGGGGCCGGTCGTCGGCCAGCGCACCTGGGGCGGCGTCGTCGGCATGACCGGCCGCCACTCCCTCGGCGACGGCACGGTGATCACGGTGCCGATGAACGCGGCCTGGTTCGACGCGTACGGCTGGTCCATCGAGAACAAGGGCGTCATCCCCGACCTGGAGGCCCTGCGCACCCCCCTGGACTGGGCGGAGGGCCGCCACGCCCAGCTCGACGACGCGGTGCAACTGGCCCTGGACCTGCTGGAGACCAACCCTCCGGCCTCCCCTCCGGGGTACGCGCACGTACCGGACAGGTCGCGGCCGAAGCTGCCGCCGCGCTCCTGAGCGGCGGCGAGGCGTCCTACCCCTGGGTCTGCTTGCGCAGCCGCCGGTCCAGCGCCAGCGACAGCTCCGCGTCGACCACGCTCCGGGCGAGCGGGCGCAACCGGTGGAGGTCCTCCTCGGGGGCGTGGCGCAGGACCACGTCGGCGAAGAGTTCGGCGAGGGCGTCCGCGTGCTCCCGGACCCGCTTGCCCGCCGCCAGGACGTCCGCCAGCGGGATGCCCTCGCGGACCAGGGCCGCCGACACGTCCAGCAGGCGGCGGCTGATGTGGACGATCTCGTCGCCGTCGGTGCCGAGGTAGCCGAGGTCGAGGGCGGCCGCGAGGTTCTCGGCGGTGACCTGGCCCTCGAAGCGGGCGGCGAGCTCCTCGGGAGTCAGGCGGACCGGTTCCTCCTCGGTGGGGGCGGCGACGCCGAGCAGGTCGGCGACGCCCCGGCCGTGGTCGAGGGCCTCCGCCAGCTCCGCGATGCCGCTCAGGGTGTGGCCGCGTTCCAGCAGCGCCGCGATCGTGCGCAGCCGGGCCAGGTGATGGTCGTCGTACCAGGCGATACGGCCCTCGCGGCGCGGGGGCGGGATGAGCCCCCGCTCGCGGTAGAAGCGCAGGGTGCGCACCGTGATGCCGGCCTCCCTGGCCAGTTCCTCCATGCGGTATTCACGCTTCTCTGCCACGCCCGCAGCCTATGTCGTACCGCGGGTAACTTTCCTCGGCCTGACCCCTACCCATGAGTACGGACCTGCTCTACCCTCCCATTGCGCCAGTATTCACTGGCAGAGTCGTCGGTCTGCGGAGGGCGTCGGGATGGCCGAGCACGAACATGTACGAGTGGCGGTGGTGGGGTCCGGGTTCGGTGGCCTCGGGGCCGCGGTCCGGCTGCGGCGCGAGGGCGTCACCGACTTCGTCGTCCTGGAACGGGCGGACAGCGTCGGCGGCACCTGGCGCGACAACAGCTATCCGGGCTGCGCCTGCGACGTACCGTCCCACCTCTACTCCTTCTCCTTCGCGCCCAACCCCGACTGGCCGCGCACCTTCTCCGGGCAGGAGCACATCCGCGCCTACCTGGAGCATGTCACGGACGTCTTCCGGCTGCGCCCGCACATCCGGCTGAACTCCGAGGTCAAGCGGATGGCCTGGAACGCCGAGCGGCTGTGCTGGGACATCGAGACCACCAGCGGAAACCTGTCGGCCGACCTCGTCGTCTCCGCCACCGGACCGCTGTCCGACCCCAAGGTGCCGGACATCCCCGGCCTGGACTCCTTCCCCGGCAAGGTCTTCCACTCCGCCCGCTGGGACCACGACTACGACCTGCGCGGCAAGCGCGTCGCCATGATCGGCACGGGCGCCTCCGCCATCCAGATCGTCCCGGCGATCCAGCCCCTCGCCGAGCGGCTCACCCTCTTCCAGCGCACCCCGCCGTGGGTGATGCCCCGCATGGACCGCCCGATCAGCGGCCTCGAACGCTCCCTGCACCGCGCCCTGCCCTTCACCACGCAGCTGCGCCGCGGACTGCTCTGGGGCATCCGCGAGCTCCAGGTCCAGGCGTTCACCAAGCACCCGAACGAACTGGGCCTGATCGAGCGGCTCGCCAAGCAGAACATGGCCCGCTCCATCAAGGACCCGGCCCTGCGCGCCAAGCTCACCCCCGACTACCGCATCGGCTGCAAGCGGATCCTGCTGAGCAGCGAGTACTACCCGGCGCTCGCCAAGCCGAACGTGGACGTCGTGGCCGGCGGGCTCAGCGAGGTCCGCGGCTCGACCGTGGTGGCCGCCGACGGCACCGAGGCCGAGGTCGACGCGATCATTTTCGGCACCGGCTTCCACGTCACCGACATGCCCATCGCCGAACGGGTCGTCGGCGCGGACGGACAGACGCTCGCCGAGAGCTGGAAGGACGGCATGGCGGCCCTGCGCGGCGCCTCCGCCGCCGGATTCCCGAACTGGATGACGATCATCGGCCCCAACACCGGCCTCGGGAACTCCTCCATGATCCTGATGATCGAGTCCCAGCTGAACTACATGGCCGACTTCGTACGGCAGTTGAACGTCCTCGGCGGCCAAGTCGCCCTCGACGCCCGCACCTCCGCCGTCCAGGCCTGGAACCACCGGGTGCAGGAGCGCATGAAGCGCACGGTGTGGAACACCGGCGGCTGCACCAGCTGGTACCTGGACGCGAACGGCCGCAACACCACCGTCTGGCCGGGCACCACCAGCGAGTTCCGGCGCGCGACACGGCGGGTGGACCTCGCGGAGTACGACGTCGTCCGAGTGAAGGCCGAGGTGCCCGCGTGAGCCGCCTGACGCACGTCCGTTCCGGCCCGTACGCCCCGCCCGTCCCGGTCCGCGAACTCACCGCCGTCTCCGCCGACGGCGCCCGCCTGCACGTCGAGGTGCACGGCCCCGAGGGCGCGCCCGCCGTCGTCCTCGCCCACGGCTGGACCTGCTCAACGGCCTTCTGGGCGGCGCAGATCCGGGACCTGGCCGCCGACCACCGCGTCATCGCCTACGACCAGCGCGGCCACGGCCGCAGCCCCGCGAGCCCGGCGTGCAGCACCGACGCGCTCGCCGACGACCTGGAAGCCGTACTGAAGGCTGCCCTCGCACCCGGCGAGAAGGCCGTGATCGCCGGTCACTCCATGGGCGGGATGACGGTCATGGCCGCGGCCGCGCGTGCCTGCTTCCGGGAGCACGCCGTCGCCGTCCTGCTGTGCAGCACCGGCTCGTCCCGGCTGGTCGCCGAGTCGACCGTCGTACCGATACGGCCCGGCCGGCTGCGCACCTGGCTGACCAAGCACATCCTCGGCTCCCGGGCACCGCTCGGCCCGGTCACCCCCGTGGCCCGGCGGATCCTCAAGTACGGGACGATGGGCCCCGGTTCGGCCCCGCACATGGTCGAGGCGTGCGCGCGTATCGTCCACGCGTGCCCGCGCAAGGTGCGTCACGCCTGGTCCCACGTACTGGATCTGCTCGATCTCGACCACGGGGTGCGGGAGTTGAGGGTGCCGACGGCCGTGGTGGCCGGTACGGCCGACCGGCTCACCCCGCCGGTGCACGCCCGCTCGCTGGCTGCCGCGCTGCCGAACTGCCTCGGCGTCACCGAACTGACCGGCCTCGGCCATATGACCCCCATCGAGGCGCCCGAGCTGGTGACCGGGAAGATCCGTGAGCTCGTCACGACGTACACGCAGGTGAAGGAGGGCGCATGAGCAGGGTGAGCCTCGAAGGACAGGTCGCCGTCGTCACGGGCGCCGCACGGGGGGTGGGCGAACTCCTCGCCCGCAAGCTCTCCGCGCGCGGCGCGAAGGTGGCGTTGGTCGGCCTGGAGCCGGACGCGCTCAAGCAGGTCTCCGAGCGGCTGCACAGCGACAGCGACCACTGGCACGCCGACGTCACCGACCACGAGGCGATGGCGCGGGTGGCGCAGGAGGTCAAGGAACGGTTCGGGAAGGTCGACATCGTGGTCGCCAACGCCGGTGTGGCGACGGGCGGTCCGTTCGTGGACTCCGACCCGGACGCCTGGCGGCGGGTGATCGAGGTCAACCTGATCGGCTCGGCGGTGACGGCCCGCGCCTTCCTGCCGGTGCTGATGGAGAGCCGCGGCTATCTGCTCCAGATCGCGTCGCTGGCCGCCATGACCCCGGCGCCGATGATGACCGCGTACTGCGCCTCCAAGTCCGGTGTGGAGGCGTACGCGCACAGCCTGCGCGCCGAGGTCGGCCACAAGGGCGTGCGGGTCGGCGTGGGTTACCTGTCGTGGACCGACACCGACATGGTGCGCGGGGCCGACCAGGACGACGTCATGCGCGAACTCAGGCAGCGGCTGCCGTGGCCGTCCAACAAGACCTATCCGCTGGGTCCCGCGGTCGACCGTTTCGTGGCCGGGATCGAGCGACGCTCCAGCCATGTGTACGGGCAGTGGTGGCTGCGCGGGATGCAGGGCGTGCGCGGATACCTGCCCGGGCTGATCGGCACGGTCGGTCAGCGGGAGGTACGGCGGTTCGGGGAGCGCCTGGAAGGGATGCGGATCGGACTCGTCGGCGCAGGTGGGGCGGCGGACGAGGAAGCGCGCACTACACAGCGTAAGTGATCGAAATGCGTGGGTTGTCGGGTCGTGTGAATCTGGTCGAGGCCCCGGCACGGGGCTCATCCCCTCACCCACCACGGGAGTGAACCCACATGGGTATGAAGGACCAGTTCCAGGACAAGTCCGAGCAGTGGCAGCAGCAGGCCAAGCAGAAGACGGAGCAGGCCAAGGGGCAGGCTCAGCAGCGTGGCCAGCAGGGCGGTCAGCAGCGCGGCCAGCGGCGCGACGAGGAAACCGAGCGCATGCTGCAGGAGGAGCAGGACCGGTTCGACCAGGACTACGACGCTTAGCCGCTGCGCTTGGCCTGAACCGCACTGCGTGGGGCACCCCCTTCCGGGGCGCCCCACGCTTCTGCGTTCCTAGACCTCGAAAACCACCGTCACCGGAGCATGGTCCGACCAGCGCTCGTCATGGCTCGCGGCACGCTCCACGTACGCCTTGACCGCGCGCCGGGCAAGTCCCGGAGTCGCGACGGCGAGGTCGATCCTCCATCCGGAATCGTTGTCGAAGGCCCGCCCCCGGTAGGACCACCACGTGTACGGCCCCGTCGCCTCCGGATGCAGCCCGCGCACCACATCGACGTACCCGCCGTCACCCTCGTCGAAGACCCGCGTCAGCCACGCCCGCTCCTCCGGCAGGAAGCCGGAACTCTTCTGGTTGGCGCGCCAGTTCTTCAGGTCGGCCTGCTGGTGGGCGATGTTCCAGTCGCCGCAGACGACGACCTCGCGGCCGTCGGCGGCGGCCCGCTGCCGCAGCCCCTTCAGGTACACGAGGAACTCGTCCATGAAGCGGATCTTCTCGTCCTGGCGGTCGGTGCCGACCTCGCCGGAGGGGAGATAGAGGGAGGCGACCGTGACGCCGGGCAGGTCGACCTCGACGTAGCGGCCGGACGTGTCGAACTCCGCCGAGCCGAAGCCGACCTGGACACGGTCGGGCTCGCGGCGGGTGTAGAGGGAGACGCCGGCACGGCCCTTGGCGGCGGCTGGAGCGTGCAGGACGTGCCAGCCGTCGGGGGCACGCACCTCGTCGGGCAGCTGCTGCGGCTCGGCACGCACCTCCTGCAGGCACAGGACGTCGGCCTCGGTCGCGGCGAGCCACTCCACGAAGCCCTTCTTCGCGGCGGCGCGCAGCCCGTTCACATTCACAGAGGTCACAGTGAGCACCCGGGCACCATACCCGCAGACTGGACTGAGTCTAAATCTCCGATTCGTCGAATAGATGTACGGTTATCGGCATGCACATACGCCGCGTTTCCTTCGACCACCCCGACGCCGTCAAGCTCGACGCCGAGGTCCAGGCCGAGTACCACGAGCGCTACGGCGACGGCGGCGACGCCACCGAGCTCGCGCCGGCCGACTTCGATCCGCCGAACGGCGTGTACCTGATCGCGTACGACGAGCTGGACCGGCCCGTGGCCACCGGCGGCTGGCGCCGGCAGGACCACAACGGCGAGGGGAACGAGGACGGCGACGCCGAGCTCAAGCGGATGTTCGTGATCAAGGAGATGCGCGGGCTGGGGCTGGCCCGCCGCATCCTCGCCGCCCTGGAAGACGACGCGCGCGCGGCGGGCCGCACCCGGATGGTGCTGGAGACCGGCATGGAGCAGCCGGAGGCAATCGGCCTGTACACCTCCAGCGGCTACGAGCCGTGCACGAAGTTCGGCTACTACCGCTTCCACGAACTGAGCCGCTGCTTCGCCAAGGCGCTGCTCACGCCCTGAGGTAGGCCAGGACGGCCAGCACCCTGCGGTGGGTCTCCTCGGCCGGGGGCAGGTCCAGCTTGGTGAGGATCGAGCCGATGTGCTTGCCCACGGCGGCCTCGGAGACGACCAGCGCCCGCGCGACGGCGCCGTTGGACTTGCCCTCCGCGATGAGCGCGAGCACCTCCCGTTCGCGCGGGGTGAGCCGCTCCAGGGGGTCACGACGCCGGCGCAGCAGCTGCCGTACGACCTCGGGGTCGACGACCGTCCCGCCGTCGGCCACCTCGCTCAGCGCGTCGACGAACTCCTCGACCTGGCCGACGCGGTCCTTCAGGAGGTAGCCGACGCCGGAACCGTCGCCGGAGTCGAGGAGGTCGGCCGCGTAGGCGCGCTGCACGTACTGGCTGAGGACGAGGACGGGCAGGGCGGGCCGCTTCTCGCGCATCCTCACCGCCGCGTGCAGGCCCTCGTCCTGGAAGCCGGGCGGCATGCGTACGTCGGTGACGACGATGTCGGGCTCGTGCTCGTCCACGGCGGCGACGAGGTCCCTCGCGTCGCCGACGGCCGCCACGACCTCGTGGCCGCAGCGGGCGAGCAGGCCGATGAGGCCCTCGCGCAGCAGCACGCTGTCCTCGGCCAGCACGACCCGGAGCGACCGGAGCGATCGGCCCGCTCGGTCCGTTGGGTCTACTCGGTCCGCTCGCAAGGAATCTCCACACGCAACAGGGTCGGTCCGCCCGGCGGACTGGACAGGGAGAGTCTGCCATCGAGGACGGACACCCGGTCGGCGAGACCGGTCAGTCCGCTGCCCCGGCCGGCGTCGGCGCCGCCGCGGCCGTCGTCGCGGATCCGGAGCACGAGGCTGCCGTCGTCGTGGCCGCCGCTGACCGCGGCGCGGGTGGCGCCGCTGTGCTTGGCGACGTTGGCGAGGGCCTCGCAGACGACGAAGTAGGCGGCGCTCTCCACCGCTTGGGGCAGCCGTCCGGGCAGGTCGAGGTCGAGGTCGACGGGGACGGCGCTGCGGTCGGCGGCGTCGGCGACGGCCGCGTCGAGGCCGTAGTCGGTGAGGACCTTGGGGTGGATGCCGTGGACGAGTTCGCGCAGTTCCTCAAGGGCCTTGCCGGCTTCCTCGTGGGCCTTGGCGAGTTGGTCGGCGAGCGGGCCGGGCGGGGTGTCGAGGCGGGCCAGGCCCAGGGTCATGGTGAGGGCGACCAGGCGCTGTTGGGCGCCGTCGTGCAGGTCGCGCTCGATCCGGCGGCGTTCGGCCTCGAAGGCGTCGACCAACCGGACGCGGGAGCGGGTGAGTTCGACGACCTTCTCGCCCAGGCCCGCGTCGCGGGGAGCGATGAGCAGACGGGTCAGTTCGGCGCGGGCGCCGGCGGTGAGCGCGAGGACGTAGGCGCCGGCAGCCAGGAGGAGGACGCCGAGTACGGCGACCCCGAAGGCAGTTGGCCAGTCGGTGACGGTCCACTGCTTGAGCACCTTGGCCTCGCCGCCGCCGACCGTGGCCATCAGCAGCGGGGTGGTCACCATCGACACCGGGAAGAGCAGGGCGACGGTGACGACGAGGGCCTCGGCGGGCCAGAGCAGGCCCGCGAACAGCAGTGCGTAGCCGAGTTCCCGCCAGGTCGGCTGCTCGCGCAGGCGCGTGGTGAACCAGCACCACAGGCCGGGCTCGGCGGGCTCGGCGTGCATGCCGTGCGCCGGGTCGAGGTCGACCAGCCGCAGCCTGCGCCGCTCGACACCGGCCACGGGCAGTCCGGCGAGGGCCGCGGCGGCGAGCAGGGGCAGGCCGACCAGGACGATCGCGAGGACGCCGCCGACCGCCACCAGCGTCACGCCACAGACGAGGACGGCCAGGCCGCTCAGCACACCCGTCAGCAGGTACGCGACGGAGCGCCAGGGCCACGGTGACAGCAGGAAACCGGGGCGGGACATGGCCTGCCACACATTGCGAGGGGGCATGGGGCGATGCATGGGGATCACCGTAGAAGCCGGGGCGGCGGGTGCGACATCGGTCCAGGAGGAGGACCGAAGGTAGGGCCTGCCCTACCCCGGATCTAGTTCCTGCCGCACTGCGCCGCGTCCGCCCCTCGCGGTTTCGTGGAGTCGCCGGATCGGCGCGAGACGAACAGGGACTTGGGGACTGATGACCAACTACGCGATCCAACTGCGTTCCGTGAGCCGGGAGTACGAGTCGGGCGGCAGCCGTGTCAGCGCGCTCGACCGCGTCTCCCTCGCCTTCCCGCGGGGCACCTTCACCGCCGTCATGGGCCCCTCGGGTTCCGGCAAGTCCACCCTGCTCCAGTGCGCCGCCGGTCTCGACCGCCCCACCTCGGGCTCGGTCACGGTCGGCGACACCGAGCTGACGAGGCTGAGCGAGAGACAGCTGACCCTGCTGCGCCGTGAACGCATCGGCTTTGTGTTCCAGGCGTTCAACCTGCTGCCGTCGCTGACCGCCGAACAGAACGTGGCCCTGCCGCTGCGGCTGGCCGGCCGGCACCCCGAGCGGGGCCGGGTGCGCGAGGTGCTGGCCCGGGTCGGTCTCGCCGACCGGGCCGGGCACCGCCCGTCGGAGCTGTCCGGCGGCCAGCAGCAGCGGGTCGCCCTGGCCCGCGCCCTGATCACCCGCCCCGAGGTGCTGTTCGGCGACGAGCCGACCGGCGCCCTGGACTCGCAGACCGGCCGTGAGGTGCTGACGCTGCTGCGCGCCATGGCCGACGCCGAGGGCCGGACGATCATCATGGTGACCCACGACCCGGTGGCCGCCTCCTACGCGGACCGCGTGGTCTTCCTGGTCGACGGGCACGTGGGCGACCAGCTGGTCGGCGCCACGGCCGGCGCCATCGCCGCGCACATGACCGAGCTGGAGGCCGTGCCGTGCTGAGCCTCGCCCTGCGCACCCTGCGCACCCGCTGGACCACCTTCGCCGGCAGTTTCGTCGCCCTGTCGCTCGGTGTCGCACTGATCGCCGTGATGGGGCTGGCCCTCGCCTCCTCCCTGAACGCCCCCGAGCGCCGGCCGGAGCGCTTCGCCGCGGCCCCGGTCGTGGTCCAGGGCAAGGACACCCTGAGCGTGCCCACCTCGATCGGCGAACGCAGACAGAAACTGGAGCAGCCGAACCCCGTCCCGCCGCAGACGGTCGCCGCATTGAGGAAGCTCGGCACCGTCACCGAGGACCGCTCCTTCGCCGTACGGGCCGAGGGCGGGCCACGCGGACTGGTGGGCCACCCGTGGTCGACGGCCGCGTTCGCCCCGTACGAGCTCAACGACGGCCGCGCACCCGGGGCCGCCGATGAGGTCGTCGTCTCCGGCGACTGGACGGCCGTGGGGAAGGAACTGCACACCGACTCCGGCACCGTGACGGTCGTCGGGACGGTGGGCGGCCTCGGCTTCGAGGACGCCGTCTTCTTCACCGACGCGCGGGCCGCGCAACTGGCCCCGGTCAGCACACAGTTGGTCGTGGACGCCGATGCGGCGGTCGTACGGGAGGCCGTGGCTGTACAGGAGGCCGGCGGCGACGGCTCCGGCGTCCACGTGCTCACCGGCGACGACCGGCGGGAGGCGGATGCCGACCCGGACCGTGACAGCGAGGCGCTCGCCGCGATGAACGCCATGTTCGGCACGGCCGGCGGGGTCAGCGGCTTCGTGTCGGTGTTCGTGGTGGCCTCCACGTTCGCCTTCGCCGTCGCCCAGCGGCGACGCGAGTTCGGCCTGCTGCGCACCGCGGGCGCCACCCCGGGACAGATCCGCCGACTGGTGTCGGCCGAGGCGTTGCTCGTGGGCGTCCTGGCGTCGGCGGCGGGCTGTGCCCTCGGCGCGTTCGCGGCGCCGTACCTCGCCGAGTGGGCGGTGGACGGCGGGCTCGCGCCCGAGTGGTTCACCATCGGCGACCACACCTGGCCGTACCACACGGCCTTCTGGACGGGGCTGTCGGTGGCGCTGTGCGGTGTGGTGGCCGCGTCCTGGCGGGCCGGGCGAACCGGGCCGACGCAGGCGCTGCGCGAGGCGTCCGTGGACAGCCGGACCATGACCTGGGGCCGCCTGCTGTTCGGTGCGGGCCTGCTCGTCACCGCCGTGGTGACGCTCGTGCTCGCGCTGGTGACCGAGCCGGGCGACCTGCTGCACCGCAAGACGTACGTCAGCCGGCCCATGCTCCTGATCACCGCGATCGCGCTGCTGTCGCCGGTGCTGGTGCGCCCGCTGACCCGGCTGATCGCCTGGCTGCCGGCCCGGCTGCCGGGCGCGGGCGGCATGCTGGTGCGGGAGAACGCCGCCGCCGGAGTCCGCCGTACGGCCGCCGTCGCGGCGCCCGTGCTGGTCACGGTCGCGCTCGCCGGTTCACTGCTGGGCGCGACGGCCACGCTGAACGAAGCCAGGGCCGCCGAGACCCGGGAGCAGACCGCCGCGGACTTCGTGGTCTCCCCGGCCGGGGACGCCTTCGGCGCGGCGACGGTGGAACGGCTGCGGAAGGTGCCCGGCGCGCAGGTCTCGGCGACCTCGTCGAGCGCGGTGTACGTCCTGGAGGAGGGCGTGGCGCTGATCCGCTCCGACGCCCGCGCCGCCGACGCGAAGGCCCTCGCGGACACCGTACGGCTGCCGGTCACCGCGGGCCGGGTCACCGACCTCGACGACGACTCGATCATCGTCAACGAGGAGTGGGAGCAGCACACGGTCGGCGAGAAGGTGAGCGTGTGGCTCGGCGACGGCACGCGAAGGTCCCTGCGGATCGCCGCCGTGATGTCCGTCGGCACCGGCGACAACGGGGTGTACGTCACCCCGGCCAACGCCCCCCGTGCCCCGGTCGACCGGGTCGACGTGCGGGTCGCGGACGGCGCGGACGCCTCCGCGGTGGCGGCGGCCCTGCGCACGGCGGTGACGGCCGACGGCGGGCAGGTGCACACCAAGGACGAGTGGGTGCAGGCGAGTTACCCGGCGACCGACGGGACCACGCGGCTGGGTTTCCTGCTGGTCCTCGGCATCGCCCTCCTCTACACCGGCATCTCGCTGGCCAACACCCTCGTCATGGCGACCTCCGACCGGGTGCGGGACCTGGCGGTACTGCGGCTGGCCGGCGCCACCACCTGGCAGGTGCTGCGGCTGGTGGCCGCGGAGGCGCTGGTGGTCGTGGTGGTCGGCGGGGTGCTGGGGCTGCTGGTGGCCGCGCTCAACCTGTTCGGGATGTGGAGCGCACTGGGCCTGCTGTCGGTGTGGACGCCGATCGCGATCCCGTGGACGGCGATCGGCTCGACGGTGGGCGCGTGCGCGGTGCTGGCCGTGATCTCCGCCGTGGCACCGGCCGGGCTGTTGCTGCGGCGGCGGGGTGTGGCGGTGGCGGTGGTGCGGGAGTGATGGCACGCAGAAGATCTTTGCCCGGGAGCATAATTCCCTCTTCGGGATAATCAATTTCTCCTGACGCCGCCTCAGCCGCGACCAGCTCCCCGGCCCGGCCCGGGAAGTCGCTTCGGGCAAAACAAAGATCCCGCCCGATCAACCGATCGGACGGGATCTCATCAACTGCCCTGATTTCTCAGGTGCAGTTGTTGCGGTGGACCTGAGGGGATTTGAACCCCTGGCCCCCTCGATGCGAACGAGGTGCGCTACCGGACTGCGCCACAGGCCCTTGCAACGAGTGAAACTCTAGCATCCCGATCCGCCCCCTTGGAAATCCGTTCCCACGGGGGCAGGTCCCGGCGTACCCGCAGGCAGTCACGCCGCCGGCACGCCACGGGAGGGGGCGCCCCGGACGCCTACTCGTTGGCGGCCCGCGGCCGCCCCCCGTCCTCGTACTGGTCGAACAGCGGCGTACGCCCCCGCTCCCGCGCCCGCCGGGCAGACGCCGCCCGACGGGCGTCACTGCGCCCGCCGCCGTCCGCCCTCTCCTCGGCCTCTGCCCCTTCACCCTGCTCGCCGGATGCGGCCCGGTCGCCTCCGTGGGCCTCCCGCCCGTCGGCAGCGGCCCCCGCCTCCTGCTCCGGCGCCACCGAACTGGACCGCGCCGAACTCCACGCGTCCGGCGCACCAAGATCCACATCCGCGGTCGCCCGCGGCGCGACCGGCGCGGTCACATACGTCGGCAACGGCACCGGCACCGGATCCCAGCTGTCCCCGCGCCCCGGCCGCCGCTGCCGCTCACGCTGCTGGTCGACCCACTCGGCGTGATCGGTCTGCTCGACGAGCGCCCGCCGGTCCGCGGCGAGCGCCGACAAGCCAGGGTCGGTCTCCGGTTCGGGCCCTTCGTCGGGCTCGTCGCTGTCCGCGCCGGCGTCCGCGGGTACACGCCGGCGCGACTGACGCGCCGCGCGCTCCCGCAGCCGCTGCGCTGCTGCCTCGGCCCGGCGGCGGTCCATCTGGTAGGCGAAGCGGCGGCGCTCCTGGGAGCGCAGGTACACGATGTAGGCGCTGAGCAGCACGGCGGGCACGCCGGGCGCCCACAGGAACGTGAGCCCCCCGACGGCGGCGACGATCGCGCCGAGCGTGAAGGCGAGGAAGAGCAGCACGGTGGTGCGCCGACGGCGCGCGAGCACCTTCGTGCGCCGGGCGCGCGCTGCTGCCGCCTCTTCCGCGGGTGTGGGGGGCGTGCGCCGCGCGGCGGGCACCCGTTTGCGCGCCTTCTGCGCCGACGCGGGACCGGGCTCGCGCTCCGGCGCGGCCGCCTGTGCGCGCGCCGGTTCGGGCCGCTCCTTCTCCTCCGGGCGCGCCGGCACCACCGCCTGCGTCTGCGGACGGGTCGGAGGCATGGCGAAGGCCCGGACGTCCACCGATTCGGTGACGCCGTCCGGGTCGTCGGCGCTGGGCTCCCCCTCGTCGGCGGAGCGTGCGCGGAGGTCCTTGGCGTACCGGCGCTCCATCCCCGCCCGTCCGGACAGCAACCGGATGGCTGTGCTGAAGCGTTCCGTCGGACGGGCCTCGTTCAGCTCGTCCTGCCTACGGAGCCACATCGGCACCAAGTAGGCGGCCCAGGCCCCGACAATGACTGCGTAGATGAGGCCGCTGCTGCTCACGCCTCACACGGTAGAGGGGTTTGCGTGAGGCCATCTGCCAATTGAGCCGGTGTGTCGCACGATCTGGCTGATATTTCGAGCTTTTTTTGTGACCGATGCGATCAGCTGGCCACACAGGCCCCGAATTCAACGCTCCGAGACGGTCACGAGCCGATCAATTTCGAACACTTATTCAATTCCGGGGCTACGCGGGATTCCCCGGCGTGTTCTGCGGGTTCCGCGGACCGTCGTGCGACCTCCCCTGGGAGCGTGCCCGGTGCCAGCGGCTCAGCAACCCGTCGGGCACTTCTTCCGCGGTGAGCGCGAAGACGAGGTGGTCGCGCCAGGCACCGTCGATGTGGAGATAACGGGGCCTGAGCCCCTCCTCACGGAATCCGAGTTTCTCCACCACCCGGCGGCTGGGCCCGTTCTCCGGGCGAATGCAGACCTCGATGCGGTGCAGCCCGACGGTGCGGAAACAGTGGTCCACGGCCAGCGCCACGGCCGTCGGCATCACTCCCCGGCCGGCCACCGCCTCGTCCACCCAATAGCCCACGTGCCCCGAGCACATCGAGCCCCACGTGATCCCGGCAACCGTCAACTGACCGACCAGCCGCCCCTGGTACTCGATGACGAACGGCAGCATCCGGCCCGCGTTCGCCTCGGACCGCAGGTGGCGGACCATCTGGCGGTAGGTCGGCCGGTGCGCGATCGGCCCACTGGGCGTGGGCGGCGGAATGGTCGCCTCCCACGGGCGCAGCCAGTCCCGGTTGCGCCGGTTGACCTCGCGCCAGGCCCGCTGGTCGCGCAGCTTTATCGGCCGGAGGACGACATCGCCGTCCGCCAGTACGACGGGCCAGGATGGGCTGTTCAGCTCGCACCCCCACTGCTGGCGCCGGGTCTCGGGTGGTCACCGCCGCGAATCTGGTCGACGGCGTGCACCAGCAGGGGCTCCAGGACGGCCAGCCCGTCCTTCACCCCGCCGGTGGAACCCGGCAGGTTGACGATCAGCGTGCTCCCCGCCACCCCGGCCAGTCCCCGGGAGAGCGCGGCGGTCGGCACCTTCTCCCGTCCGAACGCCCGGATCGCCTCCGCGATGCCCGGCACCTCGTGGTCGATCACCTTGCGGGTCGCCTCGGGCGTGCGGTCGGTGGGCGAGATGCCGGTGCCCCCGGTGGTGACGACGACGTCGTACCCGGCCTCGACGGCGGCGCGCAGCGCGGCCTCCACCGGGTCCCCGTCGGGCACGATCTGCGGCCCGTCGACGGCGAAGCCGAAGCCCTTCAGCCCGTCGGCGATCAGCGGGCCGCCCTTGTCCTCGTAGACGCCCGCGGAGGCGCGGTTGGAGGCGGTCACGACGAGGGCGGCGTACGGCCCCACGAGGGCGCCCCCGAGCGGCGGCTCGACCGGCGCCGTCATGCCCGGCTCCAGTCGCCCGACTTGCCGCCCGTCTTCTCCTCCACACGTACGTCCGTGATGACCGCTCCCTTGTCGACCGCCTTGACCATGTCGATCACGGTGAGCGCGGCGACGGAGACCGCGGTGAGGGCCTCCATCTCGACGCCCGTGCGGTCCGTGGTCTTGACGGTGGCCCGGATCTCCACGGCGTCGTCCGCGACCGACAGATCCAGTTTCACACCCGACACCGACAACGGGTGGCACAGCGGGATCAGGTCCGGGGTGCGCTTGGCGCCCATGATGCCCGCGATCCGCGCGGTGGCCAGGGCGTCGCCCTTGGGGACCCCCTCGCCCCGCAGCAGCTCGACCACGCGGGGCGAGACCAGGACACGGCCGCTGGCGCGGGCGGTGCGCGCGGTCACGTCCTTGTCGGATACGTCGACCATGCGGGCGGCGCCCGCCTCGTCGATGTGCGTCAGTCGGTCCTGCGTACTCATGCTGTGTGGCGCTCCCGGTCCGGGCCCGTCGCGGTGCGGCGCATGGGCCTGCTGTGCGCGACACGGTACCGCCAAGTCGGCGCGCGCACCGGCGCAGGACCGCCCCGCGGACCGGCACGCGCGCGTGCGCTCAGCCGAGCAGGACGACCTCGACGTCGGTACCGGGCTCGACGGCCTCGACGTCCTCGGGTACGACGATCAGCGCGTCGGCGTGCGCGAGGGCGGCGACCAGGTGCGATCCGGCGCCCCCGACCGGCGTCACGGTGCCCTCTGCGTATGTCCCGCGCAGGAACTGTCTGCGGCCCTTCGGCGAGGTCAGCGCCTTGTCCGCCGTGAGGGTCGCGGTCGTGCGCGGCCGGTGGACGTCTTCGAGGCCCATGAGGGTGCGGATCGCGGGGCGCACGAAGAGTTCGAAGGAGACGTACGACGACACGGGGTTGCCGGGGAGGGCCAGCAGCGGGGTGTGGTCGGGGCCGATGGAGCCGAAGCCCTGGGGCTTGCCCGGCTGCATGGCGAGCTTGCGGAAGTCGATGCCGCTGCCCGCCTCGTCCTCGTCGGCGACGGATTCGAGCGCCTCCTTGACGACGTCGTACGCGCCGACGCTCACGCCGCCCGTGGTGACCATGAGGTCGGCGCGGACCAGCTGGTCCTCGATGGTGGAACGGAGGGTCTCGGCGTCGTCGGCGACGGCACCGACCCGGTAGGCGATGGCGCCGGCGTCACGGGCGGCCGCGGTGAGGGCGAAGCTGTTGGAGTCGTAGATCTGTCCGCTGCGCAGTTGCTCGTCGGGCTGGACGAGTTCGCTGCCGGTGGACATCACCACCACGCGCGGGCGGGGGCGTACCCGCACGGTGCCGCGGCCGATCGCGGCGAGCAGGGCGATCTGCGGCGGACCGAGAACGGTGCCGGCCTCCAGGGCGCGATCGCCCGCCTTCACGTCGCTTCCCTTGGCCCGCACGTGCGCGCGTGCCTCGGCCGGGCGGTACACGTGCACCTGCCCGGAGGCACCCTCGGGGGCGAGGCTGCGGGCGCGCATCCCCGTCGCGGGGCCCTCGCCGAGGCCGCCGTCGGTCCACTCCACGGGCACGACGGTCTCGGCGCCGGGCGGCAGCGGGGCGCCGGTCATGATGCGGGCGGCCTGGCCGGGGCCTACGTGGAGCAGCTCGGCCTGGCCCGCCGCGACGTCCCCGACGACCTCCAGGACGGCGGGGAACTCCTCGCTCGCGCCCGCGACATCGGCGACCCGCACCGCGTACCCGTCCATGGAGCTGTTGTCGAACGGCGGCAGGGACACCGGCACCGTGACGTCGTCGACCAGGACGCAGCCCTGGGCGTCGAGCAGTTGCAGCTCGATGGGTTCGAGGGGGCGGACGGTCGCGAGGATGTCCTCCAGGTGTTCGTCCACCGACCAGAGGTGGTCCTGGCCGGTGGTGCGGGGCGCGGCGCTGCTCAAAGTGGCTACATCTCCTCGGCTACGTAACTGCGAAGCCAGGTCCGGAAGTCCGGGCCCAGGTCTTCACGTTCGCATGCGAGTCTGACAATGGCACGCAGATAGTCGCCACGGTCGCCGGTGTCATAGCGGCGGCCCTTGAAGACGACGCCGTGCACCGGGCCGCCGACCTTCTCGTCCGCCGCGAGCTGCTGGAGGGCGTCGGTGAGCTGGATCTCGCCGCCGCGGCCGGGCTCGGTCTTGCGCAGTATGTCGAAGATGTGCGGGTCGAGGACGTAGCGGCCGATGATCGCGTAGTTCGACGGGGCGTCCGCCGGGTCGGGCTTCTCGACCAGGCCGGTCACCTTGACGACGTCACTGTCGTCGGTGACCTCCACGGCAGCACAGCCGTAGAGGTGGATCTGCTCGGGCGCGACCTCCATGAGCGCGATGACACTGCCGCCGCGCTGTTCCTGGACCTCGACCATGCGCTGGAGCAGCGGGTCGCGCGGGTCGATCAGGTCGTCGCCGAGGAGGACGGCGAAGGGCTCGTGCCCCACGTGCGGAGCGGCGCACAGCACGGCGTGGCCGAGGCCCCTGGGGTCGCCCTGGCGCACGTAGTGCATGGTCGCGAGATCGCTGGACTCCTGCACCTTGGCGAGCCGACTGGCGTCGCCCTTCTTCTGAAGGGCGGACTCCAGCTCGTAGTTGCGGTCGAAGTGGTCCTCCAGCGGGCGCTTGTTGCGGCCCGTGATCATGAGGACGTCGTCGAGCCCCGCGGACACGGCTTCCTCGACCACATACTGGATCGCCGGCTTGTCGACGACCGGCAGCATCTCCTTGGGAGTGGCCTTGGTGGCCGGCAGGAACCGGGTGCCGAGACCTGCTGCGGGAATGACAGCCTTGCTGATCCGAGGGTGCGACTGAGTCATGCCCGCAACCTTATCCGGTGCCTTTGTAGGGAATCTGTGGCTCCGGTTAATTGGCTCTCATATGAGCGTATTGAAAGGGTACGGGTACGACCATTGAGTCACATCGGACGTCCGGCAGAGCCTGACAAGCGAATGTTGCGGCGAGAGTTCCTCGCGGTGAGGAACAGGTTGACGGACGATGACGTGCGGGGGGCCGCCGTCGCACTGGCCGGGCGCGCGCTCGACCTGCCCGAGCTGGCACAGGCGCGCACGGTGGCGGCGTACGTCTCGGTGGGGAGCGAACCCGGCACGCTCGCGCTGCTGGACGCGCTGCGCGCGCGGGGCGTGCACGTCCTGCTCCCCGCGCTCCTGCCCGACAATGACCTCGACTGGGGCGCGTACACCGGCGAGGACTCCCTCGCGCGGGTCCAACACGGCGGAAAGATGGCCCTCTTCGAGCCGGCCGGCGAGCGCCTCGGACCGGATGCCGTGACCACCGCCGACGCGGTGCTGCTGCCCGGCCTCGCGGTCGACGCGCGCGGCATGCGCCTGGGGCGGGGCGGGGGTTCGTACGACCGCGTGCTCGCCCGCCTGGAGCGCGCGGATGCGCACCCCGCGCTGGTGGTGCTGCTGTACGACTCGGAGGTCGTCGCGCGCGTGCCGGCGGAGGCGCACGACCGGCCGGTGCACGCGGTGGTGACGCCGTCGGGCGTACGCCGCTTCCGAACAGCGCCCGAGCGGCGAACGGGAGCCTGATCCGCCGAAGGGGCGGCCGAACACCAAGGGGGCGCGCGGAACATCCCGCACGCCCCGCACCTGCACGTCCCGCCCAGCGCGCACAGCCGCCTCTCCTTCCTCATGAGAAAGGGGCCCTCCACGCGCGTGCGTGCAGGGCCCCTTTCAAACGACGGTCCGAAGCGCTCGCCTCAAGCGCCCGGCTGCTACGGCTTCAACACCAGCGTGTCGCTCGTGCTCTTCTCCACAGCGTCGTCGGAGAAGGACCAGTCGAGCAGCTCGCCCTTGGCCCACTTGCTCGTCTGGTCGGTGTAGTGGGCGCTGTAGGCGTGCCCGGAGGCTCCCGTGAGGTTGATCCACTTCGACTTGTCGAGGTCGCCGAGGTTGACCACCATCCGCATCGACGGCACCCACACGACGCCGTAGCCGCCGGCGGCGTTCCAGCCGGAGGCGTTGACGGTCGCCTCGCCGCCGCTGAGCTTCCAGGGGCCGCGGTTGAGGATGTACTGCAGGAAGCCGGGGCCTTCGGTTCCGAGGGTCTGGTTCTTCAGGAACAGGCGGTGCAGCCGGCCCCAGCTCCAGGTGTCGATGTCCTTGCCGAGCTTGGCGGTCAGCTCCCAGCGGGCGTCGATCATGGCGCGCTTGAACAGCTCGTCACGGTTGTCGGCGCCGGGACGGGTGCCCGACTTGGGCGTCTGCCACCAGTCGCTGTCCTCGTCGTCCATGAGCGTGCGCACGACCTCGAACCAGCGGTCGCCGCCGTCCGGCTGCGCCTGGTCGGCGTCGCGCTGGCCGCACTCGCGGACCTCCTCCACCTCGTCGGCGGGCCCGGTGGTGTTGACCGGGTCGACCCACAGGCACTGACCCTTGACCCGCAGCTCCTTGGGCAGCTTGTTGCCGAAGGCGAGCTTGAGGATGTTGCGCCAGACCGAGTTGAAGTAGGCGGCGGCCGCCGAGTCCGCGTCCTGGGTGTAGTCCCAGCCCTCAAGCAGCTTCTGCGCCTCGCGGACGTCCTTGTCCTCGATGTCGATCTTCAGCAGCTTGGGCACGATCAGCTTGGCGATCTCACTGCTGTTGTCCAGCTGCATCTGGCGCATGTCGTCGGTGGAGATCTTGCCGCCGTCGTCGATCTTCGACTTGATCAGGTCGGTGATGCGCTGGCTGCGCGTGCCGTAACCCCAGTCCGCGGTGAGGGTGTAGGGGTATTTGTCCCCGTCTATCACGGCCTGGTTGGCGGTGACGATGTACCCGCGCGCGGGGTCGTACTCGTAGGGGAGCTTGTTCTGCGGGATGTAGCCGGTCCAGCGGTACTTGGAGTCCCAGCCCGGCTGCGGGACCGAGCCGTCGACTCCCGCCGCGCGCGTGGGGATCTTTCCGGGGAGGGTGTAACCGATGTGGTCCTTGGTATCGGCGTAGATCAGGTTCTGCGAGGGCACGTCGAACAGGGCGGCGGCCTCGCGGAAGTCGTTCCAGTCGGTCGCCTTGTCCATCGCGAAAACGGCGTCCATGGAGGTGCCGGGTTCCAGGGCGGTCCAGCGCAGGGAGATGCCGTAGCCGTCGCCGCGGTCGGGGGCGGCCGTGTCGACGGAGGCCTTCTTGCCGACCTTCACCAGTTCGTCGCTGCGGTCGGACAGCAGGGGACCGTTGTTGGTCTCGCGGACGACGATGGTCTTGGACTTGCCGCCGGCGACCTCGATGGTCTCGTCGCGCGTGGTGAACGGCTTGACCTTGCCGTCGTACAGGTAGCCGTTGCCGGTGAGCTTCTCCAGATAGAGGTCGGTGACGTCGACGCCGGAGTTGGTCATGCCCCAGGAGATGTCCTGGTTGTGACCGATGATCACACCGGGCATGCCCGCAAAGGTGTACCCGGAGACGTCGTACTGGCACTTGCTGGAGATGCTGCGGCAGTGCAGGCCCATCTGGTACCAGACGGACGGCAGCGACGCCGACAGGTGCGGGTCGTTGGCCAGCAGCGGCTTGCCGGTGATGGTGTGGTCGCCGGAGACGACCCAGGAGTTGGAGCCGATGCCGTTGCCGTTCACGCCGACGGCCGCGGGAAGGTCCTCCAGAACCTCGTAGAGGCCCGACAGCTGGCTCTGGAGGGCCGTGGTGCCCGAGGCGGACGCGGTGTCCGTGGAGCCGCTGGTGGCCGTGCCGGCCGCCCCGGCGGTGGACGTGCCCGTGCCCGACGTGCCGTCGCCCTGCTCGAACGCCTGGGTGAGCTCGTCGTACCGGCCCTCCTGGACGATCGTCTTGTTCCGGTCGTACGGGTAGTCCGGGTACAGGTCCTCGATCTGCTTCGGCCCGAGGCGGCTGGTCATCAGGGCGCGGTCGATCTCGTCCTGCATGTTGCCGCGCAGGTCCCAGGCCATCGCCTTCAGCCAGGAGACCGAGTCGACCGGCGTCCACTGCTGCGGCTTGTAGTCGTTGCTGAAGCCCAGGGCCGCGTACTCCAGGGAGATGTCCTCGCCTTCCTTGCCCTTCAGGTAGGCGTTGACTCCCTTGGCGTACGCCTGGAGGTACTTCTTCGTGGAGTCCGACAGCTTGGTGTCGTACTCCTCCTTCGCGATGCGGTCCCAGCCCAGGGTGCGCAGGAACTCGTCGTTGTCGACCTGCCCCTCGCCGAACATCTCCGACAGACGGCCGGAGGTCATGTGCCGGCGCACGTCCATCTCGTAGAACCGGTCCTGCGCCTGGACGTAGCCCTGCGCCATGAACAGGTCCTCGTCGGAGGAGGCGTAGATCTGCGGGATGCCGTAGCCGTCGCGTTTCACGTCGACCGGGCCCGACAGGCCGTCGAGCGTTATCGATCCCTTGGTCTGCGGGAAGGAGGCGCGGACGGTGCTGATGGACCAGTACGCCCCGTACGCGACGCCACCGATGATGGCCAGGACGAGCACGAGGACGATCAGACGGGCTCTGCGCCCCTTCTTCCTGCCGGACTTGCCGGGCTGCTGACCCGTAGAGGCGGTGGTGTTGGGGGGCATCGCTGTCCTTGCTGTCCTAACGCGAGCGGCAGGCGGTCCTGGAGTGCTGGAGCAACCATAGGCGCAGGGCCCCTCGCCACTTGACGCGGAGTCGGGAACCAGCGCGCACGAGCGTTCGATCATGCCTGGAGAAGCGTCAAGAAATCGTCAAGAGTTAGGTAAGGTAACGAAGTAGTTGGGTGCGGAGAACCGCCACTTCGTGTCCTATGTACGTGAGCTCACGCGCGCGTGCCCGTGAGCCAGGGAAGGGAACGGCCGCTGACTGTCCACCACCTCAACCAGCTTCTGCTCGTCTGCTCGCTCGTCCTGCTCGTCGCCGTCGCAGCGGTCCGGATCTCCTCGCGCAGCGGGCTCCCCAGCCTGCTCGTGTACCTGGGGATCGGCGTCGCCATGGGCCAGGACGGCATCGGCGACATCAAGTTCGACAACGCCGAGCTGACGCAGGTCATCGGATACGCGGCCCTGGTCGTGATCCTGGCCGAAGGTGGTCTGGGCACGAAGTGGAAGGAGATCAAGCCGGCCCTGCCGGCCGCCTCCACCCTGGCGCTGGCCGGGGTCACGGTGAGCGTCGGGGTCACGGCCACTGCGGCGCACTACCTGACCGGGCTGGAGTGGCGCCAGGCGCTCATCATCGGGGCGGTCGTCTCCTCCACGGACGCGGCAGCCGTCTTCTCGGTCCTGCGGAAAATCCCCCTCCCCGCGCGCGTGACGGGCACCCTGGAGGCCGAGTCCGGCTTCAACGACGCCCCTGTGGTCATCCTGGTGGTCGCCTTCTCGCACGCGGGTCCCGTCGAGCACTGGTACGTGCTGCTGGGCGAGATAGCGCTGGAACTGGCCATCGGCGCCGCCATCGGCCTCGCCGTGGGCTGGCTGGGCTCCTGGGGGCTGCGGCATGTGGCGCTGCCCGCCTCCGGCCTGTATCCGATCGCCGTGATGGCGATCGCCGTCGTGGCGTACGCGGCGGGCGCCCTGGCGCACGGCAGCGGCTTCCTGGCGGTCTACCTCGCCGCGATGGTCATGGGCAACGCCAAGCTGCCCCACTGGCCGGCCACACGCGGTTTCGCCGACGGACTCGGCTGGATCGCCCAGATCGGCATGTTCGTCCTGCTCGGCCTCCTGGTCACGCCGCACGAGCTGGGCGACGACATCCTGCCCGCCCTCCTCATCGGCCTGGTGCTGACCATGGTGGCGCGCCCGCTGAGCGTCACGCTGTGTCTGACCCCGTTCCGGGTGCCGTGGCCGGAGCAGACGCTCATGTCCTGGGCTGGCCTGCGCGGCGCCGTCCCCATCATCCTGGCGACGATCCCCATGGTGAACGGCGTCGAGGGCAGCCGCCGGATCTTCAACATCGTCTTCGTCCTGGTCGTCGTCTACACCCTCGTCCAGGGCCCGACCCTGCCGTGGCTCGCCCGCAAGCTGCGGCTCGGCGGGGACGCCGAGGCCGCCGCCGACCTCGGCATCGAGTCGGCCCCACTGGAGCGGCTGCGCGGACATCTGCTGTCGGTGGCGATCCCCGAGGGGTCGAAGATGCACGGCGTCGAGATCAACGAGCTGAGGCTGCCGCCCGGGGCCGCCGTCACCCTCGTCGTGCGGGACGGAAAATCGTTCGTGCCCCTGCCCACGACGGTGCTCCGGCGCGGCGACGAGCTGCTCGTGGTGGCCACGGATCCCGTACGGGACGCGGCGGAACGGCGGCTGCGCGCCGTGGGACACGGCGGCAAGCTGGCCGGGTGGCTCGGGACCAACGGAGAGGGCGCGGCCCCGGACTCGGGGCGCTGAGCGGGACTCGCGAGCCGGGCCGTGGGTGGTGCGCGACCCGTACCAGGGGCGCGCATGGTCGTTAAGGGAGCGTTTCTTACCGTTCACACCCCCTGCAATCGCAGGCGCCGCACCGCACGGTGCTCGTTTTCACAGGCGCACCGGACTTTGATCCCTGTACGATAAAGGCGCACGTTGATCGAACCAACTCTGCCTGACGCAGAGCTGGCGCGACCGTATGGCGGCCGGGACGCCTCTCCCGCAGTGGGCGCCGGTATCTACCGCAGTTCCGCGCAAGAGGACAGCTCTCGGCGCCCCCGCACGGGCGCGCTACCAGGCGGCAGAAAGGCACGGGCCGTGGAATCCACGGTCACCACCGAGCCGTCGAAGACCTCGCCGGCTTCCTCCCGCCCGGGATACGGACAGCTGCTGCGCACCCGCGGCGCCTGGACGTTCCTGCTCCCCGGTTTCGCGGCGCGCCAGCCGTTCGCGATGCTCACCATCTCCATCGTGCTGCTCGTGCAGCACACCACCGGCTCGTACGGCGCCGCGGGCGCCGCCGCGGCCGTCACCGGCGTCTCGATGGCGCTGTTCGCGCCGTACAGCGGCCGCCTCGCCGACCGGTACGGGCAGCGCACCGTCCTGATCCCCGGGGTCCTGCTGCACACGGCATCCGGCCTGACCCTGACGGCGCTCGCGCTGGCGGACGCGCCCCTGTGGGCGCTGTTCGCGGCGGCCGTGCCCACCGGCGCCTCGGTCCCGCAGGTCGGGCCCATGGTCCGTGCGCGCTGGGGCGTGAAGCTCCAGGGCTCTCCTCTGATGACCACCGCGGCGGCCTTCGAGTCCGTCACCGACGAGCTGACCTTCGTCGTCGGCCCGCTGCTCGCCACCGCCCTGTGCACCGCCGTCGACCCGGCCGCGGGCCTGGTCACGGAGGCCGCGCTGACGTTGATCGGCGGCCTGCTCTTCGCCGCGCAGAAGAGCACGCAACCTGCTGTCGCCGTCGACGGGCACGCGCGCGTGGAGCACGCGTCCGCGCTGCGCATCCCCGGCGTGCGCGTGCTGATCGTCACCTTCCTGGGCATCGGTTCCGTCTTCGGCGGCATGCAGGTCTCGCTGGCCGCGTTCACCGAGTCGATCGGCGAACCGGGACTCAACGGCGTCCTGTACGGCGTCTTTGCCGCCGGCAACATGCTCTCCGGCATCGCCTGCGGTGCCATCGCCTGGAAGGTGGCCCCGCAGCGGCGCCTCGTCCTCGGCTACGCCGCCCTCGCGCTGGCCGCGTCCGGACTGTGGGCCGCGCACTCCGTGCTCGTCCTGGCCGGCCTCGGACTCCTCGTCGGCATGTGCATCGCGCCCGCGCTGATCACCGGCTACACGCTGGTCGAGAGCCTGGTACCGGCCGGCGCCCGCACCGAGGCCTTCACCTGGCTGACCGGCGCGGTGGCGCTGGGCCAGGCGGCCGCCGTCACGGTCGCCGGACAGCTGGAGGACCGCTTCTGGGACGGTGCCGGATTCCTGGTCCCCCTGGGCGGCACACTGCTCGCCCTGGTCACCTTGCTGGCGCTGCGCTCGCGGCTGGCGGCGCGGCCCCACAGCCGTACCGTCGCACGTGGCGTCGGTCACCGCGTGCCGGTGACGGTGGACTGATCCCGAGGAATACGTCACTATGGACCGTCGTTAGCACTCATCGAGTGAGAGTGCCAGGAGGAAGACAGTGCCGACCTACCAGTACCAGTGCACCGAGTGCGGCGAGGGCCTTGAGGCGGTGCAGAAGTTCACCGACGACGCCCTCACCGAGTGCCCCAACTGCAGTGGCCGCCTGAAGAAGGTGTTCTCCGCGGTCGGCATCGTCTTCAAGGGCTCCGGCTTCTACCGCAACGACAGCCGCGGCTCCTCGTCGAGCAGCTCGCCGGCATCGTCGAAGCCGTCGACGTCCTCCTCGGCGTCCTCGACCTCGACGTCCTCGGACTCGAAGTCGTCGGGCACCAGCACCTCCAGCAGCAGCTCCGCCGCGTAACCACGCGCTCACGGGACCCTGACGTCGTACGACGTCGGGGTCCTCGGTGTTTTCCGGAGCCGGTCTCTGCGCCGCTCGGCCGCCGGATACTGTGACGGCATGGCGAACGCAGAGATCGGTGTCATCGGCGGTTCCGGCTTCTACTCGTTCCTCGACGACGTGACCGAGATCCAGGTCGACACCCCGTACGGGCCGCCCAGCGACTCGCTCTTCCTCGGCGAGATCGCGGGCCGACGGGTGGCCTTCCTGCCCCGGCACGGACGCGGCCACCATCTGCCGCCGCACCGCATCAACTACCGGGCCAACCTGTGGGCGCTGCGTTCGGTCGGCGTGCGCCAGGTCCTGGGCCCCTGTGCGGTGGGCGGCCTGCGGCCCGAGTACGGCCCCGGCACCCTGCTCGTCCCGGACCAGCTGGTCGACCGTACGAAGTCCCGGGCGGGAACGTACTTCGACGGTCTGCCGCTGCCCGACGGCACCGTGCCGAACGTGGTCCACGTGTCGCTGGCCGACCCGTACTGTCCCGCCGGGCGGGCGGCCGCGCTGAAGGCGGCGCGCGGGCGGGACTGGGAGCCGGTGGACGGCGGAGCGCTGGTCGTGATCGAGGGGCCGCGCTTCTCGACGCGTGCTGAATCGTTGTGGCACCAGGCGCAGGGCTGGTCGGTAGTGGGGATGACGGGCCACCCCGAGGCGGCGCTGGCCCGCGAACTCGAACTCTGCTACACGTCGTTGACGCTGGTCACGGATCTCGACGCGGGCGCCGAGACCGGCGAGGGCGTCTCGCACGACGAGGTGCTGCGGGTGTTCGCGGCGAACGTCGACCGCCTGCGGGATGTGCTCTTCGACGCGGTGGCCGCACTGCCCGCGAACGCGGAGCGGGACTGCCTGTGCACGTCGGCTCTGGGCGGGATGGACCCGGGTTTCGAGCTGCCCTAGCGCCGGGACGGGGCCACACCTGTGGACGGGCGACGTGGAGCCAAGGGGCGGAACTTTCCGTTCGAGTGAGGGAGTTGTCCACAACCCCGAGGTGGTCCACCGGCCTCTGCGGGCGGCTGCGAGAAGCCTCATCGTGGGTTCGCAAGCCGATCCCTCGATTCAGGTGGTGGTTCCCCGTGTCCGTTCTTCCGTCCCCGTTCCCGCCCGCATCCTCCTCGCCCCTTGTTCCACACCCGCGGGCGGACACTCCGCCCACGTGCGAGGTGCCGCACTTCGCACCGGTGCGTGTGCGCGGCGGCCGCTATCAACTGCGCCGGCTCGTACGGCACCGACGGCGGGCCGTCGCCGTGGGTCTGGCGGTCACCGCGGCCGCGCTCGCGGCGGCGGGCCCGCGGGACACCGATCGGGCACGCGGGCATCCGACGGCGGAGCCCGTACGGGAGCAGCGCGCCGTTCGGACGGTGTCCGCGCCGGTGCGGATCGCCGACGGGGCCACGGTGCGGCTGTTGCGCCCCGGTGACCGAGTGGACGTCATCGCGGCCGAGGCGACGGCGACGGGCGGGGACGCTCGTGTGATCGCGCGCGGGGCGCGGGTGGCGAAGGTGCCCGAGCCCGTGGACGACGCGGTCGGCAGCGGTGCGCTGGTCGTGCTCACGGTGCCGCGCTCCACCGCGGCTCGTCTCGTGGGCGCGAGTGCGACGGCTCGGCTGGGGGTGACGCTGTGCTGAGCCGGGTGATTCGCCTCCTGCGTGACTGCCTGTCAAGTCCCTCGTTCGAGCTACCTGATTGGACAGGGCGGCCCAGCGCTGACGTAGGTTGCGGAGCGGTTTGTTCCACAACTGGCGCGTGTGAGGAGAGTCCCCGAGGTGAGCGAGAAGAAGGAGCCGGGCGTCTGGCAGGGCTTCAAGGCCTTCCTGACACGCGGGAACGTCGTCGATCTGGCAGTTGCGGTGGTGATCGGCGCCGCCTTCACCAACATCGTCAACTCGGTGGTGAAGGGCGTCATCAACCCGCTCGTCGGAGCGATCGGGACGAAGAACCTCGACAGCTACAGCTCGTGTCTGAAGGGTCCGTGCGAGAAGGCCGCGGACGGCACGGTCACGAGCGGAGTGATGATCCTTTGGGGCTCCGTCCTGGGGGCGACGCTCAGCTTCGTGATCACCGCGGCGGTGGTGTACTTCCTGATGGTGCTGCCCATGTCGAAGTACCTGGCGAGGCAGGCTGCCCGGGAGAAGGCGAAGGAGGGCGCGCACGAGGTCATCGAGGTGACCGAGCTGGAGGTCCTCAAGGAGATCCGCGACGCGCTGGTCGCGCAGCGGGGCTCCGGCCACGACGAGCGGTAGCGCAAGCGCTGAGCGGGGCCTGGCAGGCGGCGGCCGGCTGGGCCCGTCGGGCTCAGAGGTGGTGGGGCGGCTTCTCGTCGAGGAAGCGCTTGAGGTCGGCCGCGCTGTCACTCGTGGCGCTCGGCCGCTCGCCCCACCCGTGGTCCGTGTCGTCCGAGGACTGCTGGTCCAGCGGGTCGTCGAAGATCAGCGCGGCCTTCGGCTCGCGCGGCTCGGGGTCGGGGGCGGTGCTCATGCGTCCAGGGTACGGGCCCCCGGCCGAACCTGGCGCCGGGCCGGCCGAGGACTCACACCGCGTACAGACCGTGGGCGGTGAAGACGCTCCTGGCCAGGGCGGTCTGCTCCGGGGTGGGGCAGGGGGTGTCGTGCAGGGCGAAGGGCCGGCCGAGCGCCTGCCACTTCGCCTCGCCCAGCTTGTGGAAGGGCAGGACGTCGACGCGCGAGACGTTGCCGAGCGAGGCGGCAAAGGCGGCGACGCCATCGATGTTTGCCGGGTCGTCGGTGAGGCCGGGAACGAGCACGAAGCGGACGTGGACCTCCTTGCCGAGGTCGGCCAGACGTCGTGCGAAGTCGAGGGTCGGTTCCAGGGGGCGGCCGGTGACCTTGCGGTAGGTCGCGCGGTCCCAGGACTTGATGTCGAGCAGGACCAGGTCGGTGTCGCGCAGCAGCGCGTCGGTGGCCCGGACGCCGAGGAAACCGGAGGTGTCCAGGGCGGTGTGCAGGCCGAGTTCGTGCTTGAAGCGGTGCAGCAGTTCACCGGTGAACACCGGCTGCAGCAGGGGCTCTCCCCCGCTGACGGTGGCGCCGCCGCCTGCCGCCGCGATGAACCGCGTGTACTTGGCGGCTTCGGCGACGACTTCGTCGGCCGTGGTGCGCTTGCCGTTGCGCATCCGCCAGGTGTCGGGGTTGTGGCAGTACAGGCAGGTCAGCGGGCAGCCGGACAGGAAGGTGACGAACCGGGTGCCCGGGCCGTCGACGCCGGTCGACAGGTCCCACGAGTGGACCGACCCCACGGCCGGGCGGCGGGTCGCCGCGGCGGCCGGGGTGGTCGCCGTAGCGGCGGGGCGGCCCCGCGCCGGCGTGGCCGGCGCGGGCGGAAGAAGCGTGGTCATCGCCCCTCCCCCTTACAGCGATCCGTGGAAGGTGCGGTTGATGACGTCCAGCTGCTGCTCGCGCGTGAGCCGGACGAAGTTGACCGCGTAGCCGGAGACCCGGATGGTCAGCTGCGGGTACTTCTCGGGGTGCTCCATCGCGTCCTCCAGGGTCGCCCTGTCGAGCACGTTGACGTTCATGTGGAAGCCGTCGCTCGCCATGAAGCCGTCCAGGACGCCGGAGAGGTTGGCGATGCGCTCCTCGGGGGTACGGCCCAGGGCGTCCGGGGTGATGGTGTTGGTCAGCGAGATGCCGTCCTCCGCGTCGTCGTACGGGAGCTTGGCGACGGAGAGCGCCGAGGCGATGTAGCCGTGTTCGTCGCGGCTGTTCATGGGGTTGGCGCCGGGTGCGAAGGGGGCGCCGGCGCGGCGGCCGTCGGGCGTGTTGCCGGTCTTCTTGCCGTAGACGACGTTCGAGGTGATCGTCAGGACCGACTGGGTGTGCACCGCGTCGCGGTACGTCGGGTGCTGCCGGACCTTCTCCATGAAGTCGTGGACGATCCAGCGGGCGAGCTCGTCGGCCCGGTCGTCGTTGTTGCCGTACGCCGGGTAGTCGCCCTCGACGACGTAGTCGACCGCGAGGCCGCTCTCGTCGCGGATCACCTTCACGCGTGCGTGCTTGACGGCGGAGAGGGAGTCCGCGGCGACCGACAGGCCGGCGATGCCGCACGCCATGGTGCGCAGGATCTCCCGGTCGTGGAGGGCCATTTCGAGGCGCTCGTAGGCGTACTTGTCGTGCATGTAGTGGATGACGTTGAGCGCGTGGACGTAGGTCTTCGCGAGCCAGCCGAGCATGGCGTCGTAGCGGGCGAGGAGGGTGTCGTAGTCGAGGTACTCGTCGGTGATCGGCTCGAAGCCCTCGACGACCGTCTTGCCGGAAACCTCGTCGCGGCCGCCGTTGATCGCGTACAGCAGGGCCTTGGCGACGTTGACGCGGGCGCCGAAGAACTGCATCTGCTTGCCCATGGCCATCGCGGAGACGCAGCAGGCGATGGCGGTGTCGTCGCCGTACTTGGGCCGCATCAGCTCGTCGGACTCGAACTGCAGGGCGCTGGTGTCGATGGCGACCTGGGCAGCGTACTTCTTGAAGGCCTCGGGCAGGCGCGGGGACCAGAAGACGGTGAGGTTGGGCTCGGGGGCGGGGCCGAGGTTGTAGAGGGTGTTGAGGGCGCGGAAGGAGGTGCGGGTGACCAGGGGGCGCCCGTCCTCGCCGAGGCCCGCCATGGACCAGGTGACCCAGGTGGGGTCGCCGGAGTAGAGCTCGTTGTACTCGGGGGTGCGCAGGAAGCGGACGATGCGGAGCTTGATGACGAAGTCGTCGATGAGCTCCTGGGCCTCGGACTCGGTGAGCAGGCCGCGCTCGATGTCCCGCTGGAGGTAGATGTCGAGGAAGGCGTCGATGCGGCCGATCGACATGGCGGCGCCGTTCTGTTCCTTGACGGCGGCGAGGTAGGCGAAGTACAGCCACTGGACGGCCTCGTGGCCGGTGCGGGCGGGGCCGGAGATGTCGAAGCCGTAGGAGAGGGCCATGACCTTGAGTTCCTCAAGGGCGCGGATCTGCTCGCTGGTTTCCTCGCGTTCCTGGATGACCTGCACGGAGGGCCATTCGGCGTCGAGGAGAGCCTTGACCGCCTTTTTGGCCGCTATGAGCCGGTCGACGCCGTAGAGGGCGACGCGGCGGTAGTCGCCGATGATGCGGCCGCGGCCGTAGGCGTCGGGAAGGCCGGTGATGATGCCGGAGGAACGGCAGGCGCGGATCTCGGAGGTGTAGGCGTCGAAGACACCGTCGTTGTGGGTCTTGCGGAGCTTGGTGTAGATCTCCCGGACGGCCGCGTCGGCTTCGTACCCGTAGGCGTTGAGGGCGCCCTCGACCATCCGCCAGCCGCCGTTGGGCATGATGGCGCGCTTGAGCGGAGCGTCGGTCTGGAGGCCGACGATCAGGTCGAGGTCGCGGTCGACGTAGCCGGGCGCGAAGGCGTCGATGCGCGACGGGGTGGTGACGTCGACGTCGTAGATGCCGCGCTCGATCTCGGTGGGGAACATCGAGAGGAGCTTGTTCCAGACCTGGATGGTGCGCTCGGTGGGGCCGGCGAGGAAGGAGCCGTCGCCCCCGTAGGGGATGTAGTTGCTCTGGACGAAGTCGCGGACGTCGATGGCGTCGCGCCACAGGCCGCCGCTGAAGCCCGCCCAGGCGTCCGTCTGCACCGACGCTTCCGGGGCCGTTCGGGCAACAGGAGTGGCGGTCGTGGTCTCCGCAGGGCTGGCAGTCATGGCGCGCACCTTCCGCTTGGCTTCGCCGGTTCGACTCCATTGCACGCCCGCGGCGCGGATGCCGGGCCCCGCGTTGGTCCTCGTTTGCGGGCCGAAGGTCCCGGCGGTACGCGGCCACACGGGCGGAAGAGTCGTCTGACCTGCCGTTTTCATCGAGTCTTCGGACCCTCGCGGATTTGTGAATCCGTTCACAAGAAATTGGGCGCGGTATCTGCTGTGCTTGGACGCATGACGTCCAGTTCACCGTCCCCCAGCGCGTCCGAAAACCGTGGTCCCCTGCGCAGACTCACGGCACGCGGCCGCGACGAGGCCCACCGGGCCGCCACCCCGCTCGAACTCTTCTTCGACCTGTGCTTCGTCGTGGCCATCGCCCAGGCCGGGGTGCAACTCGTGCACTCCGTCGCCGAGGCGCACACCGGCGAGGGCATCCTCAACTACGCGATGGTCTTCTTCGCCATCTGGTGGGCGTGGATGAACTTCACGTGGTTCGCCTCCGCCTACGACAACGACGACGTCCTCTACCGGGTCGTCACCCTGGTCCAGATCGCCGGCGTGCTGGTGCTGGCCGCCGGAATCTCCAGGGCCTTCGAGGACCACGAGTTCCTGGCCGTCTGGCTGGGCTACGCGATCATGCGCCTCGCGATGTCGGCGCAGTGGCTGAGAGTCGCCCGATCGAGTCAGGGCCCCGAGAGAACCATGGCCCTGCGCTATGTCGCCGGCGTGCTCCTCTGCCAGGTCGGCTGGCTGGGCCTGCTGTTCCTGCCCGAGGACGCCCGGCCGTGGGTGTTCCTGGTGATGGCGGTGCTGGAGATGTGTGTGCCGCCGTATGCGGAGAAGGACCACCCGACGCCCTGGCATCCGCGACACATCGCCGAACGGTACGGACTGTTCACGATCATCGTGCTCGGCGAGACGATCGCCGCCGCCACGGTCGCCGTGAAGTCCGGCATCGACGAGAACGACGCGCTGGGCGAGCTGGTGCCGATCGCCGCGGGCGGGCTCCTGATCATCTTCGCCGCTTGGTGGATCTACTTCGTGGTCCCGATCCACGGACATCTGCGCTCCAACAAGCAGGCCTTCCTGTGGGGCTACGGCCACTACCTGGTCTTCGCCTCGGCCGCCGCGATCGGCGCGGGCCTGGAGGTGGCGGTCGAGCAGGCCGTCGGCAAGGCGCACATCTCCACGCTGTCGGCGTCGGCCGCCGTGACCCTGCCGACCGCGCTGTATCTGCTCACCGTCTGGGCGTTGCACTCACGGCACTTCAAGGTGGGCATCGCCCAACAGCTGGTCCTGCCCACGACGGCGCTGCTGGTCATCGCCTGCACGTTCCTGGGCGACTGGGCAGTGCTCGCGGCGGGAATCGTCTCGGCACTGGCGGTGGCGACCGGGACGACGCTGACCTCGCGCATGGTCGCCCGGGAGAGCAGGACGACAAATCGCAGCGACAACGACCGTCTGACGTCGCCGGACGGCGTCGACTGGACATGATTGGCCTCATGACAGTTGACGCTTTGACCGACGTCGCCGGTGTGCGGGTGGGGCACGCGACGCGCATCGGCGACGGTTGGCGCACCGGCACCACCGTCGTCCTCGCTCCGGAGGGCGGGGCCGTTGCCGCGGTCGACGTGCGGGGCGGCGGCCCCGGTACCAAGGAGACCGACGCCCTCGACCCGCGCAACCTCGTGCAGAAGGTCGAGGCGATCGTCCTGACCGGCGGCAGCGCGTACGGGCTCGACGCCGCCTCCGGCGTGATGGCCTGGCTGGAGGAGCAGGGGCGCGGAGTGCGCGTCGGGGCCGACCCGGCGCACGTCGTCCCGGTGGTGCCGGCGGCCTGCGTCTTCGATCTGGGACGGGGCGGCGACTTCCGGGCCAGGCCGGACGCGGCCACCGGGCGGGCCGCGGTCGAGGCGGCCGCGGCGAGCGCGTTCGGCGCCCGCGTGCAGGAAGGGTGTGCGGGTGCGGGTACGGGAGCGGTGGTCGGCTCCCTGAAGGGCGGAGTCGGCGCCGCGAGCGCCGTCCTCGAATCAGGTGCCACCGTGGGCGCGCTGGTGGTGGCGAACGCGGTGGGCGATGTGATGGATCCGGAAACCGGCGTTCTCTACGGCGAGTTGTTCCAGGGGCGCGTGGACTACCCGCCGGCGCACACCCATGAGGCCGCGCGCCGGCGCCTCGCCGAGACCACCGCGAAGAACGCGCCTCCCCCGTTGAACACAACGCTCGCGGTGGTCGCCACCGATGCAGACCTCTCCAAGGCGCAGGCGCAGAAGCTGGCGGGCACGGCGCACGACGGCATCGCGCGCGCCGTGCGGCCGGTGCACCTGCTGCACGACGGGGACACGGTGTTCGCGCTGGCGACGGGGGCGCGCCCGCTCGACCCCGATCGCCCGCTCGCGCTGAACGAGATCCTCGCCGCGGGCGCGGATGTGGTCACGCGCGCGATCGTCCGGGCGGTGCGCGCCGCGGAGTCCGTGGACGGGCTGGGTGGAGTGTGGCCGTCGTACGGGGAGTTGTATGGGGGCGGCGCAGGGGCCTGAGAACGGGGGCGGGGGTGTAGTCGGCGCGCGTCGTGTGTGGGGTGGTGGGGTGGCGCGCGGTTGTCGGCTGCCGCCGGGGGCGCACGTATGCACCGAGCTGCGAGCCGGGCGCCGGTGCCGACGTCGTGTGCCGGGTGGCGCCCGCCGACAACCGGTGCGCGGGGTGCGGGCTTTGCGCACCCGGCTGGCCGTGCGCCACGCTCCTCAGCCTCCGCGCTGCCCGCCCAGGCAGGCCCGGCCCCGCCCCCTCGTGCACCACACGCGCCCCTGCCACCGCACGCCGCGTCCACTCCCCGCGGGCGATTGTCCCGGTTCTGTCACGTGATGGCGTTCACCGGAAACGGAGGGAACCCGACCTGTCGGGGACTCCCTCTTTCTGCACGGATTCAGCACGGACCACAGCGGATCACGCACATCACGCGAACATGGAGCAGACTGTGACAACGCCGAACAAAACAGCACGGCGCACACTCGGGGCCTGTGCCGTCCTGATGGTCGGCGCCCTCACCCTCAGCGCCTGCAGCGGCAGTGCCAGCGCCGACAACGACGACGACAAGGGCGGCACCGGCTCCGCCAAGACCTCCGCCGCGAAGATCCTCATATCGGCGAAGGACGGCTCGACGGGCGCGTCGATCAACACGACCGGTGTGAAGGTGAGCGACGGCAGGCTGACCGACGTGAGGATGACGGTGGCCGGGACGGGTGAGGCCGTACCGGGGGCGATTTCGGCGAGCGGCAGCAGCTGGAAGCCGAAGGAGCAGCTGGAGCGCGGGACGAAGTACGAGATATCGGCGACCGCGAAGGATGGAAACGGCAAGACCACGGCCGCCGACTCCACCTTCACGACGGTCACGAAGGCGAACAGCTTCATCGGGACGTACACGCCGGACGGGGGCACGACGGTCGGCGTCGGGATGCCGGTGTCGTTCAACTTCGACAAGGCGATCAGTGACAAGAAGGCCGTGCAGTCGCACATCACGGTCACGTCGAGCAGTGGGCAGGAAGTGGTCGGGCACTGGTTCGGGGAGCAGCGGCTCGACTTCCGGCCCGAGGCGTACTGGAAGGCCGGCTCCAAGGTCACGATGAAGATCGACCTGGACGGGGTCGAGGGCGCGAACGGCGTCTACGGGGTGCAGCAGAAGACCGTCACCTTCACCATCGGGCGTTCGCAGGTCTCCACGGTCGACGTGAGCACGCAGACCATGACGGTCCAGCGCGACGGGAAGACCATCAGGTCCGTCCCCATCTCGGCGGGCAGCGCGGAGTTCCCAACGTACAACGGGCAGATGGTGATCTCCGAGAAGCTGATCGAGACGCGGATGGACAGCCGGACGGTGGATCTGGCCAACGCGTACGACATCCCGGACGTGCCGCACGCGATGCGGCTGACGCAGTCGGGGACGTTCATCCACGGCAACTACTGGTACAACAAGGGCAACCCGCCGTTCGGGCAGCAGGGCACCAGCCATGGCTGCGTGGGCCTGCAGGATGTACAGGGCGCGCAGGGCGACACGACCGCCAAGTGGTACTACGACAACTCCCTTGTCGGGGACGTGGTGATCGTGAAGAACTCGCCCGACAAGTCGGTGACGCCGGACAACGGGCTCAACGGATGGAACTTGCCGTGGAGCGAGTGGATCTCCGGAAGTGCTGCCTGATCAGCGGATTTTGACGGTTCGTCGGGTCGCGCGGGAACCATCCGCGCGGCCCGCGCGTTTTACGTGCGTACGTTTTCTCGGTTCCCGGACATGATGTCCGACCGAGGGGCTACGGTATGCACCCACAAGGTGACATGCAGCAACGCCGGGAGAAGCCTTGAGCGTTCCGTACGAGACGACAGCGTACGAACCCCACGAGTCGCCCGAGTCTCCGGAGGAGCACCTCGCGCGACTGCTCGGCCGTGCCCTGAACTCCTTCGAGCTGCCCGACGAGGCGATACGGCGCCTCGACTGTGCGCTGGCGCACGACAGTTCGCTGCACTCCGCGCACCACAGCGCGGGCCTGCACCGCGAGACGTACCGGCACACGTGGCTGCTTTCCGACGGCTCGGCGCTCACCCTCTGGGAGCTCGTCCACAACACCGCGCCGGGCAGCGCCCCGCAGCACGAGGTGTACGTCGACGAGGAGGAGCTGCGGGCGGCCACCGCACGCCTGCCGTTACCGCCGGACGCGCCGGACTTCGAGCTGCCGGTGACGGTGCAGCTGTCGCCGATCCACGCGCCGCGCCACGCGTACGTGCCGGACGACTCGGCGGACCACGCGCGCCGGCTCCTGCGCCGGGCGGAGAACGCGGACCGGCCGGGCACGGAGACGGCCGCGCTGCTGAGCACGGCGTTCGCCCACCAGATCACGCAGGCCTTCGGCCGTCCCTGCCGTGCGGGGCGCAGCGGGCTGTCCTACGCGCTCTACGAGCACGCGTTCCTGCTGCGCGACGGCGAGGAGATCTCCCTCTGGGAGGTCGAGCACACGGCGACGCCGGACGGACGGCACATGTGCGAGGTGTACGTCAGCGAGGACGCGGCCCGGGAGGCGATGGAGAGGCGTGCGGCGGGGGTGTCGTGAGGTGAGCCGGCGCGGCGCGCTCAGCGGCCGTCGACGAGCTGTCGTACCAGGCCCGCGAACGCGTCCTGTTCGGCCGGAGTGAGCTGTACGGCCTCCAGTTGCGGGCCGGCCTGACGCTGGTGCGGGAGGGCGGACAGGGCGGGGTCGGCGTGCCACAGGGCCGCCCCGGGGCGGCTGCGGCGCAGGACACGGGCCAGGCCGACCGCCCAGGCGACGGTCACCAGGGCGAGAACGGCCACGCCCAGCAACTGGAAGATCGAGACGTGCTCAGGCATGCGCCCCAGTAGACACCACGGTCCGGGACTTTGGTCCCGGACCGTGACGTATCTCGCAGGTGCCGTGAACTACTCACAGCTCCTCAATAGGACACCGCTGGCGTCTCTGGGTATTACGCCGCCACCGGCTGCTTCGACTCCGCCGCCGGGGCCGCCGCGCCCGCGCCGCCGTCCGTGGGCATCGCGCCGGGGACCGGCTTGCGCAGACCCTTCAGGACGATGACCAGAGCCGCGGTGACGCACACGCCCGCCGCGATGGCGACCAGGTAGAGGAACGGGTTGCCGATCAGCGGGACCACGAAGATGCCGCCGTGCGGGGCGCGCAGGGTGGCGCCGAAGGCCATCGACAGGGCGCCGGTGACCGCGCCGCCCGCCATGGACGCCGGGATGACGCGCAGCGGGTCGGCGGCCGCGAACGGGATGGCGCCCTCGGAGATGAAGGAGGCGCCCAGCACCCAGGCGGCCTTGCCGTTCTCGCGCTCGGTCTGGGTGAAGAGCTTGCCGCGGACCGTGGTGGCCAGGGCCATCGCCAGCGGCGGGACCATGCCGGCGGCCATCACGGCGGCCATGACCTTCATCGCGGAGTCGCTGGGGTCGGCGACCGCGATGCCGGCCGTGGCGAAGGCGTACGCGACCTTGTTGACCGGACCGCCGAGGTCGAAGCACATCATCAGGCCGAGCAGGATGCCGAGCAGGATGGCGTTGGTGCCGGAGAGGCCGTCGAGCCAGTCCGTCATGGCCTCCTGGGCCTCGGCGATGGGCTTGCCGATCACGACGAACATCAGGAAGCCGACGATCAGCGTGGAGATCAGCGGGATCACCACCACCGGCATGATGCCGCGCAGCACCGGCGGGATCTTCACCCGTTGGATCGCCATCACCACGCCACCGGCGATCAGACCGGCCGCCAGACCGCCGAGGAAGCCGGCGTTGATGGTCAGTGAGATCGCGCCGCCGACGAAGCCGGGCACGAGGCCTGGCCTGTCCGCCATGCCGTAGGCGATGTAGCCGGCCAGGACCGGGACGAGGAAGCCGAAGGCCACGCCGCCGATCTGGAAGAGCAGGGCGCCCCAACTGTCGACCTGGGTCCAGTCGAAGTGCTCCATGACCGAGGGAGCCTTGTTGATCTCCCAGCCGCCGATGGCGAATCCGAGGGCGATCAGCAGACCACCCGCGGCGACGAACGGGACCATGTAGCTCACGCCGGTCATCAGCCACTTGCGGAGCTTGGTGCCGTAGCCCTCGCCGGGCTCACCGGCGCGCTCCACCGGCGTGCCGGAGGCCGCGGGCGCTCCCGCGCTCACCTCTCCGCGTGCCGCCTTCGCGCGGACCTCGGTGATGAGTTCGGCGGGGCGGTTGATGCCCGCCTTCACGCCGACGTCGACCGTCGGCTTGCCGGCGAAGCGGTCCTTGTCCCGTACGGGCACGTCGTGCGCGAAGATCACGCCGTCCGCGGCCGCGATGACGCCCGGGTCGAGGCGGGTGAAGCCGGCCGAGCCCTGCGTCTCGACGACGATCTCGATGCCCGCGTCGCGGCCGGCGTTCTCCAGGGACTCGGCCGCCATGTACGTGTGGGCGATGCCGGTCGGGCAGGAGGTGACGGCTACGACACGGAAGGGGCGCTCGGCGGTGGCGCCCGGCGCCGGGGCGGTTGCGCTGTCGGCGTCCGCGCCCGGCGCCGGGGCCGTGCTACCCGCTGCGGCGTCGGCGGAGGCCGCCCCCGACACCGCAGCGGAGTCCTTGGCGGCGCTCTGCGCGCCGTGCGCGCTCCCGGAAGCGCTGCCAGAAGCGTCGTGCGCCTGCGCGCCGCCCGCCCCCGGCACCTCGTCCCCGCGGATCAGCGCCGCCGCCGACGCCGCGTCCCCCACCGACCGCAGCGCGTCGGTGAACTCGGCGTTCATCAGCTGCCGCGCCAGCGACGACAGGATCGTCAGGTGGGCGTCGTCCGCACCGGCGGGCGCGGCGATCAGGAAGATCAGGTCGGCGGGGCCGTCCGCCGCGCCGAAGTCGATCCCGGCGGCACTGCGCCCGAAGGCGAGCGTCGGCTCCGTGACGTGCTCGCTGCGGCAGTGCGGGATGCCGATGCCGCCGTCGAGGCCGGTCGGCATCTGCGCCTCGCGGGCGGCCACGTCGGCGAGGAAGCCCTCCAGGTCGGTCACCCGGCCCAGTGCGACCATGCGCTCGGCGAGGGCACGCGCCGCCGCTTCCTTGGAGTCGGCGGACAGGTCGAGATCGACCAGGTCCGCGGTGATCATGTAGCTCATCGCGGGCTCCTTCGCACGCGTATCGCCCGGCACGTGGGGTGGGCGGAAAGGGGGACGGGGGTGCAGTGGGGGGTGGAGACGGAGGTGGAGGAGGCGGGGCCGGGGAAACCCCGCCTCCCCTGGGCGGCAGGGCGGCTCATGCGGCCCTGCCTCCCTTCGGCCGCGGCGAGTAACGGGGAGGCTCGCCGCGTGAGGTCCGGTGCAACAGGAACAGCGGGGTGGGTCATGACACCGGCTCCTTCAGTACGCGGTCCACGGGCACCTCGGCCGTGACCGTCACCGCCGACGGGTCCAGGTCGGCCGGCGTCGGCATCACACTGCCGGGCAGCTGGACGGCCGCCGCGCCGTGCGCGACCGCCGAGGCGAGCGCGTCCGGGCCGCTGCCGCCCGCGATCAGGAAGCCGGCCAGGGAGGAGTCTCCGGCGCCCACGTTGGAGCGCACGGCGTCCACGCGCGCCCCGGCGAACCAGGCGCCCGCGTCGTCCACGAGCAACTGCCCGTCGGCGCCCAGGCTCGCGAGCACGGCGCGCGCGCCCATCGTGCGCAACTCCTCGGCCGCCTTCAGCGCGTCGCCCACCGTCGCCAGGGGGCGCCCGACGGCCTCCGCGAGCTCCTCGGCGTTCGGCTTCACCACGTCGGGCCGCGCGCGCAGCGCCTCCAGGAGCGCACGCCCCGAGGTGTCCAGCGCGATCCGCGCGCCCCCAGCGTGCGCCCGCGTGACCACATCGGCGTACCACGACGGCTCAAGCCCCCGCGGCAGGCTCCCGCAGCACGCGATCCAGTCCGCGTCGCGCGACTGCTCGCGCACCGTCTCCAGAAGGAGCTCCTGCTCCTCGGCCGACAGCTCGGGGCCCGGCGCGTTGATCTTCGTGAGCACCCCGTCCGGCTCCGCGAGCGCGATGTTGGAGCGGGTGGCTCCGGCGACCGGTACCGGCGCGACCTCGATGCCCTGCGCGTCGAGCAGATCCGCAACGAGCGCCCCCGGCGCACCACCCAGGGGCAGAACCGCGACCGTGCGCTGCCCGGCGGCCGCGACGGCGCGCGAGACGTTCACACCCTTGCCGCCCGGGTCCATGCGCTCGCCGGTGGCGCGGATGACCTCGCCGCGGTCGAGCGAAGGGACCTCGTAGGTGCGGTCCAGCGACGGGTTGGGGGTGACGGTGAGGATCATGCGCGCACTACTTCCGTGCCGCCGCGCTCGATGGCAGCGGCGTCTTCAGGGCTCAGCCCGCTGTCGGTGATCAGCAGGTCCACATCGCTCAGGTCGCCGAAGCGGGCGAAGTGCTCCTGGCCGTACTTGGAGGAGTCGGCGAGCAGCACCACGCGGCGGGCCGCGGCCACGGCCGCGCGTTTCACCGCGGCCTCGGCAAGGTCGGGGGTGGTCAGGCCATGGTCGGCGGAGAAGCCGTTGGCCGCCACAAAAAGGACATCGGCCCGGATCTCGCCGTATGCCCGGAGCGCCCAGGCGTCCACGGCGGCGCGCGTACGGTGCCGTACGCGCCCCCCGACGAGATGGAGCTGGATGCCGGGGTGGTCCGCGAGGCGGGCCGCGATCGGCAGGCTGTGGGTGACGACGGTGAGCGAGGCCTCCAGCGGGATGGCTCCCGCGACGCGTGCCACGGTCGTACCGGCGTCGAGGATCATCGTGCCCTCGCTCGGCAGCTCGGCGAGAGCGGCCTTGGCGATGTGGTCCTTCTCGTCGGCGGCCGTGGACTCGCGTTCGGCGAGGTCCGGCTCGAAGTCGAGGCGGCCGACCGGGATGGCTCCGCCGTGCACCCGGCGCACCAGGCCGGCGCGGTCGAGGGCCTTCAGGTCACGGCGGATGGTCTCCGCCGTCACCTGGAACTCCTCGGCGAGGGACAGCACGTCCACCCGGCCGCCGTCACGCGCGAGTCGGAGGATCTCCTGCTGCCGCTCCGGTGCGTACATGTCCGTTCGCCTCCGACCTGTGCCCGAACTTGTGGTTTCGCTTGGAGGCTACGCCTGCATTTCTGGAAAGTAAACAGGTTCGGGCTTTATTCGGGCATGAACGGACGTAGGTCCCGGACCCAGGCAGACATGAACGGACTTCCGTCCCAGGTGGGAGGGGCAGGCGGAGCACGACGAAGGGCCCGACGCCAGAAGCATCGGGCCCTTCGATCAGCACACTCAGGCTCACTCAGGCAACGGACACCGGCTCCCGCCCCTCGGCCTGGAGCCCGGACGGCTCGTCCGCCCCCTCCACATGCTGGGCCGGCCGCCGCGGCAGCGCGAACATCAGCAGGAAGATGACGGCCATCACCGCGGCCACCCAGCCCAGCGCGTGCTGGAAGCCGTCCACGAAGGCCTGCCCCACGCCGGCCCGCGAGGCGGCCCCGCCCTCGGCGAGCCGGTCGTCGACGACACCGAAGAAGACCACCGACACCAGCCCGAGCCCCAGCGCATTGCCCATCTGCTGCACGGTGTTGATCAGCCCGGACGCCGAACCCGCGTGCTCACGCGGCACCTCGGAGAGCACCGCGTCCGTCAGCGGGGCGACGATCAGGCCCATGCCCGCGCCCATCACGACCAGCGGGAGCGCCATCTGCCAGGGGGCGATGTCGAGGCCGTAGTGTCCGGACTCCCAGATGTAGAGCAGCACGCCCGCGGCCAGGACCAGCGCGCCCGTCTGGAGCACCTTGCGGCCGAAGCGGGGCACGAGCTTCTGCACGGAGATGCCCGCCGCCGTCGAGACGGCGATCGAGAACGGAATCCCGGTCAGCCCCGCCTTCAGCGGCCCCCAGCCCAGCCCGATCTGCATGTACATCGTCCACACCAGGAAGAAGATGCCGAGCCCGATGCCGAAGACGGTCTGTACGGCGATACCGGCGGCGAAGCTCTTCACCTTGAACAGCGACAGCTCGATCAGCGGGGAGCCGTCCCGCGCGGTCTTGCGCTTCTCGTACACCACCAGCGCCACCAGGATGACGAGCGCGCCGGCCATCGACAGGTACCCCCACAGCGGCCAGCCCAGCTCACGGCCGCGGGTCAGCGGGTAGAGGAGCATCAGCAGGCCGAGCGTCACCAGCGCCACGCCGACCAGGTCCAGCTTCGGGGCGCGCGGGGCCTTGGACTCGGCGATGAAGCGGCTGCCCAGGATCAGTCCCGCGATGCCGACCGGCAGGTTGATGAGGAAGATCGGGCGCCACTGGAGGTCGAACAGGTTCCACTCCGTCAGCAGTGCGCCGAGCAGCGGTCCGGAGACCGCGCCGAGCCCCACGACGGCGCCGAACAGACCGAACACCTTGCCGCGTTCGTGCGCCGGGAAGGTGGCGTGCACGATCGACAGGACCTGCGGCACCATCAGCGCGGCCATCGCGCCCTGGAGGATGCGGGAGGCGACCAGCATCTCCGGGTTCGCGGCGAAGCCGCACAGGGCGGAGGCGAGGGTGAAGCCGCCGATGCCGATGAGGAAGAGCCGCTTGCGGCCGTGGATGTCGCCGAGACGGCCACCGGTGATCAGGCCGGCGGCGAAGGCGAGGGCGTAGCCGGCCGTTATCCACTGGATCTGGGTGTCGGAGGCGCCCGCGTGCTCCTGCATCGACGGGATCGCGATGTTGACGATCGTGACGTCTACGAGGTCCATGAAGGCCGCGGTCATCACGATGGCCAGAGCGAACCAGCGGCGGCGGTCGCCCACGGCGGGCTGCGCGTCGTTGGCGCCCGAAGAAGTGGTCTCGGTGGAGGTCATGATCTGAAGTTAGACCTCAACTAGGTCAGATCGCGTCCTATTTCTGCGGCATCCTCGAACTCATGACGACGGACACACCGGCCCGGCTCCTACAGCTCCTCTCCCTCCTCCAGACGCCCCGTGAGTGGCCCGGCGGCGAGCTGGCCGAGCGGCTCGGGGTGTCGCGCCGTACCGTGCGGCGGGACATCGACCGGCTGCGCGAGCTCGGCTATCCGGTGCAGGCGACCTTGGGGGCGGACGGCGGCTACCGGCTGGTCGCGGGCAAGGCGATGCCGCCGCTCGTCCTGGACGACGAGGAGGCGGTGGCCATCGCGGTCGGCCTGCGCGCGGGCGCCGGGCACGCGGTGGAGGGCGTGGAAGAGGCCTCCGTACGGGCGCTCGCCAAGCTGGAACAGGTGCTGCCGAGCAGGCTGCGGCACCGGGTGTCCACGCTTCAGGCCGCGACGACGCCGCTGACCAGCGGGGACGGGGCGAGCATCGCCCCGGAGACGCTGACCGTGATGGCGTCCACGGTGGCCGGGCAGGAACGGCTGCGGTTCGCCTACCGCGCGGGGGACGGTACGCAGTCGCGGCGGCTGACGGAGCCGTATCGGCTCGTCTCCACCGGGCGGCGCTGGTACCTCGTCGCGTACGACCTCGACCGTGAGGACTGGCGGACGTTCCGGGTCGACCGGGTGAGCGAGCCGTTCGCGACGGGGGCGCGGTTCGCGCCGCGGGAGCTGCCGACGGGGAGTGCGGCGGAGTATCTGCGGCAGTCGGTGTACCGGCGGCAGGAGACGTACGAGTTCTCGGTGACGTTCGCGGCGCCCGCCGTCTTCATCGCGGCCCGGCTGCCGGCGTGGCTGGGGGCGCCCGAGCCGCTCGACGAGCACACCTGCCGGATGCGGGCGACGACCGCGGACTCCGTGGAGTGGCTGGCGGTGCGGCTGGCCATGATGGACTGCGAGTTCACGGTGCACCATCCGGAGGAACTGGTGCGCTGCGTACGCGACTTGGGCGGACGGCTGAGCCGGGCGGCGGGCGGCTGAACCGAGCGCGAGGGCGCTTCTACGTCCCCACCCGGCGCCCCCGGCGAGCTCCTACGCCCCCACCCGGCGCCGCCTCCCACAGCACCCTCACCCCGCCACTTCCCCCCAAGGAAAGTCCCGCAGAGCCGACAGGTTCCGCAGGGCCAGCGCGGCCGGCCCCTCCGGTCCCTCCGGGCGGGCGTCTCCCGCGGCCCATGCCTCGACCGCCACCCGCACGGCCGCGCTCGCCGTGGCCGCGGCGAACCGCACCTCGGAGCTCAGGGCGCCGTCGGCACTGGCAACGTTGTCGCCTTTGCCTTCACCCTCACCGCCGAGCCGCCCGACCAGCACCTCCCCCAACGCCCGCTCCGACGCATGACACACCTCCGCCCAGACCTTCCCCAGCGCCGGGCTGGCGTCGGCAAGGCGGATCAGCGTCCGCACCCACTCCCAGGAGGCCGCCGAAACACCCGCGCCCGGCGTCAGCGTGTGCCGTACCGCCTGCTCCAGCGCCTCGGGAACGGTCAGGTCGGCGGCGGCCTCGTGCACCGCCTGCATCCAGCGCTCGGCGCCCGCCGCGTAGAGCGGGGCGACGGCCTCTTCCTTCGTGGCGAAATACCGGTAGAAGGTGCGCGGCGCGATGCCCGCGGCCTGGGCGATGTCCTCGGCTCGGGTGGCCCGCAGGCCCTGCTTCACGAAGAGGCCGGCCGCGGAGCGTGCGATCTGCATCCGCGTCTCCGCCTTGCGCCGCTCGGTCAACGACAGCGGTGCGGAGGAGGCGGAGGAGGCGGCAGAGCTTGGTACTGGGGTGGGGCTACTCACGTTCGGCAGGCTATGCCCATGTGACAGAATCTGCCATCCGGCGGGCCACCCCGGGGTTCAGGTACGGGGTGGCCCGCCCTCCAACATGCCCCGAACCGCGCTCCAACGTGCCCCCGAACCGCCCACCTGCGGCTACGAAGAGGCCGGGCCCCGGCGCCCAGGGGGGGAGGGCGCCGGAGCCCGGCTCGGGGAGAGTCCCGGCGCCGGGGGGGATTGCGTCGGGACTTGGTTCAGGCGGGCCTGCGAGGGGGGGATTCGCAGGCCCGAACTCCTGGACCCTGAAGGTTTGTTCCCAAGGGTCCGTCGGTTGAAGCGGCGTTACACCGCCATGTTTGCGCGGTCTTTCGCCACCCGGCGTACGCGGCGGGGGCGTTCGCACGCCCCCGGGCTCACGCCCCCGGACTCACGCCGCCGCGTCGAACCCGGTCTGGTGGGCCAGCTTCTTCAGCTCCAGCAGCGCGTGCTTCTCGATCTGCCGGATGCGCTCACGCGTCAGGCCGTGCTCCTTGCCGACCTCGGTCAGCGTGCGCTCGCGGCCGTCCTCGATGCCGTACCGCATCTTGATGATCGAGGCCGTGCGCTGGTCGAGACGGCCGATCAGGTCGTCCAGCTCCTCGCTGCGCAGCAGGGTCAGCACCGACTGCTCGGGCGACACGGCCGAGGTGTCCTCGAGCAGGTCGCCGAACTGAGTCTCGCCCTCGTCGTCCACCGACATGTTCAGCGAGACCGGGTCGCGGGCCCAGTCGAGCACGTCGGTGACACGCTCCGGCGTCGAGCCGAGCTCGGCGGCGATCTCGGCGGGCTCCGGCTCGCGGCCGTGCTCGCGGTTGAACTCGCGCTGCACGCGCCGGATCCGGCCGAGCTCCTCCACCAGGTGGACGGGGAGCCGGATGGTGCGGGACTGGTCGGCTATCGAGCGGGTGATCGCCTGACGGATCCACCAGGTCGCGTACGTCGAGAACTTGAAGCCCTTGCGGTAGTCGAACTTCTCCACCGCGCGCACCAGGCCGGCGTTGCCCTCCTGGATCAGGTCGAGCAGCGGCAGACCGGCACGCGGGTAGCGGCGCGCGACCGCGACGACCAGTCGGAGGTTGGAGCGGATGAAGACGTCCTTGGCCCGCTCGGACTCGGCGACCAGCGCCTCAAGCTCCTCGCGGGAGGCGTCCGCCTTGGACTCCTCGTACCCGTCGAGGACCTGCCGCGCGAACACACCCGCCTCGATGATCTGGGACAGCTCGACCTCCTTGGCGGCGTCGAGCAGCGGTGTGCGCGCGATCTCGTCGAGGTACATGCCGACCAGGTCGCGATCGGCGATCTCGCCGCCATGGGCGCGAACACTGCTTGCCGCGGCGTCCGTCTCGCCGGTGGCGGACTGACGACGGGCGACGGCACGGGTTGCCATGCGTGCTCCCTTGCGATTGGGCTGGCGGGTGGTCCTGGATGCCGGGAACTCTGCTCGGGTCCCCTGCATCCGATGGAAACAACGACTGGAATCAGGACAGAATTCCCAACCCGCACCCCTATTTTTCTGATCATGCAGTACCCTGTGCCGCCACACGAGGAGGACCGATGCCTGCGGAACGTACAGAGGTGCAGGTCAGGCCGGGAGTCGAGAGTGACCTCGAAGCCCTCACGGACATCTACAACCACTACGTACGTGAGACGCCGATCACATTCGACACCGCGGTCTTCACGCCGGAAGAGCGCCGCCCTTGGCTGCTCTCCCACCCTGAAGACGGACCGCACCGGTTGATGGTTGCTGTGGAGAGTGGCCTCGAAGGGAACTCACAGCGAATCCTGGGCTACGCCACATCCAGCGCCTTCCGGCCGAAGCCGGCCTACGGGACCTCCGTCGAGGTCACGATCTACCTCGCGCCGGACGCCGGCCGCCGCGGCATCGGCACGCTCCTCTACAAGGCCCTGTTCGAGGCCCTGGCCACCGAGGACCTGCACCGCGCCTACGCGGGCATCGCCCAGCCGAACGAGGCCTCCGCCCGCCTGCACGAACGCTTCGGCTTCCGGCACGTCGGCACCTACCGCGAGGTGGGCCGCAAGTTCGGCCGCTACTGGGACGTGGCCTGGTACGAGAAGGAGTTCTGAGCCCAGGCTCCATGCCCCGCCGAGCCTCAGCCGAACTGCACCGACCGCTTGGCCAGCCCCATCCAGAACCCGTCGATCACCGACTTCTGCGTGTCCAGCTCGCCCCCGGCCTCGGCCGCGCCCATCGTCACGAACAGCGGGGCGAAGTGCTCGGTGCGCGGATGGGCGTAGCGGCCGGCCGGGGACTTGTGGAGGAAGTCCAGCAGGGCGTCCCAGTCCTGGTTCTCCAGCGCCCGGCGGCCCCAGTCGTCGAACTCCGCCGACCAGGCGGGGATGCCGCCCTGGCGCAGGGCGGCCAGGTTGTGGGTGAAGAAGCCGGAGCCGACGATCAGTACTCCCTCGTCGCGCAGCGGCGCGAGCCTGCGGCCGATCTCCATGAGCCGGACCGGGTCGAGGGTCGGCATGGAGATCTGCAGGACGGGGATGTCGGCGGCCGGGAACATCTCCACCAGCGGGACGTAGGCGCCGTGGTCGAGCCCGCGGTCCGGGATGTCCTGCACGGGCATGCCGGGCGCGCGCAGGAGTTTGCGTACGGAGTCGGCGAGGCCGGGGGCGCCGGGAGCGTCGTAGCGCACCTGGTAGTAGTGCTCGGGGAAGCCCCAGAAGTCGTAGACCAGCGGGACGGTCTCCACCGCGCCGAGCGCCAGTGGGGCCTCTTCCCAGTGGGCGGAGACCATGAGGATCGCCTTGGGGCGCGGCAGTCCGGCGGACCAGGCCGCGAGTTCGCCGGGCCAGACCGGGTCGTCCGCCAGGGGCGGGGCGCCATGGCTGAGGTAGAGCGCGGGCATGCGTTCCTGGGTGGCGGCGGACATGGCGGCGACTCCCTCCGGGCGGCTACTTGAAGTCTAAAACTTCTGGATACGAGTGAGCATACGCATCCATTGTTTAAACTTCAAGGACACCTCTCGTACAGTGGACGCATGAACACGGCACCCGCGTCCGCGCCCACCGAAGAGCCCCGCTGGCTCACCGACGAAGAACAGCGCATCTGGCGCTCGTATCTCCAGGCGACCACGCTGCTGGAGGACCATCTCGACCGCCAGCTCCAGCGCGACGCGGGCATGCCGCACATCTACTACGGCCTCCTCGTCAAGCTCGCCGACTCCCCCCAGCGGCGGCTGCGGATGACCGAGCTGGCCATGGACGCGAAGATCACCCGCTCCCGGCTGTCGCACGCCGTCGCCCGGCTGGAGAAGAACGGCTGGGTACGGCGCGAGGACTGCCCCTCGGACAAGCGGGGCCAGTTCGCGGTGCTGACGGACCAGGGCACGGCGGTGCTGGAGCGCACCGCGCCGGGCCATGTGCGCGCCGTGCGCGCCGCGCTGTTCGACCGGCTCACCCCGGAACAGCAGAAGTCCCTCGGCGAGATCATGCAGATCGTCGCCGAGGGACTTCAGCCCAACGAAGCGGGTGCGGACCTGCCCTGGCTCCGCTGAGCCGCTCACTCAGCGAGGCCAGGGCAGATCCTGGGGTCGTACGTACGGGCGTCCCCATCCGCGTACGTACGAGTCGGAGTCGTCCCGAAGAGGTACGCGGTCGTCGTCAGTGGGCGACGACCGGCACCGCCAGGTCCTGCTCGGCGCCCTCTTCGGAGGAGGCGACCGCGCCGACGTCGGGCTTGCCGGCGTTGACGAGGGTCACGACGATCACCGCGGCGAGCACCAGCATGCCGACGGCGAACCAGATCGCGTTGGTGTAGCCGTGCACCTGGCCCTGCAGCTGGACCAGCTGCTGCTGCGACTTGGAGGTCGCGGAGCCGATGTGGTCGGCGATGTAGGAAGTGGTGGCCGACGCGGCGATCGTGTTCAGCAGGGCCGTACCGATCGCGCCGCCCACCTGCTGCGAGGTGTTGACCATCGCGGAGGCGACACCGGCGTCCCGGGGCTCGACGCCCAGGGTGGCCAGGGACATGGCGGGCATGAACGCCGTACCCATGCCGAGACCGAGCAGCAGCATCGCCGGCAGGACGATGGAGTTGTACGACGAGTCGATCTCCAGCTGGGTCATCAGGAGCATGCCGATCGCGGCGACCAGGAAGCCGGGACCCATGAGCATGCGGGCCGGCAGGCGGGTCATCAGTCGGGTACCGATCTGGGTCGAGCCGACCATCATGCCGACGATCATCGGCATGAAGGCGAAGCCGGTCCTGATCGGCGAGTAGCCCTTGACGATCTGGAGGTAGTAGGTCAGGAACAGGAACGTGCCGAACATCGCGATGATCGCGATACCGAGCGAGAGGTAGACACCGCCGCGGTTGCGGTCGGTCACCACGCGCAGCGGCAGCAGCGGGGCCTTGACCTTGGCCTCGGTGACGACGAAGGCGAGCAGCAGGACCGCGGAGGCGACGAACATGCCCACGGTCACGGAGTCGCCCCAGCCGTCGGACTCGGCGCGGGTGAAGCCGTAGACCAGCGCGACCAGGCCCAGGGTGGAGAGCAGGACGCCGGGGATGTCGAGCGGGTTGCGGTTGCGGCCGCCCTCCGGCTCACGGATGACGAAGTACGCGCCGAGCGCGGCGACGATGGCGAACGGGATGTTGACGAAGAACGTCCAGCGCCAGTCCATGTACTCGGTCAGCACACCGCCGAGGATGAAGCCGACGGCGCCGCCGCCACCGGCGATCGCACCGTAGATACCGAACGCCTTGGCACGCTCCTTGGCGTCCGTGAACATCACGGCGAGCAGGGAGAGCGCGGCGGGCGCGAGCAGGGCACCGAAGACACCCTGGAGGGCGCGGGCGCCGAACATCATCGTCTGGTTGGTGGCCGCGCCGCCCAGCGCGGAGGCGAGGGCGAAGCCGATCAGGCCGACGACGAAGGCGTTCTTACGGCCCCACAGGTCGGCTATGCGGCCGCCGAAGAGCAGCAGACCACCGAAGGCGAGGGCGTAGGCCGTGACGACCCACTGCCGGTTGCCGTCGGAGATGCCCAGGTCGGTCTGGGCGGAGGGCAGTGCGATGTTCACGATGGTCGCGTCGAGGACGACCATCAGCTGGGCGAGCGCGATGAAGACGAGCGCTTTCCAGCGGTTGGCGTCGCCGGTGTTCTCGGCGGCGCGAGCCTTTGAGGCTGTTTCAGACATGGGGGTACCCACTTCGGGACTTCGTGACGGAAAAGACGTGGAAAAGACGTGGAAACGGTGTGCCAGTGGGGACTGGTCCAGGGCGCTGGACTAATCGGTCAGTCGGTCAGTCGGTCAGTCGGTCTCAGTCGGTCAGTCGGCGAGACGGTGAATCGGTCATTGGCAGGGCTGACGCAGCTCCTCCAGGTTCACGGCCGTGCCCGGCAGTTCGGAGCGGGCCGGGGCCCGCAGTCCGTCCAGGAACAACTGGATGTGGCGGTGGACGAAGCGGTCGGCGCTGAGGCAGGCCGTGCCGGCCGGGGGCCGGCTCAGCTGGGACGCGGCGACGAGGACATCGCCGACGCCGACATCGGCGCGGAGCTGCCCGGCCGCCTTGGCCCGGTCCATGACCTCCGTGACGATCTGCTCGACCCGCTCGCGCGCGGCCTCCAGATCCGGGTGGTGCTTGTCGAAGGTGCTGGAGACCATCGGGCACAGCGCGCTGATCCGCTCGTCGGCGGAGACGTGCACGAAGCGCTCCAGCGCCTCGAAGGCGTCCCCGTTCTGTACGAGCGCGCGCTCGGCCGCCTGCACCATCCGGTCCAGGACGGAGCAGACGACCTCGCGGACCAGTGCGTCGCGGTCCGGGAAGTTGCGGTACACCGTGGCGTTGCCGACACCGGCCCGGCGGGCGATGTCGTCGAGCGGTACGTCGGGACCGTGCTCGACGAACATCTCCCGGGCGGCGGTGACGATCCGCTCCCGGTTGCGCAGGGCGTCGGCGCGCGGCCGGGTCACCTTGCGCTGCACAGGGGCTGCGGTCTGCACGGCGTACTCCTCGAAGACGTGAGATGCGATCCGGGGAGACGTTCCCCGTTTCGCGCGAACACAGGTCTAAACGGGGAGACGCTCCCCGGTTATTTCGGGTTGAGGGAGAATCTTCATGTGACCTGAGTCACAAGCCTCTGAGCAGGAAACCCACGTTCGGGCTCCTCCAGCGCGCGCCCGCGCTCCCCTCGGCCGAGGGTGATCGCAAGGGTGCAGCCAGACCGGCGGCTGCCGCGGACGAAGGGCCCCTGCATGCAGCCGTCCAGCCGTCGGATACGCCCCCGCCGAGTCGCCGCGCTCGCCTCCGTGACCGCGCTGACCCTGGCGGTCAGCACCTCGGCCGGCACCGGGCACCTCACGGCGGGCGGTACGACCGCGAAGGCCGGACCGATCGCCCTCGCGCGCACCTCCGCACTCGCCCCCTGCATGATCAGCGGCGGCCCCGCCGTCCAGATGTCGGAGGGCGTCCCCACCCCCGGCGGCTACTCCCGCTCCACCGGCACCGTCCGCGCCCTGACCCTGATGGTCGACTTCTCCGACGCCCGCAGCCAGGGCAGCGCCATGGCCCGCTTCCACGAGTTCTTCCCACAGACCCAGGACTGGTTCCGCACCAGCTCCTACGGCCGCCTCGACTACCGCGCCGAGACCCCGCTGCGGAACTGGCTGCGCATGCCGAAGCCGTTCGAGGACTACGGCATAGAGCGCGGCGCCCCCTTCGACCCCGGCTACCACGACCTGGTCCAGGACATCGTGCGCGCGGCCGACCCGAAGGTGGACTTCCGGGCCTACGACTTCCTGAACGTGCTGGTGACACCGAACGCCGGCCCCTCGGCCCTGGACACCGTCCTGTCGGTGACCTTCGCGGGCAACACCGACGCCCCGGTCGCCGACGGCGTCCCCGTCGCCAACGCCTCCTTCGTCTATTCCCGCCAGGACGACGGCTCCGGCTCCTACGACCTCACCGGCTACCGGGTACTCCCCCACGAGAACGGCCATGTCTTCGGCCTGCCCGACCTCTACACCCAGGAGGGCGGCGGCGCGGTCGGCCACTGGGACATCATGAGCGAGGACTGGGGCGCCAACAACGACCTGCTCGGCTGGCACAAATGGAAGCTCGGCTGGCTCGACGCCTCGCAGATCGCGTGCGCCGCCGCCCCCGGCACCACCGAGTACACACTGACGCCGCTGGCCCGCCCCGGCGGCCCGAAACTGGTCTTCGTCCCGCTGAACGGCCGCACCGGCTACGCCGTCGAACTGCGCACCCGCGAGGGCAACGACGAGACCGTGTGCCGCCCGGGCGTACTGATCTACAAGGTCGACGCCGACATCGACACCGGCCAGGGCCCGGTGAAGGTCTACGACTCCCGCGACGACAGCGGCGGCTGCACCCGCAGCCCCAACGTCCACGCCGAACTCTCCGACGCCCCCTTCACCCCCGGCGAGGACTTCAAGGACCCACGGCACGGGCTGCGGATCGCGGTGTCGGCGGATCTTTCGGGGGATCATGTGGTGCGGGTTACTCGGGGGTGAATGGGGTCTCGGGGGCGGGGGGTGGAGGGCGCCCGCCTGCGGTGTCCGGCAGGCGCTCGGTCCCAGAACACCCCGCCCGCAGCGTCCGGCAGGCACCGAGCCCGAGGACACCGACACCCCGCCCGCAGCGTCCGACAGGCCCCTGGTCCCAGGCCCCCTCAGCGTCCGACAGGCACCGGGCCCCGAATCCAGGGACACCCACCCGGCATTACGGTAGGCCTGCCGAGATCGCCGTACCGGAGAACCGACCGATGCCCGCACAGACCACGACCGCCGCACCCGCGTCCGAGGTGGTCGCGCCGTTGATGCGCGGGGTCGCCGTGCTGCGGGAGCTGACGGAGGCCGGCGGGACGATGAGCCCGAGCGGGCTGGAGCGGGCCACGGGCCTGGCCCGTTCCACGGTCGACCGGATCACCGCCACCCTCGCCCGCATGGGGTACGTCCGGCTCGACGGCCGGGACGCGGTCCTGACCCCCCGTCTGATGGAACTCGGCAACGCCTACCTGGCCTCCCTGCGCCTGCCCTCCCTCCTGCGCTCGCACGCGGACGCGCTGGCCGACGAACTGGACGAGTCGGTGTCGCTCGCGGTCCCCGACCTCGACGGCATCCGCTTCATCCACCAGGCCACCCGCCGCCGCGCGATGTCCCTGAGCTTCCGCATCGGCGACCTCCTCCCGGCCGAACGCACCGCCCCCGGCCCGCTGTTCGCGACGCAGTGGACGGACGAGGAGTGGCGGGCCTGGCGCGCACGCCGGGCGGCGGATCCGGAGGACCGGGGCTTCCCGGCCGTACCGCCACGGGAAAAGGCGGCCGCAGAACGGGAGTTCACCCAACAGGTCGAACGGGCCCGCCAGAGCGGCTGGGCGTTGGACGACCAACTGATCGAACCTGGCCTGGTGGCCCTGTCCGTCCCCGTAAGGGAACCCGGCACGCACCACATCACCTGCGTGGCGAGCGTGGTGAGCCACACCAGCCGGCACACCGCGGCGGACCTGCGCAAGGCGCTGCTGCCGCGGCTGCGGACGGCGGTGGCGGCGATGGAACGGGAGCTGCGCGAGGCGCCGGCCCCCGAACCGTCGGCACAGCCCTCGGGCCTCGCCGCCTGGACGGGCGCGTCGAAGCAGGAGCTGGGCAGGGGTTTCATCGAGTCCCTGGCCCGCGGTCTGACGGTCCTCACGGCCTTCGACGAGGGCAGGGCGCACCTGACCCTCACGGCGGTCGCCGAGGCCACCGGCCTGGCCCGGGCGACGGCCCGCCGCGCGCTGATCACCTACGAGCACCTGGGCCTGGTACGCCGCCTGCCCGACGACCGCACCTTCGCCCTCACCCCCCGGGTCCTGTCCCTCGGCTTCCCCCCGCTCTCCCGCACGACGCTCTCCCAGCTGGCGACCCCGCACCTGACGGCCCTCACCGCCCGGATCCACGAGTCGACGGCGCTGGCGGTCCTCACCCCCTCCGGCGACGAGATCCACTGCACAACCACGGTCACGGCCCCCCGCGTGATGAGCGTCCACATCCCACCCGGCACCCGCCTCCCGGCCCCCTCGACCTCCCTGGGCCGCGTCCTACTGGGCCACACCCCGCACGTCCTCCTAGACGAGGAACGCGAACAGGGCCTACGTACCCTTGCCGTCCCGATCCACGACCGCAGAGGCCGCGTGATCGCCGCGGCCGGCACAGCCATGCACGCCGCCCGCCACACCCCCGAGGACTGCGAATCCCACATCCTCCCGGCCCTCCAGTCCACGGCAACCGCCATCACCTCAGACCTCCACGCAGCATCCCGCTTCACCCACGTCCCCATGTCCTGACCCCGCACCGAACAGATCCGGTACGCTGACGCCTGTGGCCTCACGGGGCCACCGTCCGCCTTCGTAGCTCAGGGGATAGAGCACCGCTCTCCTAAAGCGGGTGTCGCAGGTTCGAATCCTGCCGGGGGCACACGTTGAAAGGGCCAGTTCAGGGGCATGATCCCCTCGAACTGGCCCTTTGCCGTAGTCACGGCCGTTGACCACGTGCTGGTGGATCAGGGCAGCTCGGGGTGTGCTGTGGCCCATCCTGGTCATCGGCTCACGCAGGCTCGCGCCGGACGCGGCGAGGGTGTTCCCGGTGTGTCGAAGATCGTGGAAGTGACGTCTGCGGTGATGCCTGGGAAGACGTGAACATCGCGGCCGGCTCCGGCGCAGGCGAGGCGTCGAGGTGGTGCTTCACGTCCGGCAGGAGTTCGGACGGGAAGGCCACCGGGCGGACGACGGCACTGGGCCGAGCCAGGGCCGGACCGAGGCCCGGGCCGGCCGGTGCCCTAATCGTGTTGACCGCCCCCGGCGGGCAGTGCTGGAGTCGGCACGTGGACAGCATCCCCGCCAACCGGCGGCTCTGGAACAGGATCAGCGGCGCCTACCAGGACAAGCACGACCCGCAAATCGGCGCCGCACCCCGGCTGTGGGGCATGTACTCCATCCCCGACGCGCACCTGCACGCCCTGGGCGACGTCGCCGGCAAGCGGGTCCTCGAACTCGGCTGCGGGGCCGGCCAGTGGTCCAGGGTGCTCGCCGCCGAGGGCGCCAGCGTGGTCGGGGTCGACCTGTCCGAAGCCCAACTCGCCGCAGCGGCCGGCGCGATGGGAGCGGCCCACTACCCGCTGGTGCAAGGCGCCGCCGAACAACTCCCCTTCGCCGCCGGCAGCTTCGACCTGGTGTTCTGCGACTTCGGTGGGCTCAGCTGGGCGCCCCCGCACCTGGCCGTCCCGGAGGCCGCACGTGTCTTGGGCCGAGGCGGGCGCCTGGTGTTCAACGTCGCCAGCCCATGGTTCGAAGCCTGCTACGACGAAGCCGCCGGCCGCGTGACCACGACGCTGCAGCAGGACTACTTCGGGCTGAGCACCATCGCCGAAGGCGACGGCGCGACCAGCTATCAGCTCACCTACGGCGACTGGGTCAGGGTTCTGCGCGGCGCGGGTCTCGTCATCGACGACCTCATCGAGCCGCGGCCCGAACTCGGAACGCCCAACGGCTACAACGAAACCGACCCACCCGACTGGGCACACCGCTGGCCGGCGGAACTGCTCTGGGTGACCCACAAACCGTAAGTTCCGCCTCGCTGGGCAGGCCTGGGGCCTGCCCGGCGGATCGGGCTTAAAGGGCCACGGTCAGGGTGATCGGGCCGCCTACGGACGTCAGTCCCTCCGGGGTGAGGCAGGCGGTCAGGTCTGTGTTCAGGAGGACCTTCGTCTGTACGACGGTGGCGCCGGTGAACAGGCCCGACTCCACCGTGCCGGTGAGCACCAGGACGGTGACGCCGTTCGGCTTCACGTTGATCGCGGCGGTGCCTGCGACCGTGCTCGTCTGCCCGTTGCTCCAGTGGTATGTGGTCCGGTTGGAGACACCGCCGGCGAGGCAGCTCGCCGTACCGCTGCCACTGGCCGTGAACGAGGCACCGGCGATGCCGTTCCCGCTGAGGTCCACGCAGCCGGACACATTGCCCGACGCGGTGAATGACACCTGGCGCGGCTCGTACGTCAGGCCCGGGGCGTAGGTGCCGACCTGGCTGCCGACCGGGCAGCTGATGTCGACCGGATCAGCGGCCGAGGCGGTCGACACGGGAACAAGTGCGCCGAGAAGGACTCCGAGGGTGACCAGGGCGGCATCCCGCAGGCGGGGAATCATCATCGACTCGCTTTCTGTGGAGGGGCTGTCCGTGCCGGGGAATCCGTAGCGGACGGGATTCCGCATAGGGCTTGACCCCGTATCCCGGTCTCAACCTCCAGAACCCCAAGTGCACCTGATCGAGTGGACGCATCCCGGCCATCCATGGCCGCACCGTCACGCAACCCCGGGAAGTCAGGGCCCGGCACTGCTGTCACTGGCCCTCGCTACTCCGGCCGGTTCGGCCCCGACCCGCAGCACAGCGCGGCGCCCGGGCAGCCACAGCAGTGGACGTTCCTGGACTTCGCCGCCGAGGAAGCCGACGCCGAGCGTCTGTCCGAGCAGCTGGCTGCCTACCTGGCCCGAGATGCGTGAGCGGCGTTGCCCCCCTTCCAGGTCAGGCCAGGCCGAAGTTCTCGGTGTGGATCTGGCGGGCGGGGACCCTCAGGTGTCGCAGGGCGGAGAGGGCGGCCCTGGTCATGGCGGGTGGGCCGCAGACGTAGACGTCGCGTTCGGTGAGGTCGGGGACCAGCTGGTGCAGGTTGTCCGGGGCAAACGGAGGGGTGCTGCACTCGTTGGTTCTGCCGGTGAGGAGGTGGAGGCGGCCGCCGCGGAGCGCGACCAGGTGGCGGACTTCGTTCAGCAGCACCGCGTCGGACTCGCTGCGTACCCGGTACAGCACGACGACGTCGCCGGTCGTCTCTTCCTCCAGCATGGCGCGTACGGGGGTGATTCCGACGCCGCCGGCGATCAGCAGGGTGCCGGGGCGGCTTCGGTGCAGCGAGGTGAACGCTCCGTACGGTCCCTCGACGAAGGCTCGGCTGCCGACCGGGACGTTGCGCAGGCCCGCACTGGTGGCGCCTGCCGCCTTGGCCGTCAGGCGCAGCCCTTGTCCACCCGGTGCCGCCGACAGGGAGAAGGGGTTGGCCAGCCACCAGTGGTTGTGCCCGGGGAACCGCCAGATGCAGAACTGCCCTGCCCGGGCCGGGAGTTTGTCGAGGTGTCGGCCGGTGACGTACACGGAGACGACGTTGTCCGACTCCGGTACGACGGCCGCCACGCGGAATTGGTGGTAGGCGTTGCGCCACAGCGGTACGGCGAGACGTCCGGTCAGCAGGGCGCCGAAGGCGAACAGCCAGAGGATCCACCAGTAGGCCGTGGCGAACGCGGAGGACGTGAACGTCGTGGTCTCCTGCAACTGGTGGACGAACGACAGGCCCAGGGCCACGTAGAGCATCAGGTGCAGGCCGTGCCAGACCTCGTACCGCAGTCGCCGCCGCAGGGGCCGGGTGGAGATCGCGCCGATCACGACGATGACGGCCGCGGCGAGCATGCCCAGCAGGGAGGCCGGCACCCCGCTCAGTGCGACGAACGTCTTCCCCATGGACGTGTCGTCGAGCGTCGCGTACCCGAGCACCACCAGCGTGGCGTGGGTGAGGACCGTCCAGAGCAGGGTGAAGCCGACCCAGCGGTGCCACACCGTGAGCCGGTCCATCCCCGTGCGCCGGTCCAGCCAGGGCAGCCTGGCCACCAGCAGCAGTTGGAACAGCATCAGCAGGGCCGCGTGCAGTCCGAAGAACTTGGCGGTCGTCAACACCCCGTTCTTGCCCGAACCGGCGCTGAGGAACAGCGCCTCGACGATCACCGCGTTGACGGTGACGAAGGTCCACATCGCCCAGCGCGCCGCGTCCACCGGAAGTACGGCGCCTCTGCGCACCGTGTTGCTCGCCGTCGCCATGGTCGTCGCCTCACATCCCCCGGGGCCGCTGCACTCGCGACCCGTATGCCCAAACCCCATGAAGATCGAGCGGTTCGTCCGGATACGCGCCTCGATCGGGTAGATAGACATACGGAGCGACGGTCCGATCCGTTCACGCTCGAATCGTCGAATGTGGTGAAGGTCGACCAGTACGCCACGACAGGCATCGGCTTCGGCATGAGCCGGATCGTGAAAGGCCCCGGACCGGGTGAGGTCCAGGGCCCTTGCGCACGGCACCCCAGCACATCAGCTCCCCCCCGACGGTGCCTCTGAGGTCACTGGGGTGCCGTGATCTCACTGTCGCCCGGGGCGGGCTGTCGGGTCGTTAGCCGGGCGTGCGGGGTTTCTTTGCAATCGGTGCAGCCGTGCGGAGTTCGCTCGGCGGGATGCCGTAGGTGTTGCGGAAGGTGCGGCTGAAGTCGGCGGGGTGGCGGAAGCCCCAGCGGGCGGCGATCTCGCCGATGGGCAGGTGGCGCAGGGCGGGGTTGGTGAGGTCGGCCCGGCAGTGTTCCAGGCGGCGGTGGCGGATGGTGGTGGCCACGGATTCCGGTTCGTCGCGGAAGAGCTGGTGGAGGGTGCGTACGGAGATGTGGTGGTGGGCGGCCAGGGCAGCCGGGCGCAGCTCCGGGTCGGCCAGGTTGTGGTCGATGAAGGCGTTGATACGGGCGAGGAGGGTCGCCCGGCGGGTTTCGGCGGGCAGGCGGTCCGTGGCACCGAGGTGCGCGGCCAGGAGGGAAGCTGCCAGGTCCAGGCCGATGGCGCCCAGCCGGGACAGCTCCGGCGGGTCGCAGCCGCGGACGGCCTGGGCCAGGCCCGTCAGGTAGGGGGCGAGCAGGGCACCGGAGCCGGTCCGGGTGGAGAGCGGGACTGACAGCAGGCCGTCCGCTCGGCCGGCCGCGAGCGGCAGGAGGGTGCGGGGCAGTCGCATCTGCGTCGTTCGGCAGGGGGTGCCGTGGTCGATGAACTCGCAGGTCATTGGGTGAGAGGAGGAGAACAGGGCCATGTCGCCGGCATCCAGGCAGGCAATGCCGCGGCCCTGCTCCAGCCGGATCGAGCTGCCCTCCCCGACCATGACCAGGAAGAAGTCCTCCGGGTCCTCGCGGCGGATCTGGACCGGGGTGCGCCAGGCCGACATCGGGGAGTAGACGTAGGCGCCCACCTGGGTGTGCGGCAGTTGTACCGACTGTGCCCGTCCCTTGAAGTGGGGCGCGTGCGGGCTCTGGATGGTGACCGGCATGACTTCCTGGCCCACCATGTCGCTCCACCAGCCGAACCGGTCCGCCGCCGGGATCGAGTCGGTGTCCACCGTCACCACCGGTCCCGTCGCCGTGCTGTTCAGCTCTGCCGTGTTCCTGAGGAGGGACATACGACGATGATGCCGGGAGCGGGAGTTGGCCGAGAAGGGTGGTTTTGGCCCGGCCCGGCGGCCGCGCCTGTGGGCACAATCGCCGGGCCGGGTGCGGGAGTTCAGGACGTGGTGCAGGTCGCGCCGTTCAGGGTGAAGGTCGTCGGGGAGGCGTTCGTCGTGCCCTTGGTGCCGGTGAAGCCGACCGTGACCGAGCCCGCCGCGGGGATCGTGCTCGTCCAGGACGCGGAGGCGACCGAGACCGCGCTGCCGTTCTGGGTCGGGGTGCCGCCCCACATGTTCGTGATCGTCTGGTCGTTGGGGAAGGTGAAGGCCAGGGTCCAGCCGTTGATCGCCGTCGTGCCCGTGTTGCGGATGGTCAGTTCGCCCTGGAAGCCGCCCGGCCATTCGTTGGTCACGCGGTAGCCGACCGCGCAGGTGCCGGCGGGCGTGTTCTGGGTGGTGACGTTCACCGTCGCCGAGCGCGGCGAACGGTTGCCGGCCGCGTCACGGGCGTAGACCGCGAAGGTGTACGACGTGTTCGCCGTGAGGCCGGTGACGTTCGCGGTGGTCGTCGTGGAGGAGGCCGCCACCGTCTCCGTACCGCCGCTCACCCGCACCACGTCGTACGCCGTCACGCCAACGTTGTCAGTGGCCGCCGGCCAGGTCAGGGTGGCCGAGGTGGCCGTCACCGTGGCGGCGGTCGGGGTTCCCGGGGCCGTCGGGGCCTGGGTGTCGTTGCCCGTGCCGCCGAAGATCGTGGCTTCCTTGGAGGTCTGGGCGATGCCGTTGGCGCCGTGGAAGATGCGCTGCCCCCAGGAGCTGAGCTGATTCGGGTCGAAGCCGATGGCCAGGTCGAGGACGGGGTCGGTGTTGCCGCTCCAGGACCAGGCCAGATAGCCGAGGTCGAGTTGCTCGGCGGTGGCCATCATCGTGTCCTCGTCCGGGTCGCCCCACTGGTCGGCGGGGCCGCCGAACTCGCCGATGAGAATGGGGAGTTCGGCTGTCACGAAGGCGTTCAGGTAGTCGGTGATCTCCGCCGCCGTGTCGAAGACGCTGTACATGTGGATCGAGAAGATCAGGTTGCCGGTGGTGTCGGCGTCGTAGACCGCCTGGGCGTTGGCGCGCATGACGCCCTGCCAGTCCTGGCCCCAGTTGGGCGCGTCCACCATGATCGTGTGCTCCAGGCCCGCGGCCCGCAGCTTCTTGATCGCGGCGATCGTCGGGTCGGTCCAGCCGGCCGGGTCGGTGTTGCCCCAGGGCTCGTTGCCGATGTTGACGACGACGTAGTTCTCCTGGCCGGCCAGGACGTCCTTCAGGCTTATCCAGTAGTCGGCCGCCGAGTCGAGCGTGGCGGCCGCGGCCTCCTCGCCGTAGCCGGTGGTGTCGTGCACCTCCAGGACGCAGATCAGGCGGTTGGCCTTGCAGTTGGCGATGACGGCGGCCACGTCCTCGGCGCTGTTCCTGGTCCAGCGGTGGCCGTTGGAGAGGACGACGCGCACGCTGTTGGCGCCGAGCGCCTTGATGTCGGCCAGCGACTGCGTCTGGTTGGCGTACCAGGTGTGGGCGTGGTTCACGCCGCGCATCACGAAGTCGTTGCCGTTGGCTTCGAGGAGGCGGCCGTTGCTGATGTGCAGGCCGGTGGCCCGGGTGCCGGGTTCTTCGGCCGCGTGCGCGGGGAGCGTGCCCAGGACCAGCAGGCCGAGGAGCGTGGCCAGCAGTGCCGCGAGCAGCGCGATCGGGGGGCTCTTTCTCGTGCGTTCTCTTCTCACTGCGACTCCAGAAGGTGAGCGCGGGAAACGTGAGCACCAGCAGGAACATGGGAGCGCTCCCATGAACCCACTCAGGCAGGGACACGTCAAGACGTCGCGCAGGCTTCCGTGCGCTCGGTACTCTGGCCGAATGGGCGAAGCCGCAGGTGGGCAGATGGGGGTCGTCACCGCGTTGGTGCGGTCGGCGTTCCTGGTGAATGCCGTGTATGCCGAGTCGGGCCGGGAGTTCGGGATCACTCCGCAGCAGGGGCAGCTGCTGTGCGTGCTGATGCCCCAGCCGTACGGGATGAGCGAGCTCGGCGCGATGCTCGGGCTGGCCAAGTCCAGCCTGACCGGGCTGGTGGACCGGACCGCGCAGCGCGGGCTGGTGCGACGCGAGGCCGATCCGCGGGACGGGCGGGCCGTGCGCGTCGGACTGACCGAGGAGGGCGCCGCACTCGCCAAGGAGTTCTACGCGGCGACCTGCCGGCGGGTAGAACTGCTCCCCGCCGGTCTCGGCGCCGACGAGCGCGACCGGCTCGCCGCCCTGCTGGCCCGCGTCGTGGACGACAACGAGGTGCCGGTGGTGTTCAGCGAGCCGGACGACGTCGTCACGCCTTAGCGGCGGAGGCGTCCGAGCCGTCGGGAGCATCGGAAGCGTCCGAGCCGTCGGAAGCGCCGGACGTCCCGAACAGCTCCTCGAACCGCCCCGTGAACAGGTCCGCGCCCTTGTACTGCGCCACCACCTGCGCCGGCACCACGGCCGGTACGGCGGGGTCGTCCTCGGAGGGGAACTGGCCGACACCGCGCTCCGGGCCCAGCGGGAGCAGCACGGACGGGACCGGGGCGGGGCGGTAGACGGACTCCGGGGTCTCCCCGCGCAGTTGGGCGGTGATGTTGGCGGCCACGACCTGCGCGTGCTGCATCGCGTAGCCGGCCATCTTCGCCTCGGCCACGTCGGTGATGTCGCCGAGGGCGTAGACATGGCCGTAGTCGTCCACGGTGAGGCTGTCGGTGACGCGGACCCGGCCCCGGGCGTCACGGGTGGTCAGGCGTCCGTCGGAGAGGTAGTCGCCGTTCGTGCGCACCCCGTGGGCGCGGAACCAGATGTCCGCCGTGACCGCGTCGCCGGACGTGGTGGCCGCCGTGAACGTCTTCGCCCGCCCCGGCTCGGCCGGCGGCTCCTCGGCGAGGGCGGTGGACAGCCGCAACTCGATGCCGAGCTCCTCCAGTTGGCGGAGCAGGTCCGCGCGGAGGGACGGGTCGAAGCCGGGCAGCAGTTCCGGTGCCGGGTCGACGATCACGACCGACTTGCCGGGCCACACGTGCTTGATCTCACCGGCCAGCTCCAGGCCGACCGGCCCCGCTCCCGTCACCAGCACCCGCTCGGCGCCCGCGAGTTCCTCGTGCGTCTCGCGCAGTCGGGCCAGGGCCTCGGCGGCCTCGTCCACGTCCGCCTTGGCGGGGAAGGGGTAGCCGGAGCCGGTGGCGAGGACCAGGTAGTCGGCCTCGATCCGGCGGCCGTCGGACAGGGTCACGCCGGCCGGGTCCACGGAGGCCACCCGCTGCCGTACGACCGAACCCCGGTCGAGCAGGCGGTCGTAGGAGAAGAAGACGTTCGGTGCCCAGTCCGGGCGTACCAGCGCCCGGAGTGATCCGGCCGCGTGCTCGAAGGCGTCCTTGGGTTCGACGAGGACGACGTCGGCCTCGGCGTCCAGCGCCTTGGCGGCCGCGGAGCCACCGTATCCGCCGCCGACGATCACGACGGTACGGCCGGTCGCTGCTGTTGTTTCCACTGCCATGACGGGTCAACTCCCCCTGTTGCCACGGACCCCGAGTGGGTCGTTCGTGTCACGAACTTTATTAGTTCGCGGTACGAACTTCAACCCCCTTCTCCCGGACCCCACCCGTCCGCAGCCCCGGCGCCAGGCACGCCGTCACCGCCAGCGACGCTCCGGCCATCACCGTCATCGCCGTTGCGGGAGAGGTCAGTTGGGCCACGGAGCCCGCCAGCGTGGCGCTCACGCCCTGCAGCGTGAGCATTCCGGCGGAATGCAACCCCAGGGCGTGGCCGCTCAGTTCGTCCGGGGTCAGTTCCATCAGGCGCTCCTGCTGGACCAGGCTCGCGCCGAAGCCGACGGAGGCGAGGGCCACGGCGGCCGCGGCCACCGGAACCGCCGGGTTCAGGAAGAACAGGAGATACGGCGCCGCCAGCAGGCAGAGCAGCGGCACCCCGAGCCGCGGGCGCCGCGCGGGCCGGACCAGACGGCCGATCGTCACGTCGCCGGCGAGCATGCCGAGGGCGGCGCAGGCGAACAGGGTGCCCGCGGCGTCGGGGGCGTAGGAGACGTAGAGCGACTCGCAGCCCACGACCAGGCCGTTGGGGATCCACAGGGCCAGGTAGACGGTCCTGCGAGGGCGGGAGGACCACAGCAGGGCGTTGGTGCGCCAGGTCGCGGCGACGGACGGGCGACCCGAGGCGCGCGGGGCGCGGGGGGTGAGGCCGAGGCGGACCACGGCCGCCGCCAGGGCGTACAGCAGCGCCGCCAGCAGCAGGCAGAGCCGGGGGGACAGGACCGCGACCAGCACCCCGCCCATCCCGTACCCGGCGATCTGCATGATGCCGCTCATCATGTTGAAGACCGAACGCCCCGGCAGATAGCCGTCCTTGGCGAGGATCTCGTTCAGCAGGCCCCAGCGGACTCCCCCGCCGAGCGAGGCGATGAGCCCCTGGGCGAGCAGGACGGCGAAGACGGCCCCGATCGGCAGGCCGGGGACGGCCAGGAGGGCCGTCGTCGCCGCGAAGGCCAGCGAGATGCCGGCCAGGGTCGTTCTCGGGGGCAGCCGGTCGGCGCCCGACAGGAAGAGGGACGCCCCCAGCACCTGGGCCAGCGAGGGCCCGAACATGCTCACCGCCGACAGCAGCGGTGAGTCCGTCGCCCGGTACACCAGGGTGGCGAGCGCCAGGCCACCGACCGTGTGGGCCGCGATGTGGGCCGAGGAGGAGAAGAACAGAGGGGTGAACTCGGGGGTGCGGAAGAGGAGTCGGTAGCGCATGAGCGGAGTCTCGGGCGGTCGCCGAAGGGGTGGTTAATGTTTCGCGCTGTCGCGAAAGTTCGCTGACGGTCGCTAAAGGTGGCTGAAGGTCGCGAAAGGCGGGGACGGGTCATGGGCTGGTGGCAGATCAACGCGGACACGCTCGCGCGCAGCCGGTTCGTGCTCTCCCCGCTCGCCGAGACCTTCGCGTGCCTGAAGCTGCTGCACACGGGCGTGGGCGGGCATCCCGGGGAACGGGACTGGCTGCGCGCCCACCTGCCCGGCTACCGGGCCCTGCTGGCCGCCGACCCCGTGACCGCGCTGCTGGTGCGCGCCGGACTCGGGCGGGACTGGATCGCCGACTTCCTCACGCCCACACCGCGCGACGGGGAGTCCTTCGAGACGGGCCTCGCCCGGGTGCGCGCCGCCCGGCCCGAGGACGCCCGCGCCCACCTCCGCGTCTCCCTCGCCGGCCCGCTCCCCGCCCAGCTGGAACGGGACGACCTGCCCGAGCGGGCGGCCGCGCTCCTCCAGTACGTCTGGCAGGAGACCGTACGACCGGACTGGGAGCGCCGCCGACGGGTCCTGGAGGCGGACGTGGTCGCCCGGACCGTACAGGTGAGCCGGAACGGCTGGGCGGCGGTGCTGGACTCGCTGCGGCCGGGGACCCAGTGGCTCGGGGAGAGCCGCTTCCAGGTCAATCTCCACGAGTACCCGCCCCGGGAGATCTCGGGCGCCGAGCTGGTGTTCGTGCCGGTGACACCGAAGTCCGGCTGGGTGTCGTGGGAGGGACGGGAACGGTACGCCGTCGTCTACCCGTGTGCCGGTGTGCTCGCCGAGGAGGGCCGGCGGCCCGTACCGGCCGGACTCGGAGCACTGGTCGGCGGCGCGCGGGCCGGGGTGCTGATGCTGCTGGGCTCGCCCCTGACCACGACCCAGCTGACGGCCCTGACCGGGCAGGGCCTCGGCTCGGTGGGGCGGCATCTGCGGGTGCTGCTCGACGCGGGACTGGTGGAGCGGCGGCGGGCGGGGCGGGCGGTGCTGTACTCGCGGACGGCGGCGGGGGATGTGCTGGCGGAGGCGGCGGGAGGGGGATCCGGGGCCGGCATCTGCCGGAGCTAGGCTCCGGTGCATGACTGCTGACACGAACGCGTCCCCCCTCGACGTCGAGATCGGCGCCCTTCAGGGCGGTTCCGCGAACCTCTCCCAGTACGCCGGCCAGGTGGTCCTCGTCGTGAACGTGGCCTCCAAGTGCGGCCTGACCCCGCAGTACACGGGCCTGGAGAAGCTGCACGAGCAGTACGCCGAGCGCGGCTTCACCGTGCTGGGCGTGCCCTGCAACCAGTTCCTCGGGCAGGAGCCGGGCAGCGCCGAGGAGATCGCCGAGTTCTGCTCCGCGACGTACGGGGTGAGCTTCCCGATGACGGAGAAGGTCGAGGTGAACGGTACCGGGCGGCACGACCTCTACGAGCGGCTGGTCCCCTTCGCCGACGCCGAGGGGCACAGCGGGGACATCCGCTGGAACTTCGAGAAGTTCCTGATCGGGCGGGACGGGCAGGTCGTCGCCCGGTTCTCGCCGCAGACCGAGCCGGAGGCGGACGAGGTCGTCGCGGCCATCACCGGCCGGCTCGCCGGTTGACCTTGCCCCTGGGGCAGGGCCGAGCGTCCTTGTCACCGGGCGGACCGTCCGCTCGGTGACGGAGGATGCTGAGGTGGACGAAGAGCTGCTCACCATCGGTGCGTTCGCCGCGCGCTCGCGCCTTTCGGCCAAGGCCCTGCGGTTGTACGACCGGCTCGGGCTGCTGGCACCCGCGTATGTCGACGAGGCCAGCGGATACCGCTACTACCGCGCCGAACAGGCCGCACAGGCCCGGCTCGTGGCCCTGCTGCGCCAGCTCGACATGCCTCTCGCGCGGATCGCCGAGGTGGTGGCGGCGGGCGGTGCCGAGGGCGCCGATCTGCTCGCCGCGTACTGGGCGGACGTGGAGACGCGGGTGGCGGCGCAGCGAACGCTTGCCGAGTACCTCCGTGGACGGCTGTCCGGGAGGAATACCGAGATGTACGAGAAGTTCGTGGTGGAGACAGTGGAGGTGCCGGCGCAGGTCGTCGTCACCGAGAAGCGGCACACGCTGGCGGACGAGCTGCCGGCGTGGATCGGGGCGTCGCTCGGACGGCTGGAGGCGGCGGCCCGGGAGTGCGGGGGCGTGGTGGGGGCGCCGTTCGTGGTCTACCACTCCGAGGTGTCCATGGAGAGCGACGGGCCCGCGGAGTCCTGTGTGCCGGTGGCGGACGAGGCGGCGGCCCGGGCGTGGGCCGAGGCGCGGGGGCGGACCTGGGAGACGAAGGTGCGGGTGGAGCCGGCGCGGAGGCTGGCGTACACGCGGATCTCCAAGGCGCAGGTGGCCCATCCGCAGATCCTGGCCGCCTTCGAGGCGGTGGAGGCGTGGATGCGGGCGGAGGGGCTGCAGATGGCGGGCCCCTGCCGGGAGGTGTACTTCGCGGACTGGGACGCTGCGGGGCCGTCGGATCCGGTGTGCGATGTGGCGTTTCCGGTGCGGTGAGCGGGGGCGGGGGAGGGTTCACGTTGCCCGGCGCTTGGGGGGGCCGCCGGTTGTCGCCGGCGGGGGTGGGTCGCGCGGCCCGGCGCTTACGGGGTGCCGCCTGCGCCCACCCGTGCCGCCCTGGGCGGCACGCATGCCCGCAGGATCAGCGGTGACACGGCTACGTGGACACCACCGAGCCCCCTCGGCAAGGACGGCGGGCTGGTCGAGAGGGCTCTTTCTGTGGTGCTTATGGAGTTGTGGGAGGCGTCGATGCATCAGTGGAGGTCGAACGCTCCCCTGCCGACCTCGGCCACGAAGGTGTTCCACGACCGCGCCGGGAAAGTCAGCGTGGGTCCCTCCGGGACCTTCGAGTCCCGCACGGCCAGGGCCGTGAGCGGTGACCGGACCTCGACGCACGCGCCGTTGCCGGTGGAGTACGAGGACTTGGTCCACGTGTCCGTGGCGCCCTGACGAATTGCCATGTTTGCTCCGAACTACCCGTTGTTGAGTTGCTGTCGCCGTCCCGGGTGCCCCGCTGGGGACTCACGGAACGGTTCGCGCCAACCTTGTTGCTTGATGGCGTGATCGACGCTACTCGCCAACATCGGCGTACGAAGCGACTATTCACTCGACTGGATGGCATATTCCAGTGGGGTCTTCCATCCCGACCGGGAGAAGGTGTACCGTCCGCCCACTCCCGGTCGGAACGGGCTCAGCGCGCGTACTCCTTGGCGATGTCCGCGATGAACTGACGCGACTGGTCCACGTTCAGCGCCTGGGCCCGGAGATGCTCGTACATCACGCTGTACTTCTGCACGTCGTTCGGCTTCTCCAGGTAGAGGTCGCTGGTGACCCCCTCGATGTACACGACGCTGGAGTCGGCCGCGTCCGGGAACTCAAGGATCGCGTACTGGCCGTTTATCCCCGGGTGCGCCCCCATGTCGAAGGGGATCACCTGCACCGTGACGTGCGGCAGTTGGGACTGCTCGACGAGGTACTCCAGCTGGTCGCGCATGAGGGAGCGGCCGCCGACCACCCGGCGGAGCGTGGCCTCGTCCATGACGGTCCACAGCCGGAGCGGGTTCTCCTCGGTGGAGATTCGTTCCTGTCGGCGCAGCCGCACCTGAACGCGCTTCTCGATCTCGGTCGGCGCGGTCTCCGGCAGCGCCCCCGCGATGAGCGCCTCGGCGTACTGCCGGGTCTGCAGCAGACCGGGGACGACCTGGGGGTCGTAGACACGAAGGCTCGCCGCGTCCGTCTCCAGGCCGATGTACACGCTGTACGGGACATCCCCGAACGCATGCCACCAGCCCTGCTGGCGGGAGTCCTTGGCCATCTGCATCAGGGAGTCGACGATCCGGTGGTCCTCGACCTCGTACACCCCGCACAGATCGCGGACGTCGCGCTGGCTGATGCTGCGCCGGCCGTTCTCCAGGCGACTGATCTTCGACTGCGACACCAGAAGCCGCTCGGCCACCTCTTCGGCCGTCATGCCCTTGAGTTCGCGGAGTCGGCGCAGCTCCTGGCCCAGCCGGCGTCGCCTGACAGTGGGATTGACATTGGACGCCACGGGACGTGCACCTCCGGCTGCGTGCCTTCATTGACACTTTGCGTATCTGCTGTTGAGCAGACTGCCACCAAGGTGCTTACTACCGCTGGGAAACGGTGGATATGCGCTGCGTACACGCCAGTTCTGGGTTTCTGCCGGTTCTCGCCCCTACATGCGGCCGCGCGGGGTGGCGGGACCGTGTCGTCGTCCGGACACATACGGTCCCGCCACCCCGCGCGGACCAGCGGCTCCCGTACCGGGTCTTGGGGACTGCGGTGCGGCGGCTTGCGGCGGTGCGGGTGGTGCGGGTGGTGCTGTTGCCGTCGTGGGCTCCGGCTCAGTGGGCCACGACGCGCGCCATGGGTCCGCGGCGCGGTTGCATCGGAACGCCACGAGCGGGTTCCGCTGCCGCCCTGCCTCCGGCGGCCGGCTGGCGGCCCACGGGTGCGGGGCTGCGGCGCGGCTGGGCCGCCACGCCGTTCTGGACGTCCATCACGGCGTGCGCGACGAGTCCGCCCATGGGGTCGTGCCTGATCAGGTCCCGCAACCGGGATCGGGACGAGCGTCCCTCGTTACCCGGGTACAGGTGCTTGCCGAGGCCGACCGCGTGTGCCAGTGCGGCGAGCGCCGCGGTCCGCGGGTCCGGCGGTACGCCGGTGCGGATCGCGGAGTCCAGCCGTGACCTGATCTCACGGCTGATGGCGGTGTCCGTCGCCTGGTAGCGAGTCGTCGGCAGCACCCCGCACATCTGTCCCGGCACGGCGGCAACCATGCCGCACCGCTCCAGATGCGAGAGGTAGGTCTGGCGGAGCCCAAGGCGCGGCCCGCCGATCCAGTGGACAGCACGAACGGGAGCGCCACGCCTTCGCAGCAACTCCAGTGCGCAGTCCAATGTCGGATCTCCAGTCGGCCGTGGTACGACCACGGCGATACGATCCCCGTCTGGGGCTATACGTCCGGCCAGCGCCAGCTCCACTAGCTGTGCTCCGGCCAGACCGAGGTCGAGCGACTGCGGCTGTGCAGTGGTACCCGTGGCCGGGTCCAGCGCCAGCAGCAGAAGCTCCTCCGGAATAGTTCTGCGGCTCCTGCCCATCCATGCCTCCCCGCGTGGATGAATGACAGGGTGACCCCTCTCACATTGGTCTGTCGAGGGTGCGTGACCTGTTTGTAGTGGAACCAGTAGGTATGTCGTTCTCGTCTACCGGTTCGGTTTAGCCCTCACACAGGACACTGGTACATGGTTCGGACAGCGCTGCGGAGCGGTGTCCCGGGCGGCGGTTCACACGGTTCACGGTTTAGGAGGCATCGGTGGCGGGCGAGTCCCCCGACAGGTCGAAGCAGCGCGAGTCGTCGGCAGAACCGACGTCGGGGAGCGCGGGTCCGGTTCCCGAAGCCAGGACCGAAACCAACGATCCGCGCCTCGCGATGACGCGGGGCGGCGTCGATACGGCGACCAGGGTGCTGTCGGCGAAGGAACTTGCGGAGGCCCGGAAGCCGAAGACGGCGCCCGAGGAGCCGAACGCGGCGGCCGAGGAGCCGACGGAGCCCGAGGACGCCCCTGAGGAAGCCCCCAAGGACGCCCCCGAGCCCGGCAACGACCGCCTGCGCGCCGCCGTAGCGGCCTGGGTGGCCTCCGGCGACGAGAAGACCCCGAAGGGGCCCACGGCGGAGCAGGACGAGCCCGAGGCCACGGAGGAGCCCGAGGAGCAGCCGGAAGACGCCGACGAGGATGAGGAAGCGTCGGCTGAGGACGAGGGCGAGACGGCTGAGGACGGGGCTGAGACCGAGGCGGAGGCTGAGGCTGAGGCTGAGGCTGAGGCGAATACCGAGACCGAGGCGGAGGACGAGGAGCAGGCCGAGGACCAGGCCGAGCCCGAGGCCGACGCCCCCGAGGCGGACGCAGACTCGGAAGCCGAGCCCGAGGACGAAGCTCCCGAGGACGAAGCGCCCGAAGACGTCACGCCCGAGGCCGACGCGCCCGAAGACGACACCCCCGAGGCCGCCGACGGCGAGGACGCCCCACAGGGGCCACCCGCACCCGACGACGAGAGCCGCACGGGCGGTGCGGGTGGGAACGACGACAAGGCCGAAGGCGAAGCCGAGGCCGCAGTCGACCACCCCACCACCACCTTCCGCGCCGTACGCCGTCCCCCCGTCGTAGACCAGCCCACCAGCAAGTTCGTCGCCCTCAAGACAGACCTCAAGCCCGACCTCCCGGCCAAACCGCCGGAGGTAGAGCGCACCACCCAGCAGCCGCTCCCCCCCAAGCCCCCACTCGACCTGCTCGCCGAGCTGACGAACACCCCGCCGCCCCCGGACACCCCCGTCCGCACCGCGGTCCGCCGGGTCAAGATCTGGACCCCCCTGGTCCTGCTCCTCGCCATCGTGTTCGCGATCGTGCAGGCCGTACGCCCGCTCCCGACCCCCACCCTCGACCTGACCGCCAAGTCCTCGTACACCTTCGACGGCAGCGAGGTCGACATCCCGTGGCCGGCCGAGGGACAGGCCGCCCTCGACGTCCAGGGCATCGGCAGCTTCGGCTCCTCCGGCGACCAGAAGCCCGTGCCGATCGCGAGTGTCGCCAAGGTCATGACCGCGTACGTGATCCTCCGCGACCACCCGCTGAAGAGCGGCGCCGAGGGTCCGAGCATCAAGATCGACCAGGCGGCCCAGGAGCAGGCGACCGCGGAAGGCGAGTCGACCGTCCCCGTCACCGCGGGCGACTCGATCAGCCAGCGCGAGGCCCTGGAGAGCATCCTGATCGCGTCCGCGAACAATGTGGCGCGGCTGCTCGCCCGTTGGGACGCGGGTTCGGAGAAGGCGTTCGTGGAGAAGATGAACGCCGCCGCCGAGGACCTCGGCATGACCAACACGACGTACACGGACCCCTCGGGTCTGAACAACACGACGGTCAGCACGGCCGTGGACCAGATGAAGCTGGCCAAGGCGGCGATGGAGGACCCCGCCTTCCGCGAGGTGTCCGCGATGATGTCGTACGACGACTACAAGGGCCAGAACCACCCGAACTGGAACCAGCTCGTCGGCCACAACAACGTCGTCGGCATCAAGACCGGCACCACCACCTCCGCCCTCGGCAACCTCGTGTTCGCCGCGAAGCAGGAGGTCGGCGGCGAGACGCGGACCATCGTCGGTGCCGTGCTGCGCCAGCCGGACGTCGGCGGCGGCATCCTCGCCGCCGCTCTCGACTCCGGCGACAAGCTGATCCGCGCCGCTCAGGGCGCGCTGGAGTCGGCGACGCTGCTGAAGAAGGGCGAGGTCGTCGGGTACGTGGACGACGGTCTCGGCGGCCGTACCGCGGTCGTGGCCACGGAGGACGTCACGGCGGTCGGCTGGGCCGGGCTGAAGGTGGAGCTGGACTTCAAGGCCGAGGACGTACCGCACACCGCGAAGGCGGGCACCAAGGTCGGCACGCTCACCGTGGGCGACGGCGGCACGGCCGGCGCGGTGAAGGTGCCGGTGGCGCTGGAGACGGATCTCGTGGAACCGGGCTTCGCGGACAAGCTCACCCGCCTCGGCTGACCGGCCGGGTCACCGCAGCCCGCCGACGGGAACCCACCCGGGAGCCCGTCGGCGGGCTGCGTGCTAGCGTCACGAAACAGGGCAGGTCGCCGCTCACAAGGCGCGGCCGGACAACGCTCGGAGTCAGGGCCGACAACACGCGGGAAACGGGACGCGGCCAGAACAGAAGACAGCACAGCACGGGAGTGCCTCAACGGTGGCCACTGCGGAGCCGACACGCGCCGACGACGCCGATCCGGGCCCGGGAACCGGCCCGCGAATACGCGTGCCCGAGCGACCCACGGAAGAGACGGTTCGCCCTCCTGGCGAGGTCCGTCCCGCACCCCTGAAGGCCGCCGTACTCGCTCTGCGTGAGCGTCTTCTGCGGCACCCGGTCCTGTCGGTCACGGCCCTGGCCGGGGTGCTGCACATCGCATGGTTCTTCACGTTCGCCAACAGCGGCGGCGACCTCGCGGCCCAGGACGCCTGGGCCGAGTTCGTCGGCCGGCACCCGGACTCGGCGTACAACCTGGCCTGGTACGGCGGGATGCACCCGGTGTCGTACAGCGTGGTCTCGCCGTATCTGATGTCCGTGCTGGGCGTCCGTACGACGATGATGATCGCCGGGACCGTCTCCGCCGGGCTGCTCACGCTCGTCCTGATCCGCAGCCGGTCCGTCCGCAATCCTCTGTGGGCCGCGCTGGCCGGGGTGTTCGCGCTGCTGTGCAACGCCGCCTCGGGCCGGGTCACCTACGGTCTCGGCACGATGTTCGCGCTGGGCGCGGTGGCCGTCGTGTACTGCTGGCCGTACAAGTGGCGCTACAAGCGCTGGGCGAAGGCGCTGTGCGCCGCGCCGCTGGCCGCTCTCGCCACCATGGCCTCGCCGGTCGCCGGGCTGTTCGTGGGTCTGGTGGCCGTGGCGCTGTTCCTGCAGAAGCGGCGGCCGGGCGCCTGGGCGCTGGGGCTCGCGCCGACCGCGGTGGTGGCGGTGTCGGCCTGGCTGTTCCCGTTCTCGGGGACGCAGCCGATGACGGTCGCCTCGGTGCTTCTGCCGTTCGCCTCCGCGGTGCTGGTCCTCTTCCTCGTCCCCAAGGACTGGACGAGCGTCCGCCTGACCTCGGCGGTGTACGCGCTGTCGGTGCTGCTGGTGTGGCTGATCAACTCGCAGATCGGCTCGAACATCACGCGCTTGTCGATGCTGTTCGCGGGGGTGGCGCTGGTGGCGGCGCTGCCGTTCACGGTGCCGCGCTCGCGCAAGTGGTACGCGCTGGTGCTGTCGATCGTCGGGTTCAACGTGTGGATCGGTGTGAAGTCGGTCGTCGACATCGTGCACACCACCCCGGCCGCCTCCTGGGCGCGTGAGCTGGCGCCGCTGGTCAACGAGCTCCAGGAGGTCGGCGCCGAGAAGGGCCGCGTGGAGGTCGTACCGGCCCGCTCCCACCGGGAGGCCTCCGCCCTGGCGCCGTACGTCAATCTGGCCCGCGGCTGGAACCGCCAGGCCGACATGGAGCGCAACCCGCTCTTCTACGACGACACCCTCAACTCGGCGAACTATCTGGAGTGGCTCAAGCGGTGGGCCGTGCACTTCGTCGTGGTGCCGAAGGACCAGCCGGACGGGGACGGCGGCGAGCGCGAGCGGCAGCTGGTGCAGCGCGGGATGCCGTATCTGAAGCAGGTGTGGGGCGACGCGAACTGGCAGCTGTTCCAGGTGCTCGACCCGGCTCCGCTGGCCGAGCCGAACACGGTGGTGGAGCGGGCCGAGCAGGGCGAGTGGACGATGCGGGTGAGCAAGCCGGGGCGGGTGCTGATCCGGATCCCGTACTCGCCGTGGCTGAGCATCGTCGACGCCGAGGGCAAGAAGCTCGACCCGCCCAAGGAGACGGAGGCGTCCAAGGACCGTCCCGACGGGGAGCCGAAGATGTACGACAACGTCAACGGCTGTCTGACGGAGACGGAGGAGGACGCCCTCGGGGACAAGTGGACGATGCTGGTCGCCCCGAAGGCGGGGACGTACCGGCTGGCGGCGCCCTACGACCTGCCGCGGGGCACTCCGTGCCCGGACGAGCTGAAGTGAGCGCCCTGGGTGAAGGTCAGCGCAGCTGGTCGACGTACTTGTCCGTGCCCGGGACCGTGGGCACGAACGGCGCCACCAGCTCCACCCGGCCCAGACCGGACTCGGTGACCGCCTCCTCCAGGCCGGTGAAGTAGGGGTCCCAGCACTCCCTCGGGTCCGCCTCAAGGAACCACAGCAGGGTCAGCCGGGTGTCCACGCCCTCGACCTGCCGGACGTACGACATGCGGTCGAGCGGCAGGGGTGTGGGGCGGAAGACCGTCACCAGGGCGGCCGGTGAGCCCGCGAGGCGCTTGGGCAGGTGGCGGGAGCGCAGCCACTCCAGGAGTTCGGCGCGCTGCCCGGCCGACTCGGCGTCGATCACCTCCAGGACCAGGCCCGCGTACGGGTGGTCCAGGGCGTGGAAGTCCCTGGGGCCCGCCGCTCCGTCGCGGTACACGCTCGCCCCGTGGTCCTGGAACGCGGTGAAGACGTGGGTGCGGTCCTGGTAGACGCGGGCGTCGCGGTTGAGGCGCTTGTTGATGGCGACGGTCCACTTCATGTGGTCGTCGTAGCGGCCGGCCGTGATCCAGTACGTCGAGAGGTAGCAGCCCGCGGTGACCGGCCGGGCGATCGCCGACTTCTCCGGGGTGCGCAGGAGTTGCAGGTCGCGGGTGGCGACCCAGCGCCGGCCGGCGTACATCCAGGGCATGGCCATGGCGCCGGCGTAGTAGTGGTCGTCCTCGTACCAGCGGTTGTAGGCGTACTCGTGGCCGGGGTGCGGTTCGACCATGGTGATCAGGGCGTGGCCCGGTCGGACTCCGTACGGTCCTACGGCGGCCAGCTCGCCGTACGTCTCGCTGCGGGTGTCGTCGCTCATGCGGTTCCCCTTTCCTGCGGTCGCCCATACTCTGACGCTCCGTCAGATCGAGCGCCAGAGTGCGGGAGGGGTCGGGATGTCAGTGCTTGCGGGCAGGACCGTCGTCGTGTCGGGAGTCGGCGCCGGGCTCGGTCACCAGGTCGCGGCGGCGGTCGTGCGGGACGGGGGCAACGCGGTCCTCGGGGCGCGTACCGGGGCGAGCCTCGCCAAGAGTGCCGCCGGGATCGATCCGGACGGGGCGCACACCGCGTACCGGACGACGGACATCACCGACGAGGCGCAGTGCGAAGCCCTGGCGGGGCTGGCGCTGGAGCGGTTCGGGCGGATCGACGCGGTGGTGCAGGTCGCCGCGTGGGACAGCTACTTCGGCGGGCTTGAGGACGCCGACTTCGCGACCTGGCAGTCGGTGCTCGACGTGAATCTGCTGGGGACGCTGCGGATGACGCGGGCGTGCCTGCCCGGGCTGAAGGCGGGCGGCGGGGGCGCCGTCGTGTTCATCGGGACGCAGTCGGCGGTGGCGGCGCCCTCGCAGGTGCGGCAGGCGGCGTACGCGGCCTCGAAGGGGGCGCTGACCAGCGCGATGTACTCGCTGGCGCGGGAGCTCGGGCCGTACCGGATCCGGGTCAACTCCGTGCTGCCGGGCTGGATGTGGGGGCCGCCGGTGCAGGCGTACGTGCGGTTCACGGCGGCGACCGAGGGGGTGCCGGAGGAGGAGGTGCTGAGGCGGCTGGCCGGGCGGATGGCGCTGCCGGAGCTGGCGACGGACGGGGATGTGGCGGACGCGGCGGTGTTCCTGGCGTCGGACCGGGCGCGGGCGATCACGGGGCAGTCGCTGTTGGTGAACGCGGGGGAGCTGATGCGATGACCGAGCCCCCGTTCTGTTCATGTCCATGAACAGAGGTCATCGCTCCGAACGATTTTACCCTCTGTTGACCTGACGTGCGCTTGTCGTGCCCTTGCCACCGTACCCACCATGGGCGAGCCGTTCACAGGACGGAACCTGGGAAGGGAACCCATGAACAGTCTCGACTGGGCCGTGCTCATCGGCTACTTCGGCGTGATGGTGGCGATCGGCGTCTGGTCGCACAAACGCGTGGACAACGTCAGCGACTTCTTCACCGCCGGCGGAAAGATGCCGTGGTGGCTGTCCGGCATCTCCCACCACATGTCCGGCTACAGCGCGGTGATGTTCACCGGGTACGCGGGCATCGCCTACACCTACGGCGTCACGTCCTTCGTCACCTGGTCCTTCCCCATCGCGCTCGGCATCGCCATCGGATCGAAGCTGTTCGCCCCGCGCATCAACCGGCTCCGCTCACGGCTCCATGTGGCCTCCCCGCTGGAGTACCTGAAGAACCGCTACGACCTCAAGACGCAGCAGGCGCTGGCCTGGTCGGGCATGCTGCTGAAGATCGTGGACGTGGGCGCGAAGTGGGCCGCGATCGCGACGCTGCTGTCGGTGTTCACGGGGATCTCGCTGAACCAGGGGATCCTGATCACGGGATCGATCACCGCCGTGTACTGCACGATCGGCGGGCTGTGGGCGGACGCGCTGACCGAACTCGGGCAGTTCGTCATCCAGTTGCTGGCCGGGGTCGCGATGTTCGTCGCGGTGGTCGTGGAACTGGACGACAAGGGCATCGGGTTCCTCGGGGCGTGGGACGAGCCGGAGCTCCAGGGTCACGGTGAGCCGCTGGTCGGCCCGTACGGAACGGTCTTCCTCCTCGCCTTCCTCTTCATCAAGCTCTTCGAGTACAACGGCGGCATGCTCAACCAGGCCCAGCGGTACATGGCCACGGCCAGTGCACGCGAGGCGGAGCGGTCGGCGCGGCTGTCGGCGGCGCTGTGGCTGGTCTGGCCCCTGGTGCTGTTCTTCCCCATGTGGATGTCACCGCTGCTGGTCGAGTCGCAGAAGCCGGACGGCTCCGACTCCTACGGCCTCATGACCGAACAGCTCCTCCCCCACGGCCTGTTGGGCCTGGTCATCGTCGGCTTCTTCTCCCACACCATGGCGATGTGCTCCTCCGACGCCAACGCCATCGCAGCGGTGTTCACCCGCGACTGCGCGCCGGTGGTGTGGCGCAGGGCGCGGGCGTGGAGCGAGGGGCAGGGGCTGCGGGTCGCCCGGGTCACGACCGTCGTCTTCCTCGGGCTGTCCATGGCGGCAGCCACGCAGGTCAACTCCCCCGCCTTCAAGGACATCATCACGGTCGTCATCAAGTGGGTGGCCGGCCTGATGGGCCCGATGGCCATCCCGATGATGCTGGGCCTGCTGCGCCCCTTCCGCCGCTCCGGTCCGACGGCGGCGCTGACCAGCTGGTCGCTGGGGCTGCTTGCCTTCTGGCTGGTCAACTACCCGATCAACTGGAGTGTCGACGGCGGCGTCCCGCTGGAGTACCAGGTGTCGATCCCGCTGGCGGTGTCGCTGATCCTGTACATCCTGATCGGCTACCTGAAGCCGGAGGACACTCCGGAGCGGCTGGCGATCATCGAGAAGATCAATACGGACGGGGACGGGGCGGCTGCGCTGGCTGAGCCGGTGCCTACGAAGGCGTGACGGGTTCGCCGTTGGCGGTGCGGGTGCGTGGGGGGGGGGCTGGTCGCGCCCACGCGGCGGTAGCCGCAAATCAACACAGCCCCGCGCCCCAGGGGGTTGCAGCACCCCCGCCGGAACAGCTCAGCCCCGCGGATATCTCGCGAGCCAGCCCGGTGACGAGCCCGCCGGACCATGCAACGCCGGACCCTGCGTCATCTCCATGGCGAAGTCGTCGGCGAGTTCCAGGATCGTGGGACGGCCCTCCAACTCGGCCAGCCAGGCCGGCGGGAGGGCCGTTTCGCCGTGCAGGGCGCCGAGGAGGCCGCCGGTCAGGGCGCCCGTCGCACCGGAGGGGCCGTCGTGATTGACGGAAAGACACAGACCGTGCCGGACGTCCTCCCCCACCAGGGCGCAGTACACGGCGGCGGCCAGCGGCCCCTCCGCCGTCCCGTCGCCGACGAGTTCCTCGACCCGGGCCGGCGTCGGCATCCCCTGCCGTACAGCACCCAGCGCATGCTGAAGGGCGTCCGACACCGGCTCGTGCCCCGGCCGGGCGGCGAGCAGCGCAAGCGCCCGCTGGACGGCGCCGTCCAGACTCTCGCCGCAGGCCAGCGCGTGCACGATGACGGCGTAAGCGCCCGCCGAGAGGTAGCCGGTGGGATGGCCGTGGGTCTGCGCCGCGCACTCGATGGCGAGCTGGGCAACCAGCTGCGGCTCCCAGCCGACCAGCAGCCCGAAGGGCCCGGAACGAGCGGCAGCCTCGGGACCGGCCTCTCCGGGGTTCTTGGGCGCCTCCGGCGTACCCATGGTCTCGTCGCCGAGGCCGAGCAGAAGCGAGCGGGCGGGATCGCGGCGGGCGTACAGCCACTCCTCGCGGGCCAGCCAGCCGTCGTCCTTACGACGCTCGTCGGGCCCCCAGTCGCGCTGGGTGGCGGCCCACCGCAGGTACGCCCGGTGCAGATCGGTGGGCGGATGCCAGGCACCGGTGTCCCGGCGGACCTGGGCGCGTATGAGCCCGTCGACGGTGAAGAGGGCGAGCTGGGTGAGGTGAGTGACGGCGCCACGACGCCCGTACCCGAGCCCGAGATCAACGAGCCCTTCAGCGCCGTACGCCTCCCGGATCTCCTCAAGGCTCATCGCATCGACGGGCGCGCCGAGCGCATCCCCGACGGCCCCGCCGAGCATCGTGCCGCGCACCCGGCTACGGAAGTCCTGCTGTTCGGAACGGCCCCAGACGGCGCCGGCTGTCGCACCCACCAAGACCTCCCCGTGCCACCGCCCGTACGTACGACAGCTCAGCACTGTAATCGACCAGGAACGGGCGGTTCAGGGGCGGAAGGGTATGCGGGGTGTGCGGTATGTGGTCGGAAGTGATCCGGAGTGTTCGGGTTTCACCCGTACCAAGTGACGTTGCCGACGTAGACGCACTCATGGCGCGGTACCGCGAGGTCTGGCGGCCTGCGGGAAGCGGAGAAGGGTGCACCGGAGGATGAGCAGAGCCGGGCGGGTATACCAGGCAGATGCCCCCGAGGGCACCTCGTCTGTCACACCAGCCCCACCAGCACACCCGCCGAAGCTAATTGGCACATTTGGGCCAGGGCAGGCCCAGAAAAGCCCAGGTCAGCGAGTGGCACTGCCTCCAACCGTGGCCCAAATCGGCCAATTACCCCTGCCAGGGGGCTGGTGTGACTCATGGAGCGCGCGAGGCAAGCACGGCCCCGGCCCGCCGCCACTCGGCGCGGGCGCGCCCCACCCACCGGCCGCCCGCCGCTAAGCAGGCCCGGCGTGCCGCGACCCCGCCGGCAATCAGAAGGACAGCCGGCCCTTCATGAAGCCCCGTCCGTCGACAAGCGGGCGGCTGTTTCCTCGTCGGTGGTGGCCTTTTCGGGGGCGCCCAGGGCGCGGTGGACGGCGGCTCGTTGGAGTAGGGCCCAGGTGTAGGTCGGGCTGTCGGTCAGGACGGCGTCCAGGTCCGCCAGGGCCTCCCTGTGGCGGCCGAGGGCGGCCAGTGTGGCGCCTCGGCTGGCGCGGGCCGATGTGTAGGCGGGGGCCAGGGTCAGGGCGCGGTCGAGGTCTGTCAGAGACTCCTCGGCGCGGCCGGCCGCCCTCAGTGCGTCGCCGCGCTCGCACAGGCCCCATGCCCAGTCGGGATCCACCGTCAAGGCGCGGTCCAGGTCGGCCAGTTGGCGTTCGGGGTCGCCGAGGGCGCGCCAGACTCGGGCGCGGCGGGCCAGGGCCCAGGCGTAGTCCGGGTTCAGTTCCAGGGCCCGGTCGAGGTCGGGGAGGGCCGTGTCGGGGTCGCCCTGTCTCAGACGTGTCGCGCCCCGGGAGGCCCAGGCGAAGTCGAGTGACGGGTCGAGGGTGAGGGATCGGTCCAGGTCACGGAGGGCCTCGGTGTCCCAGCCCCGGATGCGGTGGTACTCGCCTCGCACGGCCCACCACAGGGCGTTGTCCGGGGCGATTTCCAGCGCCTTGCCCAGGTCGGCGACCGCGCCGTCGTAGTCGCCCAGTTCGGCCCGCACCGTGGACCGGCCGCGGTGGGCCCGGGCCAGCCCGGGGTCGAGGGCGAGGGCTCGGCCGTACTCGGCCAGGGCCTCCTGATGCGCGCCGGCGTCCCGCAGCGCGCTGCCCATCACCGTCCTGGCCCGGGCCTGCTCGGCGAGGTCGAGTGACGTGCCGCGCAGGAGGTGGCCCAACGCCTCCGGTACGCCGCCGTCGGCGAGCGCCCCGGTCAGCTCGCTCCCCCATCGGGCCACCTCGGCCACCCCGCCGTCCCGCCCCGCGTCCTCCACCGTCCGCGCCCAGGTCACGGCGGCCGTGTCCCCCAGGTCGCAGGCTGCGACGAAGTCCCGCAGCGCTCCCGGCAGCGCGTCCCGCTCGCCCGCGCACAGCAGGTGGTAGGTCTCCGCCAGCCGCAGCTCCCGCCACCGCTCGTCGGGCCAGAGCCCGTCGGTCTCCGTCTGCGCGCGCCAACTCGGGAACACTCCCGCCAGCCGCTGTTCGTCGTCGGACCACAGCCTCGCGTCGCCCCGGCCGGCCTCCGCCTCCGCCCGCCACGCCCCGAACACCCCGGCCAGCCGTCGTTGTTCCTCCGCCCACCCCCTGGGCGACCGCTTCCGTTGCAACCGCAGCATCGGTGCCCGTACGACATCGTGATACCGCAGGTGATCGCTCCGCTCGCTGACGAACGGCAGGCTCCTCAGCCACTCGTACAGCGTGTCGTCCGTCTCGCCCCGCACGACCGCGCGGAACACGTCCGCGTCCAGTTTCCTCGGCAGCGCGCACGCCAGTGCCGCCGCCCTGCGCGCCGGGTCCTGCACCCACTTCAGGAAGCGTTCGACGGCCGTGGCGCTGGGGTCTCCCACGTCGTCCGGGTCGGCCGGGCGCTGTTCGGCCAGGGTGGAGACGAGGACCGGCAGTCCGCCCGTCAGGCGCAGTACCTCTTCCACCACGGGCGCCGCGAGCACCCCCTTGTCCGCCAGCAGTCCCCGCGCCTCCGCCTCCGTGAACGGGCCGAGCGGCACGTCGGTCATGAAGTCGGCGAAGGCGCCCCAGCGGGCGGTGTCGAAGGGGAGCTGACCGGCGGTGACCACGACGACCGTGGCGGGCAGGGCGCCGTGCCGGTCGGTCGTCATCACCTCGTGCAGCCAGCCGTCGAGGAACGGCCCTGTCCGCTCGTACGTGTCGAAGAACAGGACGATCCACGGCGCCGCGGTCGCCGCCTCCGCCAGCTCGCCGAGCAGCACCGGCGTCAGCACCCGCTCCGGCGACAGCAGGAGCTGTACGTCCTCGGAGTTGCGCAGGCGGGCGCTGATGCCCGCCCTCAAACGGTCTACTCCCTGGGCGAGTTGAGCCGGGTCCAAAGCGCCGGCGACCGCACCCACCCCGGGCATCAGGCCCAGCCCCGCCAGTCCCGCCCGGGCCATCGCCACGCTGCCCGTCGACGGTTCCTCCGGCCCGGGGTCCAGGGCCAGGACGGCCGCCTCCGCCTCGTAGCGGCGCTCCCGGTGGTCAGCGAGAACGCGGTTCAGTTCCTTGAACCTGTGGCCCTGGGCGCCGAACTGGCGGCTGATCGCCGTCATCGCCTCCGGGATGCTTCCGGCGCCCTCGTCGACGTAGGCGGTGAGCGCGCCCTTCTCACGGGCGAGCTGTTCCAACTCCCGTACCAGGAAGGTCTTTCCGACGCCCGCGTTGCCGTGCACGTGGAAGAGGAAGCGATGGCGTTCGTCCTCCGGCGCGAGATCGAAGTTGCGCCGGAACGCGGCCCGCTCGTCGTTGCGGCCCACGAATCCGGCCCGTCTGCGCTGCCGGATCAGCTCCTGCATCGTCGGCCGTGTCGGCCTCATCCCGTTTCACTCCCGCGGTCGGTCCACCAGGAGTCTGCTTTCTGGCTCAATCGATCTGCAACCCCCAGTCCAGGCAGGGAAGATGGCCTTCATGGCATCGACACCCCCACGCAGCGCCCTCCGCCTCACCGCCCTCCTTCTCACCGCGTCCGTCGCGCTCTACATGGCCCTCGTGGCCTTCGGGAACATCACGGACTTCGGGACGAATCAGCAGTTCGTGCAGCACGTCCTTGCGATGGATACGACGTTCAAGGACGACGATCTGATGTGGAGATCCATCACCAGCAAGGGACTTCAGGACACGGCGTACGTCGCGATCATCGTCTGGGAGACCCTCGCCGCGCTCGTCCTCATATACGGCAGTTGGCTCTGGGTCCGCCAGGACGCGGCCGGCGCCCGTCGCGTCTCCACGTACGGGCTGCTCATGGTCATGCTGCTGTTCGGCGCCGGGTTCATCGCGATCGGCGGTGAGTGGTTCGCGATGTGGCAGTCCGGGGACTGGAACGGGCTGGACGCGGCGACGCGGGTGTTCGTGTTCAGCGGGATCGTGCTGATCGTCAACCAGCTGCCGGGCAGCGCCGAATCCTAGTCGGAACCGTCCGAGCTGCTGCCGCTCCGCGAACCCTTGTTGGACTTCATCAGGATCGACAGCAGCTCGCCCGCGCCCCGGGTCCCGGCGGCCCACACCCGGGCCCAGCGCGGCGCCGTGCCCCGGGCCGCCCACACCACGCAGGCGCAGCCCCCGATGGCCAGCGCCAGAATCACGGACAGGATCAATATCGCCACTGTCGTTTCCCCCGTTCTCTGCCTCTACTCGACGACCGTCACGGTCGTGCCCGTCGTCCCGAACGCCCACAGCGCCGAGCCGTCCGCCGTCTTCATCCGGACGCCGCCCGTGCGGGCGCCCTCGACCGGGGGCGGCGGTGAGGTGCCGTCCACGGCGTTGGAGAAGGCGAAGTTCACTCCGGACCCCGCGGCGAAGTAGACCACGTTCTCGATCTCGACGCCGTCCGAGCCCGTCGTCGCCTCCGTCCGGGTGCCCACCTCGTAGCTGCCCGGGTCGGGCGAGACCGTCCCCGGCCACACCGCGAAGGTGCGGCGGGCGGCGTCGCTCGCGTCCACCAGCCACACCCGCTTCTGGCCGAGCGAGTAGACGATCCGGCGGCCCGTGCCCGAGTCGCCCGGCACCCGGGCCGGCTTGGCGGACTCGGTCGGCTTGGGCGTGGCGGTGGCGGTGGCGCTCGGCCGGGCGGTCGTGGCCGTGGGGCGCGGGCCCTGGTCGGCCTGTACGGCCAGGACGGCGACGGCGGCGATCGCTCCCACCGTCAGACCGGTCACCCAGACCTTCGAGGCAGGCACGGCACGCATCTCCTCAGCTCACCGACAGGGTCGGATCATCGTACTGCGCCCACCTCCGGGGCTCCGCGCCCGCTGCCCCTCCCGCCCCGGTCGGCGGTTCAAGGAACGTTTATCGCTCATCTATCGCGAGCCGCAAGCATCTCCCCCGGTACCTGTCCGCTCGTTCCAAGGGGGATCCACATGCGCAAGGCAATGCGACGAGGCACGCAGCTGGCCGCTGTCGGGCTCGGCGCGGCGATGGCACTCACCGCCGCGCTCGCCGTACCGGCGCACGCCGCGAACAGCGGCGTCTACGGCACCACGTTCGTGGACGGCGACTCCACGGTGACCGACGACTTCGGTGACCACTTCAACGAGCTCGGCCACTCCCTGTGCGACGGCTGCCCGACTTCCGGGACGGAGACCGAACTCACCAAGCTGTGGCAGAACATCCTGTGGGCCGACGGCTACCTCTTCGACACGCGCGACGGCTTCTTCGGCCCGCGAACGGCCGCCGCGACGAAGGAGTGGCAGGCGGACCACGGTCTGACGGCCGACGGCAAGGTGGGGGACGACACCTGGAGCAAGGCCGACAACCAGCTGGCCTGGGGCTATGAGAACCGGTTCGTGGTGTACGCCGGGGAGTACCGGGACTACATGCTGATCTTCTCCCGCGGCAACAGCGAGAGCACCCAGACCCAGGACGGCGGCGCCTACAAGTTCGAGACGGTCCGCTCCTACGGGAGCGGGGCCGACGTGACGTACATCTACGGCGAGCGGATCGACTTCTACAAGTGACCAAGGCGCCGTGGGTGGCCCGCCAAGTGGGCCACCCACGGCCCTGTCATCAGTCCAGCACCGGCAGCAGCTCCGGCAGATGCCCGTCCGAGGCAGCCGCCGCCCGCTGCCGTTCCTCCGGGACCTCGCCGTACAGCGTCGTCCGGGGCCTGGCCGGGCGGCCTGCCGCTTCCGCCACCGCGATCAGGTCCTTCACCGACTTGTAGGAGCCGTAGGAGGAGCCCGCCATGCGGGAGATCGTCTCCTCCATCAGGGTGCCGCCCAGGTCGTTCGCGCCGGAGCGGAGCATTTCCGCCGCGCCTTCCGTGCCGAGCTTCACCCAGCTCGTCTGAATGTTGGGGATGTAGGGGTGGAGGAGCAGGCGCGCCATCGCCGTCACCGCCCTGTTGTCCCGCACGGAGGGGCCGGGGCGCGCGATGCCTGCCAGGTAGACGGGTGCGTTCGTGTGGATGAAGGGCAGCGTCACGAACTCCGTGAAGCCGCCGGTGCGCTGCTGGATGCCGGCCAGGGTCCGCAGATGGCCCAGCCAGTGGCGCGGCTGGTCGACATGGCCGTACATCATCGTCGACGACGAGCGGATGCCCAGCTCGTGCGCCGTCGTGATCACCTCGATCCAGGTCGCCGTGGGCAGCTTGCCCTTGGTGAGGATCCAGCGGACCTCGTCGTCGAGGATCTCGGCGGCCGTGCCGGGGATGGAGTCCAAGCCCGCCTCCTTGGCCGCGCTCAGCCACTCGCGGATGGACAGGCCGGTGCGCGTGGCGCCGTTCACCACCTCCATGGGCGAGAACGCGTGCACGTGCATGCCGGGGACTCGGGACTTCACCGCCCGCGCGATGTCGAAGTACGCCGTCCCGGGCAGGTCGGGGTGGATGCCGCCCTGCATGCAGACCTCCACCGCGCCCACCTCCCAGGCCTGTTGGGCGCGGTCTGCCACCTGGTCGAGGGAGAGCGTGTACGCGTCCGCGTCCGTCCTGCGCTGTGCGAAGGCGCAGAAGCGGCAGCCCGTGTAGCAGACGTTGGTGAAGTTGATGTTCCGCGTGACGATGTACGTCACGTCGTCGCCCACGGCCGCCTTGCGGACGTCGTCGGCGATCCGGCACAGGGCGTCGAGCGCGGGCCCGTCCGCGTGCAGCAGCGCCAGCGCCTCCTCGTCCGTCAGCTTCGTCGGGTCGTCCGCGGCCGTCGCCAGCGCCGCGCGTACGTCGGTGTCGATGCGTTCCGGCGCCATGCCGGGCGCCGCCGCCTCGCGCAGGGCGCCCCAGTCGCCGTACACCTCGTCGAAGTCGTCGCGGCGGTCGGACGTACGGCCCTCGGTGTCGATGGTGGTGTGCAGATCCGTACGGCCGGAGGATACGAACGCCTCGTCCGGCTCCTGCCAGGGCAACCCCTCCGGCAGGGCCTCCGGGCGCGCAAGTCCGGAGACCGGGTCGGCCAGCGCCGCCACGTGCGGGCGCAGCCGCGGGTCCAGCCAGGGCTCGCCGCGGCGGACGAACTCCGGGTACACGCAGAGGCGTTCCCGCAGCGCGAATCCGGCGGCGGCCGAGCGCCGGGTGAGCTCCTCGATCTGCGGCCAGGGGCGCTCGGGGTTCACATGGTCGATCGTCAGCGGGGACACCCCGCCCCAGTCGTCGATCCCAGCGCCGATCAGCCGCTCGTACTCGCTGTCGACCAGGTTCGGCGGGGCCTGGATGCAGCCGCTCGGGCCCATGATGAGGCGGGCTACGGCCACCGTGGCGATCAGCTCGTCCAGCTCGGCGTCGGGCATGCCGCGCATCGCCGTGTCCGGCTTGGCGCGGAAGTTCTGGATGATCAGTTCCTGGATGCCGTGATACGCCCGCGCGATCTTCCGCAGCGCGAACAGCGACTCCGCCCGCTCCTCGTACGTCTCGCCGATCCCGATCAGGATCCCGGACGTGAAGGGGACCGAGGAGCGGCCCGCGTCCTCCAACACCCGCAGGCGTACGGCCGGTTCCTTGTCCGGGGAGCCGTGGTGCGGGCCGCCCGGCTCCGACCAGAGCCGGGTCGCCGTCGTCTCCAGCATCATGCCCATCGAGGGGGCGACCGGCTTCAGGCGCTGGAAGTCCGTCCAGCTCATCACCCCGGGGTTGAGGTGAGGGAGGAGTCCCGTCTCCTCCAGGATCCGGATCGAGATCGCCCGGACGTAGGCGATGGTGTCGTCGTAGCCGTGCGCGTCGAGCCATTCGCGGGCCTCGGGCCAGCGGTCCTCGGGCTTGTCGCCCAGGGTGATCAGGGCTTCCTTGCAGCCGAGGGCGGCGCCCTTGCGGGCGATGTCGAGGACCTCGTCCGGGGACATGAACATCCCGTGGCCCGCCCGGCGCAGCTTGCCCGGCACGGTGACGAACGTGCAGTAGTGGCACTTGTCCCGGCACAGCCGGGTGAGGGGGATGAAGACGCTCTTGGAGTAGGTGATGACGCCGGGGCGGCCCGCCGCCTCCAGGCCCGCGTCCCGCACCCGGGCGGCCGAAGCGGCGAGGTCGTCGAGCGCCTCGCCGCGGGCCTGGAGCAGTACGGCGGCCTCGGCGACGTCGAGTGCGACGCCGTCCCGGGCTCGTTTCAGGGCGCGACGCATGGAGTTCTCGGTCGGGCCGGTTCCGGAGGTCGCGGAAGTCGTCATCCTTCGAGGATACGAGCGCGGTGATCAGGGCAAACAAGGGCCGCCCGATTCGCCCCCGACCGCCGGGCGTTACACGGTGTCACTGGAACGGAGCGTAGTCGTCGAGTAGCCGCAGGACGTCCGCCTCCCCCGCCGGCGGCAGCTGCACCACGATCTCCTCGATGCCGAGGTCGGCGTAGTGCGCGAGCTTGCCGGGCGTGGGGTGGACGGCGTACGGCACCACCTGGAGCGCCTCGGGGTCCCGGCCCGCCTCCGCCCAGGCGGCCCGCAGCACCGGCAGCGACTGGGACAGGCCCCGCCCGCCGATGGGCAGCCAGCCGTCGGCGTACTCGCAGATGTGGGCGAACAGCTTCGGCCCGGCGGCCCCGCCGATGAGCGTGCGGGGCCCGTTGACCGGCCCCCGCGGCTTCTGCACGGGCTTCGGGTACGCGTACGAGGCCCGTACGCTCCCGAACTCCCCCTCGTACGCGGCCGGTTCCTCCGACCACAGTGCCCGCATCAGCGCCATCCGGTCCCGGACGAGTTCCCGCCGGGTCCGCCACTCGACCCCGTGGTCGGCGGCCTCCTCCACGTTCCAGCCGAAGCCGAGGCCGAGGGTGAAGCGGCCGTCGGAGAGGTGGTCGAGGGTGGCGATCTGCTTGGCGAGGTCGATGGGGTCGTGCTGGGCGACCAGCGTGATGCCGGTGCCGAGGCCGAGCCGCTCGGTGACCGCGGCGGCCTGGCCGAGGGCGACGAAGGGGTCGAGGGTGCGGCCGTACTCGGGCGGCAGGTCGCCGCCCGCCGGGTACGGGCTGGTCCGCTCGACGGGGATGTGGGTGTGCTCGGGCAGGTAGAGCCCGGCGAACCCGCGCTGCTCCAGCTCGCGGGCAAGCCTGGTCGGGGTGATCGTCTCGTCGGTGAGGAAGATCGTGGCGGCGATACGCATGCCTGCATCTGTACCGTGCCCGGCCCCAGAAGTCCATACCGACTGGTCGGCATCATGGCTGAGGTGGTGACGGGAGGCGCCGCCGCGCCTACGTTGGTAGGCGTGACGGAGACGAAGACGATCCGGGGCACGCTGCCCGCCGGGTCCCCCGACTTCGTGTACGTGCCTCTCGAAGTCCCCGCCGGCGTAAGGGAGATCAAGGTCTCCTACACCTACGACCGGCCGTCCGTCCCGGCCGGCACCCCGGGCAACGCCCTCGACATCGGCCTCTTCGACGAACGCGGCACCGACCTCGGCGGCAGGGGCTTCCGGGGCTGGTCGGGCGGCGCGCGCACCGAGTTCTTCGTCCGCGCCGACGACGCGACGCCGGGGTACATCCCGGGCCCGGTGCGCAAGGGCACCTGGCACCTCGCGCTCGGCCCGTACACGGTCGCCCCGCAGGGCCTGACGTACGAACTGACGGTCACGCTCTCCTACGGCGACCAGGGCGCCGTCGCCGAGCCTGTGTACCCGCCGCAGCGGGCCAGGGGGCGGGGCCGGGACTGGTACCGCGGGGACTGCCATCTGCACTCCTGGTACTCCGACGGCCGCCGCACCCCGGCCGAGATCGCGGCGCTCGCGCGGGCCGCGGGCCTGGACTTCATCAACAGCTCCGAGCACAACACGCACTCCGCACACGCCCATTGGGCCGACGTGGCGGACGAGGACCTGCTGGTGATGCTGGGTGAGGAGGTCACCACCAGGAACGGGCATGTGGTGGCGCTCGGCACCGACCCCGGCACCTTCGTCGACTGGCGCTACCGGGCCCGCGACAACCGCTTCGGCCGCTTCGCCCGCCAGATCCGCCGCGCCGGAGGCCTCGTCGTACCCGCGCATCCGCACGCCACCTGCATCGGCTGCAACTGGAAGTTCGGCTTCGGCGAGGCGGACGCGGTGGAGGTGTGGAACGGCGCCTACACGCCCGACGACGAGATGGCGCTGGCCGACTGGGACAGCATGCTCGTCGCCTCGGTGCGGGGCGGCCGTGACTGGATCCCGGCGATGGGCAACAGCGACGCGCACCGGGATCCCGACCCGGTGGGGACGCCGCAGACGGTGGTCCTCGCCGACGATCTGACCCGGGAGGCGATCCAGGAGGGGATCCGGGAGGGGCGGTCGTACGTCGCCGAGTCGCGGCACGTCTCACTGGCGTTCACGGCGTCGGGCGAGCGGGGTGAACAGGCCGATATCGGCGGGCGGTTGGAGGCCGCGGCGGACACCCCGGTCACCGTCCGCCTGGAGGCCACGGGCGCCCCGCGCTGCACGGTACGGTTCGTGACCGACCAGGGGGTGCTGTTCACGAGCGCGCCGCTGCCGGTGACGGGGGCGGGGGTGGTCGAGTGGACGACCACGCCCGCCTACTCGGCTTATGTGCGGGCGGAGTTGAGGCACGCGACGGCGATCGGGCCGTTGCCGGGGGCGCTGGCCGCGTTCACCAACCCGATCTTCCTCGGCGCACGGTGATCCATCGCCCGGCCTGGTCAGCTCACGAGGTCCGCCACCACCGCCGCGTGGTCGGACGGCCATACGCCGTCCACGGGTCGGTCCCCGGCCCGCCGGACGGTGCGTACGTGCCCCGGGGCGCCGAGGAGGACGTAGTCGATCCGTGCGCCCGGCTCCTGTGCGGCCGGGCGGTAGGGGAGGTCCGGGTTCCAGTCCCAGGTGGCGGAGGGCGCCGTCGGGTCGGCGTGCGTCCAGGCGTCGGCGAAGGAGCCGGTGAACAGGCGCAGTTCGGGGGAGTCCGGCTCGGCGTTGAAGTCGCCGGTGACGACGGGCGGGTACGGGGTCTCGGCCCGGTGCGCGGCCACGAACTCCGTGAGCGCGGCGAGCTGTTCGCCGCGTACGTCGGAGGCGTTCGGGGCGGAGGTCAGATGGGCGGTGAAGAAGGCCACCGGGTGTCCCGGGGCCGCCAGCCGCGTGTACAGCGCCAGCCGGCCGTCGTCCAACTCCTCCGGCGCCGGCAGCCGCAGCACGTCCTGTTCGGCGACGGGCCAGCGGCTGAGTACGGCGTTGCCGATGTCCACGGTCGGGTCCCCGATGCGCCGCCGCCATCGCTGCGGGGCGGGGGACGCGGCCCAGGCGCAGTGCATTCCGAGGGCCCCGGCGAGCCATTCGGCGAGGTTCTCGCCGTCGGCCGACCACACCTCCTGGAGGCCCACGACGTCGGGCCGCAGGTCGCGCAGCACGGCCAGGATCGCCTTCTGCCGCTCGCGCCAGGGGCCGAACCGCCACCACAGGTTCCAGGTCACGACGCGCATGCCCACCCCACCCCTCGCCCAGGGCACCGTCAGGGGCACCATTAAAGGGGCACGGGCCTGCCGTCCGGCGGCCGCAGCGCAAAACATGTGTGAACTCGCATGCCCATACCGGCACTCGACAGGAGCCTTCGGACCATGTCCCCCAGCATCGAGCGGAAGTACCGTGCCGTCACGGCCTTCCAGCGCCGCCTCAACGCCGTCATGCGCCGCCTGCCGAACCACATTCTGCTGGAGACCACGGGCCGCACCTCGGGCCTGCCCCGGCGCACCCCGGTCGGTGGCCGCCGCGTGGGCGACTCCTTCTGGCTGGTCTCGGAGTTCGGCGAGCGTTCGCAGTACGTCCGCAACATCCTGGCCGACCCGAAGGTGCGGGTCCGGATACACGGCCGCTGGCACCAGGGCACGGCCCATCTGATGCCGGACGACGACCCGGTGGCCCGCCTGCGCAGCCTCCCGCGCTTCAACAGCGCGGGAGTGCGGGTGATGGGGGCGCAGTTGCTGACCGTGCGGGTGGATCTGGACTCCTAGTCCTCCACCACGGGCCGGCCCTCCACCACGGGCTAGTCCGCCACCACGAGCGCCGGCGTCCCCGTCGTGAGTACCTCGCCCCGGAAGAACGCCGGGCTGCGGCGCTGCATCGCCAGCATCAGCACGACGCCCAGGAGGAGCAGGCCGACGCCGATGACGAAGACGGAGCCGACGCCGAGGACGGCGGAGCCGCTGCCGTAGGCCGGGTCCCACATGTCGTAGAGGGTCTTGGCGAAGACCGCCGTCAGCAGCAGGCCGCCGACGACCGGGAAGACGCCCTTGAAGAGCGCGTCCCGGGTCGAGCGGGTCAGTACGTCGCGGAAGTACCAGGCGCAGGCGAAGGCCGTCAGCGCGTAGTAGAAGCAGATCATGAGGCCGAGGGCGTAGATCGTGTCGACGAGGACGTGCTCGCTGACCAGCGTCATGACCGTGTAGAAGGCGCCCGTCGCCACACCCGCCACGACCGTCGCGCGGCCGGGCGTCTTGAAGCGCTCGTGGACGCGGGCGTACGACGGCGGCAGCGCCTCGTACGTCGACATGGCGAGGACGGTGCGGGCGACCGGGATGAAGGTCGTCTGGAGGCTGGCGGCGGCCGAGGCGAGGACGGCGACGAAGAGCAGGATGCCTAGCGCCTCGCCCATGACCGGGCCGGCCAGGGCCGCGAAGACGTTGTCGGAGGTGTCCGGGTTGGCCAAGCCCAGGCCGTCCGTGCCGGAGCCCACCGCCATCTGCGCGGCGACGCCGGTGACCAGGTAGGAGCCGACCAGGACGACCATCGCCACCAGGGCGGCGCGGCCCGGGGTCTTCTCGCTGCCGATGGTCTCCTCGTTGGTGGTCAGACAGGCGTCCCAGCCCCAGTACATGAAGATCGACAGGGAGAGTCCGGCGGTGAAGGCGCCGAAGGACTGCACCTCGAACGGGTTCAGCCAGGACCAGGAGAAGTCGAGGCCGCCGGCGAAGTCCCCGGAGCCCGCCTTCTGCAGCGCCATGACCACGAACAGGGCCAGGACCACCAGCTGGAGCCCGACGAGCGCGTACTGCACGCCCTTGGTGGTGGTCATCCCGCGGTAGCTGATCGCCGTGGCGACCGCGATCAGCAGCAGGCAGGTGCCGATATGGACGGCCTTGTTGTCGTCCAGGGCCGCCACCGACTCGCTGTTCGTGAGCTCGCCCGCCAGCAGCCAGAAGTACGACGTGGCGACGCCGGCCAGGTTGGAGAGCACGATCACCGTGGCGATCACCAGACCCCAGCCGCACATCCAGCCGACCTTCGGCCCGAACGCCTTCACCGTCCAGGTGAAAGACGTGCCGCAGTCGGGCACCGCCTTGTTCAGCTCCCGATACGCGAAGGCGACCAGCAGCATCGGCAGGAAGCCCGCGAGGAAGACGGCCGGCATCTGGAGACCGACCTCACCGGCGGTGGAGCCGAGGGTGGAGGTCAGGCAGTACACCGGGGCGACGGTGGAGACACCGATCACCGCGCTGCCGAGCAGCCCGACGGAGTTGCCGCCGAGGCCCTTGCCCCGTACGCCGTCGACCTGACCGGCCGTGGGCCGCAATTCCGTCTGAGTCATGGAACGGGACGTTAAAGGGTGCGAATTCCATGGCCGGGTGAATTCAAGATCCCCACTGAACCTTGGAAATCACTTCCCGTTCGGCAGCACGACACATGATTGCATGGTCGATGACCGGAAGCGGTCGCCACCTTGAAGGATCAACGACTGCTGTTCGATATTCGGTAATCGCAGCACCGTCCGGAATGTCCGATTCCGAATCTTCCCCTGTGACCTGCGCCACTGCCTCACCCCGGCCACACGATCGCCTGCACCTCGCTGTACGCGTGCAGCGCGTACGACCCGACGTCCCGGCCGACCCCACTCCTCTTGAACCCGCCGAACGGCGCCTCCATGTTCCGGCCGACCGTGTTCACGCCGACCCCGCCGGCCCGCAGCCGCCGGGCCACCCGGAAGGCGCGGGCCACGTCGCCGGACCAGACGTAGTCGATGAGGCCGTAGTCGGAGTCGTTGGCCAGGGCGATGCCCTCTTCCTCCTCGTCGAAGGGGATCACGCACACCACCGGCCCGAAGATCTCCTCGCGGGCCACCCGCATGTCGTTGGTGCAGTCGGCGAGGAGCGTCGGAGCGACGTAGAAGCCCTTCTCCATCGGCGGCCGCTCACCGCCCGCGACGATCACCGCGCCCTCCTTGCGGCCCAGCTCGACGTACGACTCCACCCGCTCCCGGTGCGCCGCCGAGATCACCGGGCCGACGACGGTGTCCGGCTCCCGCGGATCGCCGACCTTCAGCCGGCCCGCGTAGGCGGCCAGCCGCTCGACGACCCGCTCGTACACCCCGCGCTGCGCCAGCACCCGCGTCGGGGCCGTGCAGATCTGCCCGCTGTAGAAGGAGAACGTCGTCCCGATGCCCGCCACCGCCGAGCCGAGGTCGGCGTCGTCGAACACGAGCGCCGCGCCCTTGCCGCCGAGCTCCATCAGCTGCCGCCGCATGTCGCGCCCGCACACCTCGGCGATCCGCCGTCCGACCGCCGTGGAGCCGGTGAAGCTGACCATGTCGACGTCCGCGCAGCCGACCAGCGCCTCGCCCACTCCCACCGAGGTCCCGGAGACCACGTTCACGACCCCCTGCGGCGCCCCCGCCGCCTCCAGCGCCTCCGCCATCCGGTAGACGGACAGGGGATCCTGCGGGGCCGGTTTCACCACCACCGTGTTGCCCATCGCCAGCGCGGGGGCGACCTTGCCCGCCGCGTTGGCCCACGGGTTGTTGTACGAGGTGACACAGGCGACCACTCCGACCGGCTGGCGCACGGCAAGCGCCCCCATCACCCCGGCCCTCCCCATCGGCCCGGCCTCGTTGATCTGCGGCGGGATCGCCCACTCGGCGCTCTCCACTCGCGCGTACCGCCGGAACCGGGCCGCGGCCACCCCGACCTGCATGCCGCGGGCCGTCGCCGTCGTCGCCCCGGTCTCGGCCCGCGCCAGCTCGGCGTCGGGTACCAGCCGGTCGCGGATGACCTCCGCCGCCCGGGCGAGGACCGCCGCCCGCTCCTCGGGCGCCGTGCGCGACCACGGCCCGAAGGCCTCGCGGGCCGCGGCACAAGCCGCGTGCACCTGATCCCGCGAGGCCTCCGGTGCCCACCCGACGGTCCCCTCGGTCGCCGGGTCGACCACCTCGTAGTGGCCGCACTCCGGCGCCACCCACGAACCGCCGACGAACAGCCGCCGGCTCACCGGGTGCTCACCGTCCGTGTGTCGCGCCCGGACCGCAGCACCCGCCCCGGCACCTCCCCCGTCACCACGTCGTCCCGGATCGCCTCGACCCCGTTGACCCACACGGCACGCACCCCGAGGGCCTTGGAGTCCAGCCGCGGACTGTCACCCGGCAGGTCGTGCACCAGAGTGGCCTTGCCCGCGTCGACGCGCTCCGGGTCGAAGAGCACGAGATCCGCATGGAAGCCCTCCTGGATCCGGCCGCGCTCCCGCAGCCCGAAGAGCCGCGCCGGATCGTCCGTCAGCATCTTCACCGCCTGCTCAAGACCGGTCAGCCGCCGGCCCCGCAGACAGTCGCCGAGGAACCGGGTCGTGTACGGCGCCCCGCACATCCGGTCCAGATGCGCCCCCGCGTCCGAGCCGCCGAGCAGCACGTCCTCGTGCTGCCAGGTCTGCGCCCGCAGCGCCCAGGACGCCGGATCGTTGTCCGTCGGCATCGGCCACAGAACGGTGCTCAGCTCGTCGTGGGCGCAGATCTCCACCAGGCACTGGAACGGTTCCTGCCCCCGCTCCCGCGCGATGTCCCGCACCACCCGCCCGGTCAGCCCCCGGTTCGCCTCGCTGTAGGTGTCGCCGATGACGTACCGCCCGAAGTCCGTGAGCCGCCGGAAGACGCCCGCCTCCTTGGACTGGGCGCGCCTCAGCAGCTCCGCCCGGACACCGGCATCGCGCAGCTTCCCGATGCGCTCGGGCACGGGCAGCCCGAGGACCGGCCCCCATCCCGGGATCAGGTTCAGCGCGCAGAAGGTCCCCAGCGACATGTTCATCGGCGTGAGGATCGGCATGGTGAGGGCGACGACCCGGCCGCCCGCCTTCCGGGCCCGCTCGCTCGCGAGCAGCTGCCGGGGCACCCGCTCGGGAACGGCCGCGTCGACGGTCAGCACGTTCCAGTTCAACGGGCGCCCCGCCGCCGCGCTCATCTCCGCGAACAGCTCGATCTCCGCGTCACTGAACTGGTCGAGGCACCCGGCCACGATCGCCTCGATCTGCGTCCCCTCGTGCTCCCCGACGGCCCGCGACAGCGCCAGCAGCTCCTCGGGCCGCGCATGCCGGGAGGCCACGGGCTGCCCGTCCCCGTCGGAGTGGGTGGAGGACTGGGTGGTGGAGAACCCCCAGGCGCCCGCGTCCATGGCCTCGTGCAGCAGCCGGATCATGCCGGCGAGCTGTTCCTCGTCCGGCTGCCCGCCCACCGCGTCCGGACCCATGACGTACCGCCGGAGCGCGCAGTGCCCCACCATGAACCCCGCGTTGACCGCGATCCGCCCCTCCAGGGCGTCCAGATACTCCCCGAACCCGTGCCAGCTCCAGGGCGCCCCCTCCTCCAGCGCCACCAGCGACATGCCCTCGACCTTCGACATCATCCGCCGCGTGTAGTCGGCGTCCCCGGGGCGCGCGGGGTTGAGCGGCGCCAGCGTGAACCCGCAGTTCCCCGCGGCGACGGTGGTCACTCCGTGGTTGAGGGACGGGGTGGCGTACGGATCCCAGAACAGCTGGGCGTCGTAGTGAGTGTGGGGATCGACGAAACCGGGGGCGAGGACGAGGCCGGTGGCGTCTTCGGCGGAGCGGGCGGACTCGTTGACATCGGGGCCGATAACAGCGATACGGCCGTCGAGTATCCCCACATCGGCTGTGTAAGCGGGCGTGCCGGTCCCGTCGACGACGGACGCGCTCTTGAAGACGTGATCAAGCATGGGTTCACCTCCTGATCTGCGGTGGGATGACATACCTAGGGGCGCGGGGAACTGCGCGACCAGCCCCCACACACCCGCAGCCGCCGGCGAACCTCAGACAGCCCTCCGGAACCGCGTAGTCCGATGCACCGGATCCGTGTCGATCTTCGGGATCACGTGCTCCCCGATCAGCCGGATCGTGCGCAGCGTCTCCTCCTTCGGCACCCCCACCGGCAGCCCGAAGCTCAGCTGGTCCGCCCCCGCCTGCTCCCACCGCTTGCACTGCTGGAACACCTCGTCCGGATCCCCGCAGATCAGCAGCTCCTCCTCGATGAGGACCTCGACGAACTCGGGGGTGTACTCCGGCAGCGTCTCCGGCCACACCGGGAACCCCTCGGGCCGCGGGAACGTGTCGTGGTAGCGGAACACCAGCGAGGGCAGATAGTGCAGCCCGCCGCTCACGGCGATCCGCACGGCCTCGTCATGCGTGGGCGCGCAGATCGCGGTCGTCGTCACCATCACGTTGTCGTTGACGAAGTCCCCGATCGGCTCGGCGTCCACGATCGCCGTCTTGTACTGCTCCAGCACCCACTCCATGTCGGAGACCTTCTGCACACTGAACCCCAGCACCCCGAGCCCCTTCTTCGCGGCCATGGCGTACGAGGGGGGCGAGCCGGCGGCGTACCACATCGCGGGGTGCGAGCCGCCGTACGGCTTGGGCAGGATCTTCCGGGGCGGCAGCGACCAGTGCTTGCCCTGGAAGCCGGCGTACTCGTCCTGGAGCCACATCTTGGGGAACTCGGCGATGGTCTCTTCCCAGATCTCCTTGGTGTGGTTCATGTCGGTGATGCCGGGCAGGAAGCCGAGGATCTCGTGCGAGCCGGCCCCCCGCCCGCTGCCGAACTCGAAGCGGTTGCCGGTGAGATGGTCGAGCATGGCGACCTTCTCGGCGACCTTCACGGGGTGGTTGACCTGGGCGAGCGGGTTGAAGATCCCGGACCCGAGGTGGATCCGCTCGGTCGCGTGCGCCAGATATCCCAGGAACACGTCATTGGCCGACAGGTGCGAGTACTCCTCCAGGAAGTGGTGCTCGGAGGCCCAGGCGTACTTGAAGCCGGACTTGTCCGCCTGGATGACGTACTCGGTCTCCTCCATCAGCGCCTTGTGCTCGGCGAGCGGGTCGGTCTCGGCGCGCTTGCCCACGTACCCCTGTACAAAGAGCCCGAATTCCACGGAGGTTCACCGTCCCCGGTTTCAGTTAACTGACGGATCGTCAGATTGGCATCAGGCACCTGGACCGTCAATAGCTGACGGCCAGTCAGATGACGGACACCCCGGCCAGCCATCCCCCGTCGATCACGAACGGCTGCCCGGTGATGTACGAGGAGTCCGCCGAGGTCAGGAACAGGGCCAGCCGTGCCACCTCCTCCGGCCGCCCGATCCGCCCCAGCGGGACGAGCTTGCGGTACAGCCCGTCCAGGGCCCGCGCGGTCTCCTCGGCGTCCGCCGTGGGATCCAGTTGCGCCGGGTTGGACATCGCGGTGTCGATCGCGCCCGGACAGACGGCGTTGACCCGTATCCCCCGGGGCGCCAGCTCCAGCGCGGCGACCCGGGTCAGCCCGAGCACGGCATGCTTGCTGGCCGCGTACGCGCCCACGGCCGCCATCCCGGTCACACCGGTGTACGAGGCGGTGTTGACGATGGTCCCGCCGTCCTCCATCTCCGGCGCGACCGCGCGGATCCCGAGAAAGCAGCCGACCTGATTGACCCGGACGACCTGCATGAACTCGTCCAGCGGCGTGTCGACGAGGGCGTTGAAGCGCAGGATGCCGGCGTTGTTGACGAGCCCGTCGACATGGCCGTAGGCCCCCTTGGCGGCGGTGACCGCCGCCCGCCAGTCGTCCTCCTCCCGCACATCGAGGTGGACGTACAGCGCCCCGATCTCCTTGGCGAGCGCCTGCCCCTGGTCGTCCAGCACATCCGCCACGACGACCTCGGCGCCCTCCGCCCTGAAGAGCCGCGCCTCCTGCTCCCCCTGCCCGCGTGCCGCCCCGGTGACGACGACGACACGTCCGTCCAGCTTGCCCATGGTTCTCCCTAGTCGAGGTGCGGAGCCACGTCGGCGCCGAACGCCGCGATCTGGTCGGTGAGTTCGCTGCGGCTACGACTGCGGAACCGCACCTGGACCTGGTGCACGCCCATCGCGCGGTACGCCCGCAGCGACTCGGCGAGGCTGTCCGGCGGCCCGCTGATCGTGCGCCGCCCGACATGCCAGCCGGGGCTGCCGACGTACAGCGGCTCGGTGATGGCGCCGACGACGAACGGCCCCTGGATGGCGGCCTCTTCCCGCAACCGCCCGATCCTGGCGATCTGCTCGGGCAGCCGGTCCCGGGGATCGCCCTGCGGCAGCCATCCGTCCCCCTTGAGGGCGGCCCGGCGCACGGCGGCGGGCGAGGACCCACCGACCCACAGGGGAACGGGCTCCTGTGTGGGCCGGGGCCGCTGCCCGAGCCCCTCGAAGTCGTACAACTTGCCATGATGTTCGGGGAATTCGTCCGGCCCGAGGGCGGCCCGCAGGGCGTCGACGCACTCGTCGAGCACGGCTCCCCGCCGCCGGAAGTCCACCCCCAGGACCCCGAACTCCTCCTCCACATGCCCGGCGCCCACCCCGAGGATCAGCCGCCCGCCGGAGAGGTGGTCCAGGGTCGCGTACTGCTTGGCACTGAGCAGGGGGTGCCGCAGCCCCACGACGGCGACATGGCTCAGCAGCCGGATGCGCTCGGTGGCGGCCGCGAGGAAGGCGAGGGTGGCGACGGGGTCGTACCAGACCGTGCTCATCGCGGGCGCGAGACGCCGCGGGATCGCCACGTGGTCGCAGGACGCGAGGTAGGCGAAGCCGGCGCGGTCGGCGGCGCGGGCGACCTCCAGGAGGTCGTCGGGGCCGGCTGCGGCCTCCCAGGGCTCGGCGTACAGGGTGCTCTGGGACTGGACGGGGAGCTGGATGCCGTACTTCACGGTGACCAGAGCCCCTCGGGGGTGAGCCGGAGGAGCTCGATGGCGTTGCCGCGGACGATCCTTTCGACGGTGTCGGCGTCCAGGTGTCCCATCTGCGCCTCCCCGACCTCCCGCGACTTCGGCCAGGTGGAGTCGGAGTGCGGGTAGTCGGTCTCGTACAGGACGTTGTCCAGGCCGATGGCGTCCAGGTTCCTGAGCCCGAAGGCGTCGTCGAAGAAGCAGCCGTAGACGTGCTCGGCGAACAGCTCGGACGGCGGCCGGTGCACCTTGTCGGCCACCCCGCCCCACCCGCGGTTCTCCTCCCACACCACGTCGGCGCGCTCAAGGATGTAGGGAATCCACCCGATCTGCCCCTCGGCGTACATCACCTTCAGGTTGGGGAACCGCTCGAACTTGCCGCTCATCAGCCAGTCCACCATCGAGAAACAGCAGTTGGCGAAGGTGATGGTGGAGCCGACGGCGGGCGGGGCGTCGGCCGAGGTGGAGGGCATACGGCTCGACGACCCGATGTGCATGGCGACGACCGTGCCGGTCTCGTCGCAGGCGGCGAGGAACGGGTCCCAGTCGTCGGTGTGCACGGAGGGCAGTCCGAGGTGCGGGGGTATCTCGGAGAAAGCGACGGCGCGAACGCCCTTCTCTGCCATGCGCCGCACCTCCGCGGCCGCGAGTTCGGCATCCCAGAGGGGGATGAGGGTGAGCGGGATGAGCCTTCCGAGCGCGGCCGGCCCGCACCACTCCTCCACCGTCCAGTCGTTGTAGGCCTGGATGCACAGGAGGCCGAGCTCGTGGTCCTTGGCCTCGGTGAAGGTCTGGCCGCAGAAGCGGGGGAAGGTGGGGAAGCAGAGGGCGGACTGGACGTGGTTGACGTCCATGTCGGCGAGGCGGGCGGGGACGTCGTAGGAGCCGACGCGCATCTGCTCGTACGTAATGACTTCGAGCTTGATCTCGTCGCGTGAGTACCCCACGGCGGTGTCGAGGCGGGTGAGGGGCCGGTGGAGGTCCTCGTAGACCCACCAGTCGCCAAGAGGCCCGTCGTCCCCCTGCTTGCCCATGACGGGCTTGAAGCGCCCGCCGAGGAAGGACATCTCCTTGAGCGGGGCGCGGACGATGCGCGGCCCGGTGTCGAGGTACTTCTTCGGGAGGCGGTCCTGCCACACGGTGGGCGGCTCAACGGTGTGGTCGTCGACGGAGATGATCAGCGGAAAGCTCGGATTGGTCTCCATGGGGTGCACCGTAGCGCCGATCTGACGACCCGTCAGCTATGCGGTGGTGTGCGAAGAGGATGTGAGGGGATGGTGGTATCCCGCGCGCCCGGCTGTGACTGCGGTCTCGCACGGCTGACGCATCCGCCATGAACAAGGCAAACTGGCGCCTGGTTGTCATGACGTTCTGCATGGGGGACGGCGATGGACGGAGTACCGCGGGTGCCGGAGCAGAGGCGTCCAGGCTCGCACTCGCAGGAGCCGACGGCGCTGCGCTTCAGCGTGCTCGGCCCGGTGCGCGCCTGGCGCGACGGGGAGCCGCTGGGAACCGGTTCCCCACAGCAACGCGCCCTCCTGGCCGCCCTGCTGCTCCGCGAGGGCCGTACGGCGACGGCGGCCGAGCTGATCGACGCCCTGTGGGGCGAGGAACCTCCGTCGCAGGCGCTGGCGGCGGTACGGACGTACGCCTCCCGTCTGCGCAAGGCCCTGAACCCGGACGTCCTGGTGAGCGAGTCCGGCGGATACGCGGTACGGGGTCTCGGCGACGGCGCCCTGGACCTGGCCGAGGCGCAGGAACTGGCGACGGAGGCGGAGAAGGCGCGGGGGGCGGGGGACCTTTGCCAGGCGAGGGAAGCCCTGAACCGGGCGCTGGGATTGTGGGACGGCGAACCCCTGGCGGGGGTACCGGGCCCGTACGCGGAGGCCCAGCGGGTCAGGTTGGAGGAGTGGAGACTCCAACTCCTGGAAACCCGCCTGGACATGGACCTGGAACAGGGCTGCCACGCGGAGGCGGTCTCTGAGCTGACGGCCCTGACGGCTTCCCATCCCCTGCGAGAGAGGTTGCGCGAGCTGCTGATGCTGGCGCTGTACCGCAGCGGGCGCCAGGCGGAGGCACTGGCGGTGTACGCGGACACGCGGCGCCTGCTGGCGGACGAGCTGGGAGTCGACCCGCGGCAGGGCTTGAGGGAGCTCCAGCACCGCATCTTGCAGGCGGACCCGGGCCTGGCAGAGCCGTCGGCGCCCCTCACGGAGCCCTCCGTGACCCCGGTCCGCCCGGCCCAACTTCCCGCGACGGTCCCTGACTTCACGGGCCGCTCCGGCTTCGTCTCGGAACTGAGCGACGTCCTGGCCTCCGCCGAGGGCCGGGTGATGGCGGTCTCGGCGCTGGCGGGCATCGGAGGCGTCGGCAAGACGACGCTGGCGGTGCACGTGGCGCACGAGTCGCGGACGTCCTTCCCCGACGGCCAGCTGTACGTGGACCTACAGGGCGCGGGCTCCCGGGCAGCCGAGCCGGAGACGGTCCTGGGCTCGTTCCTGCGTGCGCTGGGCACGGCGGATTCGGCGATCCCCGACTCGCTGGAGGAGCGTTCCGCGCTCTACCGGTCGGTGCTGGACGGGCGGCGGGTGCTGGTACTTCTGGACAACGCACGGGATGCGGCGCAGGTCAGGCCGTTGCTCCCCGGAACATCGGGGTGCGCGGCGCTGGTGACGTCGCGGGTGCGGATGGTGGATCTGGCCGGGGCCCATCTGGTGGACCTGGACGTGATGTCCCCGGACGAGGCGCTGTCCCTGTTCACGAAGATCGTAGGCGAGGAGCGAGTCGCTTCCGAGCGGGAGGCTGCGCTGGACGTGGTGGCGGCGTGCGGATTCCTGCCGCTGGCCATCCGGATCGCGGCGTCACGGCTGGCTGCCCGTCGTACGTGGACTGTCTCGGTACTGGCGGCGAAGCTCGCGGACGAGCGACGCCGACTGGACGAACTCCAGGCCGGCGACCTGGCCGTCAAGGCCACCTTCGAGCTGGGCTACGGGCAACTGGAGCCGGCGCAGGCCCGGGCGTTCCGGTTGCTGGGGCTGGCGGACGGGCCGGACATTTCGCTGGCTGCTGCGGCTGCGGTGCTGGATCTGGGGGTCGAGGAGACGGAGGACTTGCTGGAGTCCCTCGTCGATACGTCGCTGCTGGAGTCGGCGGCGCCTGGGCGGTACCGGTTCCATGATCTGGTGCGGCTATATGCGCGGGCTTGTGCGGAGAGGGATGAGTGGCCGCCGGAGGAGAGGGGGGCGGCGCTTTCTCGGTTGTTGGACTTTTACTTGGCGACCACGGCTGGGGTGTACGCCATAGAGCGGCCGGGAGACCGACTCGTGGACGACCTGGAACCCACGGAGTATCCGGGGTTGCGGTTCGCCGACGGGACGGAGGCGCTGGACTGGCTGTACACCGAGGCGGCACCGCTGCTGGCGTGCGCGCGGCAGTCGGCAGGGACGGATCGGTTGCGGCGCGGGGTCGACCTGCTGTGGGCGGCGAAGGACCTGACCGAGTCGGGCGCCAACTCCCATCAGTACGAGACGACGGCGCGGGCCATGTGCGAGGCGACTCGGAGTGCGGGGGATGGGCGAGCTGAGGGAAGGGCGAGAACCGTCCTCACGGATGTTCTACTCGTTTCCGGCCGCATTCAGCAGGCTGACGAGGAAGCTCAGGTCGCTATGGAGCTAGCGGAGATGGAGCGGGACTCCACTGCTGTTAGTTGGGTGGCCAACAATCGAGGGCTCATCTGTTTGCATCAGCGACGTAACGCGGACGCCAGGGTTCTCTTCGGTCAGGCCATTGAAGGCTTTCGAGCAGCGGGTAACAGGCCCGGCGAGGCGTCCGCTCTTTCCAACCTCTCACGGGCCCAGCTGGGCTCGGGGAATGTCACGGAGGCAGTCGAGATCGCCAAGCGCGGCTTGGCCGTGTACATCGAGCTGGGTCGAACAATGCGCCTGGCCAATGGCTACTTCGCCGTAGGCGTTGCGCTGACGAGCGCGGGGCGACACAGCGAAGCGCTGAGTCAGTTCTCCGAAGCGCTGAATATCTTCAGCAACCACCGACAGCGGCTGTGGGAGGGCGCGACCAACTTCCGAATTGCCGAAGTGCACATGGCTGCCCGTCGACCTGCTCAAGCAGCCCAACATGCCGAGCAGGCACTTGCCTTGGGCTGTATAGGCGGCGACCGGATGCGGGGGAACGTCCTGACACTCCTTGGGCGTGCGCTCGCGGCCCTGGGCCAAGTGGACCGCGCCAAGGCGTGCTGGCGTGAAGCTCTCAACCTCTATGAGCAGAACGGGGCCCACGAGGCAAGCGAGGTGCGAGTCCTGCTTACTTCCGCGGCGGCAGCATAGAGGGCGGCTTCCCCACCAGGCACGCGTGGACGTTCAGCATTCGTTTATCTCAGCCCGGCAGTCTCATACCTGTCAGACCGTCGCGTCGGGGGGCAGACGGTTCGACCCGGAGCCAGACCGGTTAGTGTGCGGCTCCGAACGCCCGTCCGGCAGCCCTCGGGGGAGCTTCCGGGCGGGCGTTCCTCACTCGTAACCACAGCAGAGGACGCAAGCACATGAGCGACACGAAGAAGGACGCAGACGCCACTCCGCTCGACAACCACATGCCGAGCGAACCGGCTACGGAAGAGACCATCACCACGCTCGACAACCACATGCCGAGCGAGCCGGCCGCGGAAGTCATCACGACCATGGACAACCACATGCCCGCCCCGCCCGCCCTGGACCTTGAGGGCAACAAGTAAGCCTCATTCCACGGGGATCGGCCGCGGCGGCGCGGAGGGGGAGCCGTCGCGGCCGATGCATGTCAAGAAGCTGGTTCGAGACGATCTTTGGCGGGAAGCGTTCGAGATGTTCGAACACCGCCCCACCTGGCGCTAGCGTCACCTGCGTTCGGAAGTCCCCTCCCCAACAGGAGCCGAAATGACCCGCGCCAAGAAGATCGTCGCCACTGTCGCCCTGGTGATCGGCACCACCGCCGTCGCCGCGAGCCCCGCGCTGGCCAACAACTCCATGCCGGTCACGCCGCTGGACAACTCCATGCCGGTCACCCCGCTGGACAACTCCATGCCGGTCACCCCGCTGAACAACTCCATGCCGTAACACAGCAGCACGTTCGGCGGTGGGGCCGAACCCAAGCTCGACCCCACCGCCGCACCCCCTAAACCGCCCAGGACTTGAGCACCTCGGCCACGCTCCTAGCCGTGCAAGTCTCCTTCCGCAGCTCGTTCGCGAGCGCCGAAACCCGCTGCTGATCAAGCTTCGCAGGAACACCAGCAGCGACGAGATAAGCGTGGGCGACCACAATGGCCACCCGGGTATCGGAGCGCTCCAGCCAGCGCATACGCCCGAGGGAGTGCGCAAGGGCCGCCGCCTTGGCATACGGCCCTTGATAGACGTCCTGCCCGACAAGTACGGCCCGATGTCGTTCGACGGATGCGGAGATTCACGTACGGGACTCCCCCTGCTCCCCCTCGATCTCGTCGAAGAGATCGGCGAACTCATCGAGCGTCTGCTGTGCGGTGGCCATGAAGGCAGCACGCACATGCTCATTGTCATTGCGGATGAGCAGTTGACCCAAATCCGCCCATTCCGCGTCGTCTCCCCGGGAGAGTGTCGGGTTTTCCACAGGCAGGCTGCGGGAGTTGCGCCCTCTGAGATCTTGGGGGGCATGGAACGAAAGGCGTTGCAGGAGCTGGCCGAGTACGGCCTGCTCCGCACCTCCCACGCCCTCGATGCCGGCTGGCCACCGCGAACCCTCACGCGAGCCCTGCGGGCCGAAGGCTGGGTGCAGCTCCTGCACGGCATCTGGGCCGTACCGCATGTGGCCGACGACCTCCTCACCCGGCTGCGAGCGATGCAACTGCTGGAGCCACGACTGGTCGTGAGCCACCGTTCGGCGGCCGCACTGTGGCGGATCGACAACCTGGCCCCCGTCTCCGCGACTCCCCTGGAGTTCATCGATCCCGAACTCGCTTACCGGTGCAAAGCAAAAGGCGTACGCGTCTACCGCATACCCCTCTCCCCGTCCGAAGTCGTGGAACGGCGGGGCCTGCGCTTCACGGACACGGTCCGTACACTCGCCGACCTGCTCAGGGCCGGGCCGAGGGACCAGGCGATCGTCGCGGTGGAGTCCGCGCTCACCTACCGCCGGATCGGCACCGCCCGACGTGCGCCTCTCACCGGCATCTCCGCGCTGGCCTCAGCGCTCCAGCCGCCGCTGAAGGGAGCAGTCAGGGCACGCCACTGGCTACAGCTGTGCGACCCGCGCTCCGGATCACCGGCCGAGACGATCGCACGCCTGCGCATGTACGACGCCGGCCTCCACCCCGAGACCCAGATCGAGCTGATCACCCCAACCGGCCATCGGGTCATCCTCGACTTCCTCTTCCGGCGCGAGGGGCTGGCGGTCGAGATCGAGGGGTACGCCTACCACGGCACCCGCGATGGACACCGCCGGGACGTCACACGCTTCAACCGGCTTGCACAGTGCCCACAGGTACGCCACCTGCTGCGCTTCACCGCCGAGGACGTCTTCCATCACCCGACCCAGATGATCGATGAAATCCGCGCCACGCTGAGCAGAGGGTGACCTCGGGCCCCTGGAAGGTGACTGTGACTTCCCGGCGATGGCCAAGTGACCGTTGGGCCGCCCGCTTCTCGGCCAGTGTCGCGCTTCCACGACCCGAGTAAAGGGCGCTCCGCTGCACTACGCGTCGGCTACGCCGATGGCCCTCCGGGCCACCCTTGACTCGGCCCGCTCCAGCACGGTGAAGAAGCGAGCGGGCGGCCGGGGGAGGAACGGGTGGCCTGACCGGGGTGCACCCTCAGGCTCCTCACGAAGTGAACCGGGATTGGGGAACGCGGTCGCGCCTCGCCAGCACGCCGGGAGGCTTAGCGGCTTACGGCCGGTGGGCGGAGCGCCCCGCCGAGCAGCGGCACACCGGGTGCGCTGAGCGACGTACGGCCGGTGGGTAGTTCGGTGCGCGTCAGCGGAGCCCTGCGGCGAGAGGGGCTCCGGATCGCCTCGTCAGTCACATGCGGCTCACGGGTTGCGCGGAGGCCAGGGAGTGGAGCCTTTCGGACACGCCCAACTCTGCCGACCTCGGGCTTGCAGACTCCGCCGCGCCCAAATAGGCCAAGTACCTTTTGGCGGTGGCCAGCGAGGTCTACTCGGGCTACGTGGCGGTATACGCGTCGGGGGCCGTCCTCGCTCCTGCGCATCGGCACTGCACTGGCCCTGCATCACCCAAGCACCGCCAGCCGCCGAGCTGACCGGGCCTGCCCAAACCTGGCTGAACCACCAGCTCACCGCCGGCCGCTCAGCATGCCCCGACCTCGCCGACGCGCGCCCCCAGCCGCCGCCAGTCGCCGCCAGTCGCCAAGCTCACCCGGCGTCCAGGCCGGGCGCGACCGCGTCCACCCACCGCCCGCAAGCCGCTGAGCGCACCCGGCGTGCAGGCGAGGCGAGACCGCGCCCGTCCGGTCCCGGCCCACCGCCCAGCCGACGGAAGCCGCCAACTTGCCTAGGCCACCCGTTCCTCCCCCGGCCGCCCGCTCGCTTCTTCACCGTGCTGGAGCGAGCCGAGTCAAGGGTCGGCCGGAGGCCGATCGGCGCAGCCGACGCGTAGCGCAGCGGAGCGCCCTTTACTCGGGTCGTGGAAGCGCGACACTGGCCGAGAAGCGGGCGGCCCCACGGTGCCGACAAGGCGGGGGTTCACATCATCGGCCCCTGGTTCACCTCCTGATCACCCCTCACATCCCCTAATTAATCGGCAATTGGCGTACATGGGGTGTGAACAACCCCCCATCCTGCCGATCCTTTTGGCATGAACCTGTTGCTCGACCAACCCCGGACGGGCGACCGGCAACAGCCTCACGGAGGTGTGGGATGCACCGCAGACTCGGTACCGCACGCACCGCACTTGCAGCCTCAGCTCTGACCCTCGTCACCGTCGTCGCCACAGCGACCGCGGCCGACGCCGCTCCCGCCGACAAGCCTCAGGTGCTGGCGAGCTGGACGCAGACCAGCGCGAGCAGTTACAGCCTCTGGGCCGCGGCCCGGGCCAACCAGGGGGCCTGGGCCGCCTACGGGTTCGACTGGTCCACCGACTACTGCTCCTCCTCCCCCGACAACCCCTTCGGCTTCCCGTTCTCCATGTCCTGCGCACGCCATGACTTCGGCTACCGCAACTACAAGGCCATGGGTACCTTCTCCGCCAACAAGTCCCGCCTCGACAGCGCCTTCTACGAGGACCTCAAGCGCGTCTGCAACAACTACGGCGGCGCCACCAAGACCGCCTGCAACAGCACCGCCTGGACCTACTACCAGGCCGTACGCGCCTTCGGCTGAGACCGAAGGTGAGCTGAGGGGCGCCGGTCAGCGGCCGGTGCCCCTCAGCTCGCCCTTCACCACCTTCCCGCTCGCGTTCCGCGGCAGCTCCCCCACGAACTCCACCGACCTCGGCACCTTGTAGTTCGCCATCTCCCGCCGGGACCACACGATCAGGTCGTCGCCGGTCAGCGCAGCGCCCCGCCGCCGCACCACGTACGCCTTCCCGACCTCCCCCAGCCGCGCGTCCGGTACGCCGATCACCGCGACGTCGGCGACATCGGGATGGAGGCCCAGCGTCCGCTCTATCTCCGCCGGGTACGCGTTGAAGCCGCCGACGATGAACATGTCCTTCATGCGGTCGGTGACGCGCAGGTTCCCCGAAGAGTCCAGTACGCCCACGTCCCCCGTCCGCAGCCAGCCGTCCTCCGTCACCGTCTCCGCCGTAGCCGCCGGGTCCTCCCAGTAGCCCCGCATGACGTTGAAGCCGCGGACCAGGATCTCGCCGGGTTCCCCACAGGGCGCCGATACCCGCACCTCCACCCCCGCTATCGCCCGCCCCGACGTCGACGCGATCACCGACGGGTCGTCGCCGCGCCGGCACATCGTCACGATGCCGCTCGCCTCCGACAGTCCGTACGCCGTCAGGACCGTCGACACTCCCAGCTCCGCCCGCAGCCGCTCCACCAGCCGCAACGGCACCACCGCCGCCCCCGTCACCACCAGCCGCAGCGCCGAGAGGTCGTAGGCACCCCGGCCCGGGTGGTCCAGCAGCGACTGGAGCAGCGTCGGCGGGCCGGGGAGTACGGACACCCGTTCCGACGCCACGTTCGCCAGTACCGTGTCCACGTTGAACACCGGCTGCGGGATCATCGTCGCGCCGCGCATCAGGCAGGCGATCACGCCCGCCTTGTAGCCGAAGGTGTGGAAGAAGGGGTTCACGATCAGGTAGCGGTCCCCGGGGGCGAGTCCCGCCAGGTCGCTCCACACCTCGTACGCCCGCAGCGTCTGCGCGTGTGTGATCACCGCGCCCTTGGGGCGGCCCGTCGTGCCCGAGGTGTAGACGATGTCCGAGAGGGCCGACGGCCCTACCTCCGCCGCCCTCGCCCGGACGGCACTCTCCCCCACTCCGTCCCCGCTCGCGAGGAACTCCTTCCACGTGCGGAAGTCCGCGGGAGCGTCCTCCGACAGGACGACCACCTGTTCCAGCTCCGGCAGTCCCGGCAGCCCCGCACCCCGCTCCCCCACCGCCCTCCGCAGCGACGCCACGTACGACGTCCCCAGGAACGTCCCCGTCACGAACAGCAGCCGTGCCCCGCTGCGGCGCAGTACGTCCGCCGCCTCCGTCCCCTTGAAGCGGGTGTTCAGGGGGACGAGTACCGCCCCGGCCGACACCGCCCCCAGCGCCGCCACGATCCACTCCGGGGAGTTGGGCGCCCAGATCGCCACCCGGTCGCCCGTCCGCACCCCGTTCGCAATGCACGCCGCCGCCGACCGCTCGATGCGGGCGCCCAGTTCGGCGTACGAGATCCGGGTGCGGCCGTCCACCACCGCCTCGGTGTCCCCGTACCGTTCGGCCGCGCCCAGCACCAGCCCCGGCACGCTGCCCCACTCCACGTCACCGCGCACAACAGCCCCCAAACCAGTAGCTGACTGTCCGTCAGATTAGCTGTAACCTGACGCCCTGTCAGCAGACGGGGAGGGGCTGGAGCATGGCCGTCAACGGGTACGGGATCAAGGACGCCACCGCCATCGTCGGGATCGGGCAGACCCCCTTCGCCAAGCACCTCCCCGAGGACGAGCGCACCCTCGCCTGCCGTGCCGTCCTCGCCGCCCTCGACGACGCCGGCATCGCACCCGGCGAGGTCGACGCGCTCGCCTCCTACACCATGGAGGAGACGGACGAGGTCGAGCTGGCCAAGGCCGTCGGGTTCGGCGACCTCACCTTCTTCAGCAAGGTCGGCTACGGCGGCGGGGGTTCGTGTGCGACGGTCGCGCATCTCGCCGCCGCCGTCGCCACCGGGCAGGCGACCGTCGGGGTGGCCTGGCGGTCGCGGAAGCGGGGCAGCGGGCCCCGGCCCTGGACCAACACGACGTCCCAACTCGCCACTCCCGCCCAGTGGACCCGGCCCTTCGGACTCCTCCGGCCCGTCGACGAGATCGCCATGCTCGCCCGCCGTTACATGCACGAGTACGGCGCGACCCGCGACCACCTCTTCAGCGTCGCCCTCGCCTGCCGGAACCGGGCCAACCAGAACCGCGCCGCCATGATGTACGAACGGCCCCTGACCCGCGAGATGTACATGACCTCCCGCTGGATCAGCGAGCCCCTCTGTCTCTTCGACAACTGCCTGGAGACGGACGGGGCCCTGGCGTGCGTCGTCGTCTCGCGCGAGCGCGCCCGCGACTGCCCGAACACCCCCGTCTACGTCCACTCCGCCGCCCAGGGACTGCCCGCCCAGCACCACGGCATGGTCAACTACTGGACCGAAGACCCGCTCACCGGCCCCGCCTGGACCGCCGCCCGACACCTGTGGAAACACGCCGACTTCACTCCCCAGGACGTCGATGTCGCCCAGATCTACGACGCGTTCACCGCCCTCGTCCCGCTCTCCCTGGAGGGCTACGGCTTCTGCGGGCGCGGGGAGGGCGGGGCGTTCACGGAGGGGGGTGCTCTGGAGATCGGTGGGCGGCTGCCCCTCAACACCGGGGGCGGCGGGCTCTCCGAGGCCTACGTCCACGGCTTCAACCTCATCAACGAAGGCGTCAAACAGCTCCGCGGCACCAGCACCGCCCAGGTGCCGGGGGCGGCCACCTGTCTCGTCACCGCCGGTGAAGGAGTCCCGACATCCGCCCTGCTGCTGAGGAGTTGAGATGCTGAAGCCACTCGTCGACCCCGACGGCGCCCCCTTCTGGCAGTACGCCGCCCAGGGCGAGCTGCGCGTCCAGGCCTGCGCCGGCTGCGGCGAGCCACGCTTCCCGCCCCGCCCCTGCTGCCCGCACTGCCGGTCCTTCGAGAGCGATTGGCGGCCCGTCGGCGGGCACGGCCGCATCTGGTCGTACGTCGTCCCCCACCCCCCGCTCCTCCCGGACTACGCCGAGCAGGCGCCGTACGCGGTGATCGTCGTCGAGCTCGACGAGCATCCGCGGATACGGCTCGTCGGGAATCTCGTCGCCGGTCCGGACGCGCCGCTGAACTCCGTGCCGGCGGAGCGCATCCGCATCGGGGCCAGGGTGCGGGTGGTCTTCGGCCGGGAGGGGCTTCCCCAGTGGGTTCTGGAGCGGCCGTGAGCCTGAGCGTCGACAGGGACGGCGCCGTCGCCGTCGTCACCCTCGACCGGCCGGACCGGCTCAACGCGATCGACCTGGCCATGGCCGGGGAACTGCGTGCGGTCTGGCGGGAGTTCCGGTTCGACCCCTCCGTGCGGGCCGTCGTCCTCACCGGGGCCGGCGAGCGGGCGTTCTGCACGGGGATCGACCGGGACGCCGTCGTGCCGCAGCCGGAGTCGCCGTACATGCAGGACGATCCGCTGCTGCACATCGGGCCGAAGGCCAACGACCTGTGGAAGCCCGTGATCGCCGCCGTGCGCGGGATGGCCTGCGGCGGGGCCTTCTATCTGCTCGGCGAGTGCGACTTCGTCGTCGCCGACCCGACGGCCGAGTTCTTCGATCCGCACACCACGTACGGCATGGTCAGCGCGTACGAGTCGATGCTCATGGCGCTCCGGATGCCGTACGGGGAGGCCGCGCGGACGGTGCTCATGGGCACCGCCGAGCGGATGTCCGCGCGGCGGGCCCATGAGGTCGGGTTCGTTTCCGAACTCACGGAGGAGGGCGGGGCCTTGGCGGCGGCTGTGCGGTGCGCGACCGTCATCGCCGGGTATCCCGCCGAGGCCGTGCAGGGGACCGTGCGGGCGCTGTGGGCGGCCCAGGAGGCCGCCCGTGCGCAGGCGTTCGCGCAGGCCCCGCATCTCATCGCCCTGGGGAACCTGCCCGCCGGACGGCAGGCGGAGCTGTTCGCCGCCCGGCGTTCCGGTGAGTACCGGGTGAGGTGACCGGCGTCAGCCGGCCGAGGGCATCAGCTGGGCCTCGCAGTGGTCGACGTCCGCCACCATGGTCTCGCTGGTGAGGTTGACCTTGAAGGCGACCGTCGCGTTCGCGTCGACGTACTCGTCCACGGTCTGCATGTCGACCACGCCGGACTGGGCGTCCAGGAAGGTGACGACGACGGTGACGTTGTCGCCGGTGCTGTTCGGGTTGGTGACCTCGACCGCCGCGTACGGCTCCTGGGCGGTCGCGCAGCTCACCAGCTCCACCGTGACTTCCTCGACGCCGGCGCCGCCCGCGCCGGGGGCGTCGTAGTCGTCATCGTCGTCGCGCGAGCCGGACGAACTGTCGTGGTTCTGGCTGGAGCTGCTGCAGCCGCCGCCCGAGTCGCTGTCGCCGCTGCTGCCGCCGTGCCCGCGCCCCGACGAGAAACCCGTCAGCGCCAGGACCACCAATGCCGTTACTGCCGTGAACTTGAGCTTGCGCCCCCGAAGATCCATACCGCCACCCTAGCGATCACCTGTCACGGTCATGTCACCGCGTGGCGACCGGGGCGTCCCCGGCGTAGCGTCTGGGGTGAGAGCGGCCCTCGGCCCCCAGGGCGGCCCTCCGGGCCGCTCCCCGCAACGACGGCCGCCGTCCGGCACCCCTTCCGTGCCCCGGTACGACGGCCGTCCCGGTCCTCAGTTCGTGCGCGCGGTGCCGGTGCCCTTCTCCGCGTCGAGCGCGTACACACAGCGGTCCTTGCTGCACGCGTACACGACGCCGTCCTGGACCACCGGGGAGCCGGTGATCTCGCCGCCGGTCGCCAGCTTCCAGCGCAGCCGGCCGTCGTCGGCCTTCAGGGTGTAGAGCAGATGGTCGGTGGAGCCGAAGTGGATACGTCCCTCCGCCACGGCCGGGGCGCCGACGATGTCGCCGCCCGACTGGAAACGCCACTTGGGGGTGCCGGTGACCGCGTCCAGCGTGTACAGGCCCTTGCCGCTGCCCACGTGGACGTGGCCGGCGGCCACCAGGACCGGCTCGGTGGAGGAGCGGGCCTCGGTGGCGATGCGCCAGCGGTCGCGGCCGTCGGTGGCGTCGAGGGCGTAGACCGTGCCGAGGTAGTCGGCGAGGTAGACGCCGCCGCCGGTGACCGCGGGGCCGGGGACGAAGGCGGGCGGGCACAGGAAGACCGCCGGGGCCTCGAAGTGCCAGCGGACATGACCGCTTGCTACGTCGATGGCGAGGACGCGGGTGCCGGCGGAGACGTAGACATAGCCGTCGGGCGCCTGCGCGACACGGACCGGGACGCCGCCGCAGGAGGCCGCGTCGCCGATGGGGTACGACCAGCGCTCCTCGCCGGTGCGGGCGTCGAGGGCGCGCAGCCGGGCGTCCTGCCAGACGTAGACCGTGCCCTCGTGCAGGGTGGGTCCGGCCTCGGGCGACTCGAAGTCGGTCTGGGCGCCGGTGATCTCCCACAGCTTCTGGCCGGTGGAGGCCTCCCAGGCCTGGACGCCGCCACCGCGCGTGCCGGTGACGACCGTGCCGCGCTCGGCCTTGAGGGAGTACACCCAGGCGTCCGTCGGCAGCCGCCACAGGTCGCCGCCCTCGCGGCAGTCCAGGGCGAAGAGGGTGGGCCCGTCGGAGGCATGGATACGGCCGTCCGCGACCGCCATCGACCAGGCGACGTCCCGTGTCTTGAAGCGGCGGCGGCCGGTGCCGACGTCCAGGGCGTGCACCTCGAAGGAGGTGACGTAGACGAGGTCGCCGGAGACGGCGGGGGTGCCCCACACGTCGTTCGACATACGGAATCGCCAGGGCCGCCAGCCGCTCGCCGCCTCCGGGGGCGCGGGGGGTACGGCCGGGCCCACGGCGGAGTCGGTGCCGTTGACACCGGGGCGGGGCTTGGACCAGGAGGCGACCAGGCCGGCCTCCGGGGGCGGTGCCTTCACGGCGGCGGCGCGGGCGTCGGCGACGCGCGGGCCGGGCCCGATCGGCACCTGGGCGCCGGCCAGGCGCACGGGTCCGGTGTCGGGCGCGCCGACGGACACGGGCGGGGTGGGCACGACGGGGTCGTGGGCGGGCGGGGGCGGCACGGGGGCGACCCGTCCGCCGCCGCTGCGGCCGCTCTGCCCGGGCTTGGCGGGCGGGCGGCCATTGCGGCGGGCCTCGATCAGGCCGACCGCCCGCTCGGGCAGCCAGGCGGACGCCGTGCCGCTGTCGTCGGAGCCGGAGCCGAAGAGGTGGGGGGCGAGCTGGGCCTGGAGGTCGGCGGGGTTGGGGCGGCCCGTGGCCTCCATCTGCATACAGGACTCGATGAGGGGGCGCAGCTCGTCCGGCAGGCCCTCCAGGTCGGGGCCCTCGCGCAGCAGCATGAAGACCGTCTCGACCGGGTTGGCGCCGTGGAAGGGCGGGTGGCCGGTGGCGGCGAAGACCAGCATCGAGCCCAGTGAGAAGACGTCGCTGGCGCCGGTGACGCTGCGGGAGTCCTTCGCCTGCTCCGGGGACATGTAGGCGGGGGTGCCGACGGCGACGTTCGTCATCGTCAGACGCGTGTTCGAAACGCCGGACGCGATACCGAAGTCGATGACCCGGGGGCCGTCCTCCACGACGAGGACGTTGGAGGGCTTCAGGTCGCGGTGGACGAGACCCGCGCCGTGGATGGACTGGAGGGCCTCCGCGACGCCCGCCGCCAGCCAGCGCACCGCCTGGGCCGGGAGCGGCCCGCACTCGTTCACTATCTCTTCGAGGGAGGGCGCGGGAACGTACGCGGTGGCCAGCCAGGGCACGGCCGCACGCGGGTCCGCGTCGACCACGGCCGCCGTGTAGAAGCCGGAGACGGCGCGGGCCGCCTCCACCTCGCGCGTGAAGCGGACCCGGAACAGCTGGTCCTCGGCGAGCTCCGTGCGCACCGTCTTGATCGCCACGCGCCGGCCGGACGCCGAGCGCGCGAGATAGACCAGCCCCATGCCGCCGGCACCCAGCCGTCCCAGCACCTCGAACGGCCCGATTCGCCGCGGATCGTGCTGTGTCAGCTGATCCACCACTTGCCTGCCACCTCCCCGTACGAGCCGCGTCACCCACATATGTACGCGGCCGAAGTGCAGCGTCTCACCACCGCACCGCCATGGCGGCACGCACCCCGATTCTTCCTGTACGGGGGCACGGTTGCGAACCCGGGGTCGAATCGGGGTGTCTTTGGACAAAAGCCCCGTTACGAGCGCTCCAGCAGGGCGAACGACGCCCCCTGATTGTCCGTGACGACGGCCACAGTGCCGTAGGACGTCTCGAAGGGCGGCGCCTGTACGCGTCCGCCGAGCCGCTGGACCTCGCCGAGGGCGCTCTGGCAGTCCTCGACGCGGAAGTGGACGAGGAAGTGCGGGGGCATCACGGCCGGGAAGACGTCGGAGACGGGGGCGCGGCCGAAGTCGGGCTCGGCGTCCTGCCCGAACAGGGCGTCGTGGAAGAGGCCGCCGTAGAAGGCGTTGGCGACCTCGGTGTCCCGGGCGTACAGCTCGGCCCAGGCGAAGGTGCCGGGTTCGTGGCGGCGGCCGAAGCCGGGGTGACGGCCCGCCTGCCAGAGGCCGAAGACGGCGCCCTCGGGGTCGGTGACCAGGGCGGTCGCCCCCTCGTCCGCGCCGACCGGCACGGGCGCCGTGACCACCTGCCCGCCCGCCTCGCGGACCCGCCGGACCAGCGCCGCGATGTCCGGGGTGGCGAAGTACACCGTCCAGACGGTCGGCATCCGCCCGTCCGTCTTGTGGACGAGGGCGGCGACGCGCTCCCCGTCCTTCAGCGCGTACAGCTCCTCGAAGGTCCACCCGAAGAGCTCACCGTAGAACCGTTTGCCCGCCTCGACGTCGGGAAGCTGCGCGTCCACCCAGCAGGGGACGCCCTCTGCATACCCGGATGCCCTGTTTTCGGCCATGTCGCCAAAGTAACGGCCTCTCACGCACCCCGCAGACCAGGCACACCTGCCTCCGCTCCCTCGTGCACCCCATTTGCAGTCGGCCGAATCGCGCTCCGATCACCCCTCGGTAAGCTGACGGCATGACAGGACAAGTGCGTACCGTCGACGGCCGCGTGGCCGGCCGGCGTGGGCAGGCGACGCGGCAGAAGCTGCTGGACTGCCTCAGCGAGATGCTCAGCTCCTCTCCCTACCGGGACGTCAAAGTCATCGATGTCGCCCGGAAGGCGGGCACTTCGCCCGCGACCTTCTATCAGTACTTCCCGGACGTCGAGGGCGCCGTCCTGGAGATCGCCGAGCAAATGGCCGCCGAGGGCGCCGGGTTGACCGAGGTGGTCGCCGGGCGCAGCTGGGTCGGCAAGGCAGGCTGGCAGACCGCGCAGGAACTCGTCGACGGCTTCCTTGAGTTCTGGCGCAAGAACGAGGCGATCCTGCGCGTGGTCGACCTCGGTGCCGCCGAGGGCGACAAACGCTTCTACAAGATCCGCATGAAGATCCTGAACTCGGTGAACAACTCCCTCGCGGACGCGGTGACGGAGTTGCAGGCCAAGGGCAAGGTCGACAAGGACGTCAACCCGGCGGCCGTGGCGGGTTCGCTCGTCGCGATGCTCGCGGCGGTGGCCTCGCACCAGAAGGGCTTCCAGACATGGGGCGTCAAGCAGGCTGAACTCAAGCCGAACCTGGCGCTGTTGGTGCATCTGGGCGTGACGGGCAAGAAGCCGACGAAGTAACTTCCCTGGTTTCTCCGGGCCCGCAAGTCCTGTCTGGCAGGCGGCTGTTCACTTCCGTGGACGGCCGCCTGCCGTGCTGTGCGGGCAGCTTGCTACGCGGGCAGCGGCCGGTCCTTGACGACGTGCTTCATCACCAGCGTCGAGGTCAGCCGCTGCACGCCCGGCAGCGCGGCGAGCCGCTCGTCGTACAGGCGCTGGAAGGCGGCGAGGTCGGCGGTAGCCACCCGCAGCAGATAGTCGGGCTCGCCGAACAGCCGCTCGGCCTCCAGTACGTGGGGGATGTCCGCGAGGGCCCGCTCGAACTCGGCGACCGTGTCCCGGTCCTCCTGCCGCATGGAGACGAAGACCAGCGCCTCGAAGGTCAGCCCGACGGCGGCCGGTTCCACGACGGCCCGGTAGCCGCTGATCGCCCCCGACCGCTCCAGCTCCCGCAGCCGCCGGTGGCAGGGCGAGACGCTCAGCCGCACCCGCCCGGCCAGTTCGGTCACGGTCAGCCGCCCGTCCTGCTGAAGCTCGGCAAGGATTTTCCGGTCCACGTCGTCCATGAGGTAGATCTTCCCCCGGATCAGGGCTCAGCGAGCAAATTACGGGAACACTTTCGGGCCAATCACGCCTAATGTCCGCTGTATGGACTCCGGGACCCTCATCTCCTTCCTCGCCATAGACCTGCTGCTGGTCTGTGTGCCGGGCGCCGACTGGGCGTACGCGATCTCCGCCGGGCTGCGCGGCGGCTCGGTGGCGGCGGCCGTGGGCGGCCTGGTGAGCGGCTACGCCCTGCACACGGCGCTGGCGGCGGCGGGCCTGGCGGTCCTGGTGGCGGGTTCGCCCGCCCTGCTGACCGCGCTGACGGTGGCGGGGGCGGGGTATCTGGTGTGGCTGGGGTGGGGGGTGCTGCGACGGCCGGGGGTGCCCGGAGCCGGGGAGACGGTGCAGACGAGCGGCGTACGGGTCTTCCTGCGCGGGGCAACGATCAGCGGCATGAACCCGAAGGGGCTGCTGCTCTACCTGTCCGTACTGCCGCAGTTCCTGACCACGAAGGGCGAGCACCTCCCCGTCGCCGTCCAGACCACCACCCTCGGCCTGCTCCACATGGCCTGCTGCGCGGCCGTCTACCTGACGGTCGGCCTCGCGGCCCGCGCACTCCTCGGCGCACGCCCGGCCGCGGCCCGCGCGGTCACCCGCACGTCGGGCGCCGCGATGCTCGGGATCGGCGCGTTTTTGCTGGTCCAGCGGCTGGCGACGCTGTGACGGGCGGTCCGGCCGTCTTCGTTTCTATGACCTGCGCACGATCCTGAACACCCGGATCTCCCGCTCCACCCGCGCCTGATACGTCGCGTACGGCGGCCAGAAGGCCAGCACCGCCCGCCATGCCGCCGCCCGCTCCTCCCCCGTCAGCAGCCGGGCCGTGACGGGGATGTCCGCGCCCTTCCAGCTGATCTCGGCGTCGGGATGAGCACGCAGGTTCGCGGTCCAGGCGGGGTGTCCGGTCCGGCCGAAGTTGGAGCCGACGAGGATCCAGCCGGCGCCGCCCTCCTCCGGCATGCAGGCGAGCGGCGTACGGCGGGGCTGTCCGCTGCGGGCGCCGGTCGAGGTCAGCACCACGCCGGGCAGCATCTGGGCACTGAGCAGCACCTTCCCGCGGGTGAGCCGGTGGACGGCCCGGTCGAGGGCCGGGATGACATGCGGGGCCACCTTGGCGAAACCGCGTGTCGACGACAGCTTCTGCACCACGCGCACGCCGATCACACCGCCACCTCCGGTTCCAGGAAGAGCCGCGCCGCGTCCGCCGCGTGTGCCCGCAGCCGGTGCACGGGCCCGAAGAGCAGTTCGTCCCCCGCGGCCCGCTTGAAGTACAGGTGGGCCTGGTGCTCCCAGGTGAACCCGATGCCGCCGTGCAGCTGAATCGCCTCGCCGGCGGCGGTCCGCAGCGCCTCCAGCGCCTGGGCGAGGGCGAGCCCGCCGACGGTTTCCCGGTGGGCGGTGGCCCAGGCCGCGTAGTAGGCGGCGGACCGGGCGGCCTGCACCTGGACGTAGACGTCGGCCAGCCGGTGCTTGACGGCCTGGAAGGACCCGACCGGCCGCCCGAACTGCTCGCGCTGCTTCACGTACTCGACGGTCAGCTCCAGCACGCGGTCGGCGGCGCCGACGGCCTCGCAGGCGAGCACGGCGGCCACGGTGTCCCCGAGGCGGGCGAGGACGCCGGGCACGTCCGCGCCCTCATCCCCCAGCAACTCGGCCTCGACATCACGCAGTTGGACACGCCCCTGGGGTCGGGTGGAGTCGAGGGCGGTCTGCCGCGCCCGGACGACCCCGGCGGCATCGGCGCGGACGAGGAAGAGGTCGGTACGGGACCGGGCGAACCCCCCGCTGTGAGCAGCGACGAGCAGAACCCCCGCACTGTGCCCGTCGAGAACGTGCGCGACCTCCCCGTACAGCCGCCAGCGGCTCTCGGGGCGCCGGGCCTGTCCGCCAACCGCCAGGTCGCCGCGGCTATCGCCGCTGGGCGCGGAAGCCGCCTCCCCACCCGCACGCCCACCGCCCGCCGAGTCGCCGCGACGGACACCGCTGGGCGCGGAGACGGTCTCCCCGCACAGCCGCCGACCGCTCTCCGCACGCCGGGCCTGTCCGCCAACCGCGAGATCGCCGGGGCTGCCGCCGCTAGGCGCGGGAGCGGCCTCCCCGCCCGCCACGTCGCCGCGACGGACACCGCTGGGCGCGGAGACGGTCTCCCCGCCCGCGCGCCCGCCGCCCTCCACCCGCCGCGCCTGCACACCCCCCGCCCGTCCGCCGCCCGCCCAATCGCCGTGGTTGTCGCCGGTGAGGGCGAGCGCGGTGGTGGGGGCGGCGAGGGTGGCGGTGAGGGTGCCGGAGGTGATGCGGGGGAGCAGGGTGGTGCGCTGGGCTTCGGTGCCGAGGGCGAGGATCAGGGGGGCGGCCAGGGCGGCGGTGGCGAGCAGGGGGGTGGGGGTGAGGGTCCGGCCCAGCTCCTCGCAGGCCAGGGCGAGTTCGGTGGGGGTGCAGCCGACGCCGCCGTAGGCCTCGGGGAGGGCGAGGCCGGGCAGGCCGAGCTGTTCGGCGAGGGCGGTCCACAGGGCCGGATCGTGTCCGGCCGGGGTGTCGACGGCGGCGCGCAGTTCCTCCGGGCCGGACCGCTTGTGCAGCAGTTCGCGGAGGGTACGGCGGATCTCGTCCTGTTCGGCGGTGAAGCCGGTGTCCATCGCTGCCCCTTCCTCCGGATCTGACGGTCCGTCATATTAGGAGTCCCGGATCCAGATGCCCAGAGGGAGAGGCCTGTCATGACTGCCGGACACCGGAACGTCGCCGTGGTCGGCGTCGCCCTCTCCGACTGCGGCCGCGTGGCCGACGCCACCCCGTACACGCTGCACGCCCAGGCGGCCCGCCGGGCCCTCGCCGACGCGGGCCTGGACCGCTCCCTGATCGACGGCTTCGCCTCGGCCGGCACGGGCACGCTCGCGCCGGTCGAGGTGGCCGAGTACCTGGGCCTGCGCCCGACCTGGGTCGACTCCACCTCGGTGGGCGGCTCGACCTGGGAGGTGATGGCGGCCCACGCGACGGACGCGATAGCCGCCGGGCACGCGAACGCGGTCCTGCTGGCGTACGGCTCGACGGCCCGCGCCGACATCAGGGCGGGCCGGCGGACGGGCAACCTCTCCTTCGGCGCCCGCGGCCCGCTCCAGTTCGAGGTCCCCTACGGCCACACGCTCGTCGCCAAGTACGCGATGGCGGCCCGCCGTCACATGCACGAACACGGCACGACGATCGAACAGTTGGCGCAGGTCGCGGTGCAGGCCAGGGAGTACGCGGCGCTGAACCCGGAGGCGATGTTCCGGGACCCGGTCACGGTCGACGACGTCCTGTCCGGCCCGATGATCGCGGACCCCTTCACCAAGCTGCACTGCTGCATACGCTCCGACGGCGGGGCCGCGGTGCTGCTGGCGGCGGAGGAGTACGTACGGGACTGCCGCACCCGGCCCGTGTGGATCCTCGGCACCGGCGAGCACGTCTCGCACGCCGCGATGTCCGAGTGGCCGGACTTCACGGTGTCACCGGCGGCGGTGAGCGGACGCCTGGCCTTCGAACGGGCGGGAGTGCGGCCGGAGGAGATCGACTTCGCGGAGATCTACGACGCGTTCACCTACATGACCCTGGTGACGCTGGAGGACCTCGGGTTCTGCAAGAAGGGCGAGGGCGGGGCGTTCGTCGAGGCCCGCCGCTTGCCGGTCAACACGGACGGGGGCGGACTGTCGGCCCAACACCCCGGGATGCGCGGGCTGTTCCTGCTGGTGGAGGCGGTACGGCAGCTGCGCGGGGAGGGCGGGGCGCGGCAAGTGCGGGGGCGGGGCGGGGAGTTGCCCCGGCTGGGGGTGGCGTCCGGCACCGGGGGGTGGTTCTGCTCGGCGGGGACGGTGGTGCTGGGCCGGGACTAGGGCGCCGCCGGTTCCGGTGGTCGTACGCATGGGTCCGGAGCAACAATCACCGTATGGGAACGGATCTTCATGAGTTGCTGAGGTCGCTGCGGGTGTGGGACCCGGAGGTGACCGCGCTGCCGCCGTTCGACCCGGCCGCGGCGCCGGCCGAGCCGCTGGCGCTGTTCACGGCGTGGTTCGCCGAGGCGGTGGCGGCGGGGCAGCCGGAGCCGCACACCATGTCGCTCGCGACGACGGACGCGGAGGGCCTGCCGGACGTGCGGACGGTGATGCTGCACGGCGCCGACGCGGACGGCTGGTCGTTCGCCACACATGTGACGAGCAGGAAGGGCCGCCAGCTCACGGCCCGCCCGTATGCGGCCCTCGGCTTCTACTGGCCGGTACAGGGCCGCCAGGTGAGGGTGCGGGGGCCGGTCACGGCGGCCCCGTCGGAGGAGAGCCAGGCAGACCTGCACGCCCGCTCGACGGGCGCGCTGGCGGCGGCGCTCACGGGGAGGCAGAGCGAAGTCCTCGACTCGCTGGAGGAGTTGACGCGGACCTCGGAGGCAGCCTGGTCCCGCGCCCAGACCGACCCGGACGCCCCGGTCCCCACCTGGGCCCTCTACCACCTGCGCCCACAGGAGGTGGAGTTCTTCCAGGGCGACGCCGCCCGCAGACACGTACGTCTGAACTACCGCCGCACGGAGTCGGGTTGGAGCCAGGAACTCCTCTGGCCCTAACCACCCGCGAAGTCGTACACCTCGAAATCGGCCACCGCGCGGTAGCCGAGCCGCTGGTACAGGCCGTTGCTGGTCGAGTTGGACAGGTCCGTGAAGAGCAGGACCTCCTCGGCGCCGGCGCGCAGGGCGGCCCGGCTGACCTCGACCGTCACCGCCCCGGCGTATCCGCGTCCGCGTAGATGGGCCGGGGTGTAGACAGGCGCGACGCGGACCTGGCCGGCGACCATCGGGGTCACGCCGGCCATGGACACGGGCGTACCGTCCGGACCCTCCCAGAAGGCGATGCCGCCGTGGGCGATCTTCTGGTCCGCCCAGGCCTCGGCGTCCCCGGCGGACAGCTCGCCCACGCTCTCGACGAACTCGCCGTACCAGCGGACCAGCTGGTCCCGGTCCTTCTCGTCCGCCACCCTCGCGCGGCCCTCGGGGACCGGCTGCGGCATCGTCAACGTGCCGAGCCGGTACAGCCGTTGACGCTGGCGCAGGCTTGCGGTGGCGCCGGTGTGGCGCTGCCAGGAGGCAAGGAAGGCGGCGGTCGTCTCACGGGTGCCGATGACGCCCGGCACCGGGCGGCCGGAGGCGACGAGGTGGGCGGCGAGGGCGTCCGTCTCGTCGGCGGTGAGAGGCGTGACGTTCAGCCGGTAGGGGGGCGTGCGGAAGTAGGCGCCGCGCACCACCCCGTCCCGCTCCATCACGCCGAATACGGGGGCGCCGTCGCCGTACGCGCGCAGCCCGCGCGCCCGCAGCGTCTCCGTCACCGTCAGGGCGACGGTGTGCAGGTCGGGCCTCGATCGCAGGAAGCCTCCCGCGTGGGCGAGGAACCGGTCGAGGTCTTCGGTGACGTACCAGTCGTCCGAGCGCATGTCTCATGATCCCGCGTCTGTACGGGAGTTGGCCACAGTTATCGCGAGTGAACGCACGGTCGTCACGTGGACGCCCTCGGACTCATGCCGGGTCCGGCGGCTCCGGGTCGTCGGCGAGGCGCGCGTGCATGTGCATGTCGCGGTACGCGTCGTGCCGGCCCGCCTCCCACATCGCGCCGCGCAGGGTCCCCTCGTAGCGGAAACCGCAGCGTTCGGCGATGTGGCAGGAGGAGTCGTGGCCGAGGGCGTGGGTCAGTTCCAGGCGGTACAGGCCCAGGTCGGTGAGGGCCCAGCGGGCGGCCAGGGCGAGCGCGCGGGTGGCCACGCGCCGTCCGCGTTCCTCGGGGAGGACCCAGTAGCCGACCCGGCCGGAGTGCATCACACGGTTGATGAGGTTGACGCCGATGTGCCCGAGCGGCCGTCCGGTCGCCGCGTCCGTGATGCAGTACGGCGCCGAGGTGGCCTCCGCCGCGCTCTGCACCGAGGCCCGCAGGCTGTCGAGGGCGCTGTCGGGGTCGGTGGTGAACCTGAGCGGCGTGTTCCAGCGCCGGAACTCCGGGGCGGTGCGTCCGCGCAGCCAGGCGTCGGCGTCCGTCTCCGACTCCGCGTCCCAGGGGCGCAGCCGCAGCCCGTGTCCGTGCAGGTCGGGGAGGAGCGGGTCCGAGTGGTGGCCGTTGTCCACGCGCGTCATGGGGCTATTGAAACCGGGGATAGGCGGTGCCGCTCATTCCGGTTGTCCGGCCGGGCCGCGGGCCGGCCCGAACACCGGCACGCCCTCCCGGAAACCGGCCGCCAGCTCCATTCCGGCCCGCAGCTCCTCGCCCGTGCAGCCCACGATCTCCGTCATCATCCGCGGCCCCTCGGCGAGGTCGACCACGGCGGCGACGTACGGGGTGCGCTGCCCGAAGGGCGGCAGGTCGTTGCGGTGGACGACGGACCAGGTGTAGAGCGTGGCCCGGCCGCTCGCGGTCTGCCAGGTGACGTCCTCGCTCCAGCAGTGCGGGCAGAACTCGCGCGGGTAGTGGTGGGCGCGGCGGCAGGCACCGCAGCGGCGGATCAGCAGACGGCCCCGCGCCGCCGCGTCCCAGTAGGGGCGGGTGAAGGCGTCCGGCTCCGGGAGGTCGTACCGCCCCTCCATCAGAACAGCCCCAGCGCGCTGTCCAGCGACCAGGTCTGCCAGGACATCCCGAACAGGGCGACGACCGAGATCAGCGCCATCATCGAGTTCTGCCCCTGCTCCGCCCAGTCGTGGATCATGAGCGTGAAGTAGACGCCGTTGAGGAGCAGCCCGCCGACCAGCGCCACCGGTGTGAGGAACCCGGCGATCAGTCCGAGGCCCAGGGCGAGCTCCGCGTAGGCGACGACGTAGGCCATGGTCCGGGGGCGGGGCACGACCACGGCCTCGAAGCCGGACCGTACGGCGTTCCAGCGGTGCTTGGCGGCCACGTCCGCCGCCCAGGCGATGCCGCCGCCCTCGAACCAGCTCTTCTTGTCCTTGTGCCGCCAGCTCTCCAGCCACCACAGGCCGAGACCTATGCGCAGCACCGCCTGCCACTCCGCACCGCCGAGCCAGACCGTCTCCATGGATCTGACGGTACGTCAGATCTGCGGGATGCGGGAGGCCTCCCGCATCCCGCCACCTCTGCCGCCGCCTCTGCCACTGCCTCCGCCGCCACTGCCGCCGCTGCTGTCGGTCCGCTGTGAAGCTGTGGGTCTGCCGTGAAAGACCACGGATTGTTGGCAATTTTGTCGTCACCTTGGCTACCTTCGCAGACGCAAGCCCAATCACCCGAGGGAGTCGAACGTGAAGCACAGGGCAGTCAAGCGCAGGACCGTCGTGATGGGAATCGGCGCGGCGGCCGGTGTGGCCGCGGCGGGCGGTATCGCCCTGAACGCGCAGGCCTCGTCCGACGCGGGCGCCGACTCCTCGTCCTCCGGCTCGCTGGTCTTCGACCCCGAGGGCTACACCGAGCTGACGACCACCGTCACGGACGCGGCCGGCGACAAGCACGAGGTGACGTACCACTTCTGGAAGGCGATCACCTATGTCGCCAAGCCGGTCGACGAGGCCTACCAGTCCCTGAACGTCAGCGCCCCGGTGAAGATCGACGGCAAGGCCGTGGACGCCTCCGGCGCGCCCATCCTGTTCGCGAACTCCGTCGGCGGTTACATGCCGTCCTCCGTTGCGAACGCGACCGGCGTCGGCAGCGGCGGCATGGGCGGTGGCGGAGGTGGCACGGGCGGTGGCGGAGGTGCGCCCAGCGGCATGCCCACCGGGAGCGCCGCGCCGAACGCCAACGAGAACACCAACGCCGACGGCGGCGCCACCTCCTCCAACCAGCTCCTCGCCCTCGCCGCCGGGTACGTCGTCGTCGAGCCCGGCGCCCGTGGCCGCACCCTGAAGAACTCCGACGGCGAGTACTACGGCACCGCCCCGGCCGCGATCGTCGACCTCAAGGCCGCCGTCCGCTACCTGAAGGCCAACAAGGGCCGCGTCCCGGGCAACGTCGACCGGATCGTCTCGGCCGGCACCAGCGCGGGCGGCGCCCTGTCCTCGCTGCTCGGCGCCTCCGGGGACAGCCCGCTGTACGAGAAGTACCTCAAGGAGATCGGCGCCGCCGACGCCTCCGACGCGATCTTCGCGGTCGGCGCCTGGTGCCCGATCACCGACCTTGAGCACGCCGACGCCGCCTACGAGTGGAACTGGGGCACCAACGCCCTCAGCACCGGCAAGCAGGTCGACCAGGCACTGTCCAAGACGTTCCAGGGCCAGTTCGCCGAGTACCAGGCGGGCCTGAAGCTGCGCGGCCTGAACCGCTTCGGCACGCTCAACGCCCGCAACTACGACGAGTACCTGGTCAAGCAGTACCTGGAGCCCTCGGCCACCGAGTACCTCGCCGCCCTGTCGGACTCCGCCCGCGAGACCTACCTCGCCTCGAACACCTTCATCACCTGGAAGAACGGCAGGGCGTCCTTCACCTGGGCCGACTTCCTCACCCACGTGGGCGCCCGCAAGAAGGGGGTGCCGTCCTTCGACGCCTTCGACCTGTCCACGGGCGAGAACAACCTCTTCGGCGCGGACACCACCCAGGCCCGTCACTTCACGGCGTACGGCGCCAAGAACGACAGCACCGGGCTGAGCAGCAAGCGCGTCGCGAGCGACATCCCCGCGAAGCTCGACCTGATGAACCCGATGTACCACCTGGTGGAGAAGGTCAACTCCAAGCGCTCCAAGCACTGGTGGATCCGGCTCGGCACCAAGGACTCCGACACCTCGCTGACGGTCTCCGCGAACCTGGCCGCCGCGGCGAACGGCCTGGGCGACGAGGTGAACCACTTCTACTACTGGGACCAGGGCCACGGCGCCAACACCGACCCGGGCGAGTTCATCGCGTGGATCGCCAAGGTGACGGGCTACAAGGCCAAGTAGACCCCCCTGGGCCCGCTCGCAGGGCCCCTTGAGCGCGGTACCGGTTTCCCGTCATACCCCGGTCACCGCACACCGCGGCGCCGAGCCCCTCCGCAAGAACCGGGCTCGGCGCCGCGGCCATTTCGCCTCGTCCACACAATCAAGTGGCCTACGTCACCGGCCCCACCCACTCCTCCTACAGGCGTGATCAATCCGCAACCAATTCCGGTCTTGACCGAGACCCATCAACGGGGCGTGTGATTACGCTCGCGCACATGGCCGACTCCACAGCGCACTCATCAGCCGGCGCGGACCGCCCCGTGTACGTCATCGGCGGCGGCCCCGGTGGCCTCTCCGTCGCGTACGCACTGCGCGCCCGGGGCATCCGCGCGGTCGTCCTGGAGAAGTCCGACCGCGTGGGCGCCTCCTGGCGCCGCCACTACGACCGGCTGCGCCTGCACACCACCCGCCGGCTGTCCGGACTGCCCGGGCTGCCGATGCCGCGGCGGTTCGGGCGATGGGTGTCCCGGGACGACGTGGTGCGGTACCTGGAGAAGTACGCCGAGCACCACGAGCTGGAGATCGTCACCGGCGTCGAGGTCTCCCGCATCGAGCGCGCGCCCGAGGGCGAGGGCTGGCTGCTGCACGCCACCGGCGGCCGGGAGCTGACCGGCGCCGCGGTCGTGATCGCCACCGGTTACAACCACACGCCCCGGCTGCCCGACTGGCCCGGCCGCGAGACGTACACCGGCGAACTGCTGCACGCCTCCGCCTACCGCAACGCCCAGCCCTACGCGGGCCGTGACGTCCTGGTCGTCGGCGTCGGCAACACCGGCGCCGAGATCGCCGTTGACCTCGTCGAGGGCGGGGCCTCGCGGGTACGGCTGTCCGTGCGCACCGCCCCGCACATCGTGCGCCGCTCCACCGCGGGCTGGGCCGCCCAGTACTCGGGCGTGCTGGTACGGCGGCTGCCGGTCGGCCTGGTCGACCGGCTGGCCCGGCCACTGGCCAGGCTCAGCGTGCCCGACCTGTCGGCGCACGGGCTGCCCCGCCCCGACACCGGCCTCTACAGCCGGGTGACCGAGGGGGCCGTCCCGGTGCAGGACGTCGGCCTGATCGACGCCGTCCGCAAGGGGCAGGTGGAGGTCGTGGCCGCCGTCGACGGCTTCGAGGACGGCAAGGTGGTCCTCGCCGACGGCAGCCGCGTCGAGCCCGACGCCGTCATCGCCGCCACCGGCTACGTCCGCGCCCTGGAGAACCTCGTCGGCCACCTCGATGCACTCGACGGCCGCGGCAGCCCCGTGGTGCACGGCGCACACACCCCGCCGGGCACCCCCGGCCTGTACTTCACCGGCTTCACCAACCCCATCTCCGGCATGTTCCGGGAACTGGCAATCGACGCGGAGAAGATCGCAAAGGCCATCGCGAAGACCGACGCGAAGGAGAACGAACTCCAGGTGTCCCGGCTGCCGGTGGTCTGAAGGGGGCCGCCGGCCGCCCCAGCGCGGGACGCCGGCCGTCCGAGCCGGGCCGTCGGCCGTCCAAGTCGAGCAGCCGGTCCCCCGATCCGAGGCGCCGCTCGCCCGAGCCGAACCG
>NZ_JBFBLP010000005.1:0-262275 GCF_040686775.1 Streptomyces sp. NPDC079141 | reverse complement strand
CCCGGTCGCCGGTCGCCGGTCGCCGGTCGCCGGTCGCCGGTCGCCGGTCGCCGGTCGCCGGTCGCCGGTCGCCGGTCGCCGGTCGCCGGTCGCCGGTCGCCGGAGCTTAGCCGCCTGCCGTCTGTCGCCCAACTTTGCCTGCACAGCCGTTCCTGACGGCGCGTCAGTTCAGTAATCTGACAGTGCGTCAGTTAATCGCTGTCACACAGGAGCGGGCGGACCGATGCTTGGATCAACCCACGGCACCCTCACCACCGACTCCCGCCGGGCCCGGGTCCTCGCCTGCGGTGAGCAGCCCGGGCCCGCCGTCCACGGCCGGCCGGCCGAGGTCGACGATCTCGACGTCAGCGGCCGGCCGCTCTACGCCGGCGTGCCCGACCTGGACCGCTTCTTCCGCCCCGAGTCCGTCGCCGTGATCGGCGCCTCGGACACCGAGGGGCGGCCGAACACCGGCGTCACCCGGCAACTGCTCGCGTGGTCCGAGCGGGTCGGGGCCCGGCTGCACCCGGTGCACCCCAGCCGCCCGGCCGTCTTCGGCATCCCCTGCTCCCCCTCCGTCGCCGACCTGCCCGAGCAGGTCGATCTCGCCGTGCTGCTGGTCGCCGACCCCCTTCCGGTGATCGAGGAACTGGCCGAGGCCAAGGTGAAGTTCGCCGTCGTCTTCGCCTCTGGGTTCGCCGAGACCGGCGAGGCGGGTGCCGCGGCACAGGCCCGGCTCGCCGCCGCCGTCGGTGATTCCGGGATGCGGTTGCTGGGGCCCAACACCAATCTCAACGCCTTCGAGGAGTTCCGCACCGACCTCGACGGCCCGGCCATCGCCCTCATCACCCAGTCCGGCCACCAGGGGCGGCCCGTCTTCGCCCTCCAGGAACTCGGCATCCGCCTCTCCCACTGGGCGCCCACCGGCAACGAGGCCGACCTGGAGACCGCCGACTTCCTCTCCTACTTCGCCGAGCGGCCCGAGGTAGGCGCCATCGCCGCATACGTCGAGGGCCTGAAGGACGGCCGCTCCTTCCTGCTCGCCGCCGACCGGGCGGCCCGGCGCAAGGTGCCGGTCGTCGCGGTGAAGGTGGGCCGCACCGAGACCGGCGCCCGCACGGCCGCCTCCCACACCGGCAAGCTGACCGGCGCGGACGCGGTGGTGGACGCGGCGATGCGGCAGTACGGGGTGATCCGCGTCGACGGCCTGGACGAACTCCAGGACACCGCCACCCTGTTGGCCCGGGCCCGGCCGCCGCGCGCCGACGGGGTCGTCGTCTATTCGATCTCGGGCGGCACCGGCGCCCACTTCGCGGACCTGGCGACCGAGGCGGGGCTGCGACTGCCCGCCCTTTCGGCCGCCAAGCAGGCCGAACTGCACCAGTGGATACCCGAGTACCTCGGCGTGGCCAACCCGGTCGACAACGGCGGCCACCCGGTCGGCGACGAGCGCGGCCGGAAGATCATCGACGCGATCCTCGCCGACCCGGAGGTGGGCGTCCTCGTCTGCCCGGTCACCGGCCCCTTCCCGCCGCTGAGCGACCGGCTCGTGCAGGACCTGGTCGACGCGGCCGAACGGACCGACAAGCTCGTCTGTGTGGTGTGGGGGTCGCCGGTCGGCACCGAGCGGGCCTACCGCGAGGTCCTGCTCGGCTCCTCGCGCGTGGCCACCTTCCGGACCGTCGCGAACTGCATCACCGCCGTCCGCGCCTACCTCGACCACCACCGCTTCGTCACCGGCTACCGCTCCCCCTTCGACCGGGCCCCGCGCCTGCCCTCCCCCTCCTTCCGCAAGGCGCAGGCCCTGATGCGGCCGGGGCAGCAGCTGAGCGAGCACGCGGCGAAGCAGCTGCTGCGGGCGTACGGAATCCGCGTACCGCGCGAGCAGTTGGTGAGCAGTGCCGCGGCGGCCGTACGGGCGGCCGGTCTGGTGGGCTACCCGGTGGTGATGAAGGCGTCCGGGGCGCGGATCGCCCACAAGACCGAGCTGGGGCTGGTGAAGGTCGGCCTCACCTCGGCCAGCCAGGTCCGCGACGCCTACCGGGACCTGACCGACATCGCCCGCTACGAGGACGTGTCCCTGGACGGGGTGCTGGTGTGCCAGATGGTCGAGCGGGGCGTCGAGATGGTCGTGGGCGTGACGCACGACGAGCTCTTCGGGCCGACGGTGACGGTCGGGCTCGGCGGCGTCCTGGTCGAGGTGCTGCACGACACGGCCGTGCGCGTGCCGCCGTTCGGTGAGGAGCAGGCCCGGGACATGCTCGCCGAACTGCGCGGGCGGGCCCTCCTCGACGGGGTCCGGGGGCGGCCTGCGGCGGACACGGACGCGCTCGTCGAGGTCGTGCTGCGGGTGCAGCGCATGGCGCTGGAACTCGGCGACGAGCTGGCGGAGTTCGACATCAACCCGCTGATGGTGCTGGAGCAGGGGCAGGGCGCGGTGGCGCTGGACGCGCTGGCGGTGTGCCGCTGACATGAGCCGGCCGATCGAGAACGCTGAGACGAACATGCCCGATTCCCCCCGTGTGCCCGGAAATTCCGTTGAGTCATTGGTACAGCACGCCACTGACAACCAGGTCCGCCGCATCACGCTCAACCGCCCCGAAGCCCTCAATGCCCTCACCCCTGACCTGCGCGAACGCCTCGTCGAACTGCTTGCCGAGGCCTCCGCGGACCCCGCGGTGAGGGCCGTCGTCCTCACCGGCACCGGCCGCGGTTTCTGTGCGGGTGCGGATCTGCGAGGAGCCGCCACGACCGGCGAACGGATCCCCGGCGATGTCGCCCGCACGCTCCGCCTGGGCGCCCAGCGGCTCGTCTCCGCCGTCCTCGACTGCGAGAAGCCGGTGATCGCTGCCGTGAACGGCACGGCGGCGGGCCTCGGCGCGCATCTGGCGTTCGCCTGCGACCTCGTCCTCGCGGCCGAATCGGCCCGGTTCATCGAGGTGTTCGTACGACGGGGTCTCGTGCCCGACGGCGGCGGGGCGTATCTCCTCCCCCGGCTCGTCGGCCCTCAGCGGGCCAAGGAGCTGATGTTCTTCGGCGACGCCCTCACGGCGGCGGACGCGGAACGGCTCGGGCTGGTCAACCGGGTCGTGCCGGACGAGGAGTTGGCGAAGACGTCCCGGGCCTGGGCCGAGCGCCTCGCCGCCGGTCCGACCCGCGCCCTCGCCCTGACCAAACAGCTCGTCAACGCCTCCCTCGACACCGACCGCGCGACCGCGTTCGCCGCGGAGGCCGCCGCACAGGAGATCAATATGACGACGGCGGACGCGCAGGAGGGTGTGGCGAGCTTCGTGGAGCGCAGGAGTCCCGGTTACCGGGGCCGGTGAGGCGTGAGGATGTGCAGGTCCGCCGCGTCCGGGTCGCCAATCAGGACGAACAGCTCGGGCTCGCGCTCGCTCCCGCCGATCGTCCAGTACGTCTCCTGCCCGCATCCGCCGTCGAGGCGCAGGGCGACGGCGTCGCGGTCCCAGCCGTCGGGCTGCTTTCTCACCAGGGACCAGGTGCCGGTGCCGTCGCACCGGTCGTAGTCCCAGCCTCCGGCCCGGGCGGGCAGCTCGGTCAGTTCGGCTCGCCCGTCGGCAAGCAGCCGCAGCTCGGAGTCGTCGTGGCCGCGCCAGACGCCGGCCAGCTGCCCGGCGGAGAGCACGGGAGGCTCGTACTCCTTGAGCAGCCCGGCGACCGAGGCCAGCACACCGCCCGCCAGGACCAGGAGGAACAGCGCCACGGAGGCCAGTCCCGAGCCCAGCCAGATGCCCCAGAACCGCCACTGGGAACGCTCGCGGACGTAGGCCGCGCCGAGGACGGGAAGGACCCCCAGGGCCGCGAACAGCGGAGCGGTGACGGTGAGCGGCCAGTCCCACAGCGCCGCGATCAGCGCCGCCCAGCCGACGCCGAGCAGCACGCTGCATGCCAGGTGCCAGGCCCAGAAGGGCCCCCGCGCGCGGGCGGAGGCAAGGTGTGCCACAAGCCCGGCCGTCCCGGTGTGGACGACCGCGTGGACAAGGCCGATCACGGGCAGCACCAGCGGTGCGAAGAGGAGGATGCAGACGATGCCGAGCGTGTTGAAGCCGATGCCGTAGTCGTCGCCGGACTGCTCACCGATCCACCAGATCAGCCAGGCCACCGGAAGCTGGCCGGTGAAGACGGCGGCCGCCGCGTTCAGTCCGCGCGCAGGCCGGTTCGGACCGGCCTCGGTTCTGCGGGCCCACGGTCTGTGGTCCCACGGTCTGTGGTCCCACTGTCTGTGGTCCCACTGTCTGTTCTCCCACCCCATCCGCGCAGGCTACGCGGCCCCTTCGGGGCCCTCGCACACCCCTTCCAATCTGACGGTCCGTCAGCTTCAATGGTCGGTGTGATGGGACACGCAGGGATGGCGGCAGCCGCCGTCCGCTACCTCAGACTGGTCGACGCACCCCCCGTAGAGGCGCCGCCGCACCACCGGCTGCGCTGTGTCGGCGAGGACGAGCGGGCGCCGGTCGGACAGGCCGAGTTCCGGCGTGTGCTCGGGAACTTCGCGACGGGCGTCACCGTTGTCACCGCCGAAGGCGGTGACGGGCCCGCCGGTTTCGCCTGCCAGTCCTTCTCCTCCCTCTCCCTCGACCCGCCGCTGGTCGCGTTCATGGTCGGCCGTACGTCGACGACCTGGCCGCGCATCGCCCGCGCGGGCGCCTTCTGCGTCAACGTCCTGGCGGCCCACCAGGGCGAGCTGTGCCGCGGGTTCGCGGTCAGCGGCGGGGACAAGTTCGCCGGGGTCGAGTACGACGCGGCGCCCGTCTCCGGCGCGCCGCGCCTCACGGGCGCCCTGGCCTGGATCGACTGCACGATCCACGCGGTCCACACCGGCGGCGACCACCTCATCGTGGTGGGCCGGGTGGACGCGCTCGGGACCGGCGACGAGGACGGACAGCCCCTGCTGTTCCACAAGGGCCGATTCCTCTAGGCCACCGCGGGAACCACGTCCTCCTGCCTGCGCCGGATCACCAGCGCCATCAGCGCCGCCGCCGCGCACAGCGCACCGGACGCGTACCAGACCATGTCGTAGCTGCCGAAGACGTCCCGTGCGACACCGCCGAGGAAGGCCACCAGCGCGGCGCCGACCTGGTGGGAGGCGAGCACCCAGCCGAAGACGATCGCGCTGTCCTCGCCGTAGTGCTCCCGGCACAGGGCGACGGTGGGCGGGACGGTGGCGACCCAGTCGAGGCCGTAGAAGACGATGAAGAAGAGCATCGGCGGGTGGATGCTCGGCGCGAGCAGCATCGGCAGGAAGAGCAGCGAGATGCCGCGCAGGGCGTAGTACACGGCCAGCAGCCGGCGCGACTCGTAGCGGTCGGTGAACCAGCCGGAGGCGATCGTGCCGACGACGTCGAACACGCCGATGACCGCGAGCAGCGAGGCCGCCATCTGGACCGGCATGTGCTCGTCGTGGGCGGCGGGCACGAAGTGGGTCTGGATCAGGCCGTTGGTGGAGGCCCCGCAGATCGCGAAGGTGCCCGCCAGCAGCCAGAACGGGCCGGTGCGGGCGGCCTTGAACAGGACCGTGACCGCGCGGCGGGCGGCGCCGGTGGCCGGCGGCGGCTTCGGCACGAACTCCGTCGCGCCGTACGGCTTCAGGCCCACGTCGGCCGGGTGGTCGCGCAGCAGCAGCCAGACGAAGGGGACGACGGCGAGGGCCGCGAGGGCCACCGTCACGGCCGCCGGACGCCAGTCGTGCTCCTCGACCATCCAGGACAGCACGGGCAGGAAGATCAGCTGGCCGGAGGCCGAGGCGGCGGTGAGGATGCCGGTGACCAGACCGCGCCGCTCGGTGAACCAGCGGTTGGTGACCGTCGCGGCGAAGGCCAGCGCCATCGAGCCGCTGCCGAGGCCGACCAGCAGGCCCCAGTACAGCATCAGCTGCCAGGCCGCCGTCATCCACACGGTCAGCCCGGAGCCGATCGCGATCACGGTCAGCGCGACGGCGACGACCCGGCGGATGCCGAAACGGTCCATCAGCGCGGCGGCGAACGGGGCGGTGAGCCCGTAGAGCGCGAGGTTGACGGAGACCGCGGCGCCGATCGTGCCGCGTGACCAGCCGAAGTCCTCGTGGAGAGGGTCGATGAGGAGGCCGGGCAGAGAGCGGAAGGCCGCGGCACCGATGATCGTCACGAAGGTGACGGCGGCGACGAACCACGCCCGGTGGATGCGTGATGCTCTGCGGGTGCCCTCGGCAGCGGCTGGTGCGGTCTCGGTTGTCTGGGTCACGACATAGAGCTTCCAGGCCGGGGAGCCTCTGATCGAGTGTCCCAAAAGACAGCGTTCGCTAGGATCGGGCCATGAGCAGTGAGCCGGAGTTCCGCCCCCACCGCGTCGTCGTCCTCGCGCTGGACGGCCTGCTCCCCTTCGAACTGGGCATCCCGCACCGCATCTTCGGCCGCCCCAAGGACGCGCTGAACCGGCATCTGTACGAGGTCGTCACCTGCTCGGTCCGGCCGCCCGGCCCGGTCGAGACGGACGCCGACTTCTCGATCATGGTCGAGCACGGCCCGGAGGCCCTGGCCACCGCGGACACGGTCGTCGTCCCGGCTTCGTACGAGCTGGGACCGGTCTACGAGCAGGGCCTGCTCACCGAGGAGCTTGCCGCCGCGCTCGACCGCATCCGCCCCGGCACCCGTCTCGCCTCCATCTGCACCGGCGTCTACGTGCTGGCCGCCGCCGGCCGGCTCGACGGCCGCCCGGCGACCACGCACTGGGCCGACGCCGAACGCCTCCAGCGGCTCTTCCCGAAGGTCGAGGTCGACGCGGACGTGCTGTTCATCGACGACGGCGACGTACTGACCTCCGCGGGCGTCGCGGCCGGTGTCGACCTGTGCCTGCACATGGTCCGCCGCGACCACGGCACCGCGGTCGCCAACGAAGTGGCCCGCCGTACGGTCGTACCCCCGCACCGCGACGGCGGGCAGGCGCAGTACATCCAGCGCCCGGTGCCCGACCCGCAGCAGGCCTCGACGACCGGCGCCCGCGCCTGGGCCCTGGGCCGTCTGCACGAGCCCCTTCAGCTGCGGGACATGGCCGCGCAGGAGGCCATGTCGGTACGTACCTTCACGCGCCGCTTCCGCGAGGAGGTCGGCGTCAGCCCCGGCCAGTGGCTCACCCAGCAGCGCGTCGAACGCGCCCGGCACCTGCTGGAGTCCACCGACCTCTCGGTGGACCAGGTCGCGGAGAACGCGGGCTTCGGCACCGCCCAGTCGATGCGGCAGCACCTTCAGGCGGCGCTCGGGGTGACGCCCACGGCGTACCGGCGCACGTTCCGCTCCGGCACCGCGGCGGCTCAGTCGCCGTAGAGCCAGCTGTCGTAGGCCGCCTGGTCGACCAGGCCGGCCAGGACGACACCGGCGAGGCCCATGACGATGCAGAGCAGGCCGACGCGCACGAAGGCGGGCGCCATGACCAGCGGCGCTTCGTACTGACCGGTGATGGTGCGCCAGTCGCGGAACCGCCGGATGTCCTTGCGGCACAGCGCCCAGAAGAACAGGCCGACGACGAGGAAGAAGCCGCCGGAGACCAGCGAGAGGCCGCCCAGCACCCCGAAGAACTCCTCCCGGTCGTGGTGGTCGCCGACGAGGAACAGACAGGCGGTGAGCAGCAGGGCGGCCGCCAGCCCGAAGAGCGTGCCGCGCAGCAGGACGTCCCTCAGCCGCAGGCGTGGCGTGATCACTCCGTCTTCGTCCAGGCTTGTCATGGCCGCACCCTAACCTCGGGCCCTCAGAAGGTGAGCACCGCCCGCGCCACCCTCCCCGCCTCCGCGTCCGCCGCCGCCTTCTCGAAGTCCTCGATGGGGTACGTCCGGGTCACCAGCTCGTCCAGCAGCAGCCGCCCCTGCCGGTAGAGGTCGGCGTACAGGGCGATGTCGTGCTGGGGGCGGGAGGAGCCGTAGCGGCAGCCGAGGATGGACTTGTCGAGGAACATGGCGGAGACACGGAAGGACGCCTCGGCGGTGGCCGCGGGTACGCCGAGGAGGATCGCCTGGCCGTGGCGGTCGAGCAGATCGACGGCCTGGCGGACCAGCTCGACGCGGCCGACGCATTCGAAGGCGTGGTCCACGCCCGTGGGCAGGATGTCCTTCACGCCGTCCGTCGAGGTCAGGAAGTCGGTCGCGCCGAAGCGGCGGGCCATCGCCTCCTTCGCCGGGTTGGCGTCGACGGCCACGATCCGCAGGGCGTCCGCGATGCGCGCGCCCTGGATGACGTTGAGGCCGATGCCGCCGGTGCCGATCACCAGCACGCTGTCGCCGCGCTCCACGCGCGCGCGGTTGAGCACCGCCCCCACTCCGGTCAGCACCCCGCAGCCGATGAGCGCGGCGGACGGCAGCGGGACGTCCTTCGGGACGCGTACCGCCTGCACGGCCCTGACCACCGTCCGTTCCGCGAAGACGGAGGTCGACGCGAACTGGTACACCGGCTCCCGGCCCCGGACGAACGGCCGCCCCGGCCGCCCGATCGCCCTGCGGCACATCGTCGGGCGCCCCCGGTCGCAGTCCGCGCAGGCCCCGCAGTTGGCCAGCGTGGACAGGGCGACATGGTCGCCGGGCCCGACATGGGAGACGCCCGCGCCCACCGCCTCCACGACACCGGCGCCCTCGTGGCCCAGCACCACCGGAACGGGGAAAGGTATGGTCCCGTCCACCACTGAAAGATCGCTGTGACACAGCCCGGCCGCCGAGACGGCCACCTGCACCTCCCCGGGTCCCGGTCCCCGCACCTCCAGATCGTCCACGACCCGGACCTGCTTCCCGTCGAACAGCACGCCTCGCATCACACAGCCCCCTTGGGCTCCCTGGGCAGACCGAGCACCCGCTCGGCGATGATCGTGCGCTGGATCTGGTCCGAGCCGCCGTAGATCGTGTCGGCCCGGGAGAACAGGAACAGCTGCTGCGCGGCATCGAGTTCGTACGGCGTCGCAGGCGTCCAGTCCGCCGGCCCGGCCGTCGCCGCCACCCCCCGCACCTGCATCGCCAGCTCTCCGAGCCGCTGATGCCACCCGGCCCACAGCAGCTTGGCGACGCCGGCCGCACCCGGCTCGGCGCCGGAACGCCCCAGCGTGCGCAGGGCGTTCCAGCGCATCGTCCGCAACTCCGCCCACTGGCGGACGAGCCGGTCGCGCAGCACGGGATCGTCCGCCGCACCCGTCTCCACGGCGGTGCGCAGAACTCGTCCCAACTCCGCGGCGAAACCGATCTGCTGGGCCAGCGTGGCGACGCCCCGCTCGAACCCGAGCAGACTCATCGCCACCCCCCAGCCGCCGCCTTCCTCCCCCACGACGTGCTCCACGCGCGCGTGTGCGCCGTCGAAGAACACCTCGTTGAAGTCGCTCGTCCCCGTCATCTGCCGGATGGGCCGCACCTCGATGTGCCCCGGCTGGTCCATGGGCACGAGCAGAAAACTCAGCCCGTGATGCCGCCGCGACCCCGCGTCGGTGCGGGCCAGCACAAAGCACCAGTCCGCCTCGTGCGCGAGCGAGGTCCAGATCTTCTGCCCGGTGACCCGATAGACGCCGGGCGTGTCCCGCACGGCCACCGTCCTGACCCCGGCGAGGTCGGACCCTGCCCCGGGCTCGCTGTACCCCTGGCACCACAGCTCCTCACCGGCGGCGATGGGCGGCAGGAAGCGCGACTTCTGCTCGTCGGTGCCGTGCGCCACGAGCGTGGGCGCGAGCAGGTTCTCCCCGATGTGCCCGGAGCGCGGGGGCGCCGTCGAGCGGGCGTACTCCTCGGCCCAGACGACCTGTTGGGTGAGGGGGACGACCCGGTTGCCGTACCCGTCCTCTCCCCACCCGAGCCCGATCCACCCGGCGGCCCCGAGGGCGCGTTCCCAGGCGCGGCGGTCCTGACGGGAGTCGGCGTGCGCGGAGAGCCAGGCCCGGGCTTCCCGACGGAACGCTTCGTCTTCGGCGGTGAATCCAAAATCCACAGGGGCCTCCTCACAACGCCGGGCAATCGGACCTACCCAGGGGCGCGGGGAACTGCGCGATCAACCCCCACAGACCCGCACCCGCCAAACAACAACCCACCCCGAGCTATTGGGCGTCCGGCCCAAGCAAGGGCATGGGGTCCACCCCAACAGACCCCGGCAGCACCTCGGCAATCCGCTCCGGAGTCCACGCACCGCCGGAGGCATACGCGGCCCGCAACTCCCTCGGCTGCGCCCACACCGCGATCTTCGGCCCCGCGACGGTGTACACCTGCCCGGTGACCCCCCGGGCCCGGTCCGACAGCAGATACACCACCATCGCCGCCACATCCTCCGGCTCCCCGATCTCCGCGAGCTCCACCGGAACCTTCGCCGACATCCGCGTACGGGCCACCGGCGCCACCGCGTTCGCGCTCACCCCGTACTTGTTCAGGCCCAGCGCGGCGCTCCGCACGAGCGAGATGATCCCGCCCTTCGCCGCGCTGTAGTTGGCCTGCGAGTACGACCCCTGGTGGTTCCCGCTGGTGAACCCGATCAGCGTCCCGGAACGCTGCTGACGCATCACCGCGGACGCGGCCCGGAAAACGGTGAACGTCCCCTTCAGATGGGTGGCGACGACCGGATCCCACTCGTCCTCGGTCATGTTGAACAGCATCCGCTCACGCAGGATCCCGGCGACGCACACGACCCCGTCGATCCGCCCGTACGAGGACAGGGCCACGTCCACGACCCGCTGCCCGCCCGCCATCGTGGAGATGTCGTCGGCCACGGCGACGGCCTCGCCCCCGCCCGCCTCGATCTCCTTGACCACGGCCTCGGCGACCTCGCTCGTCGGCGAGGCGCCGTCCACGGACACGCCGTAGTCGTTGACGACGACCCGCGCCCCCTCGGCCGCCGCGGCGAGCGCCACCGCCCGCCCGATGCCCCGTCCCGCGCCGGTCACGGCGACGACCTTGCCTGCCAAGAAGTTCCCCACGCCCGGCCCCTTCCCGCGGTTTCTGACGGACCGTTAGATTTTATGACCCGTCAGATACGCGGAGACAAGCCCCGGGGAGGGACTCATGTCACTGCCGGACGTGTTCCACGAGATCGCCAAGCGCGTGAACAACTGGGGCCGTTGGGGGGCCGACGACGAGATCGGCACCCTGAACCTGATCACCGACGAGGTCGTGCGCGAGGCCGCCGCCTGTGTCCGCACCGGCCGCCGCGTCCCGCTCGCGCTGCCGCTCCAGCAGGACGGCGTGCAGACGGGGATGATCCCGGGGCGGGTCAACCCCCTGCATGTGATGGTGCAGATCAACCAGGAGCTGTTCGGCCCGGGAACCGTCGCGTGCAGCGACGACGCCGTGACGATGGGGCTCCAGGCAGCCACCCACTGGGACGCGCTCACCCATGTCTCGCACTCCGGCCGGCTCTACAACGGCCGTCCCGCTGACTCCGTCACCGCCCACTTGGGCGCCGCGTTCGCGGGCATCGACAAGGCGCGGCACATCGTCTCGCGCGGAGTGCTGCTGGACGTGGCACGCGCGCGTGGCGTGGAGCGGCTCGACGGCGCGCACGCCGTGACGCCCGACGACCTGGAGGCCGCCGAGGAATTCGCGGGCACGCGCGTGCGTGCGGGCGACATCGTGCTCGTACGCACCGGTCAGATGCAGGTCTGTCTCGCCGGGGACAAGCACGGTTACGGCTATCCGTCGCCGGGGTTGTCGATCCGTACGCCGGAGTGGTTCCACGCGCGCGATGTGGCGGCGGTCGCGAACGACACCCTCACGTTTGAGATATTTCCGCCCGAGATCGAGGATTTGTGGCTGCCCGTGCATGCGCTCGATCTGGTGGAGATGGGGATGCTGCAGGGGCAGAACTGGAATCTCGAAGAGTTGTCCACAGCCTGTGGAGAAGAAGGGCGGTACGCATTCCTGCTGTCCGCGATGCCCGAGCCCTTTGTCGGCGCGACGGGAACTCCGGTGGCACCCGTGGCCGTTCTGTGAGGGCAAGCGGCTGGCGGCGCGCAACCGCCCGCCCCGTGCACGGCAGCGCGCACCGCCATCCCACTCCGGCGCACCCGCCCCAGCTCTTCGGGCCCTGAAGAAGCCCACGCCGAATCACGACCCACACTCGTCGAGGGCTCCCGTCACCGAAGCCCTCGTCGTCCCCTCACGGCGAATCGCTGACCACAAGCGTGATCAAACGGACACGAAACGTCAACACCTCGTCGGGGATTCATCACTTAAGTCCTGTTTGCGACCGGCGCACGGTGAAGCATGTCCAGGCGCACCGCACCGCGTCCGGCGCAGGAAAGTGCCCGCGGCCTCAGACCGCCTCGAAGGCCAGCCCCTCGTACGCCGCCACGCCGCCGCCGTAGAGCTCGGCCGGCTCCCGGCGCTGGGCGCAGCGGTCCAGTTCGCACCAGATGCGCTTGCCGGTGCCGTCGGGGCTCCAGCCCCAGCGGTCGGCCAGGCCGTCGACGAGGGCGAGACCCCGGCCGCCGGTCTCCTCGCCGTCGGCGCAGCGCGGCACCGGGGCGCGGCAGCTGGCGTCGGCCACCTCCAGGCGCACGGTGGCCGGTTCGGGCCCGTCCGGCGTCAGCCCGTCCGGCGCCAGCGGCAGGAACAGGCGCAGCACGGCCGGGCAGCCGGTGTGCACGACCGCGTTGGTGACCAGTTCGGAAACGAGCAGTGCGAGCGTCTCGGCGAGCGACTCGTCGGCCCCCACCCCGGTCCCGGCGAGCCGCGAGCGGGCCCACCTCCGGGCGCGCCCCACCTCAGCGGGGTCGGGCCGGATCTCCAGCTGCACTTGAAGCACCTGCACCGCTCACACCATCCGAACCGGCGGACACATAGCCCCGCGTCGCGCGAGGGCCACGATCGTAGCCATTTTTTGCATGACCAGAACAATGGCCGGAGCCAGGATCACGGAACGTGAATCCCTTATGAGAAAGCATGGTTGACGTACAGTCACCCGAACAAGCGCTTCGGGCATATTCCAGCGCGAAGGAGTACCCGTGCGGCATACTGTGCGACGCTCGTGACGGGAAGTCGAACAGGCGGGGAGCTCAGCCTCTCCCACCCCGCGAGAAACGGCGCGCACCGCCGGATCCGGAGCCGCCTCAAGGGCAACTCCGGCATGGCTCGTGCTCGGAACCACTCGCATCCCACACAAGGTACCGGAGCGGTACGCCGACTCCAGACCGTGACGAGTCACACCTAGGACACAACCCGATATCAACGCTCCGTAGTTCCGGTATGCCACAATCCGCGACATCCGCTCCGGACGCTGTGAAGACCCGCAGCCCAGCGACCTTTCCGGCCCTCACGTCACCAGATCCGCCGCGAGCAACTCCTCACTCTCCGCAGTGCCGCCGCCACGCAGGGCGCGCATCCAGGCCCGCTTCAGATGGAGATGCACCGCGCACTCCCAGGTGAAGCCCATGCCGCCGTGCACCTGGAGGCAGTCACGGGCGCCGCGCACGGCGGCCTCGTCGGCGAGGAGCCGGGCCGCGGCGATGTCGGCCGGGTCGGCGGTGACCGAGGCGGCGTAGACGGCGACGCGGGCCGTCTCGGCCCGCACCAGCATCTCGGCGCACAGATGCTTGACGGCCTGGAAGGCACCGACCGGCTGCCCGAACTGTTCGCGGGTCCGGGCGTGTTGCACGGCCAGCTCGCACACGCGCGTGGCCGTGCCGAGCTGCTCCGCGGCGGTGAGGAGGACGGCGACCGGGTCCGCGCGCGCGGGCTCCGGCACCCGGTGCAGCGGCGTCAGCGGGTCCACCGACCGCAGGGGGACCGCCCCGGTGGCGTCCCCGCGGACCACGTCCGCCTCGGCCAGCCACTCCACCAGCGCGCCGTCCACGGCCGCCACGACCACCTCCCCCGTGGCCGCGCCCGGCACGGCGCCCGCCGCCAGGTGCGTGGCCACCAGCGGGCCGGGCAGCAGCGCCCGGCCCGCCTCCTCGAACGCCAACACCGCCTCCGGCAGCCCGAGTCCGACCCCGCCGTCCGCCTCCGGCAGCCGCAGCGCGAAGAATCCGGCCCGGCCCAGCTCGCGCCAGAGCGCCCGGTCGAGGCCCGGCGCCTCGACGGCCGCCCGCAGCGCCCCGTCGTCGAAGCGCCGCGCGAGCAGCTCCCGCGTCCCGTCCCGCAACGCCCGCTGGTCCTCGGTCAGTTGAAAGCGCATGTCACCGCCCCTTCGGCAGTCCGAGGACCCGTTCGGCCACGATGTCGCGCTGGATCTGCGAGGTGCCGGCCGCGATGGTGTACGACAGCGACGACAGCCGGTCGAGGACCCAGGGCCGGTCGAGGTCGAGGGCGTCGGCGCCCAGGACGTCGGCCGCGGCGTCGTAGAGCTCCTGGCGGGCGTGCGAGTACCTCAGTTTGAAAACCGAACCGGAGGCCCCGGGTGCCCCGGCGCTCACGTTCCACTGGGTCAGCCGCCACAGGGCGCGGAACTCGGCGTTGAGCCGGCCGAGCCTGCGGCGCAGTGCCGGGTCGTCCCAGCGGCCGTTCTCACGGGCCCCGGCGGCGAGTTCGCGCAGGACGCGCCGGCAGGCCACCACCTCGCCGACGAAGGCCGTGCCGCGCTCGAAGGACAGCGTCACCAGGGTGACGCGCCAGCCGTCGTTCTCGTCCCCGACCCGGTTCGCCACCGGCACCCGCACCTCGTCGAGGAACACCTCGGCGAACTCGGCGGATCCGGCGAGGGTCCGCAGCGGCCGTACGGTGATGCCCGGCGCGTCCATGGGCAGGGCGAGCCAGGTGATGCCGCGGTGCTTGGGCGCGGTGGGGTCGGTGCGCACCAACAGCTCGCACCAGTCGGCGACTTCGGCGTGCGAGGTCCAGATCTTGGACCCGCTGACCACATAGTCGCCGCCGTCCCTACGCGCGCGCGTGCGCAGCGCCGCGAGGTCGGACCCGGCGCCGGGTTCGCTGAAGCCCTGGCACCAGACCTCCTCCCCGCGCAGGATCGGCGGCAGCCAGCGCTCCCGCTGTTCCGGCGTCCCCTCGGCGGCGATGGTGGGCCCGGCGTGCAGCAGCCCGACGAAGCCCGCGCCCACATAGGGGGCGCCCGCCTTCTCGGTCTCCTCCAGGTAGATCAGCCGGGTGGTCGGGGAGGCGTCCCAGTGGACGTCGGCGTATCCGGCGTCGTGGAGCATGCGCTGCCAGCCGAGGTCGTAGGCGCGCCTGGCGGGCCAGTCCTCGGGGGGCGGCGGGGGCGGCAGCGAAGGGAGCGTCTTGTCGAGCCACTCCCTCAACCGCGCCCGGAACTCCTCCTCTTCGGGCGTGTACGTGAGGTCCATCCGGCCACCTGTCTGACGATCCGTCAGTTTCTCTCGGCAGGCTAGCCCCGCACCCCTGGACCGACAAGGCGCGGAGTCCTACGCTCTGGCCACCATCTGACGATTCGTCAGCAAAGGGGTCCGTCACCGTGAACGACACCGCACACGCCCTGAGCTCCGCCGGCACCCTCTGGGAGCTGCTCGACCGCCGCGCCGGCCTCACCCCGGACCGGCCGGTCCTCCTCCAGGACGACCGCCGCCTGAGTTTCGGCGAGCTACGCGCGCGTGCCGAACGGGTCGCCGCGGGGCTGTACGGCATGGGCGTGCGCCCCGGCACGGTCGTCGCCTGGCAGCTGCCCACCCGCATCGAAACGGCCGTGCTGTCCTTCGCCCTGGCCCGCCTGGGCGCCGTACAGACACCGGTCATCCCCTTCTACCGGGACCGCGAGGTCGGCTTCGCGCTGCGCGAGTCCAAGGCCGAGTACTTCGCCGTACCCGGCGAGTGGCGCGGCTTCGACCACACGGAGATGGGCCACCGGCTCGGCGCGAAGGGGCTCTTCGAGGCCTACGACCGGCTCCCCGACGGCGATCCGGGTGTGCTGCCCGCCCCGCCCGTCGACGGCACCGCCGTCCGCTGGATCTACTGGACCTCCGGCACGACCTCCGACCCCAAGGGCGTGCTGCACACCGACCGCTCCCTCGTCGCGGGCGGCTCCTGCCTCGCCCACGCCCTGCGCCCCACGGCCGCCGACGTCGGCTCGATCGCCTTCCCGTACGCCCATATCGGCGGCCTGGACTACATGGTGATGCTGCTGCTGTACGGATTCCCGGCGGTGATGTTCGAGCAGTTCGCGCTGCCGGAGGCGCTGGCGGGCTACCGCGCGCGCGGGGTGACGGTGGCGGGCGGCTCGACGGCGTTCTACTCGATGTTCCTGGCCGAGCAGCGCAAGGAACCCGGCAGCAAGCTGATCCCGACGCTACGGCTGCTCGCGGGCGGCGGCGCACCGAAGCCGCCGGAGGTCTACCACGCCGTCGTCCGTGAGATGGGCGTGCAGCTGACTCACGGCTACGGCATGACCGAGGTGCCGATGATCACGATGGGCGATCCGGACGACGACCCCGAGTCGCTCGCCACCACCGAGGGGCGGCCGCCGCGGGGGATGGAGATCCGGATCGTGGACGGGGAGGTGCGGCTGCGCGGGGAGGCCGTGTGCCGGGGCTATCTGGACCCGGCGCAGACGGCGGAGGCCTTCGACGAGGAGGGCTTCCTGCGCACCGGCGACCTGGGGCATCTCACCGGCAGCGGGCATCTGGTGCTCACCGGACGCCTCAAGGACGTGATCATCCGCAAGGGCGAGAACGTCTCGGCCAAGGAGATCGAGGACCTGCTGGCCGCCCATCCGGCCGTCGGGGACGTCGCCGTGATCGGCCTGCCGGACGCGGAGCGCGGGGAACGGGTCTGCGCGGTCGTCGAACAGCCCGCCGGGGCCGGGGAGCTGACCCTGGAGGCGGTGACGGCGTATCTGCGCGCGGAAGGGCTGTCGGTGCACAAGCTGCCGGAGCAGCTGGAGGTGGTGGACGCCCTTCCGCGCAACGACACGCTGCGGAAGGTTCTGAAGTACAAGCTGCGCGAGCGCTACTCGGAACGGTGAAGCGGGAAGCGCTATTCGGCAACGGTGAAGTAGCGGGCGAAGGCGGTCACGATCTCCGTCTCGCCGATCCGTCCGTCGCCGTCCTGGTCGAGTGCGGCGGCGGCCCCCTGCGCGACGTCCTCGCGCACCCCGAGGGCCGTCAGCACGCGCGCGGTGTCCGCGACACAGGCCGCTCCGTCACCGTCCGGGTCGGCGACGGCGAGGGCCGCGTGCAGGAAGGGGCGGGCGATCTCCGCGAACCGGTCCGGGTTGTCGCGCAGCCGCTTGACGGCGCCGCCCACGAACTCGTCCCGGGTGATGCGCTGGTCGCCGTCCCGGTCCGCGATGCCGGCCATGCCCTGCCAGAACGCCTCGGCGCCGATGTACAGGGCCTGGCCCTTGTCCGACCGGGCCGCCGTACCGAACTCCGTCAGAACCGCCTTGGCCGCCGCGTTGAAGTCCTCGCGGTCGATGTAGCCGTTGCCGTCCTGGTCGAAGGTGGCGAACCGGGCGGCGATCCTGCGCTCGTACTCGCTGCTGACCATGTCGTTTCGTGCCGCCTTACGTCACGTCGGGGTGCGTCTGGCACGGAGCGTACGACGCCGGCGGCCGGCTGGGAGCGGGAAAGCAGCGCTTGTGCCAAGACCGGGGGAATTTTGGGACAACGACGTGGCAGAGCCGCGGCGGTGCTAAGCGGACAGCGGGCGGGGTTCGGTGACCGCCGAGTCGAGGTCGGGATGGACGTCGAAGAGGCGGCGGACGCCCAGGGCGGCCAGCACCCGGTTGACGTGGGAGCCGTCGGCCGCTCCCCGGGCGGGCAGTATCAGGCGCAGGCTGCCCTGGCAGGAGCGGATGAGGCGGCGGGCGGCGATGAGCACGCCGACGCCGCTGGAGTCGCAGAACAGGACCTCGGAGAGGTCGAGGACGAGGCTGCGGCGACCCTCGGCCACCGCGTCGTGCACCCGCTGACGCAGCGCCGGCGACGTCACCAGGTCCAGCTCGCCCGACACATGGAGCACGGCCCACCCGCCCTGCTCGTGTTCGATCACATTGAACGCCACCACCATGCCCTTCATCCGCCGGAACGCAAACGGAAGCCATTCCTTCGCTTCCTTGCAGCGCGGCTGCCCAGCGGCCGTTCCCTGAAACACCGAAGGGAAAACAACAACCGATCAAAAAGGGCTTGTTTCCGTCATCTTCGATCCTGTTCGATCTGGTTTTGGTTGAGTCTGATCAAGGAGAGTGGGGGTAGGCGACCGGAGTTCCCTTATCACCAGGCACATCTCGGGGGGCGCACATTGCAACAAAGGGGCGTGCGCTGTCAGAGGTGCCGACTACATTCGAGAAGACGGTGGGAGCAGGCTTGACTCGGGCACAGGCACGGTGAGGGGGCCGCATGGCGAAGAAGGACGCACCGCCCCGCTGGGACCGCAAGATGCAGCAGCGGCTCGCACGCGGTGAGGCGGCGGCCCTCGGCGAGCTCTACGACCGCTTCGCCTCCCTGGTCCACGGCCTGGCCCACACCGTCCTGGGCGACGAGCGCGCCGCCGACAACATCACCCGGGACGTCTTCGCGCACGTCTGGGAACACCCCGACACCTACGACCCCAAGCAGGGCCCGCTGCGCTCCTGGGTCGCCACGCTGACCCACCGGCTCGCCGTGCAGCGGCTGCGCGCCACCGAGACCGCCGCGCTGGCCCAGGGCGGCCACGGCACCACCGAGGAACTGGAGCGCAAGGTGCGCCACGCCTCGGTCGCCGCCCGCGCCGACTACATCGTCCAGTCCATGCCCGTACCGCTGCGCGCCGCCCTGGAGCTCGCCTACTTCCAGCGCCGCGACTACCGCCAGACCGCCACAGACCTCGGCGTCACCGAGGACGAGGCCCGCCGCCGCCTCCGCCTCGGCCTGCAGCTGCTGTCCACCGCCCACGACGCGGGCACCCCCGGGAGCCCGCCCGGATACGGGGGTGCGGCGTGAACGAGGCGGGCCGGTTCGAGGCGTACGACGAGCACGAAGGAGAGGGGAACGAGGCTCACGAGGAGCCCAAGGAGCACAACGCGCCTGGTACGGACGACCCGGGCGACGGTGCCGGCACGACCGGATCGGGCGTGACCGGGTCCGGCGGTCCCGGCGGCCCGGACGACGGCGACGGCCCGCGCCCCGACCCCGGCCCGGACCAGCCGCCCCGCATACCGCTTCCCCGCGCCTCCGTCGAGGACACCGGCCGACCCCTGCCCACGCTCCCCGACCCGCCCCGGCCCGCCCCTCTCGTGCTGGAGCACCCCGTCCTGAAGGCGCTGCTCGGCGCCTGGGCACTGGCCGCCTGCTCACCCGAGGAGACCGCCGCCGTCGAGGAGCACCTCGGCGAGTGCGGCTCGTGCGCCGACGAGGCACTGCGGCTGCGCGGGGCCGTGGGCCTGCTGCACCAGGCCGAGACCCTCGACCTCGACCCGGGCCTGCGCACCCGCGTCCTGGAGGGCTGCCTGGAGCGGCGCCCGCCGCGCATCCCGGTCCCCGGCTGGGCGGCGCCCTACGACGCCGAGACCGCGCGCCTCGACGCGCTGCTCCAGGACTTCGGGGACGCCGAGTGGCATGCGCCGGTGCGGCTGCGCTGGTTCGAGACCGACGCGGCGACCAGCCGCCGTACGACGGTCGCCGGAGTCATCGCGCACCTGCTGGCCGTCGACGGACTCGTCGCGATCGCGCTCGGCCTCGACGACCCGCTCGGCGAGGTACCGGCCGAGCACCCCACACCGTCCTCCCGGACCGAGGCGTACTGGCGCGCCTCCCACTTCCCGCCCACCCGCTCGGTGCGGGCGCCCTGGCGGGAGCAGAGCCACGACCTGGTGCGGACGGTGTCCTTCACCGGCGGCGGCGCGGGCCGACTGGCCGTCCCCTACGGCGACTTCGGGCTGCCGCTGCACGACGCGATGCTGGACCGGGCGTTCGAGTGCTGGGTGCATGCCGAGGACATCGCCGACGCCGTGGACTATCCCTACCCGGCGCCCTCCGGACGCCATCTGCACGACATGATCGACCTCGCGGCCCGCATGCTGCCCACCGCGCTGGCCCGGCGCCGGCAGATCGGGCTGGCCTCCCCGGCTCGCGGCCGCCACCTGGGGCTCGCCGGCGAGCCCGGCCGCAGCCTGCGCCTGGAGATCGAGGGCCTGGGCGGCGGCGAGTGGCTGATCCCGCTGGACTCCCCCGGAGCGATGGGCTCCGCCGAGTACGAGGTGGCGCACGTGGCGCTGGACGGGGTGGAGTTCTGCCACCTGGCCGCGGGCCATATTCCTCCGGAGGATGCGGCGGCAGGTCAGGTGGGCGACCGTGAGGCGATCAGGGACGTGCTGTTCTCGGTGGCGTCGTTGAGCCGGATGTAGGGGCAGGGCAGGGGCAGTGCCCCCGCCAACGCCTAGGCGAAGACGACCGTCCGACGCCCGTTCAGCAGGATCCGACGCTCCGCATGCCACTTCACGGCCCGCGCCAGCGCCTGGCACTCCACGTCGCGTCCGATCGCGACCAGCTGGTCCGGCGTCACGTCGTGGGCGACCCGCTCGACCTCCTGCTCGATGATCGGGCCCTCGTCCAGGTCGGCGGTGACGTAGTGCGCCGTGGCGCCGATCAGCTTCACACCGCGCGCGTGCGCCTGGTGGTACGGCTTCGCGCCCTTGAAGCTCGGCAGGAACGAGTGGTGGATGTTGATGATCCGCCCACTGAGCTGCTTGCACAGGTCGTCCGACAGCACCTGCATGTAGCGCGCGAGCACCACCAGCTCGACGTTCTCCTCGCGCACCAGCTCCAGCAGCCGCGCCTCGGCCTGCGCCTTGGTGTCCTTCGTCACCGGGATGTGGTGGAAGGGAATGTTGTACGAGCCCACCAGCTCGGCGAAGTCCGTGTGGTTGGACACCACCGCCGCGATCTCCACCGGCAGCGCCCCGATCCGGGCGCGGAACAGCAGGTCGTTCAGGCAGTGGCCGAACTTGCTGACCATCAGGACGATGCGCATCTTCTCGTCGGCCCGGTTGATCTGCCAGTCCATCTGGAAGGAGTCACCGATCGCCGCGAAGCTCGCGCGCAGCTTGTCCACCGTCAGCGGCGCCTCCGCGGAGAAGTGGACGCGCATGAAGAACAGACCCGTGTCGTGGTCGCCGAACTGCTGGCTGTCCTCGATGTTGCAGCCGGTCATGAACAGATAGCTGGACACGGCGTGCACGATGCCCTGCTTGTCGGGGCAGGCGATCGTGAGGACGTACTGGTCGGAGGAGGCCGCGGCTCGGGTGGGCTGCTCGTTCATGCAGGACAGGGTCCCATATCCGGCGCCGCGGCCGGACCGCCGTCCGTCAGGCGGTCCTCGTCATGATCCGCAGCACCTCAAGCGTCCGCGGCGCCGCGTCCGGGTCGTCCCCGTCGCTCGTCGCCATCCGCACATGCGCGTCCCGGGCCGCCCGTACCGCCTCCGGCCACGCCTGGTGGTCGAGGTAGGCCGAGACGGGCGCGTCCGGCCCGACCTGGTGCATGATCCGCAGCACCCGCAGTACGGCGCTGTCGACGAGCGCCGCCTCCTGCGAGTCCCGGAAGATCGTGCCGACGTACTTCTCGGCGGACCAGTTGTCGAGCCAGGTGTCCTCGACCAGCCGGTACACGGCGTCGGTGACGTCTCCGTATCCGTCGACGCCGGCCAGCCAGACGTCCGTCTGGAACACCGGGTCGGAGAGCATGTGCAGCGCGGAGCGCACATTGCTGCGCCAGCGCCACCACGGCATGTCGTTCAGTGGCATGCCGCCCATGGTGGATGAGCGACGGCCGCGACGGGAAGAGTTCTCCGAACCTTGCACGGTCATCGATCGTACGTTCCCCCTCCGGGGCGCTTCACCGACCCCTGCAATTCACCTTCACGTCACCGATCAATAACCGTAGGTCACTCCCGGGTTAGCGATGTGGCGGAAACGTGTGTGTACATGACCGGCAAGCCACGCGTCCGCAGCACCTTCCTCCTCAGGTTCAACAAGCCCCGCCGGAGCACATGGCTCTCCGTGGGAGCTCTGTTGGCGTCCGCGTCGCTTGCCGCAGGGTGCGGGATCATCCCCGGTGCCACGGGGGGCTCCGGGGATGATCCGATCACCGTCATGACCTGGGCACCGCAGGACACCAACGCCACCAACAAGCCCGGCATGCCCGCCCTCGCACTGGCCTACGCCCGCTGGATCAACGCCAACGGCGGTCTGGGCGGCCGCAAGCTCAGGGTCCTGAACTGCAACGACCACAACGACAGCGTGTCCGCCGCGCGGTGCGCCGAGCGCGCCGTGGACGAGAACGTCGTCGCCGTCGTCGGCTCCTACAGCCAGCACGGCGACTCCTTCTTCCCGACGCTGGAGAGCGCGGGCATCCCCTACATAGGCGGCTACGGCGTCACCAAGGCCGAGTTCACCAGCCCGCTCTCCTATCCCGTCAACGGCGGCCAGCACACCCTGCTGGCCGGCCTGGGCAGTCAGCTCGCCACGAGCTGCGGGCCCGTGGCCCTGGTCCGCCCCGACAGCATCGCGGGCGACGAACTGCCCCCGCTGCTCAACTCCGGCCTGACGGGGGGCGGCCACGCGCGCGCGGACGACCAGCTCGCGGCGGAGGACGCCACCGAGTACTTCAAGCAGGCGAACGAGGCCGTTCAGTACACGACCGCCGACCCGGCGAGCACGGGCTGCGTGGTGCCCGCCCTGGGCGACCGCACCAGCACCTTCATGGACTCCTTCCGGCGCGCCAGCGAGGGGTCCGCCGAGGTGCGGACGGCCACCGTGCTCGGCAGCGTCGACCAGACGGTGATCAACGAGTCCGGCGGCAGGTCGGGGCCCTACGAGGGCGCGTACATCACCGGCTGGTATCCCGTGTCCAGCGACAAGCGCTGGGACGAGATGAAGACGGTGATCAACGAGCAGGCCTTCGGCGACAACCGCATCGACCCCGCGGACGCCGGCGTGCAGACCACATGGATCGCGTACACCGTCCTCAAGGCCGTCGTCGAGTCGCTCGACGGCGAAGTGACCGCCCGCACCGTCCGCCGGGCCCTGGACGACGGGCTGGAGATCGACACGGGCGGGCTCACGCCCAAGCTCAGCTGGCAGTTCCAGGAGACCCTCGCCTCCGTCGGCTTCCCCCAGCTGGTCAACGCCGACGTCACCCTCCAGGTCGTACGGAGGGGCCGGCTGGTGTCGGCCAGGAAGGGCTTCGTCGACGTGACGAAGACCCTCCAGAACGCCGACCTGATCTAGGGGCCGGGGTCCGGGGGACCCCGGAGGCTAGAGCTGGACCGGCTGCCGCTCGGTCAGGCCGTACGTCTTGGCGATCGCGTTCCACAGGCCCGAGGCCTTGGACTTCTCGGTGCTTGCGGTACCGCTGGCCTGGTTGCCGGCCTGGGTCTGGCCGGTGCTGCGGGCCTGGCCCTTCCTGCAGAGCTTGCCCCTGTCCTTGGCCACCTGGTCGGCCCAGGCCGCGTAGTGGGTGTCGGCCGATGCCGACGCCTGCCAGGCCTTGGTCAGGGCGGTGGTCAGCGCGGCGTTGTTCGGCAGCTGGTCCACGGAGAGCGTGGACAGCTTGGTCACCAGGTCGTTGCGCTGCTTGGCCGCGTCCCTGAGGTCCTTGGCCGCCTGGCCGAGGTTGGTGCAGGACTTCACGTCGGCCACGGCGTTGATGACCATGGTCCGGCTGTTGCCGCTGACCGCCAGCAGCTTGTCCAGCTCGACGGCCTGCTGCTCGGCCGGATCGGCGGACGGCGAGGCCGAGGCGGACTCGCTCGCGGGGGCCGCGGCGGCGACGGCCTGGTTGTCGTCGCTCTGATCGTCCCCGCCGCCCCCGCCCAGCAGCGCGCCGGCACCGATGCCGACGACCGCGATGGCCACGCCGACGGCCGCGAACAACGGCACCCGGGAGCCGGTACGGCCGCCCCGGCCGCGGTGCTCCTCGTGGTCGTCGTGCTCGGCTCGGCGCGGGATGAAGGGGGGCTGCTGGGCGCCGTAGGGAGCGTGCGGGTTCGGCCGCGGCTGCTGCGGCTCGAAGCGCGGCATCTGCTGCGTGGACGCGGCCGGGCTCTCGCCGCCCGGCTCCGTGCGGAAGAGGTTGTCGAACTCGGCGGGCGTCTGCCGGTCCTGGCGCTGATCGGCCACCGGCGGGATGTACTGGGTGGCTTCGGCGTCGGGGTGGGCGGGCGGCGGCACGGCCCCGGGCTCCGGCCTGCGCACCCGGCCGAGGATCTGCGTGCTCTCGGCAGGCGTCTCCGGCCGCGCCTCGGGCGGCAGCGCGCCGCCACCGACCGGCGGTATGTACTGCGTGGCCCCGTCGTCCATGGGCGCCCTGCCGACGGGCGGAATGTACCGGGTGGCCTGATCGCCCCCGGCCGTGTCCACGACCGGCGGAATGTACTGGGTGGCCCCGTCGTCGACGGCCCCCGCACCGAACGGCACGGCGGGCGGCAGCGGCCCACCACCCACGGACGGCCCGTGACCGGCAGGCAGACCGCCGCCGGGGGCCCCGTACGCATTGGCACCGGCCGACGGCTGACCACCGGCATGCGCGCCGTACGGATCGGCGCCCGCAGGCGGCAGCGGCGCACCCTGACCACCGCCGTACGCCCCGGCGCCCGACGTCCCGTATCCCTCAGCGGCCCCATACGGCGTGCCGGGGTCGTAGGCCGGAGCCTGTGCGCCCTCCGGGGGGAGGGGCTGGGACGGCGTGCTCCAGGGCTGGGCGGGCGCGGGTGTCCAGCCCTGGCCCTGCGAGGGCAGCTGCTGGTCGGGTCCCCACGAACCGTCCCAGGCCTGGCCGCCGGGCGGCGCGGCCGGGGCGGGCGGCATCTGGTGGCCGGACGGCTGTCCGCCACCGTGTGCGCCTGTCATGCCCGGAAGCAGGGGCTCGCCTCCGTCGGAGGGCAGCACGATGCCTTCGCGCGCGGGTCGCGCCGAGGGCTCCTCGCCCTGTCCACTCTGCGTCACCGGGACTCCTACGAATGGGGGACCTTCGGAATCGTCGGCTCACGCTACCGGGTCATGTCAGCCGCGTGCCACGCAGCTCAGGACGTGACGTATGTCCCTGTGACCGCGGTAACAGAACCGGCCCCCATTCGCGGACCGCCCCCTCACCTCCCCGTCGTCACCTGTGTTTTCCGCCCGTTCACGCTCTCGTACCGCGCCCTTTCACGCCGCCGCCTGAAGATCCAGCCGGGCCCCGAACTCCCTTACCACCGGCTCGTCCCGGTACGGCTCCAGCCGCTGCTGGAAGTCCTCCAGATACTCGGCGCCCCGGTTGGACCGCAGGGTCTCCAGCAGCTCCACGGCCTTCAGCCCCGTGTGGCAGGCCTGCTCGACCTCGCGCTGCTGCACCAGGGCCGTGGCGAGCAGCACATAGCCGATCGCCCGCCGCCGTGCCTTCGTCTCCGGCAGTCCGGCCAGTGACTCCTCCGCGCGCCGGGCGGCCGCCTCGGCCTGTCCCAGGTCGCGATGGCAGTGCGCCAACTCGTCGGCCAGATAGGCCTCGTCGAAGTGCGCGATCCATGCCGGGTCGTCCCCGGAGGACGGGTCCGCGGCCTCCAGTGCGCCCACCGCGCGCCCGGACGCCGCCTGCGCCGCCCGCGCGTCGCCCATCAGCGCGTGCCCACGGGCCTCCGCCGCGTAGAACATCGCCTCCGCGCGCGGGGTGACGCGCCCCCGCGCCCCCTCCTGCGCGGCCCGCGCCAACTGTGCGATCTCCCGCGGGTTTCCGAGCTGGGCGGCCAGGTGGCTCATGGAAGCGGCGAGCACGTATCCGCCGTAGCCGCGGTCGCCCGCCGCCTGAGCGAGCCGCAGGGCCTGGATGTAGTACCGCTGGGCCAGGCCGGGTTGACCGGTGTCGACCGCCATGTAGCCGGCGAGTTCGGTCAGTCGGGCCACCGCGGCGAAGAGTTCGCGTCCGACGGCCTCCCGGTAGGAACCGGCCAGCAGCCCGGAGACGACGCTGTTGAGGTAGTGCACGACGACCGGGCGCACATGCCCGCTGCCGTACTGGTGGTCCAGGTCGACCAGGGCCTGCGTCATCGCCTTCACGGCCGCGACGTCGGACTGGCCCACGCGTGGCCCCGCCGCACGCGCCACCTGCGAGTCGGGGGCGGAGATCAGCCAGTCCCGGCTGGGTTCCACCAGCGCGGACGCGGCGACGGACGAGCCGGACAGGAAGTCCCGGCGCCCCACGTCACTGCGCCACAGCTCACACACCTGCTCGATGGCCCCCAGCACGGTCGGCGAGAACTGGAGTCCGACGCCGGAGGCGAGGTTCTTGCCGTTGGCCATGCCGATCTCGTCGATCGTGACCGTACGGCCGAGTTTGCGGCCCAGCGCCTCCGCGATGATCGCCGGAGCCCGTCCGCGCGGCTGCTGTCCGCGGAGCCAACGGGCCACGGACGTCTTGTCGTAGCGCAGGTCGAGGCCGTGCTCGGCGCCGCACATGTTGACCCGGCGGGCCAGCCCGGCGTTCGAGCAACCCGCTTCCTGGATGAGCGCCTGCAGCCGTTCGTTCGGCTGCCGCGCGACGAGAGGCCTTGCGGCCATGGCGTACCCCCTGTGGCTGCGGTGCCTGCCCATGCACCGAGTTGGCGTGTCTTTCACGGCCGTTTCTCTTCGCTGTGAACGAAAAGTTCCGGCCGCAAAGATCAATGCCCCGCGGACATACCGAAAATGCGAGGCATGCGAGGATTGCCGGGGTAAGAGCCTCTTAGGCAGAAGCCGACCCCATGCGTGGCTACCCACCTTCGGCCGCGGATCCTCCCGCGCGCCCCCACACGTGCATCCATGCGCCCCAGGTGCGGAATCGATGCTCCTCCCCCGCGCGCGCTACAGCCGTAACCCGAGGTGGGCAGGGGAGTTGTGTTCTTCGTGGAAGAGACGATCCCGGGTACCGAAGCCGCTCAGATTCCGAAGCAGCGCGGGGAATCGCTGCTGGAAAACGCCGTGCGCTATGCCGAGGAGCGCCACTGGGACGTGTTCCCCGGCACTTGGCTGGAAGCCTCCGACGGCATGCAGCGCTGCTCGTGCGGCGATGCCGCGTGCGACGCGCCCGGCGCGCATCCGTCGCGCGAGGACTGGGCGACGCAGGCCACAGGCAGTGCGACCGTCGCGCGCCGTCTGTGGTCGAAACAGCCGCTGGCGTCGATCCTGCTGCCCACCGGGCGTACGTTCGACGCGATTTCCGTCCCGGAGACGGCCGGGTTTCTCGCACTGGCCCGCATGGAGCGCATGGAGTTGACGCTCGGTCCCGTGACGTTGACGCCGGATCGCCGGATGCACTTCTTCGTGCTGCCGGGGGCGTGCGCGAAGGTGCCGGATCTGGTGCGGAAGCTCGGCTGGACGCCTTCCTCGCTGGATCTCGTCGCGCTCGGCGAGGGCAGCTATGTGGCTGCGCCGCCTACGCGGTACGGGTCGCGGGGGGCTGTTCAGTGGGCCTGCCGCCCGACTCCGGCCAATCGGTGGCTGCCGGATGCGGAGGAGCTGATCTCGCCGCTTGCTTATGCGTGCGGGCGGGATCGGTAGCGCCCACTCGGAGCCGCATATTCAACACCGCGCCCCTTAGGTTGGCTGCATGACGTCAGCTGTATGCGTGCGTGGGCTTTGGAAGCGGTTCGGGCAACAGATCGCCGTTGCCGGTGTTGATCTCGACCTGCCCGCGGGGAAGTTCATCGGGCTCGTCGGGCCGAACGGGGCCGGGAAGACCACCACGCTGTCGATGGTGACCGGGCTGCTGCGGCCCGACCAGGGGTCGGTCGAGATCGTCGGGCACGACGTGTGGCGCGATCCGGTCGAGGTCAAGGCGCGGATCGGGGTGCTGCCCGAGGGGCTGCGGCTCTTCGAACGGCTGTCGGGGCGCGAACTGCTCGCCTACTCGGGGCGGTTGCGCGGGCTGCCCGGTGCCGAGGTCGACAAGCGGGCCGCGCAGCTCCTCGACGTCCTGGACCTGGCCGGCGCCCAGCACAAGCTCGTCGTCGACTACTCGACTGGCATGCGGAAGAAGATCGGCCTCGCGGCGGCCCTCCTGCACAATCCCGAAGTGCTGTTCCTCGACGAACCGTTCGAGGGCGTCGACCCGGTCTCCGCCCAGACCATCCGCGGGGTGCTGGAGCGCTACACCGCCTCCGGCGCCACCGTCGTCTTCTCCTCCCACGTCATGGAGCTGGTGGAGTCGCTGTGCGACTGGGTGGCCGTCATGGCCGCCGGGCGGATCCGGGCACACGGTCCCCTCGCCGAGGTCCGCGGGGACGCGCCCTCCCTCCAGCAGGCGTTCCTGGAGCTGGTGGGCGCGAACGGGCGCCACACCGGCTCCGACCTCGACTGGCTGGGCGGCGGCGCCCGATGAGCGCTCCCACGATCACCCCCGTCGTCGTACGTCTGAAGCTGTCCCTGCTGCGCAACGGCCTGCGCCAGTCCACCGGCCGGCGTGCCGCCTACGTCGCCTCCGGCGTCGCCGCGCTCCTCTTCGCCGCGTTGCAGCTGATCGGCCTGATCGCGCTGCGCGGCCACGCGCACGCCGAGTCCGTGGTCGTCCTGCTGGTGGCGGTGCTGGCGCTGGGCTGGGCGGTGATGCCGCTGTTCTTCCCCGGCGGGGACGAGACCCTCGACCCGACCCGGCTGGTCATGCTGCCGCTGCGGCCCGGCCCCCTGGTGCGCGCGCTCCTCGCGGCCTCCCTGGTCGGCATCGGCCCGCTGTTCACCCTGTGCCTGCTGACCGGCTCGGTGATCTCGGTCGCGCACGGCGGGACGGCCTACGCGGTGGGCGTCGTCGGTGTCGCCCTGGCGCTGCTGGTGTGCGTGGCGCTCGCGCGGGCCGTCGCCGCCGCCAACATCCGCCTGCTGACCAGCCGCAAGGGCCGTGATCTTGCGGTGCTCAGCGGTCTGGTCATCGCCGTCGGTGCGCAGGTCGTCAACTTCGGGGCGCAGCGGCTCGGTTCGTCCGGGCTCGGGCAACTCGACCCGGCGGCGGACATCCTGCGCTGGGTGCCGCCCGCGTCGGCGATCGGCGCGGTGGACTCGGCGAGCGAGGGATCGTACGGCGTGGCCGCCCTGCAACTCGCGCTGACGGCCGGGGCGTTGGCGGCGCTGCTCGGCATGTGGTCGCGGCATCTCACCCGGCTGATGACCGCGCCCGACGGTTCCACTCTCCAGGCCGTCACCGAGACCGCCGTACGGGAACGCGGTTCGACCGGTCTCGCCCGGCTGCTGCCCGCCGGGCGCACCGGGACGGTGATGGAGCGCAGCCTGCGCTATGTGTGGCGCGACCCCAAGACCAAGGCGGCCTGGGTGACCTCGCTGGCGATCGGCCTGATCGTCCCGCTCTTCAACGCCCTCCAGGGCACCGGCTCGATCTACTTCGCCTGCTTCGCCGCCGGGATGCTCGGCATCCAGATGTACAACCAGTTCGGGCAGGACACCTCCGCGTTCTGGATGGTCGCCATGACCATCTCCTCGCGCCGGGACGCCTATGTGGAGCTGCGCGCCCGGGCACTGGCCCTGCTGGTGATCACCCTGCCGTACGCCACGCTCGTGACCGTCCTGACGACCGCGCTGCTCGGCGACTGGCCGCGGCTGCCCGAGGTGCTCGGCCTGTCCTTCGCACTGCTCGGCGCGATGCTGGCGACCGGCGCCTGGACCTCGGCCCGCTTCCCGTACTCCATCCCGCAGGAGGGCTACAAGAACGTGGCCCCCGGTCAGAGCGGCCTGGCGTTCATGGCCGTCTTCGGCGGGATGATCGCGGCCTCCCTGCTGTGCTCCCCCGTCATCGCGGCAACGATCTGGCTGAACATCTCAGCGGACGGCGACCACTGGACCTGGCTCCTGCTGCCGGCGGGGGCGGGGTACGGGGCGCTGATCACGTGGCTGGGACTGCGGCTGGCGGCACCGAGGACGGCGGAGAGGCTGCCGGAGATTCTGGGGGCTGTGAGCAGGGGCTGAGTGGAAGCGCCCCTTTAGGGGCGCGGGGCTGTATCAATTTGCGGCTCCGCCGCGCGGGCGCGACAAGCCCCCACTACCCGCAGCCGAACAACGACCCACTCGGTCACGAAGACATCCGCACCGCATCAAGAAACGGCTCGATAGCCCCCCGCCAAGCCTCCGGCTGGTCATAGTGCACCAGGTGCCCCGCGTCGGCGACCTCCGCGTACTCCCCCCTGGGAAGGACCCGCACCATCTCCTGCGCCTCGGCCCGCCCCAGCTCCCCGTCCAGCCCCCGCACGACCAGCGCCGGGCACTGGACCTGCGCCAGCTCCTCCCAGTGCGCGTCGTACACCCATGTCTCGCGGGACTTGAGCATCTGCTCCGGCTCGAACACCGGCCGCCACCCGTCCTCGCACTCGTGCATGACCTCGGCGTAGAACTCGCCGCGGGCCGGGTTCGGCCGCTCCACCCAGGGGTCGTCCTCCCCGAACCACTTGCGCACATCGGCGAGGGTGGCGAAGGGGACGGGCCAGGACTTGAACCAGTCGGCCCACTCCCGCTGCGAGGCGGCGCCCAGCGCGGAGGCCCGCATGTCACAGATGATCACGCCCGACACCAGGTCGGGCCGCTTCGCGGCGAGCTGCCAGGCGGTCAGTGCGCCCATGGCGTGGCCGATGAGGACGGCCGGGGCGAGCCCGAGCTGTTCGAGGGCGGCCTCGGCGTCCTCGACGTACGCCTCGCGGGTGAAGGCGGCCTGTGCCGACTTGTCGCTGCGGCCGTGGCCGCGCTGGTCGAGAGCGATGGCGCGGTGGCGTTCGGAGAGCCAGCGGGCGGTGGACGCCCAGTGCGAGGCGCGTCCCATCAGCCCGTGGAGTAACAGGACACCGTGACCCGGCTCGGGGTCGGCGGCCGTCACCGGCCCGCTCGGTCCGGCCTGTTCGGGTACGAGCTTGGCCGGGTCGGTCTTGGGAGGGTCGCCGAACTCCCAGGCGGCAAGGCGTACGCCGCCCGTCCCGGTCACGTCGATGCGCCGCGCCATAGGTCCTGGCACCCCCCTAGCTCCGCTCGGACCGCTCGCGCCCGCTCGTCGAGTCGGCCGGTCCCGAGAACCGCGTCCTGCCGTGCCGTGCAGTTGCCTTCGCTCACCTGGGCCCCGCATCCGTATGCGCCACTTGTGTAGCGCATCTCCCACGTGACCCGTCACTCGCAGAGTATCGAATGAAGGTTCGAGGATTCCGTTTTTGTAATCAACACCCCTCGTTCGAGTGACCCCGCTCAAGGAATGATCGCCGCTGCCGAGGGGAGATCTTCAACGGGAGGCGGACCGCTCGGGGAAAACGGTCCGAAGGGGATGACCCTGGGAGCTCGGGGCTCCGGGTCAGCACAGGGGAGGACAGGCCCCGGCGCCACACGGCGCCGGGGCCCTCCGCACGTCTACGGCACATCCTCCCGACCCCCTCAGGTCATATGCCTCACGCGACAGCCTTGCACGCCAAGCGTGGAAGCGCTGCGATTCGGCGGACTGAATCTTGGAATCGACGAGATCGCCCCGGCCACCCCAACTTCCCCTCAAGCGCCGGGAGTTGCCCGACCGGCGGACCGACCGGGGACGTTCAGCGCTTGGCCACGAACACATGGGAGGCGATGTCCGCCTCCAGCTCGGCCGCCTCGCCGCCGCTGCCCACCAGCACCCCGCCCGCCGACTCCGTCACGCTGACCACCGAGCCGGGCTGCACGCCCGCCCGGCGCAGCGTGTACATCAGCTGGGCGTCCGTCTGGATCGGCTCGCCGATACGGCGTACGACGACCGTCTTGCCCTCCAGGCCCGGGTCCAGCTCGGCCAGCGACACCATGCCCTCGTCGAGGAACGGGTCGGCACCGTCCTTCTCGCCCAGCTCCTCCAGGCCCGGGATCGGGTTGCCGTACGGCGACTCGGTGGGGTGCCGGAGCAGTTCGAGCACGCGCCGCTCCACGGCCTCGCTCATCACGTGCTCCCAGCGGCAGGCCTCGGCGTGCACCTGCTCCCACTCCAGACCGATCACGTCGACGAGGAGACACTCCGCGAGGCGGTGCTTGCGCATCACGCGCGTCGCCAGCCGGCGGCCCTCGTCCGTGAGCTCCAGGTGCCGGTCGCTGGCGACGGCGACCAGGCCGTCCCGCTCCATCCGCGCCACCGTCTGGCTGACCGTCGGTCCGCTCTGGTCGAGGCGCTCGGCGATCCGGGCGCGCATGGGGACCACACCTTCCTCCTCCAGCTCAAGGATGGTGCGGAGATACATCTCCGTGGTGTCGATCAGTCCGGACATACGTGCCCCTTGATGAGATCTGCCGGAAGCGCGACAGCTTCGCGGCGCGTGCGCTGGCCCTGGCTTCAATTCTGACGCATCCCGCTGACAACCGTGCCGCGCCGTTGAAACCACGGCGTTACGCGGCTCGAACCGAGGCGTCCGCGGGCACCGTGCACCCACGCGCGCGCGGGGCGCAACGCCGTATTGACACCGCACTGGTCCAGACCGCACGGTGATCCGCGACACAGACACGACCGCCAGGACAGACACCGCACGGCAAAGGGGCCCCGCGCATGAGCGACCGCAAGCTGGCCGGCCAGTTCTTCGACGCCGCGATCGGCCTGCTGCAACGCGTACGCGACGAAGAGGACGCGAACATCGAGGCGGCCGGGACACTGCTCGCCGAGACCGTCGCCGACGGCGGCCGTCTGTTCGCCTTCGGCGCCGGTCACTCCTCGCTCGCCGCGCAGGACGTCGTATACCGGGCGGGCGGCCTGGCACTGATGAACCTGCTGGTCGTTCCGGGAGTCGTCGGCGTCGACGTGATGCCGGCGACGCTCGGCTCCGCCCTGGAACGGGTCGACGGGCTCGCGAGCGCCGTGCTGGACAGCTCACCGCTGCGCGCGGGCGACGCCCTCGTGATCATCTCGCTCTCCGGGCGCAACGCGCTGCCCGTGGAGATGGCCATGAACGCCCGCGCGCTGGGCGTGAAGGTCATCGGCGTCACGTCGGTGGCGTACGCCTCGGAGACGAAGTCCCGGCACGCCTCCGGCACGTATCTGAAGGACCACTGCGACATCGTCCTCGACTCCAAGATCGCCGTCGGTGACGCGGAGCTCTCCCTCGACACGGTGCCGGCGCCGTTCGCCCCCGCGTCCACGGTCGTCACGACGGCGCTGATGCAGGCCGTCATGGCGACGGTGGCGCGTGCGCTGGCCGAGCGCGGGATCGAACCGCCGTTGCTGCGGTCGGGGAACGTGGACGGGGGGCACGAATGGAACGGGCGGGTGTTCGAGGAGTACGCGGACCGGATCTTCTACCGGCGCTGAACGGCCTGCTGAACGCCCTATAGAGCACTCGCCAGGTCCAGGGCCGCAGCGATCCGCGCCGCCACATCCTCCGCGTACGTCGCGTCGGAGCGCTCGAACGGGGTACGCCCCGCCGCGCGCAGGAACGTCACGACGCCGAGGGTGCGGCCGCGGCTGCGCAGGACCGCGCACAGGGCGTGCACGGAGTCGGACGGCCACTGGCGGGACTCCGCCCAGGAGCGGGCGTGTTCGGCCGGTACGGTCCCCACGCTGGCCCGTACCGAACCGGCCCGCGCCACGCACTGCAGCGCCGGATGCCCCTCCGCGTAACGGGTGGGCAGCCCGGCCGCCCCGGTGGGCAGGCTGGGCCCCGGCGCACCGGACGGCGTGGCGGCGATTCTGACCAGCCGTACCGGCCCCGCCGTGTCCGCGTCGCTCAGCGCGCCGCCCACGACCCGGTCGATCAGCGCGTGATCGGCGAACCCGGCGAGCGCGAAGTCCAGGTGGACGGTGGCCGCCTCGGCCGGGTCGTCGCACTCGGCGGCCGCCCGCGCGGCCCGGTGCAGCTGGTTCGACCGGAACCGCAGCAGCGCCGCCTCCTGCTCGCCCTGCTTGCCCTCCGTCACGTCCTGGAACAGCCAGCCCACGCCCAACGGCACCGGCTCCTCCGCCAGCGGCGAGGCCAGCCGTACGAACCCGCACCGCCAGCAGCGCCGCTGCTCGCCCTCCGGGGTGCGTACGCTCACCCAGATCTCGGCCGGCGCGGGCGGCGCGCCCTCCGCGAGGACGTGCGTCAGCGCGCTCTCCAGCTCCTCGACGCCCTGGGCGAGCAGTTCCCCGAGCGGCCGGCCCAGTACGGACGTACGCCCGATCCCCAGGGCCCGCGCCGCGTGCGCGTTGACGACGGCGGGCCGCAGATCGGCGTCGACCAGGACGACACCCCAGCTCGCGTCCTCGAACAGCGCCTCACTGAGCGCGATGGACCGCTCCAGGTCGATCTGCGCGTGCACCTCGCTGAACGCGCAGTACAGGCCGGCAGGCTTGCCGTCGGGGCCGCGCACGGCCGCGGACTGGGTACGCACGAGCACCCGCCCGCCGTCCTTGGTGAGCAGCGCGAACTCGTGCACCTGCCGCCCGGGGGCCTGCATGGCGGACATCAGCCGCCCCTCGACCTCCTCGGCGTCGGCACGGCGCACCGCCCACCCGGCGAACCCGTGCCGCCCCACCGCCTCGGCCGCGGTCCAGCCCAGGATCCGCTCGGCCTCCCGGTTCCAGTGAGTGACGACCCCGTCAGCGTCGAAGGCACACAGCGCCGCGTCCATCCCGTCGAGCAGCGCGGCAAGCAGGTCGGAGCCACCGTCCGAGCCGTCCGGACCCGCCCGCTCGGGTTCGTCCGGCCCCAGCTCGTCGGTGGTCCCACTACGCCGGGAAGCACTCACCTGGACCCCCTGCCAAGCTACGTCTGGCAATCATTCAACTCGAACGTGACGCAGCACACACCGGGTTCCCACAAGATTGAGAGAATCGTTGTACGCCGGAGATACGGCGGCACGACCGCCCGCACGTCAGGCCGCCCGCCGCAGCGTCAGCCAGACCTCGTTCTCGTCCTCCGGCGCCACATACCGCTCCACCTCGACGAACCCGCGCGCCTCGGCGAACCGCACCCCGTCCGCGTTGACCGCCAGCACGACCGTCTGGATCGCCCGGGCACCCAGCACGCGCGCGTGCGCCACGCCGTGCTCGTACAGGGCCGCCCCGAACCCGCGCCGCCGGTACTCGGGCAGCACGCGCGCGATAACGGTCGCCACCGCCTCGTCACCGACCGGCGGCCGCACGGTCGAGCAGCCGACGAGAACGCCACCGAGATAGGCGTTCTCCAGCCGGTGCCGCCCGCTGCGCTCACGCACCTCGTCGGGACTCAGCTCGTCCGGCGGCACGATCACGTTGTGCACATGCCGCCATTCCTCCAGCATGGCCGCGCCCACCGCCGGCGCAATACGAAGATCAGACACATCAGCCACTTCCCCGCCGCGCGTCCACCTCAATCTCGATCTTCATACGAGGATCCGCGAGCCCGCACACCATCATCGTCGCCGCCGGCCGCACCTCGCCGAACACCCGCTTCAGCACCGGCCAGCACGGCTCGAAGTCCTCCCGCCCGGGCAGCAGATACCGCACCCGCACCACATCACCGAACCCGCACCCCGCCTCCGCCAGCGCGGCCCCGACATTCCGCAGACACTGCTCGGCCTGCTCCACCACGTCCTCGGAGATCGTCATCGTCGCGTAGTCGAACCCGGTCGTCCCCGACACATACACCCGCTCCCCGTCGACCACCGCCCGCGCATACCCGATCCGCTCCTCGAACACCGACCCACTGAGAACCGCACGCCGCTCCGTCATGCGCGAAACGCTAGGTGGGCAGGGCAGATACGTCTAATAGTCACGAACAGCTGACGTGATACCTCTGGAGATATGGAGCCGCGCCCCGAACTCCCCCTCCCCCAACTCCACGCCTTCGTCGTCCTCGCCGAAGAACTCCACTTCGGCCACGCGGCCGCCCGCCTCGGCATCGCCCAGCCACCCCTGAGCCAGCAGATCCGCCGCCTGGAGACCAGGGTCGGCCACCCCCTCTTCACCCGCACCCCGGGCCGTATCGCCCTCACCCCCGCCGGCCGCGAGCTCCTGCCCGCCGCCCGCCACGCCCTCACCGGCCTCTCCGACGCCCTCACCGCCGCCCGCGCGGTCGCCACCGGCCGCACCGGCACCCTGCGCATCGGCTTCGCCGCGTCCCTCGCCCTGACCGTCCTGCCGGACCTGCTGCGCACGTACGGCCAGCGCTTCCCGGACGTCCACCTGGACATCCGCGAGATGACAACGGCTCCCCAACTGACCGCCCTGCACGACGGGACGATCGACGTCGGCCTCCTGCGCGAACCCCCGGCCGACGACCCCGGACTGACCTTCCGCACGGTCCTGACGGAGCCCTTCGTCGCCGTACTCCCCTCGGCCCACCCCTTGACCGCCCACCGCACGGTCCCCCTCCCGGCCCTGGCCGCCTCCCCTTTCGTCCTCCTGCCCCGCGAGGCCGGTCCCGGCCTGCACGACCGCATCACCACCCTGTGCGAGAGCGCCGGCTTCACGCCCCGCGTCGTCCAGCACGCGGTCGAGTGGACGACGGTCTGTGCCCTGGTCGAGGCCGGCCTCGGGGTGTCCCTGGCGCCCGCCGGGATCCGCCGGATCCGCCTGCGGGGGGTGGCCTTCCGGCCGGTGGAGCCGCGCGACGCCCACACGCGCGTGGCCGTCGCCTGGCGCACGCAGGACGAGAACCCGCTGGTGGCGAACCTGCTCGCGACGGCCGCTCGCCCCGATTCCGGGCCGAACGAAAAAACGGTTGATCCGGGGCGGGACCCGTTCCTAGGGTGTGGGGCACACGAGAAGGGAGGTGGTTCGGCAGATGTATGAATACCGGACGCGTGAGGTGACTGCGGGCTAGCGGCCCGACACCCCACCCAGTGCGGTGCCGGACCAGCGCGTGAGAGAAGCGCGCAGCCGGCCCAATCCCAGCAGTCACCCGACCCGCGAGCTCGCCGGTACGTCCGGCCGGCTCCTCCGCCGTCAGGCGGGGGAACCCGAGCTCGCGGGTCGTCTGCGTTCTCGGGGAATGTCCGGAGGCCTCCGGAGGTTCACAGGGCATGCTTTCGCTCGTTCGACGCCGCCACGTGGACTACGTCCGCGTCACGAGCATGGGCTGTCGACGCTCCGTCTGAGCATTCCGGCCCCCCTTTTTTCGCTTCATGCAGCCACCGCTGCCGTTTCTCCTTCACCGCCCACCAAGGCGCACGCTCGTGCCCGTACACCACCGCGGACGCACTATGACGAACATGACGGCGCACCCGTCGTACCAGCAGCTTCCGATCATCGATCTCTCCGCCGCCGACCGGGGTCCCCAGGCCCGTGCGCTGTTGCATGCGCAGTTGCACAGTGCGGCCCATGACGTGGGGTTCTTCCAGCTCGTCGGGCATGGGGTCACCGCCGAGGAGACCGGGCGGCTGTGGTCCGCCATGCGGCGGTTCTTCGCCCTGCCCGAGGCCGAGCGGCTGGCGCTCGACAACGTCAACTCGCCTCATTTCCGCGGCTATACGCGTACCGGTGACGAGCGGACCGGTGGGGCGCGGGACTGGCGGGATCAGCTCGATATCGGTGCCGAGCGGGCCGCGCACATACCCGCTCCCGGTGAGCCCGCCTACTGGTGGCTCGAAGGGCCCAATCAGTGGCCCCATGCCCTTCCCGAGCTGCGTACCGCCGCCCTCGCGTGGATCGAGCGGCTCAGTCAGGTCTCCGCCCGGCTGTTGCACGAGCTGCTCGTCTCCATCGGGGCGCCCGGCGACTTCTACGACCCGGTCTTCGGGGAGCACGCCCATCCGCATCTGAAGCTTGTGCGGTATCCGGGGAACGCCGGGGGCGGCGACAGTCAGGGGGTCGGCGCGCACAAGGACTACGGGTTTCTGACCTTGCTTCTTCAGGATCGGGTCGGGGGGCTTCAGGTGCAGCGGGGGGACGGGCTCTTTCATGACGTGCCGCCCATTGACGGGGCCTTCGTCGTGAATCTCGGGGAGTTGTTGGAAGTGGCCACCAATGGGTATCTCGTTGCCACCAATCACCGGGTTGTGTCGCCCGGTGGTGGCGTCGAGCGGTTCTCCGTGCCCTTCTTCTACAACCCCCGCCTGGACGCGCGCGTGGAGCCTCTTCCGTTCCCGTATGCGGCGGGTGCGCCCGGTGTGACCGACGATCCGGCCAATCCGCTGTTCGCGGAGTACGGCTACAACGAGCTCAAGGGCAAGCTGCGGGCGCATCCGCTGGTGGCGGAGCGGCATCACGCCGGGCTGTTGACTCCGGCGTGAGGCCGCTCCGGCGGACTCAGTGGGCGATGTCCTCGTAACCCTCGATCTCGCGCGGGTTGCGCGAGCCGGGTCCGACGTACCGGGCGGACGGACGCACCAGCCGCCCGGTCCGCTTCTGCTCCAGGATGTGCGCCGACCACCCGGCCGTCCGTGCGCACGTGAACATGGACGTGAACATGTGGGCCGGGACCTCGGCGAAGTCGAGAACGATCGCCGCCCAGAACTCGACGTTGGTCGCGAGCACCCGGTCGGGACGGCGGGCGTGCAGCTCGGCCAGGGCCGCCTTCTCCAGTGCCTCGGCGACCTCGAAGCGCGGCGCGCCGAGCTCCCGGGCCGTACGCCGCAGTACGCGCGCGCGTGGGTCCTCGGCGCGGTACACGCGGTGCCCGAAGCCCATCAGCCGCTCGCCCTTGTCCAGGGCCTGCTTGACGTACGCCTCGGCGTCGCCCAGGCGTTCGATTTCCTCGATCATGTGCAGGACACGGGAGGGGGCGCCGCCGTGCAGCGGTCCGGACATGGCTCCTACGGCGCCGGAGAGCGCCGCCGCCACGTCCGCGCCGGTGGAGGCGATCACGCGCGCGGTGAACGTGGATGCGTTCATGCCGTGCTCCGCGGCGGACGTCCAGTACGCGTCGACGGCGGCCACGTGCTTGGGGTCGGGTTCGCCGCGCCAGCGGATCATGAAGCGTTCGACGACGGACTGCGCCTTGTCGATCTCGCGCTGCGGGACCATGGGCAGGCCCTGGCCGCGGGCGGACTGGGCGACGTAGGACAGGGCCATGACGGCGGCGCGGGCGAGGTCCTCGCGGGCCTGCTCGGCATCGATGTCCAGGAGCGGTTTGAGGCCCCAGACGGGGGCGAGCATGGCGAGCGCGGACTGGACGTCGACGCGGATGTCGCCGGAGTGCACCGGGATGGGGAACGGCTCGGCGGGCGGCAGGCCGGGGTTGAAGGCGCCGTCGACGAGCAGGCCCCAGACGTTGCCGAACGAGACGTGGCCGACGAGGTCCTCGATGTCGACGCCCCGGTACCGGAGTGCGCCGCCCTCCTTGTCGGGTTCGGCGATCTCCGTCTCGAACGCGACGACTCCTTCGAGTCCGGGTACGAAGTCGGACATCAGGCGGCTCCTCGTGATGTGTGCGACAGATGGTGTTGTGGGGGTTCGGCTTTCGGGTGGGACGGACCATGTGTCGTGCGTTTTGTGCGGCAGGGACGGACGCACACCCTGTGGATCCGCGGTCGTGGCTCCGACGAGGACTCGCGGTCCCGGGTGGGTACCCCAGTGATGCCCCGTGCGGCTGGCGGTCACCCAACCGGAACGGCATCAGCACGATATCCCCGAGTGCCACCTTTGGGGAGGGATCGCGGCACTCAGTGCCACTCAGTGATGAAGGACACCATGCCGAACGCGGCCCGTGGATACGGCAAGATGACCGCGTGACCGACCGAGACGCCGTGCCGTTGGATCCCGCCGCGATGCGCAAGCAGTACCGCGCCGAGGGCCTCGCCGAGAACGACCTGGCCGCCACTCCGGTGGAGCAGTTCGCGCGCTGGTTCAAGCAGGCCGCCACGGAGGCCCATCTGTTCGAACCGAACGCCGTGGTGGTCTCCACGGCGGACGCCGACGGCCGGCCCAGTTCCCGCACGGTGCTGCTGAAGGGGTTCGACGAGCAGGGCTTCGTCTTCTACACCAACTACGACTCCCGCAAGGCCCGTGACCTGGGGGAGAACCCGTACGTCTCGCTGCTGTTCCCCTGGCATCCGATGGCCCGGCAGGTCATCGTGCAGGGGATCGCGCGGCGTACCGGCCGGGACGAGACGGCCGCCTACTTCCGTACCCGGCCGCACGGCTCGCAGCTCGGCGCCTGGGCCAGCGAGCAGTCCACGGTGATCCCCACCCGGGCCGACCTGGACGCCTCCTACGCCGAACTCGCGGCCCGCTATCCCGAGGGCGAGCAGGTGCCCGTACCGCCGAACTGGGGCGGTTTCCGGGTGGCTCCGCAGTCGGTGGAGTTCTGGCAGGGGCGGGAGAACCGGCTGCACGACCGGCTGCGGTACGTGGCGCAGGCGGACGGCAGCTGGAAGGTGGAGCGGCTCAGCCCTTGAGGTCGAGCGCGGTGTCGAGGAGCGACGCCCACTGCGCCACCACCCGCTCCCGCCGCCCCCGGTCGTCGGTGAGCAGGTTCGCCAGCCCCAGCCCCCGTGCCATGTCCAGCAGCCCCTGCACGGTCTCACGCACGCCCGGCGCCGATTCGTCGGCGCCCAGCAGGTCCACGGCGATGCGGTGGGTCTCGCGGCCGACGCGGGCCTCCAGTTCGGTGACCCGCGGGCCCAGTTGCTCCTCGTGGGAGGCGGCGACCCACAGGTGCAGGGCGGCCCGGAAGAGGGGGCCGGTGTAGAGGTCGACGAGGGCGGTCACGACCGCCCGGCGGTCCTCGGCGGCGCCTTCGGGGAACAACGCCCGCAGCGCCGTGGAGCGTTCCTCGGCGACGTACTCGACGGCCGCCGTGAACAGGTCCTCGCGGGTCCGGAAGTGGTGCTGGGCCGCGCCCCGGGAGACGCCGGCGCGTTCGGCGACGACCGAGACCGTGGAGCCCGCCCAGCCGTGTTCGGCGAGGCAGGCCACGGCGGCCTCCAGGAGCCGCTGCCGGGTGGCCCGGCTGCGGTCCTGCTTGGGGAGGCGGTCAACTGCGGTCACAGCACCCATGCGGGATCCCGTCGCTCAAGGAAGGCCGTCATCCCCTCGCGGGCCTGCGGGGAGGAGAACAGCCGGGCCGAGAGCGCGGTGAGGTCGGCCGCGTCCCGGTCGAATGCCTCCAGCACCCTAGTGGTGAGCAGCCTCTTCGTCTCCGCCAGGGCCTCGGGCGCGGACCTGCGCAGCCCGTCGAGGACGGGTGCGAGTACGGCGTCCACGTCGTCGCCCGCGGCCGTCAGCAGGCCGATACGGGCGGCCTCGGCGGCGTCGAGGCGCTCGCCGGTGAGGTAGTAGCGGGCGAGCGCGCGCGGGTCCGTGCGCGGCAGCAGGGGCAGCGAGATGACCGCGGGGGCCACGCCGATGCGTACCTCCGTGAACGCGAAGGTGGCCGCCGTCGACGCGGCCGCGATGTCGCAGGCGGCCAGCAGGCCCAGACCGCCCGCCCGCACATGGCCGGTGACCCGTGCGACGACGGGCCGGGGCAGCTCCACGATCTGCCGCAGCAGGCCGACCAGCGCGTCCGGCGCGGGCGGGTCGCGCAGGTCGGCGCCCGCGCAGAAGGTGTTGCCGGTGTGGGTGAGGACGACCGCACGGACCTCGTCGTCCTTGGCGCAGTCCGTGAGCGCGTCCGCGAGGTCGCCGACGAGCGCCGCCGACAGGGCGTTGCGGCTCTGCGGCGAGTCGAGGCTGAGTGTCTGAACGCCACGCGCGCGCGTGCGGCCGATCAACGTCATGTGCGCTCCCTGAGCTGCCGTCGGAGGATCTTCCCGGAGGCGGCCCGCGGCACCCCGTCGATGAAGGCGACCTGGCGGATCCGCTTGTAGGGGGCGACGCGTTCGGCGACGTACATCATCACCTCTCCTTCGGAGAGGTCGTCGGCTGCCGGCTGGCGGACGACGTACGCGCGCGGGACCTCGTTGCCGTTGTCGTCGTAGACGCCGATGACGGCGGCGTCGGCGATGCCGGGGTGGGTGAGCAGCAGGGCTTCGAGTTCGGCGGGGGCCACCTGGAAGCCCTTGTACTTGATGAGCTCCTTGACGCGGTCGACGACGAACAGCCAGCCGTCGGCGTCGACATGGCCGACGTCGCCGGTGTGCAGCCAGCCGTCGGTGTCGATCATCGAGGCGGTGGCGTCGGGGCGGCCGAGGTAGCCCTTCATGACCTGCGGTCCGCGGATGAGGATTTCGCCCGCCTCGCCGATGCCGAGGTCCTTGTCGGGGTCGTCGAGGGAGACGATCCGCATCTCGGTGCCGGCGACGAGCCTGCCGACCGTGCCGGGCGGCGCCTGGCGCATGGCCTCCAGGGGGACGACGTGGGTGCCCGGGGACAGTTCCGTCATGCCGTAGGCCTGGCCGACCGGCGGCAGGCCCAGCCGCCGGGAGCAGGCCTCGGCGAGCGCCGCGTCCAGCGGGGCGGCGGCGCTGATGATGTGCCGCAGGGACGACAGGTCGTACTGGGCGACCAGCGGGTGCTTGGCGAGGGCGAGGACGATCGGCGGGGCCACGAACAGGTCGGTGATGCGGTGGTTCTGGATGGCCGCGAGGAAGGTCTCCAGGTCGAAGCGGGGCAGGACGACGACCGTGGCGCCCTGGCGCAGAGGCCCGTTCATCAGGGCCGTCAGGCCGTAGATGTGGAAGAAGGGCAGTACGGCGAGGATGCGGTCGCCGGGTTTGGCGGGCATCGACGGTTCGAGCTGGGCGAGGTTGGTGGCTATCTGCCGGTGGGTGAGCATCACGCCCTTGGGGGTGCCGGTGGTGCCGGACGAGTACGGCAGGGCGGCGACGTCCTCCGCGGGGTCGATGTCGACCACCGGCTCCGGGGCCGCCGAGGCCAGCATGTCGATCAGGGAGCGGTGGCCGGGCGCGCTGTCGCAGACGAAGATCTCCTGGACGCCGCCCGCGAGTTCGGCGGCCCGGCGGGCGACCTGAAGCAGCGGTGAGACGGTGACGATCCAGCGGGCCGCGCAGTCGCCGAGCTGTTTGGCGAACTCCTCGGGCGTGGCGAGCGGGTGCACCGTGGTGACGGAGGCGCCCGCGCGCGTGGCGGCGTAGAAGGCGGTGGGGAAGGCGACGGTGTTGGGGCTGTGCAGGGCGAGTACGTCGCCCTTGCGCACGCCGGCCTCGGCGAGTGCGGCGGCGATCCGGCGGTGGAACCGGTCCACCTGCTCGTACGTGAGGGTGGTGCCGTCGGTGCCGTCGATCAGGGCGGGTGCGTCACCGAACTCGGCGGCGCGGCCCAGCACGGCCTCGTGGATGGGCAGGTCGACGGGCGGGACGTCTGCGTACTCGCTGCGGAACATCGGTTCCTCCTCGCACAGCGCTGTGCCGGACGGACGCGGTCAGTACGACTTGGGCAGGCCCAAGGTCTGGTGGGAGACGTAGTTCAGAATCATCTCCCGGCTCACCGGAGCAATACGAGCCACGCGCGCGGCAGTTATCAACCGGGCGAGCCCGAATTCGCGCGTGAGGCCGTTTCCGCCGAGGGTGTGCACGGCCTGGTCGACGGCCCGCACGCAGGCCTCTCCGGCGGCGTACTTGGCCATGTTGGCGGCCTCTCCGGCCCCGACGTCGTCGCCGGCGTCGTACAGATGGGCCGCCTTCTGCATCATCAGGCGGGCCAGTTCGAGGTCGATGTGGGCCTGGGCGAGGGGGTGTGCGATGGCCTGGTGGGCGCCGATGGGGGCCTTCCAGACGGTGCGTTCACGAGCGTACGTAATCGCTTGCGCGAGGGCGTACCGTCCCATGCCGATCGCGAACGCGGCGGTCATGATGCGCTCGGGGTTGAGTCCGGCGAAGAGCTGGAGGAGGCCCGCGTCCTCGTCGCCGACGAGTGCATCGGCGGGCAGCCGTACGTCGTCCAGGACCAGCTCGAACTGCTTCTCCGCCGCCTGGAGTTCCATGTCGATCTGCCGGCGTGTGAAGCCTTCGGCGTCGCGCGGGACGATGAACAGGCAGGGCTTGAGGGTGCCGGTGCGGGCGTCCTCGGTGCGGCCGACGATGAGCGTGGCGTCGGCGATGTCCACGCCGGAGATGAAGACCTTGCGGCCGGTGAGCAGCCAGTCGGTTCCGTCCCGGCGGGCGGTGGTGGTGATGCGGTGGCTGTTGGAGCCGGCGTCGGGTTCGGTGATGCCGAAGGCCATGGTGCGGGTGCCGTGCGCCAGCGCGGGGAGCCATTCGCTCTTCTGGGCGTCGGTTCCGAAGCGGGCGATCACTGTGCCGCAGATGGCGGGTGACACGACCATCATGAGGAGGGGGCAGCCCGCGGCGCCCAGTTCTTCGAGGACGATGGAGAGTTCGGCGATGCCGCCGCCTCCGCCTCCGTACTCCTCGGGGAGGTTGACGCCGAGGTAGCCGAGTTTGGCGGCCTCCGCCCAGAGGTCCTCGCGGACGTAGTCGGGGCCGTGGCGTTTGCCGAGGGCGGCTACTGCGGCTCGTAGGGCCTTGTGCTCATCGGTTTCCAAGGTGGCGGTCACTGGTCCTGGTCCTCCTCCACGACGGCGAGCAGAGCTCCGACGGCGACCTGAAGGCCGACGACGGCGTGCAGAGTGCTGAGCGTTCCTGTGACCGGTGCGGTGATCTTGTGTTCCATCTTCATCGCCTCCAGCCACAGGAGGGGCTGTCCGGCCTGTACGGGCGTCCCTGCGGTCAGTCCCTCGGCGACGCGGACGACCGTGCCCGGCATGGGGGCGAGCAGGGAGCCCGGGGCGTGCTGGGTGGTCGGGTCGGGGAAGCGGGGCAGGCTCGTCAGGGTGGTGTTGTTGACGTGGACCTGGTCGCCGTAGCGCGCGACCTCGAACCTGCGCTGTACGCCGTCCACTTCGAGTACGACGAGGTCCGCGCCGGCGTGCACGACGCGCACGCCGTCGGCCTCCAGGCCTGCGCGCCCGTGGCGGTAGCGGACCTCGTGCTCCTCGTCCGCCGTCGCGTAGCGCTTCACCTGCGGCTGCGAGGGAACATTGCGCCAGCCGCCGAAGCGGGAACGGGACGGGCCCTGGGCTTCGGCGAGGGCCGCGGCCAGGGGGGCGTGCGGATCGGGGGCGGGCTCGGTCAGGTCGGCGAGGTGGCGGTCGTAGAAGGCCGTGTCCATGCGGGCCGTGGTGAACTCCTGGTGCCGCAGGGAGCGGACGAGGAGATCGCGGTTGGTGAGCGGGCCGTGGAGCGTGGCCCGTTCCAGGGCGCCGGCGAGCTTGCGGACCGCCTCCGCGCGCGTGGGGGCGTGGGCGACGGCCTTGGCGAGCATGGGGTCGTAGTGGACGCCGATGTCGTCTCCGTCGCCGTAGCCGGTGTCCAGGCGGACGGTGTCGGGGACGCTCAGGCGGTGCAGGGTGCCCGTGCGGGGCGACCAGTCGTGCGCCGGGTCCTCGGCGTAGAGGCGGGCTTCTATCGCGTGGCCGCGCGCGTGTGGGGGGTCGGTTTCGAGGGGGTGGCCTTCGGCGACGCGGATCTGGAGGGCGACCAGGTCGATGCCGAAGATCTCCTCCGTGACGGGGTGTTCGACCTGGAGGCGGGTGTTCATCTCCAGGAAGTGCGCCCTGTCGTCGGCGACGAGGAACTCGACGGTGCCCGCGCCGACGTAGTCCACGGCGCGCGCGGCGCGTACGGCCAGCGCGTGCAACTCGTCCGCGAGCCCCTCGGAGAGGCCGGGCGCCGGCGCCTCCTCGATCACCTTCTGGTGGCGGCGCTGGAGGGAGCAGTCGCGCGTGCCGAGCGCCCACACCGTGCCGTGCGCGTCGGCGAGCACCTGCACCTCGATGTGACGGCCGCGCTCGATGTACGGCTCGACGAACACCTCTCCGTCCCCGAAGGCGCTCGCGGCCTCGGCGCGCGCGCCCTCCTGGGCGGCGCTGAGCTCCTCCAGGCGGCGCACGATCCGCATCCCGCGCCCCCCGCCGCCCGCGGACGCCTTCACGAGCACCGGCAGGTCGCTCTGCGCGACCTCACGCAGGGGCGCGAGCCCCATCAGCTCCTTCGCGCGCGTCTTGGACGCCATCGCCTCGATCGCCTCCGGGGGCGGCCCGATCCAGACGAGGCCCGCGTCGAGGACGGCGCGCGCGAAGTCGGCGTTCTCGGAGAGGAAGCCGTAGCCGGGGTGCACGGCGTCCGCGCCGGCGGCGACGGCCGCCTTCACGATCAGGTCGCCGCGCAGATACGTCTCGGCCGGCGTCGCTCGCGGCAGCCGTACCGCCGTGTCGGCCACGCGCGCGTGGAGGGCGTTCTCGTCGGCGTCCGAGTGCACGGCGACGGTCCGGATTCCCAACTCGCGGCAGGTGCGGAAGACCCGGCAGGCGATCTCGCCCCGGTTGGCGACGAGGACTGAAGTGATCACAGAAGGTCCCTCACATCCGGAAGACGCCGAAGCCGCCGCGCGCGCCCTCGTAGGGCGCCGTGTGGACGGCGGACAGGCACAGGCCGAGCACGGTGCGGGTGTCGCGCGGGTCGATGACGCCGTCGTCGTAGAGCCGCCCGGACAGGAACATCGGCAGCGACTCCGACTCGATCTGCTGCTCCACCATGGCGCGCAGCGCGGCGTCCGCCTCCTCGTCGTACGGCTGTCCCTTCGCGGCGGCCGACTGGCGGGCGACGATCGACAGCACGCCGGCGAGCTGCTGCGGGCCCATGACGGCGGACTTGGCGCTGGGCCAGGCGAAGAGGAAGCGGGGGTCGTAGGCGCGCCCGCACATGCCGTAGTGCCCGGCGCCGTACGAGGCGCCCATCAGGACGGACAGATGGGGCACCCGGCTGTTGCTGACCGCGTTGATCATCATTGCGCCGTGCTTGATGATCCCGCCCTGCTCGTACTCCTTGCCGACCATGTAGCCGGTGGTGTTGTGCAGGAACAGCAGGGGGATGTCGCGCTGGTTGGCGAGCTGGATGAACTGGGCGGCCTTCTGTGACTCCTCGCTGAACAGCACCCCCTGGGCGTTCGCCAGGATGCCGACCGGATAGCCGTGCAGGCTTGCCCAGCCGGTCGTCAGGCTCGTCCCGTACAGCGGCTTGAACTCGTCGAAGTCGGAGGCGTCGACGATCCGGGCGATGACCTCGCGCGGGTCGAAGGGCACCTTCAGATCGCCGGAGACGATCCCCAGGAGCTCCTCCGCGTCGTACTTGGGCGGCTCGGCGGGCCCCGGGTCCTCGTACGCCTTGCGGTGGTTGAGGCGGGCGACCACCCGCCGGGCCTGCCGCAGGGCGTCCGGTTCGTCGACGGCGAAGTAGTCGGCGAGGCCCGACACGCGCGCGTGCATCTCCGCGCCGCCCAGGGACTCGTCGTCGCTCTCCTCGCCGGTGGCCATCTTCACCAGGGGCGGCCCGCCGAGGAACACCTTGGCGCGCTCCTTGACCATGATCACGTGGTCGGACATGCCGGGGATGTACGCGCCCCCGGCGGTGGAGTTCCCGAAGACGACGGCAACAGTGGGGATTCCGGCCGCCGACAGCCGGGTGAGGTCCCGGAAGATGGCGCCCCCGGGGATGAAGATCTCCTTCTGGGACGGCAGATCTGCGCCGCCCGACTCCACCAGGCTGATGCAGGGCAGCCGGTTGGCGAGGGCGATGTCGTTGGCCCGCAGCGCCTTCTTCAGCGACCAGGGATTGCTGGCGCCGCCGCGCACGGTCGGGTCGTTGGCGGTGATCATGCATTCCACGCCCTCGACGACCCCGATGCCGGTGACGAGGGAGGCGCCCACGGTGTAGTCGCTGCCCCAGGCCGCCAGCGGGGACAGCTCCAGGAACGGCGTGTCCGGGTCGAGAAGCAGCTCGATGCGCTCGCGCGCGAGCAGCTTGCCGCGCCCGCGGTGCCGTTCGACGTACTTCTCGCCGCCGCCCGCGAGGGCCTTGGCGTGCTCGGCGTCGAGGTCGGCGAGCCTGGCGAGCATGGCCTCGCGGTTCGCCCGGTGGTCGGGGCTCGTCACGTCCAGCGCGGACGTCAGGACGGTCACAGCAGGGCCTCCGGTATGTCCAGGTGGCGGGAGCGCAGCCATTCGCCGAGGGCCTTGGCCTGCGGGTCGAAACGGTGCTGGGCGGCGACGCCGGCGCCGAGGATGCCCTCGACGACGAAGTTGAGGGCGCGCAGTCCGGGCAGGACGTGCCGGGTGACGGGCAGCGGGCGGCTCTCGGGGAGCAGCTCACGGAAGCGGTCGACGGTCAGCTCGTGGGCGAGCCACCGCCAGGCGTCGTCCGTGCGCACCCACACGCCTACGTTGGCGTTCCCGCCCTTGTCGCCGCTGCGGGCGCCGACGACCAGACCCAGGGGCGCGTGCGTGCGGGGCCCGGAGGGCAGCGGCTCGGGGAGCGTCGGCTCGGGTGCGTCGTCGAGTACGCGGGTGTCCTGGGGCGGCGCCACAGGGATCCGTCGGCCGTCGTGGAGGACGGCCACATGGTCGACGGCACCATGGGGCACGTACACATCCTCGAAGACCCCATAAGGCGCGCCCTTTCCAGGTGGCGCCAACACATGAAATCCGGGGTAGCTCGCGAGGGCCAGCTCGATCGCGGCCCCGCTGAGCGCCCGCCCGACGGCCGCTTGGTCGGGGTCCCGGACGACGAGCCGGAGCAGGGCGCTCGCGGTCTCCTCGGTGGGGGCGTCCGGCCGGTCGGTGCGTACGAGATCCCAACGGACCTCGGCGGGCGGTGTCTTGGCGAGCGCGTCGGTCATCTGGGCGCGCACCAGCTCGGCCTTGGCCTCGATGTCGAGGCCGGTGAGGACGAAGGTGACCTCGTTGCGGAAGCCGCCGAGCCGGTTGACGCCGACCTTGAGGGTCGGGGGCGGGGCCTCGCCGCGCACGCCCTCGACACGGACGCGGTCGGGCCCGTCCTCGGTGAGCCGGACCGTGTCCAGGCGGGCGGTGACGTCGGGTCCGGCGTACCGGGCGCCGCCGGTCTCGTAGAGCAGTTGGGCCGTGACGGTGCCGACGTCGACGAAGCCCCCCGTACCGGGGTGCTTGGTGATGACGGCGGTGCCGTCCGCGTGGAGTTCGGCGAGCGGGAAGCCGGGGCGGCGGGCGTCGCCGTCGCGGAAGAACGCGTAGTTGCCGCCGGTGGCCTGCGCCCCGCACTCCAGGACGTGCCCGGCCACGACGGCCCCCGCGAGCCGGTCGTGGTCCGTCGGCCGCCACCCGAAGTGCGCGGCGGCGGGCCCGGTGACCAGGGCCGCGTCCGTGACCCGCCCGGTGACGACGACATCCGCGCCCGCGCGCAGACAGGCGGCGATGCCGAAGCCGCCGAGGTAGGCGTGCGCGGCCAGGGCGCCGGGGTGCCGGCCGGTGAGATCGTCGCCCTCGACATGGGCGACGCGCACGGGGATGCCGAGCCGCTCGGCCAACTGCCGTACGGCGTCGGCGAGTCCGGCGGGATTGAGACCGCCTGCGTTGGCGACGATGCGGACGCCGCGCTCGTGGGCGAGGCCGAGGCATTCTTCGAGCTGGCTCAGGAAGGTGCGGGCGTATCCGGCGGCGGGGTCCTTCAGCCGGTCGCGGCCCAGGATCAGCATGGTCAGTTCGGCGAGGTAGTCGCCGGTGAGGACGTCGAGTTCACCGCCGGTCAGCATCTCGCGCATGGCGTCGAAGCGGTCGCCGTAGAAGCCGGAGGCGTTGCCGATACGGAGGATCGTCACCGGGTACCGCCCTTGGGCTCGCGCCCGGCGCCGGGCGGTCCGGCGAAGGCCTGGGCGATGTCGAGCCAGCGGTCGGCGTCGGGGCCGGTGGCCTGGAGGGCGAGGTCGGCACGGTTCGCGCGCTGGGTGACGAGGAGACAGAAGTCGAGGGCGGGTCCGGTCACGCGCTGGGCGGCGCTGTCGGGGCCGTACACCCACAAGTCGCCGTTCGGGCCGACGAGTTCGACGCGGAACTCCTCCGCGGGCGGGGTCAGTCCCCGTACCCCGTACGCGTAGTCGCGGGCCCGTACCCCGATGCGCGCCACATGCCGGAGCCGGTCGGTGGGTGGCCGCATCACACCCATCGCGTCCGCGACGTCCTGGCCGTGGGCCCAGGTCTCCATAAGACGGGCGCTGGCCATGGAGGCGGCCGACATGGGTGGGCCGTACCAGGGAAAGCGGGCGCCTGTGGGTGCGGCACACAGGGCATCGGCCAGAGCCTTACGTCCGGCCCGCCACCCCGCGAGGATCTCGGCGGGCGGCTTCCCGGCCCCCTCCTCCGCCCCCTCGTCGACGAAGCAGTCCGGTGCGGCGAGCGCCTTCTCGACCTCCCGCGCAAAGCCGTCGGCGTCAGTGACGGCGAGCAGGGCGGCGTGGTCGGTCCAGGCGAGGTGCGCGATCTGGTGCGCGACGGTCCAGCCGGGCGCGGGCGTCGGAAGCGACCAGCGCTCCGCTTCCAACTCGGCGACGAGACAGTCGAGTTCGTCGCTCTCCGCGCGCAGGTCGTCGATGACGGGCGTCGGGTCGGCCATGGGGAGGAGCATGGCAGTGGCCCCAGAATCAATCAAGCACGCTTGCATGATTTCTTTTTCCACAACCCCGATACCTGTTTGCGCACGTGACGCTACTCTCGGTGACGGGAGGTGGTTTGGCGTGCACAGTCGTGAACTGGACCCCAGCGCATCACCGTTGGACTACTACGGGTACGAGCTGCGCCGGGCGCGGGAGGCGGCGGGGCTGACGCAGGTGCAGCTCGGCTCGATCGTCTTCTGCACGGCGTCACTGGTGGGGCAGATCGAGACGGGGGCGAGAGTTCCACAGCGGGAGTTCTCCGAACGGGTGGATGCGGCGCTGGGGACGGGCGGGACGTTTTCGCGGTTGGTGGGGCTGGTTTTGCGGAGCCAGTTACCGGGGTGGTTTCAGCCTTATGCGGAGATGGAGGCGAAGGCCTCGTACATCTCGACGTACCAGGCACAGTTGGTGCACGGCCTCCTGCAGACGGAGGGGTACGCCCGCGCGGTGTTCGGCACGAGGGACGAGGGTGATCTCGACGGCAAGGTAGCCGCACGGCTGGACCGCCAACGCAGCCTGATGCGGGACCAACCACCTGTGACCTGGGTGGTGTTGAGCGAGGCAGTACTGCGCCAGGAGGTCGGCGGGCCGAAAGTCATGCGCGAGCAGCTGGCACGCCTGCTGCAACTACAGAAGCGCCGCTGGCTGGAGATCCAAGTACTGCCGTTCGAGGCCGGAGCACATACGGGGCTGATGGGCTCGTTCACGCTTCTCCGCTTCAACAAGGACCCAGACATCGTCTACACCGAGGACTTCATCCAGGGGCACATGACGGCCAATCCTGAAGCGGTCAAGGAGGGTTCGGTTCGATACGATCATCTGCAAGCGGCCGCGCTATCCGTGGACGACTCGGCGGCCCTCATCGCCCGCGTGATGGAGGAACGGTATGGGAACGAACCTGGACCTGACGCACGCGACTTGGCGTAAGTCGTCGTACAGCGGCGACACCGGCGGCGAGTGCATCGAATGCGCGCCTCTCGGCACTGCTGCCTGGCTTAAGTCGTCGTACAGCGGGAGCAGCGGCGGCGAATGCATCGAGTGCGCACCCCTCGGCACTGCCACCTGGCGCAAGTCTCCTTACAGCGGCGACACCGGCGGCGCCTGCGTCGAAATCGCCACCCTCACCCCCCACATAGCCATCCGCGACTCCAAAGCCCCCACCTTCGGCGCCCTCTCAGTCACCCCGGAAGCCTTCGCCGCCTTCGTCTCCGCCGCTGCCGGCGACGCCTTCCCTCCGGCATAGCGTTCATCTCACCCCATTGCAACGAACGAGCCGAGCCTCGTTGCATTGAACCCAGGACCATTGCAACAATTTCCTAGCCTTTACCTGCACTAACGCCAATCGCGCGCAACAACTTCATTGCCAGACTCCTGAACGCAACGTAGCTTTTCCCGCATCGGAAACAGCAACGAGTCCAGGAGAAACGCCATGCAGAAGTTCCACACCCCCGCCCCGATCTCCGCCGTCATCGACATCCCCGCCGGCCGCATCGAGGTCATCGCCGTCGAGCAGGCCGACACCACCGTCGAGGTCCGGCCCGCGGACGCCTCCAAGAGCCGGGACGTGAAGGCGGCGGAAGGCAGCCAGGTCTCGTACGCCGACGGCGTGCTGCGGGTCAACGGCCCGGCGGTGAAGCACCAGGCCCTCGGCCCCTCGGGAGCCGTCGCGGTGACCGTCCACCTGCCCGCCGACTCCGCGGTCAAGGTGATGGCGGCCAGCGCCGAGTTCCGTGGCGCCGGGCGGCTCGGTGACGTCGTCGTCGAGGGTGCGCACGGTGCGGTCCGGATCGACGAGGCCGCGAGCGCCCGCCTCACCGTCCTCGCCGGAGATGTCGCGGTCGGCCGGCTCGGCGGCCCCGCGGAGATCAGCACGCAGAAGGGCGACATCCGGATCGCCGAGGCCGTGCGCGGCACCGTCACGCTGCACACGCAGGCCGGTGAGATCACGGTCGGCGCCGCCCGCGGGGTCTCCGCCACCCTCGACGCCGGCACCTCCTACGGCCGGGTCCACAACGCGCTCAAGAACGCCGAAGGCGCCGCCGCGGGCCTGAACATCCACGCGACCACCGCCTACGGCGACATCACCGCCCGCAGCCTCTGACCCCCGGGAAGGAGCAACATGCCGGTCAGGAGGAGGGCGACTCCACGACCTTCGCCCTCCCCCGCCCGACCTGCGTCCGCACCGCCCCCATGCTCGCCGCGATGACGAGGGCGATCGCAAGGGCCTCCACGACGGACAGCGCCTGGTCGAGGATCAGGAAGCCGGCCGCCGCCGCGAGGGCCGGCTCCGTGCTCATCAGGATGGCGAAGGTGGAGGCGGGCAAGCGGCGCAGGGCCAGGAGCTCCAGGGTGTAGGGGAGCACCGAGGACAGGATCGCGACCGCCGCGCCCAGTCCGATGGTCACCGGGTCGAGGAGCTTCGTGCCCGACTCGGCGATGCCCAGCGGCAGGAACAGCACCGCGCCGACCGCCATGGCGAGGGCGAGGCCGTCGGCCTGCGGGAAGCGTCGGCCCGTACGGGCGCTGAAGATGATGTACGCCGCCCACATGGCGCCGGCGGCCAGGGCGAACGTCGCGCCCAGCGGGTCCAGGCTGCTGAAGCTTCCGCCGCCGAGGAGGAAGACGCCCGCGAGGGCGAGGGCGGCCCAGACGAAGTTGATGGCACGGCGGGAGGCCAGCACGGAGAGGGCGAGGGGGCCGAGCACCTCCAGGGTGACGGCGGGGCCGAGGGGGATGCGGGCCGCGGCCTGGTAGAAGAGGCCGTTCATCGCGGCCATGGTGATACCGAAGACGACGACCGTGCCCCAGTCGGTACGGGAGTGGCCGCGCAGCCGGGGCCGGCAGACCAGCAGCAGGACCACGGCCGCGACGATCAGGCGCAGCGACACCACACCGAGCGCGCCCGCCCGCGGCATCAGGCTCACCGCGAGGGCGCCGCCGAACTGCACGGAGACACCACCGGCGAAGACCAGTCCGACCGGCCCGAGGGAACCCCAGCGACCGCCGCCCGGCAGGGAACCGGCGCGGGTGGCGGTCGTAGGGGCGGATGCGGGTGCGGCGATGGCGTCGGGGAGGCTCACGGGGCGGTCCAAGGGCTAGGGTTCGTTCATCATGTTCGTTCACCATGATGCACTGTCGAGTCCAGGGTAGTGGACCGAGTCAGGCGTGTGAACCCAGTTTGCGCCTGTCCCGCATGCCGAGACATCCGGATCCCGCCCCTCTCCTCCCCTCCCCTCACCGCCGCGCCATGTACAGATCCAGCGCCTTGTGCAGCAGCCGGTTCAGCGGGAAGTCCCACTCCCCCAGGTACTCCACGGCCTCGCCGCCCGCGCCCGCCTTGAAGCGGAGCAGGCCCAGCAGGTGGTTGGACTCCTCCAGCGTGTCGGTGATGCCGCGGAAGTCGTAGACGGCGGCGCCGAGCTCGTGGGCGTCGCACATCATGCGCCACTGCATCGCGTTGTTCGGCTGAGCCTCGCGCTTGCGGCTGGTGGAGGCGCCGTAGGAGTACCAGACGTGCTCGCCGACGGTCAGCATGGTGGCCGCGGCGAGGACGTCGCCGTCCTGGTGGGCGAGGTAGAGCCGCATGCGGTCGGGGTCCTCGGCGTTGAGGGCGCTCCACATGCGCTGGAAGTAGGGCAGCGGGCGCGGGATGAAGCGGTCGCGCTCGGCGGTCTCGGCGTACAGCTCGTAGAACGCGGGCAGCTCCTCGTACCCGCCGCGCACCACCTTCACCCCGGCCTTCTCGGCCTTCTTGATGTTGCGCCGCCACTGCTGGTTGAGCCCGCGGTGGATGTCGTCCAGCGACCGCCCGGCGAACGGCACCTGGAAGACGTAACGCGGCTGCCCCGCCGCGAAGCCGTCCTCGCCGTCGGGTTCCGTCTGCTGCCAGCCCGCGCGCCGCAGCCGGTCGGCCACGTCGAAGGCGCGCGGTTCGTACGACGTCGCCTCCGCGTCCCGCAGCCGCCGGGCCGCCGGGTCGGCGATCGCCGCCTTCACCGCGTCCGCGCTCCACCGCCGTACGACGACCGGCGGGCCCATCTTCACCGAGAACGCGCCCTGTCCCTTCAGATACGCCAGCATCGGATCGAGCCAGCGCTCGCACAGATCCGGTGCGTCCCAGTCGATCAGCGGGCCCTCGGGCAGGTACGCGAGGTACTTCTTCAGCTTCGGCAGCGGCCGGAACAGCACAAGACCCGCCCCGACGAGCCGCCCCTCCTCGTCGAACCACCCAATGCTCTCCGCCCGCCAGTCCGGCTTCACATCACCCCAGGACGGGATCTGCATATGGCTGGCCGAGGACCGGCTCGCGACGAACGCCAGGTGCGCTTCGCGGGTGAGGGGCTGGAGACGGAGGGGCATGGGGGGCTCCTGGAGAGAGATCGTTCTCGTACAGGAGTCTCTACGTCGTCCTCAGTCCTCCGGTTCCCCGCCGTCCCGCGGCCCGAACGTGCCCAGCCCCTCCGCCTACCCCTCCCCCAGCGCCTCCGCCAGCACCTCCGCGAGATGCCGCCCCCGCACCCCCGCCAGCTGTTCCAGCTGTGTCCGGCAGGAGAAACCGTCCGCCAGGATCACCGCCTCCTCCCCGGCCTCCCGCACCGAGGGCAGCAGCCGTTCCTCCGCGCAGCGCTTCGACACCTCGAAGTGGCCCTTCTCGAAGCCGAAGTTGCCCGCGAGGCCGCAGCAGCCGCCGGTCAGTTCGCCGGAGAGGCCGGCTGCCGCGCGCAGCGCGCGGTCGGCCGTGTCGCCGAGTACCGCGTGCTGGTGGCAGTGGGTCTGGCCGACCGCCGGACGGTCCACGCGGGGCGGTGTCCAGTCGGGGGCCAGGCGTTCCAGCGCCTCCGCGAACGTCAGGACCCGGGCCGCCAGGCGCCCCGCGCGCGGGTCGTCATGGAGCAGTTCCGGCAGGTCCGCGCGGAGGGCGGCCGCGCAGCTCGGTTCCAGGACGACCACGGGGGCGCCCGCGTCCAGCACCGGTTCCATCAGGTCCAGCGTGCGGCGCAGCACCGCGCGGGCACGGTCGAGCTGGCCCGTGGAGATGTACGTCAGCCCGCAGCACACCCGGCCCCGGCCGGCCCCCGGCAGCAGCGCGGTCGCCGCCCTCGTCCTGCCGTCCCCCACCGGACGCCCCCGCATCCGCAGCGTCGGCGGCAGCGCCACCCGCAGCCCCGCCGCCTCCAGGACCCGTACGGCCGCCCGGCCCACCGCGGGCGAGAGGTGCTCGGTGAAGGTGTCCGGCCACAGCACCACCAGTTCACCCGTGCCGTCGCTGCCCCTGCCCCTGCCCCGCCACCACCGGCTGAACGTCTCCGCCGCCACCCGCGGAATCCCCCGCTCGGCCGCGACCCCGCCGAGCCGCTTGCCCAGGGACGCCAACACCGGGACGGAGGCGAGGGAGTTGACCAGGCCCGCCATCCTCAGCCGTGCCACCCACCGCAGCCACTCCGGCAGCCGGCCCATCGTCCAGTGCGCGGCCGGCCTGCGTCGCCCCTCGTAGTGGTGGTGCAGGAACTCCGCCTTGTACGTGGCCATGTCGACGCCGACCGGGCAGTCGGACCGGCAGCCCTTGCAGGACAGGCACAGGTCGAGGGCGTCGCGTACCTCCGTCGACCGCCAGCCGTCGGTGACCAGTTCGCCCGCGAGCATCTCGTGCAGCAGCCGGGCACGCCCGCGCGTGGAGTGCTCCTCCTCGCCGGTCGCACGGAAGGAGGGGCACATGACGGCGGGCCCGGACGCCGTCGCCGTACGGCATTTGGCGACGCCCACGCACCTGCGGACCGCCGCCGAGAAGTCGCCGCCGTCGGCCGGGTAGCCGAAGGCGACGTCGACGGGGCGGCGCGGGAGTGAGGCGAAGCGGAGATTCGAATCGAGAGGGGCGGGGCGCACCAGCATCCCCGGGTTCAGCAGGTCGTCCGGGTCCCAGACCGCCTTCGCCCGCTCGAAGACGGACACCATCTCGGCGCCGTACATCCTCGGCAGCAGTTCGGCCCGCGCCTGCCCGTCGCCGTGTTCCCCGGACAGCGAGCCGCCGTGCGCCACGACCAGGTCGGCGACCTCCTCCGAGAAGCGCCGGAAACGGGCGATGCCCTTCGGCGTCATCAGGTCGAAGTCGATGCGGACGTGGATGCAGCCGTCCCCGAAGTGCCCGTAGGGCGTGCCGTGCAGGCCGTGGGAGGCGAGCAGGGCGCGGAAGTCGCGCAGATAGGCGCCGAGCCGTGCGGGCGGTACCGCGCAGTCCTCCCAGCCGGGCCAGGCCTCGCTGCCGTCCGGCGTCCTGGTCGCCGTACCGCTGGCGTCCTCGCGGATGCGCCACAGCGCGCGCTGCCCGGCCGCGTCCGTGACCACCAGGGAGTCGACGACGTCGGCGGCCCGCACGATCGCCTCCGCACGCACGCGTGCCTCCCCCGCCGTCTCCCCGCCGGTCTCCACGAACAGCCAGGCCGCGCCCCGCGGCAGCGCGACCGCCGAGGGCACCAGGTCCGCCGCCATGCCCTCCACCGTCAAAGGGCCGTGCGGCAACAGCCCGGCCGCTGCCTCGGCGGCCGCGCCTTCGTCCGCGTACCCCAGCACCGCGAGCGCACGCGCGCGTGGCGCCTCCACCAGCCGTACGACCGCCTCCGTCAACACGCCGAGCGTGCCTTCACTCCCGCAGAATGAACGGGCGACGTCGGCGCCCTTCTCCGGCAGCAGCGCGTCCAGGGCGTAGCCGGAGATACGGCGGGGCAGCTCGGGGAATCCGGTGCGGAGCCGGGCCAGTTCCCCCTCCACCAGCTCCCGCAGCCCGTCCGGCGCCCCGGCCCACCCCTGCCCGAGCCGCAGCCGCTGCCCGCGCGCGGTGACGACGTCCAGCTCGCGCACACTGTCCGCGGTCGTCCCCCAGGCCACCGAGTGGGAGCCGCAGGAGTTGTTGCCGACCATCCCGCCGAAAGTGCAGCGGCTGTGGGTGGCGGGGTCGGGCCCGAAGCGCAGGCCGTACGGCGCGGCGGCCTCCTGGAGCCGGTCGAGAACGAGGCCCGGCTGCACGACGGCCGTACGGGTCCCGGGGTCGACGGCGAGCAGCCGGTTCATGTGCCGGGTGAAGTCCAGGACGACACCGGTCCCCGTGGCCTGCCCGGCGATCGAGGTCCCGCCCCCGCGCGCCACCACGGGCACACCGCGCGCCCGGCACACCTCCAGTACGGCCGCCACGTCATCGGCATCCCGGGGGGCGACGACACCCAGCGGGACACGCCGGTAGTTGGACGCGTCCATGGTGGTCAGGGCCCGGGACGTGACATCGAAACCGACCTCGCCCCGCACCGCTTTGCGCAGCTCGCCCGAGAGATCTGTCATAAACGCCAGCAAACCAGCCCCGGCCGGCAAACTCAGCCCGACCGGCGCCTGAGGACGAGGCCTTCGGGCCGAAGCGGGGGTCTGGGGGCCGGCAGCCCCCAGGCCCACCAGCCAGAACGAAACGTCTCAGCCGACGGACTACGTTTCGCCCACGTTTCCCCCACCGGCTAACCTCACCCCGTGGCTGAGATCCAGATTCCCGCTGACATCAAGCCCGCCGACGGACGTTTCGGCGCGGGCCCCTCCAAGGTGCGGACGGAAGCGCTGGACGCGCTGGCCGCGACCGGTACCTCCCTCCTCGGCACCTCCCACCGCCAGGCCCCGGTGAAGAACCTGGTCGGCCAGGTGCGCGAGGGCATCTCCGAGCTGTTCTCCCTGCCCGAGGGGTACGAGGTCGTCCTCGGCAACGGCGGCTCCACCGCGTTCTGGGACGTCGCGACGCACGGCCTGATCGAGAACAAGTCGCAGCACCTGAACTTCGGCGAGTTCAGCTCGAAGTTCGCCAAGGCCGCCAAGCTCGCCCCCTGGCTGGCCGAGCCGACCGTCATCGCCTCCGACCCGGGCACCCACCCGGAGCCGCAGGCCGAGGCGGGCGTCGACGTCTACGCGTTCACGCACAACGAGACCTCCACCGGTGTCGCGGCCCCGATCAAGCGCGTGCCCGGTGCCGACGAGGGCTCCCTCGTCCTGGTCGACGCCACCTCCGGCGCGGGCGGCCTGCCGGTCGACATCGCCGAGACGGACGTCTACTACTTCGCCCCGCAGAAGTCCTTCGCCTCCGACGGCGGCCTGTGGATCGGCGTCTTCTCCCCGGCCGCGATCGAGCGCGCCGAGCGCGTGCACGCCTCCGGCCGCCACGTCCCGGAGTTCTTCTCGCTGCCCACGGCGATCGACAACTCCCGCAAGAACCAGACGTACAACACCCCGGCCCTCGCCACCCTCTTCCTGCTCAACCAGCAGCTGGAGTGGATCAACGGCCAGGGCGGCCTCGCCTGGTCCACGGCCCGTACGAAGGACTCCTCGACCCGCCTGTACGGCTGGGCGGAGGAGAGCAAGTACGCGACGCCGTTCGTCACCGACCCGGCCAAGCGCTCGCAGGTCATCGGCACGATCGACTTCTCCGACGAGATCGACGCGGCGGCCGTCGCCAAGGTCCTGCGCGCCAACGGCATCGTCGACACCGAGCCCTACCGCAAGCTCGGCCGCAACCAGCTCCGTATCGCGATGTTCCCGGCGATCGACCCGGCGGACGTCGAGGCGCTGACGCACTGCATCGACTACGTGATCGAGAAGCTGTAACAGCCGCTCGGCTTGTGAAAGGCGCCCGGCCACGATGGCCGGGCGCCCTTTGTCATGCCGGCGTACAAGTCACCTCGGGCACACCCCCGCCCCCGGGAGCACCGCCGAAGCCGAAGCTCGCCGAACCACCGGGCGCGACCGAGCCGTTGTGCCCCGCGTTCACCGCCGTGACGCTCGCCCCGCTCTGGGTGTACGACGCGTTCCAGATGTTCGTGACCTGCTGCGACCCGCTCCAGGTCCACGCCACCTTCCACCCCGTGAGCGGCAGGGTCCCGGTGTTGGTCACCTTCACCTCGGCGTTGAAGCCACTGCCCCAGTCGCTGCTGACGGTGTAGGTGGCGGCGCAGGTCGCCGTATCGCCGCCTCCGCCTCCGCCACCGCCGCCTCCGCCGGGGAAGCCCGGGGCCTTGATGCTCGCGAGATACCCGTCCTTCACCGTGTCCACGGTCGTCCAGTCGTCCTTCAGGATCCCGCCGGTGTCACCGGAGTTGGGGTTCCACGACCAGAAGGTCCAGTGGAAGCTGTCGGCGCCGTACGCCGACGTCGAGCGCAGGTACGTCACCAGCGCGGACAGCCACTTCTGGTCCACCGTCGACTGGAGGGTCGTACCGAACTCGCCGAGCCACACCGGGGCGATGTTCTGCTTGAAGATGTAGCCCCAGTAACGGTCCCAGATTTCCGGCATGTTGGCGGGGAAGGACGGGTCGCTGAACCAGGACTGCTGGGCCACGCTGGTCGCGTAGTCGTGGGCCGAGTACACCAGCCGGTTGGGCACGTCGAGCTGGACCGGGTACTGCGCCACGCCCATCAGGTTGCCGCCCCACCAGCCGCTGACGCCGTTGAACGACTGGACGCCCTCGACCATGATCAGCAGGTCGGGGTTGACGGACAGGACGGCGTTCCCGGCGCGCTGGGCGGCCAGGCGCCAGTCGCGCGATGTGTCGCCGCAGCCCCAACAGGCGGGGTCGTGGGGTTCGTTGTGCAGGTCGATGCCCACGACGGTCGGGTTTCCGGCGTAACGCGTCGCCAGGGACTTGAGGTTGGCGATCCAGGTCGACTCGGGGACCGCGCTGGTGTACCAGAGCGCCGACTGTCCGCCCGAGTCGGGCCGGTGCCGGTCCAGGACGATCTTCAGGCCGCTCTGTCCGGCGTAGGCCACGATCTTGTCGAGGACCTGCAAGGACGTGAGCCCTTGCAGGTCGGCGTTCTTGCCGTCGGCGTAGTTGATGCTGTCGGGCATCGTGCCGGACTTGAGGATGTCGTCGCTGAACGGCATGCGGATGGTGTTGTAGCCCAGCGATTTCATCTGGTCGATCATGGACTTGTAGTCGCGGGCCCACAGGCCGTGGACGACGTGGTTGCCGGTCTCGAAGCCGAACCAGTTGATCCCGGCGATGCGGACCGGCTGCCCGGCCGCGTCCAGGATCTGCCGGCCGCTGGTGTGCCAGTACCCGGCGCCGGGCTCGGCGGCCTCGGCCGTCTGCGCACCGGCCCCCAGCGGTAACAGAACCGCCGCGGCCACCGCGCACAGCGCTCTTCGCAAGCTGCGGAACATCTCGCTGCCTCTTCCTCTCGGGGATGTCGGGAGGCGCGGGCCCGGAACCAGTGGGAGCGCTCCCACATCCCCGCGTCTCCCATGGGAAGTCAGGCCGCATGGGCACGTCAAGACTGTGGACGTCACCTGCCGAACCGCGCGGCCCGGCGGGGTGCCTCAGCCCTTCCTGAAGAGGCGCCGGACGCCGAACACCGCCGCGCATGCCAGGGCCACGACCAGCGCACCCCGCGTGAGGGTGCCCTCGTCGGAGTCGCCTCCCCCGCCGGACGCCGAACCGCCCTCTCCCGTCGGCGACTTGGAGCTGCCGCTTGCCCCGCCGCCCTCCGGCGCGTCCTCCGGTTCCACCGAGCTCTCGGAGCCCTCGGCGCCGTACATGAGCTGCGAGCCGTCGGCGGTGTAGGTGACGGACTCGCCCTGGCCCAGGAACGGCACGCTCAGCCGGCCGGTCTTCTTGATGTCGCCGTCGTTCCAGTCGTAGGCGAAGGCGCCGAAGTAGCTGCGGATGACGAGCTTTTCGCCGTTGGGGGAGAGGGTGGCGTCGGTGGCCTGGAGGTTCTCGACCGGGGCGATCGGCTTGAAGACGTTCGTCCCGGAGGTGGAGAGCTCGGCGGGGCCCTCGTAGAGGTGGCCGCCCTCCTCCTTCTTGTCGACGATGTAGACGCGCCCGGTCCTGGGGTGCACGACGAGCGACTCGGCGTCACGCGACCCGTCCGAGTACTTCACGACGTACTGCGTCGCGCGGATGGTCCGATCGCTGAGATTCTTGGGCTCGGCGAACTTGTAGATCCACACGTGGTCCCAGGTCACGCCCTCGTTGTCGCCGATGTCACCGACGTAGATCTGGTTGTCGGGCCCGATGAAAACGGCCTCGACGTCCCGCTGCGTGCCCACGCCGGACAGGGTGATCGTGGCGACGGTCTCGCCGGTGCTGCTGTCGACGGCGTAGAGGTAGGTGCCCTTGCTGTTCTCCTGGTCGTTGTGGGTCCAGTAGATGCCCGGGTGCTGCCGGGAGGCGGCCAGGCCGCTGGACTCGGTGATGCGCGGGTCCTTGATGGTGAAGCCGTCGTCGGCGTGGGCGGCGGGCGCGGCGAACGCGCCCATGACAAGGGCGGCGGCGAGGACGGCGAAGGGTCGGCGCATGCCGTCAAGCCTGCCATCCCGCCCGTCTTTTGGCGGGGCGTGTCCGGCCTCACACCCCACCCGCCCCGCTGATCGTCCATCATGAGCGGATGCTCAGGTTCATGCCCGTCGGTGACTCCCAGACGATCGGAAGCGCGGGCGAACACACCTGGCGCTACCGGCTGTGGCAGCACCTGCGCGATACGTACGGCCGCCCGTTCGCCCTGGTCGGCCCCCGCGAGGAGCTGTACGACAAGGCGACGGACACGCCGACGTCGTACGAGTACGCCGACCCCGACTTCCCCCGGTCCCACCTCGCCGGCTGGGGCGAGGGCTGGCTCCACATGGCGCCCCTGATCGGCGACGCGGTCCGCACCCACCGCGCGAACGTCCTCCTGGTCGCCCTGGGCCTGATCGACCTGGGCTTCTACACGAACGCCGAGCAGACGGCGGAGAACGTCCGCCGGTTCGTGGCGAACGCCCGGGAGGCGAACCCGCGCATCCGCATGGCGGTCCTGCCGGTGATCCCCAACATCCGGGCCGTGGACGAGCCGGACTTCGGCGAGCAGGTGTCCCTCTTCAACGAGCTGCTCGCGAAGGCCGTGGCCGACCTGGACGAACCCCGCTCCCCGCTCCTGCTGGCGTCGCCGCCGAACTCGTACGACATCCACCTCGACACGTATGACGGGACGCATCCGAACGCAAGCGGGGAGCGGAAGATCGCGGGGGCGTTCGCGGAGGCGATGCGGCAAGGGTGGGGAATCGGACAGGCGTACGCGGCCTGAACAGGTTGACCGAATCCGGGTGTCTCCTGGTCACCGTGCGTATCGTTGTACTGCGCGGCTGCGTCTGTCCGTGGGGCAGCCGGGGAGGAGCGCCACGATGACCGTCCTGGAAGACAGGATCGAGATGGCCGACGCCAACACCGAGCGCTTGGACGAGTGGTTCGAGCGGCTTGAGCGCATGCCCGTCCCCGAAGGATTCCGGGTCGAGATCGTCGGGGGCAACGTCCATATGACGCCCCAGCGAAACACGCATTGGCAGATCATCCGCCGGATCCTCTGGGCCCTTGAAGACAGGTTCGGGAGGGAGGTCATGGCGTTCACGGACGTTCGGATCGACTTCCCGGGCGACGAGAACGGCTTCTGCCCGGACGTCGCCATGCTCAAGGACTCGGCACAGGAGGACGAGCAGGGCCACTGGCGGTACCAGGACGTCGAGTTCATCGCCGAGGTCATCTCCAAAGGCACGGACGCCAACGACTACGGCCCCAAGAAGACCGCCTACGCCGTAGCCGAGGTCCCCGTCTACCTCATCGCCGACCCCTACCAGGGCAGGTGCCACGTCTACACGCAGCCCAAGGACGGCGAGTACATCGCCGAGTTCTCCATCAACTTCGGGGGGGGACATCGACATGACCTCCACCCACCTCGGACTGACCCTCAAGACGGACGGCTTCCCCCGCGACTGACAGAATCCGATCGCATGGCGATCATTCATCACACCACCCTCAAGCCCACCAAGCTCGAACTGCTCACCGACTGGCTGCCCACCCGCCCCTGGTATGTCGGCGCGGGCACCCCGGAGTTGACCAAGGCCGGCGGGTTCCGGCTGGACGATCCGGCGGGTGAGGTCGGGATCGAGTTCATGGTGGCGACCGATGGGGACGGGGTCGCCTATCTCGTCCCGCTCACCTACCGCGGCGCCCCGCTGGACGGCGCCGAGCACGCCCTCGTCGGGACCATGGAGCACGGGGTGCTGGGGCAGCGCTGGGCCTACGACGGCACCCACGACCCGGTGCTGGTCGCCGAACTGCTCGCCCTGATCGAGGGCCGCGCCCAGGCGCAGGCGCAGAGCGTGGACAACACTCCGGATCATGAAATCGCCCGCTCGTACACCGGCACCGGTGGTGGTCTGCGGGCCGGCGGGCCGGCCGTGGACGACTCGACGGGTACCGCGCTGCCCATGGCGGACGGTACGACCCTGCGCATCGAGCGGCGGCCCCACGGGTCGGACCTTCCGCCCTCGGGTGCGCTCGGCCATGTCTCCGGGCACTGGACGGCGGCGGACGGCAGCCCCGCCCGGGCCGTGCTCGCCGTCCTGCGTCCCGGCACCGACTGACGGTGTGACATTCTGCGGTTGACCGGACGGGGGGCGCGGAGACCATGAGCGGGAAGCAGCGGAAACAGCGTCGGGAGAACCGCTGCTGCGGTTGTCTCGAAGGCTGCCTCGACACCCACCTGTGGTGGTCTACGGTCACCGCGCCCTGCCGTGAAATCGCCGCGATGACAGCGCTGTTGACGTTGGTCACGGCACCCTCGCTGCGCCGCCCCGCGCCCGACCCGGCCGCGCCCGTCCCCCGGGGCCGCGCCGCCCGCGTCCTGTACTCCGCCGTCGCCCACTACCGCCGCGAGATCAGCCCCACCACCCCGGCCCGCTGCCCGTACACGCCGACCTGCTCGACGTACGCCGTCCAGGCACTGCACCGGTACGGCGCCCTGCGCGGCACGCTGCTCACGGTCGGCCGTCTGCTGCGCTGCACCCCGGCGCAGGCCCGGCGGCGCGGCGGCCGGTATCCCCTTGCCTAGAGTTCACTCCACGCCGTTGGCTGGTGAACCATGAAGTACACGCAGCTCGGACGCACGGGACTCAAGGTCAGCCGGCTCGTCCTCGGCACCATGAACTTCGGTCCGCAGACAGACGAAGCCGCCAGCCACGCGATCATGGACGCGGCGCTGGACGCGGGCATAAACTTCTTCGACACGGCCAACGTGTACGGCTGGGGCGAGAACAAGGGCCGCACCGAGGAGATCATCGGCAGCTGGTTCGCCCTGGGCGGCGCCCGCCGCGACAAGGTCGTCCTCGCCACCAAGGTGTACGGCAACATGGGCGCCGACGGCGAGGCCTGGCCGAACCACGACAAGCTGTCGGCGGTCAACATCCGCCGGGCCGTCGACGCCTCGCTCAAGCGGCTCGGGACCGACTACATCGACGTCTACCAGTTCCACCACATCGACCGGAACACCCCGTTCGAGGAGATCTGGCAGGCCATCGACGTCCTCGTCCAGCAGGGCAAGATCCTCTACGCCGGTTCCAGCAACTTCCCCGGCTACAAGATCGCCCAGGCCAACGAGACCGCCGCCCGCCGCGGCTCCTTCGGCCTGGTCAGCGAGCAGTGCCTGTACAACCTGTACGAGCGGCGCGCCGAGATGGAGGTCATCCCGGCCGCGCAGGACTACGGGCTCGGGGTCATCCCCTGGTCGCCGCTGCACGGCGGACTGCTCGGCGGCGTCATCAAGAAGGAGGCCGAGGGCGGCCGACGCGCCTCCGGCCGGGCGGCCGACACCCTCGCGGACCCGGCGGCCCGCGCCCGGCTCCAGTCCTACGAGGACCTGCTGGAGAAGCACGGCCTGGAGCCCGGAGAGGCCGCCCTGGCCTGGCTGCTCACCCGCCCCGGCGTGACGGGCCCGATCGTCGGCCCGCGGACGCAGGAACAGCTCGACTCGGCACTGCGGGCGGTCGAACTGGAGCTGAGCGAGGAGCTGCTGGCGGGCCTGGACGAGGTATTCCCGGGACCTGGGCCTTCTCCGGAGGCGTTCGCCTGGTAGTCAGGGGAGGGCGGCGCCTCCGTCGGAGGCGCCGCCCTCACTTACCGAGAGCCGCGGCGAGGGCCACGACGACGAACATCAGCACAAGCACACCGGCCATGATCCGGTTCCGGGTTTTCGGGTCCACGTGAGCGAGCCTAACCGCCCGCCCCGAGCGGCCAACGGGCGACCGCCTCGTACCGCGGCTGCTCCCCCGGCACCCCGGACCGGGGCAGATGGCTGCGCACCAGCGCCAGTTCGGCCACCGTCCAGGTCCGCCCGGTGAAGGCGCCCAGTGACGCAACGCACTCCCGCACGTCCACCGCCTCCCGGCTCCGGGCCAGCGTCAGATGGGCCTTGTACCGCCGGTGCTCCCCCATCGGCACGCCGGCCTTCCGCCCGGCCGCCTCCGCCCGGTCGGCCAGCAGCCGCATGGTCGGCACGTCCCCGTCCGCCCCCACCCACAGTGCCCGGCCGTGCCCGAACTGCCCGCCCCCGTGCAGGGCCAGCTCGAAGGGCTCGGTGTGCCGCGCGGCCCGCTCCAGCCGGAGCGACAGATCCGGTACGACGTCGTCGTCGACCTCGCCGTAGAACGCGAGCGTGAAGTGCCATCCGGGGCGGCCGGTCCAGCGGAGCGCGTCCGCACCCGGCAGCTTCCTCAACTCGCCGACCTCGACGGCCAGTTCGCGGGAAACGTCCTCCGGCAGGAGCAGCGCGGCGAAGAGTCTCATGGATCCACCCTGCCACCATGGGGACATGGAGATCATCATCAGAGAAGGCGGGCCGGACGACGTCCCCGCGATACTCGGCATGCTCGACAGCAGTGTGGAGTGGCTGGTCTCACAGGGACGCGCCGGGCAGTGGGGGGCGAAGCCGTTGTCGGAGAGCCCGAAGGTGGCGGAGTCGGTCGCGCTGTACATGGCCCAGGGCGTCGCGTTCATCGCCGAGGCCGACGGCGTGCCGGCCGGCACGCTCACCCTCACCGACGCGCCCGGCGCCTATCTGTCCCACCTCACGCCGCCCGGCGAGCCGGAGCGGTACATCCACTGGCTCGCCTCCGACCGCCGGTTCAAGGGACGGGGCATCGGCAGCGCCCTGCTCGCGCATGCCGCCGAGATGACCCGGCGGGCGGGCGTCGGACTGCTGCGGGTGGACTGCTACGCGGGCGGCGACCGCGGGCTCGTGGCGTACTACGAGGCGAACGGCTTCGCCCCGACGGAGACGTACACCGCCGGGGCGAACAACGACTGGCCGGGCCAGGTACTGGCCATGCGCGTAGGGCCGTAGCGCCTCACGCCACCGTCGCGAGCTGCTCCTCGCGCTGCTTCCTCGGCACGAAGTCGACCACGGGGTGACCGTGGTTCCAGCCCACCGACAGCCGCAGGTTGCCGACGCGGGCCAGGACCAGGCCGATGACGACCGCCGCGGCCGCGGCGATGGCGCCGCCCGCGGCCAGGCCCGCGCGGACGCCGTAAGCATCGGTGATCCAGCCCGCGATGGGTGCGCCCAGGGGGGCGCCGCCCATGAAGACCATCATGTAGAGGGACATCACCCGGCCGCGCATGGCCGGGTCGGTGCCGAGCTGGACACTGCTGTTGGCGGTGACGTTGACCGTCATGCCGAACATGCCTATCGGGATCATGAGCAGGGCGAACAGCCACAGCGAGGGGGCCAGCGCCGCCACGATCTCCAGGGTGCCGAAGGCCACCGCGCCCGCGACCAGCACCCGCTGCCGGGCGGTGCCGCGGCGGGCGGCGAGCAGGGCGCCGGACAGGGAGCCCACCGCCATCAGGGTGTTGAAGAGGCTGTAGGAGCCTGCGCCCGCGTGGAAGACGTCGTCGGCGAAGGCCGACAGATACACGGGGAAGTTGAAGCCGAAGGTGCTGACGAACCCGACGAGGACGATGGTCCAGATCAGGTCCGGGCGCCCGGCGACATAGTGCAGGCCCTCCCGCAGCTGGCCCTTGCCGCGCGGGGCGCGCTCGACGGCGTGCAGGTCGCGGGCGCGCATCAGCAGCAGTCCGGCGATGGGTGCGACGAAGGACAGGCCGTTGGCGAGGAAGGCCCAGCCCGTTCCCACGCCGGTGATCATCAGGCCCGCCACCGCCGGGCCCACCAGCCGCGCGGACTGGAAGTTCGCCGAGTTCAGGCTGACGGCGTTCTGGAGCTGGTCGGGGCCGACCATCTCGGAGACGAAGGTCTGCCGGGCCGGGTTGTCGACGACCGTGGCAAGGCCCACGGCGAAGGCGGCGAGGTAGACGTGCCAGACCTCGACGTGTCCGGAGAGGGTGAGGAAGGCCAGCGCGAGGCCGGTGAGGGCCATCGACGTCTGGGTGACCAGCAGCGTGGGCCGCTTGGGCAGCCGGTCGACGAGGACACCGCCGTAGAGACCGAAGAGCAGCATCGGCAGGAACTGGAGTGCCGTCGTGACACCGACGGCGGTCGCGGAGCCGGTGAGGCTGAGGACCAGCCAGTCCTGGGCGATGCGCTGCATCCAGGTACCGGTGTTGGAGACGACCTGTCCGGCGAAGAACAGGCGGTAGTTGCGGACGCTCAGCGAGCTGAACATCGAGGACTTACGGGTGGAATCGGGGGTGGTCGGTGCGGGGGCGGAAGCTGCTCCGGATCCCGTACTCAAAAGGTTTCGCCTCCTCGGGCGCTGCTTACAGGTGTGCGAGCTTCTCCAGCACGGGGGCGGCTTCGCGCAGTTTCGCCCACTCGTCCTCGTCGAGGCCGTCGACCAGGGTGGCCAGGAAGGCGTTGCGCTTGGCGCGGCTCTCGGCGAGCATCGCCTCGGCCTGCTCGGTCTTCGTGACGACCTTCTGGCGCCGGTCCTCGGGGTGCGGCTCCAGCCGGACCAGTCCCTTGGCCTCCAGCAGGGCGACGATGCGGGTCATCGACGGCGGCTGGACATGTTCCTTGCGGGCGAGTTCGCCCGGGGTGGCCCGGCCGCACAGGGAGAGGGTGCCGAGCACCGACATCTCGGTGGGGCTCAGCGATTCGTCGACCCGCTGGTGCTTGAGCCGACGGGACAACCGCATGACAGCGGAGCGCAGGGAGTTCACGGCGGCAGCGTCGTCGCCATGGGTAAGGTCCGGCATGTTCTTTAGGTTAACTCATTACCCTGACTAAAGACCACTCGTGACACGCCCGAATGCCCGTGACTCCGGCCACTGAACCCTGGCATCACCCATATGAGTGAGCCGATTCCGGAAAGTGACACGCACTCCGGCCACCGGAGGTGACCCTCATATGCATGGGGACCAGCGTGCTCAGCCTGCGGATAGACGGAGAGCTGCTCGAACGGCTCCGGCACCATGCGGCCAAAAGAGGAATGAGCGTCCAGGACTATGTGGTCCGGACGCTCATTCGGGACGACTTCGACGAGCGGTTCCAGACCGCGGTCGAAGAGACGGAGAAGTTCTACGGCCTTACGTGAGTCCGAGGGCCGGCATCAGGTAGTAGAAGGCGAAGACACCCGCGACGACGTACATCGCGACCGGGACCTCACGACCGCGCCCGGCCGCCAGACGCAGGACGGCGAAGGTGATGAAGCCCATGCCGATGCCGTTGGTGATCGAGTAGGTGAACGGCATCATCACCATCGTCACGAAGGCCGGGATCGCGATCGTGTAGTCGGCCCAGTCGATCTCCTTGACGGAGTTCGCCAGGATCAGGAAGCCGACCGCGAGCAGCGCCGGGGTGGCCGCCTGGGACGGGACCATGGTGGCGACGGGGGTCAGGAACAGCGCGGCGGTGAACAGACCGCCGGTGACGACGTTGGCGAAGCCGGTGCGGGCGCCCTCACCGACGCCGGCCGTGGACTCCACGAACGCGGTGGTGGCCGAGGAGGAGCTGGCGCCGCCCGCGGCGACCGCGAGACCGTCCACGAAGAGGACCTTGTTGATGCCGGGCATCTGGCCCTGCGCGTCGGTCAGCTTGGCCTCGTCGCTGACGCCCATGATCGTGCCCATCGCGTCGAAGAAGCACGACAGCAGAACCGTGAAGACGAACAGCACGCCGGTCAGGACGCCGACCTTCTCGAAGCCGCCGAACAGGCTGAACTCGCCGATCAGGCCGAAGTCGGGGGTGGCGACGGGGTTGCCGGGCCACGTGGGGGTCGTCAGACCCCAGGAGGGAATGTCCGCGACCGCGTTGATGATCAGCGCGAGGACCGTCATCGCGACGATCGAGATCAGGATCGCGCCGGAGACCTTGCGGACGATCAGGGCCAGCGTGAGCAGCGCGCCCAGGATGAAGACGAGGACCGGCCAGCCGTTGAGGTGACCGTCGCTGCCGAGCTGGAGCGGGACGGTGGTCTGCGCGGCGTCCGGGATGCGGGAGACGAAACCGGAGTCGACCAGACCGATCAGCATGATGAACAGGCCGATACCGATCGAGATCGCCTTGCGCAGGCCGAAAGGCACCGCGTTCATCACGCGCTCACGCAGACCGGTGGCGACCAGCAGCATGACCACGAAGCCGGCGAGCACGACCATGCCCATGGCGTCCGCCCAGGCCATCCGCGGCGCGAGCTGGAGCGCGACGACGGAGTTCACACCGAGACCGGCGGCCAGCGCGATCGGCACATTGCCGATGACACCCATGAGCAGGGTGGTGAACGCGGCCGTCACCGCCGTCGCCGTGACCAGCTGACCGTTGTCGAGCTGGTGGCCGTACATGTCCTTCGCGCTGCCCAGGATGATCGGGTTCAGCACGATGATGTAGGCCATCGCGAAGAAGGTGGCAAAGCCACCCCGGACCTCACGCGCGAGCGTGCTGCCCCGCTCCGAGATCTTGAAATAGCGGTCGAGCGCACCGTAAGCGGGGGCGCCGCCGGGCTGCTCGGGGGCGGGGACCTTGGCGGGGGCCGAGGTGGACATTGGCGTTTCCTACGAACAGAAGTGGTCAAAGACAAACGGTTTCAGTATGAACATATGAGGGCCTGATCGCTATCTCCGCGCGTAGACCTCAGCACTTCCCAACCGTTTCCGACCGCCTCGTAAGCTGTCCCCCATGGCGAAGTGGACACCGACACACGAGGCGCCGGAGCCCCTGGAGGGCCCCGTGGTCGCCACCATCACCGGCGGCACGATCCTCTGGTTCGTCCTCTTCCTCGTCCAGCTCCCGTTCTACGGCTGGTTCGACGACCACGGGCACACCTGGTGGCTGTGGACCTGCCTGGCCGGTGCCGGGCTCGGCCTGATCGGCATCTGGTACGTCCGCAAGCGCGACGCCGCCCTCAAGCGCGCGGCCTCCGTGCAGTAGCCGGAGCGCGTACAACCACGGCACCACTTCGCCCCGTTCCCCGTCCTCCCCAGGTCGGATCTTCTGCGCACTCGGCGGGTGAACGCGTAAATCCGCACGTACCGTCGAATGCATGACGCACATCGACGCGGGCACCGAAGTCGATCACGGCCATCCCCTGCCCGCCCCGGTGGGCACGGGCGGGCTCAGTTCCGCCGAGGTGGCCGAGCGGGTCGCACGGGGAGAGGTCAACGACGTACCCGTACGCAGCAGCCGCTCCACCGCCGACATCGTCCGCGCCAACGTCTTCACCCGGTTCAACGCGATCATCGGCGTCCTCTGGCTGATCATGCTGGCCGTCGCGCCGATCCAGGACAGCCTCTTCGGCTTCGTGATCCTCGCCAACACCGGCATCGGCATCATCCAGGAATGGCGGGCGAAGAAGACCCTGGACTCCCTAGCCGTCATCGGGGAGGCCCGGCCCACCGTACGGCGGGACGGGACCGCCGCCGAGGTCAGCACCTCCGAGATCGTGCTCGACGACCTCATCGAGATCGGGCCGGGCGACAAGGCCGTCGTCGACGGCGTCTGCATCGAGGCCGACGGCCTGGAGATCGACGAGTCGCTGCTCACCGGCGAGGCCGACCCCGTCGTCAAACGGCCCGGCGACCAGGTCCTGTCCGGCAGCTTCGTCGTCGCGGGCGGCGGCGCCTTCCAGGCCACCAAGGTCGGCCGCGAGGCCTACGCCGCCCAGCTCGCCGAGGAGGCCTCCCGCTTCACCCTGGTCCACTCCGAGCTGCGCACCGGCATCTCCACGATCCTCAAGTACGTGACGTGGATGATGGTCCCGGCCGCGACCGGCCTGATCATCACCCAGCTCATCGTCAAGGAGAACGCCCTCAACGACTCGATCGCCCGGACCGTCGGCGGCATCGTCCCCATGGTCCCGGAGGGGCTGGTGCTGCTCACCTCCGTCGCCTTCGCGATCGGCGTCATCCGTCTTGGCCGCAAGCAGTGCCTCGTCCAGGAACTCCCGGCCATCGAGGGCCTCGCCCGCGTCGACACCGTCTGCCTCGACAAGACCGGCACCCTCACCGAGGGCGGCATGGACGTCACCGAGCTACGGCCGCTCGGCGGCACCGAGGAGGAGTACGTCAAGCAGGTCCTCGGCGCCCTCGGCGAGTCCGACCCCCGCCCCAACGCCTCCCTCCAGGCCGTCATCGACGCCTACCCCGACGCCGAGGACTGGCGCTGCACCGAGTCCCTGCCCTTTTCCTCCGCCCGCAAGTACAGCGGCGCCTCCTTCAGCGAGGGCAACGGCGAGTCCAGCACCTGGCTGCTCGGGGCGCCCGACGTCCTGCTGTCCCCCGACGACCCCGCCCTCGCCGAGACCGAGTCCCTCAACGAGCAGGGCCTGCGCGTGCTGCTCCTCGCCCGCACCGGGCGCGACCTGGACGACCCCCGCGTGGCCGACGACGCCAAGCCGGCCGCGCTGGTCGTGCTGGAGCAGCGGCTGCGGCCCGACGCCGCCGACACCCTGCGCTACTTCGCCGAGCAGAACGTCCGCGCCAAGGTCATCTCCGGCGACAACGCGGTCTCCGTGGGCGCGGTGGCCGCCAAGCTCGGCCTTGAGGGCAGCACGGTCGACGCCCGGCTGCTGCCCCGCGACAAGGACGGCATGGCCGAGGCCCTCGACGCGGGCACGGTGTTCGGGCGGGTCACCCCGCAGCAGAAGCGGGACATGGTGGGCGCGCTCCAGTCGCACGGGCACACGGTCGCGATGACCGGCGACGGCGTGAACGACGTACTCGCCCTGAAGGACGCCGACATCGGGGTCTCGATGGGATCCGGCTCGGAGGCGACACGAGCGGTCGCGCAGATCGTGCTGCTCAACAACAGCTTCGCGACGCTGCCCTCGGTGGTCGCCGAGGGGCGGCGGGTCATCGGGAACATCACCCGGGTCGCCACGCTCTTCCTGGTGAAGACCGTGTACTCGGTGCTGCTGGCGGTGATGGTGGTGTGCTGGCAGGTGGAGTACCCGTTCCTGCCCCGGCATCTGACCCTGCTGTCCACCCTCACCATCGGCGTGCCGGCCTTCTTCCTCGCCCTCGCACCCAACAAGGAGCGGGCCAAACCCCACTTCGTGCGGCGGGTGATGCGGTACTCGATCCCGGGCGGAGTGGTGGCCGCGGTGGCGACCTTCGCGACGTATCTGATCGCCCGGAGCCACTACTCGGGCGAGGGCGCGCTGGACGCGGAGACCAGTGTCGCCACACTGACACTGTTCCTGATCTCGATGTGGGTGCTGGCGATCATCGCCCGCCCCTACACCTGGTGGCGGGTCCTGCTGGTGGCCTCGATGGGCGCGGGCTTCCTGCTGGTGCTGGTCGTGCCGTGGCTGCAGGAGTTCTTCGCGCTGAGGCTGGTCGGCATGACGATGCCGTGGATCGCCGTCGGCATCTCGGCGGTGGCGGCGGTCGCCCTGGAGTTCACATGGAAATGGGTCGACCGCCGGTTCCCTGCGTGAGCTGAGCCGGAGGGGCGCGTGGTCGGCTGCGGGCCGGGTGGGGGCCGGCCGCGCAGTTCCCCGCGCCCCTTTGGGGCGCTCTACTACTGGACGTCCACCAGGTCACCCTTGGCCGACACCGCGGCCGTGCTCGTGATGCCCGCGTACGTGAAGCGGTAGTAGCCGTCCTCGGAGGCCGTGACCGTCGTCTTCAGGGCGCCGCCCTCGGCCGTCTGGATGCCCTTGACGTTGGTGTACGCCGTGGTGCCCGCCTTGCGGAACTGGAGGACGACCTTCTGGCCGCTGGGCAGGCCCACGTACTTCTCGGTCTCCCAGTTGGCGCGCGTCAGCTTGCCGGTGACGGTGAGGGTCGCGCCCTTCTTCACCGGCTCCGGCGAGGCGTTCACGGTCAGCTTGGCGGCGCGCTTGAGCACCGTGCTGCCGAGGTCGCCCTTGTCGGCGTAACCGACCTTGGTGATGTCGTAGTTCTCGCTCTCCGGGTCCTGGCCGTTCTGCGCGAGGGCCAGGGCGCCGCCCTTCCAGGTGCCGGCGTCGGAGTTCACCAGCTCGCCCTCGCCCGGGTAGACGTCGATCTTGCCCGTGCAGGTGGCGGTGGTGGCCGAGGTCGAGGTGCAGGTGGCCGGGTTGGTGCCGAACAGCATGTTGTCCGGGGCGTCGTAGGCGCCCTTGTAGAGGTACGGGCCGGTCAGGAAGTCCTCGGCCTTGATGTCGACGTCCGCGCCGTGGGTCATCGTGTACGTGACCGTACTGGCGACGTGGGCGGTCGTGCCGACCTTGATCGCCTTGGCGACCTTGAAGTCGGAGAAGGTGACGTCCAGGTCGTACGGGGCGTCGGCACGGGTACCCAGGGCAGCGCGGGCCTTCGCGACATCGGCGCGGTAGGCGGAGCCGGAGTCGTCGGCCTGCGCGGCCGGCACGGCGAAGGCGGACAGGGCCAGGGCGCCGGAGACGGCGGCCACGGTGGCGCGTATACGCATGCGTTCCCCAAATGGTCGTGAAGGGAGCCTGGATGCTCCACATGATCAGAGGGGCGCGGGGAGGCTCGGGTTGCCTGCCGGAGGGGGCCAATACGCCGACGCCCGGCCCCGGATGGCTGCCGGGACCGGACGTCGGAGAGGTATCGCTACTGCTTACCGCACGTCTTACTGCACGTCGACGAAGTCACCCGTGGCGTTGACGGCCGCGGTGCTGGTGATGCCGGCGTACTTGAAGCGCCAGTAACCGTCGTAGTTCGCCGTGGTGGTCGTCTTCAGCGCGCCGCCCGTGGCGGTCTTGATGCCCTTGACGTTGGTGTAGGTGGTGGTGCCGCTCTTCTTGAACTGCAGCGTCACCGCCTGGCCGCTGGGCATGCCGTTGTACTGGAGGGTCTCCCAGTTGGCGCGGGACAGCTTGCCGGAGACGGTGAGGGTCCCGCCCTTCTTCACCGGCTCCGGGGAGGCGTTGACCGTCAGCTTCGACAGACGCTGGACCTTGTGGGTCTTGTAGTAGTCGTTCCAGTAGATCTCGCCGTCGTTGGCGAGGACACCCGCCGTCACGTGCCAGCTACCGGCCAGCGTGTTGCTGTACAGGTCGTCGTAGGTGCTCGCGGTGATCGTGAGCTTGCAGGTCGACGTGGTGGCGCTGGTGGCGGTGCAGGTGGCCGCCTCCTCGTTCGGGGCGAAGTAGCCGTCGACGTCGGTCTCGACGTCGGTGCCGTGCCACAGGTCGATGTAGGCGTCCGCGACGCCGGACTCGTGGGTCGCGGTCAGGGACACATCGAAGGTCTTGACGGTGGTGGTGCCGAAGACGAGGTTCTTGCCCGCGTTCACCGTCACGTTGGAGACGGTGGGCACGGCGGCGGTGCTGAACGCCGACTTGTTGGCGGAGGCGCCGAAGCGCTCGGCAACGCTCGGGCGGTCCAGCTCCGCGGCGTCGCGCGAGTCGGCCTGCGCGAACGGGACGGCGAGAGCGGACAGGGCCAGGGCGCCGGAGACGGCGGCCACGGTGGCACGAATGCGCATGTTTTCCCCACGTGGAGAGGGGCCCCGACCTGTGGTCGTTCCCTACGGCTCGTCGTCGGCCGGGGCCCAAGTGATCGTGGAGCCTGTTGGCTCGCATGATGTGACATGCGACTGATGGGAATGGTTGTACGACGTACGAAAAATTTGTGGAGGAAATTTCGAGGCCGCGTGAAGGTTCTCAGTCGAACCAGCGGTCCCGTGCCAACTCCCCTGTCCGTGACGGATCCTCCAGCAGCGCCGCCACCTCGAACCGCCGCGGCCACTGACCCGCCGCCCAGGCGAGACCGGCCGCGACCCCTTCCAGGGTGGCGGCATGCAGCACACCGTCGTCGGTGAGCCGCCAGTCGATCTCCACGCCGTCCACGAAGAGTTCCTCGTGCTCGACGTACGACGTCGGCGTCCGCGGCCCCAGCAGCACCCGCACCGGATCAGGTACGTCGTGCTCGGCGCCCTCGGAGTCGACCTCACCCGTGACGGACTCGCTCAGCCGCCGCACCTGGAACAGCTCGGCGAGTTCGGCGGCCCGCGCCGGCCGCACCGGCAGCAGGGGCACACCCCCGGTGAAGGGCAGCAGGTCGGGCGAGTCGACGACCACGGCGTCGGCCGCGTCCACGACCTCCACCCGCCCGTCGACGACGGCCCGCAGCTCGTCCGGCAGGGTCACCTGATCGGGGTCCAGCTCGGCCAGGGCGCCGTACAGGGCGTGCAGTTGGGCGCCGGTCACCGCCCGCTCGGGGTCGGCGAGCCGGTCCAGCAGTTCGGCGGCGCCGCCCGGCTCGTCGAGCAGGGCCGCCACCGACGTGCGTACGCCGAGCGCCCGCAGCACCTGCTCGTCGTCGAACCCGGTCGCGTCGGCCTCGTCGTACAGGCCCCGCAGGAGCGGGTCCCCGCCGGAGGCCAGCAGACCGGCGGGCCGCCGGCCGTCGAGGACCGGGTGGCCGCGCAACCACCAGGCGGTGTACGGCCGTACGACCTCGTGAGTGCCGTCGGGCAGCAGGATGCGCACCTGCTGGGTGAGGGCGTCCCGCAGGGGCGGCTGGGCGAGCAGCGCGAGGGCCTGCGGCCACTTGTCGTCGTCGACGAGGTCCAGGTCGCGTACGGCGACCAGTTCCGTGGCGACCGGGGGTACCGGGGTGTCCGGGAAGCGGTCGAGGATGTCCTCGCACCACACGTCCACCGCGTCCAGCAGCCCGGCGTCGTCGGGTTCGGCGAAGTCGCCCTCGCGGGGCTCCAGTTCGTCGGGGTCGAGCACGACGTCGGTGGCCCGCACGAGCGCGAAGCCGGCCAGCACCCCGCAGGCGGCGAGCGGCTGCTCGCCCCACTTCTCCGCCAACTCGGCGTCGACGGCGACCAGTTCCCCTTCCCGCATGACGGCGGCGAACGGGCTTCCGGGCAGGACGAGTTCACCGGCGGGCGCCAGCTCCCCCTCCTCGTCGGGCAGGGCGAGGGCGCCGAGCCAGGGCTCGTCCCCCGGCTCCAGGTCCGCGTCCCGGACGAGGGCCAGCACGGTGTCGGCCAGCTCCTCGGCGTCGGGCGCGTCGGCCTCCCAGTCCAGGCCGCCCTCGTCGTCGAGGGAGGCGGCGACGGCGGCCCGCACCTGGGGTGTGGTGAGCACGGCGCGCGGGGTGCCGGGCAGCGCGCCCAGCTTCTCCAGCAGCGGGTGCGCGGCGTCCGGGTGGGCGACCTTCAGGCCGAGCCGGGCGAGCACCTCCGGGTCGACCCCGGCGGCGTCGGGGGAGGGCAGCAGCACCTGCCGGGGGCCGATGGTCGTGCGCCCGTCGCCGAGCGGTACAGGCAGTCCGGAGAGCCGGTCGGGGTCGACTCCGGCGAGGCTGTCGTACAGCCTGCGCCACCAGCCCGGCTCCTTCTCCAGGCCGGCGAGCCGGTCGACGGCGTCGGTGAGCGGGACGCGGGCGACGCCCAACGTCCGCAGTTCCACGCGTCGTTCGAGCCCGGCCGGCAGGAGGGTGGGCAGCACTTCGGCGAGCACCCGTACGGTCTCGGCGCCCGCGCCCTCCACGACCTCGGCGTCGCGCGGCCGCAGGGACTCGGGAAGCTCTTCGTCGGCGTCGGCTTCGTGGGCCGGCGGGAGGAACTCGGTGCGCGGCAGGCGTTCGAGGATCGCCGCACGCAGGGCGCCGTCCAGCTCGCCCTTCCCCAGCGGGCCGGGGACGAGGTCGATGATGCCCGCGGTCACCGGCCGCCAGCCGGCGAGGAGTTCGGCGTAGGAGTCCGCCGCCCGCTGGACGAGGAAGTCGGTCAGCGGGCCCGGGGCGGCGTGCCGCCGGGTGGGGTCCAGCGGGAAGGAGCCGATGAGCAGGGCGGGCACGCCCAGGGGCTCGTCGCTGGGGGTGGGGGCGTGCACGACGGGGCTGGTGCGGGTCCGGACGGGGCTGCCGGAGTCGTCGACCGGTACGGCCCAGGTGACGGACCAGTGGGGCCGCAGCCGCTCCTCCACGGGCCGGTCGGCCAGCAGCTCGGGCGTGAGCGGCCCGTGCGCGACGGCGGTCCGCCAGTAGGTGATGCCGTCCCGGGAGTCCTCCACGACGGTGAAGGCGCCGTCGGTGCGGCGGCTGACGGTCCGCACGGTGTCGGTCTCGACGACGACCTCCGCCAGCCCGGGCAGGGCGAGCAGCAGGGCGTCGTCGACGGCGTTGAGGAGCCGTTCGGCGAGGTCGGTGGCGGCGGTGTCGCGCAGCGGCAGGATGACGGCCGTGTCGTACGGGTCGGGGGCGGTGCCCTCGGCGGCGAACGGAAGCCGCAGCAGCGGCACATGCCCGTCCCGGCGCCGGATCTCGTCACCGAGCCCCGGGCTGTGCCGGGCGGTGTCGGAGGCGAGCTCGCGGGCCTCGGCGAGGGACCACCGGACGCCGCCGTGCCGCCCGACGACCGCGGGCTCGTCGGTGACGGAGAGGACGGCGGCGAAGCCGACGCCGAACCGCCCGATGGAGGGCGTGTCCCGCTTCGCCGACGCCCTCAGCGTGGCGAGGGACTCGACACCGGCCGCGTCCAGCGGGGCACCGGTGTTGGCGGCGACGAGGACGCCGTCCCGGAGCGTGAGCCGGAGCCGTCCGGGCACGCCGGCGCGGGCGGCGGCGTCGGCGGCGTTCTGCGCGAGCTCCACGACGAGCCGGTCCCGGTAGCCCCCGAGAACGAGGTCTTCCTCGGCGTTGGCGTCCTCCCGGAAGCGGGCGGGGCTGGTGGCCCAGGCGTCGATCACACCGCGGCGCAGACGGGCCGTCCCGAACGGATCAGCCCCCTCGGCTGCGGGCCGCACGAACTTGCTCACGTTCATTCTCCTCGTCGACGTGATGACGAAGGTACCCCCTGGTGACGAACATGAGCGCGCGAGTACGCGGCCGTCCTCAGCCGGCCGCCGGCGTGTAGGCGCTGATGACGTACTGGGCCTCGTCGTCGATGGCGTTCTCGTCCCAGTCCAGGGTGATCCGCGAGGGACGCCCGTCGGCCGCGTACTCGGCCTCCGCGGTGTCCGCCCGCTCGTTCCGCGCCTTCTCCAGCCGGTCCAGCAGCTGACCGATGGTGGGCACCCGGCTCGTCCGCCCCGGCAGCTGCGCCACCACCCGCCGGCTGTCGCCGTCGAGCCCGACCGCCTCGGCCACCTCGCCGTCCCGGACGGTCACCCGGAAGCGCCCCGGCAGGACCTGTTCCGTCGACGTGAGGGTGTAGGCGTAGGAGGCGGGCTCGGTCCACGCCGTCGCGGACGGCTCCGGATCGGCCTCTCCGCCCCCGCCACAGGCGACGGCCCCCACGATCAGCACGACGGCGGCCCCAGCGGCACGAACCCTGCGGTGTACGGCGGTCATGGCGTCCCCTCCCGACGAAACAGCTACCGCTACGACGTCGGGGGCTGCGGGAAGGTTCAGGGGCCGCTACGAGTGCCCCAGGTCCGCCGCGTCCTCGTCGGAGACCTCCGGCACCGAGCCCGAGTCCGCCGCCGGACGCAGCGGGAACGGGTCGACCTTCGTCTCGTCGATCACCGGCGCCGCCGGCTGCGGGGGCTTCGGCATGACCGCGGCCTCGGAGTGGCCGCCGCAGCCGTAGGTCAGGGAGACCACCCGGCCGTCGGCCGGTGCGAACTCGTTGGCGCAGACACCGAAGGCCTGGCCCAGGGAGCCGCCCAGGGGCATCAGGAAGCCACAGCTGACGCAGGAGGCGGGGGCGGCCTGCGCCATGGGGGTCTTCGCGCCGAAGGACTCCTCCCAGCGGTCTGCGGCGACATGGAGGCCGTAGCGGGACAGGACGCGGGCGCGGCGCATGCCCAGTTCCTCGGCGACGGCCGCGATCGAGCCCCGGGTGGGGGCCTCCGGGAGGTGCGCGGGGGTGCCCGCGGTGACCTCGGCGTCCTCGGCCTCCACCAGCTCGGCCATCTCGTGGGAGACGGCGGAGTTCGGCGCGGGCTCGTCCTCGCCGCTGTAGCCGGGCTCCAGGCGCAGGTCCTCGGCGTCGGTGGGGAGCAGGTCGCCCGGGCCCATGTCGCCGGGGCGCAGCCGCTCGCTCCAGGGCACCCACTCGGGGGCGAGGAGCGCGTCGGGGCCGGGGAGGAGGACCACCTCGTCCAGGGTCACGATCTTCGCGCGTGAGGCCCGGGCCACGGTGACGGCCCAGCGCCAGCCGCGGTACCCGAGTTCCTTGCACTCGAAGAAGTGCGTGACAACGCGGTCGCCCTCGGACACCAGCTCCACATGCTCACCGACCACTCCGGGAGCGGCGGCCTCCTCGGCTGCGGTGCGGGCGAGGTCGATCGCCTCGGCGCACAGGCGGTCGGGGGTGCGGCTTCGCGTTGTCGCTGCGCTCACAGGTATCGCTTCTCTCCTACGCCGTCTCTCGGGTGCGGCCGCCTGAAGGCTCAGGGGGCGGGCGGACGGAGCGGACCGGGGGACCGCGTCGACGTCCGCGCCCCCTCGCGCTCGGGCGCACCTGACACATCCATTCTGCGGGATGGCCGAGATACGCACGCTACCTGCTTGCGTGCGCTTGGCCTACACCGACGGTCGCAAACCACTGACAAAGGCACAGCCATACGTGCGGGAACCGCACTACGTACGGCCATCTCGGGGCACTATGACGTCGTGGCATCCGGGAGGACGCCCCAGGGAGCCACCGGTATCGGCGGGGACAGGGGCAGTGAGGGTGGCGGTACGGGCCGGGTTCGCGGTGCCGTCCGCTCCGTCGGGCGTGCCCTGCACTTCCCGGTCACGGGCACCGCCCGCGGCATCCGCAAGGCCACCCATGCGCACGGGGCGGGCGAGTCGGGCCTGGGCAAGCTGATCGAGCTGCATGGCGTGAACGGTGCGGGTGACGTCATGATCACCGTCGCGCTGGCCTCCACCGTGTTCTTCTCGGTGCCCACCGACGAGGCCCGTGGCCGGGTCGCGCTCTACCTCGGCATCACCATGGCGCCCTTCACGATCCTCGCGCCCGTGATCGGCCCCCTCCTCGACCGGGTCCCGCACGGCCGCCGCGCCGCGATGGCGAGCGCCATGCTGGCCCGGGCCTTCCTCGCGCTGATCCTGGCCGGGGCCGTGAGCACCGGCAGCATCGAGCTGTACCCGGCCGCGCTCGGCGTCCTCGTCGCCTCCAAGGCGTACGGCGTCGTCCGCAGCGCCGTCGTGCCCCGGCTGCTGCCACCCCGGTTCTCGCTGGTGAAGGCCAATTCGCGGGTGACCCTGGGCGGGCTGCTCGCCACCGGTGTGGCCGCCCCCATCGGCGCCGGGCTCCAGGCGCTGGGCCCGCGCTATCCGCTCTACGGCGCTTTCGTGATCTTCGTCGTGGGGACGTTCCTGTCGTTCACGCTGCCGCCGAAGGTCGACTCGGCCAAGGGCGAGGACACCGCGCTGCTGGCGGCGGACGAGGAGCATCTGCACGGGCCGCACCTGAAGCCGGTCAAGCGTCCGGGCCTCAGGACGGTCGGCCCCGCCGTCACTCACGCCCTCGGCGCGAACGCCTCCCTGCGCTGTCTGTCCGGCTTCCTGATCTTCTTCCTGGCGTTCCTGCTGCGCGAGCACCCGATGTCCGGGCAGAGCGCGGCGGTGTCGCTGGGCATAGTGGCCGTCTCGGCGGGCGTGGGCAACGCGTGCGGTACGGCGGTCGGGGCGTGGCTGCGCTCACGGGCACCGGAGATCATCATCGTGACCGTGGTGGCGGGCGTGCTGGGCGCGGCGATCACGGCCGCGATCTTCTTCAGCGCGGCGCTGGTGGCGTGTCTGGCGGCGGTCGCCGGGTTCGCGCAGGCGCTGGCCAAGCTGTCGCTGGACGCGCTGATCCAGCGGGACGTGCCGGAGCTGGTGCGCACCTCCGCCTTCGCCCGCTCCGAGACGATCCTCCAGGTGTCCTGGGTGTTCGGCGGCGCGGTCGGCATCGTCCTGCCCCTGAACGGCGCCCTGGGCCTCTCGGTGGCCGCCACGATCGTCGCCGTCGGCTGGCTGACCACGGTCCGCGGCCTGATCGTCTCGGCCCGGCACGGGGGGACGCCACGCAAGCGCGTGGCGTAAGCCACGGCACGCCGGACCCCACGTAGAGAGAGCACTGGACCTGCCCGATAGCCTTCGGCCATGACCACGCTGCAATCCGCTGTGCGACGCCGCCGCGCCGTCGCCGCCGCCGGCGCCGTATCCGCCGGACTGCTCGTCCTGTCTGCCTGCGACAAGCCGACGCCGCTGTCCACGATCACCGTCGGCACGTCCTCGGTCAGCGAGGAGGCCACGTGCGGCGGCGAGGACGACGTCCTCAAGGCCGCGGACCTGGCGAAGTGCCTGGAGGACACCGACATCAAGTCGATCAGCGTCGACCCGGACGAGACCGTGCGCTTCGGTGTCGACCCGGAGGTCGCCGACAAGCGCTGGACGATCCTGATGAACGGTCAGCCGCTCACGGACGACACCAAGAAGACGTACCGCACGATCCCGGGCAGCGTGTTCTTCAACGCCCAGTACGGCGCGCAGGGCGACTCCACCCTCGTCTCCATCAAGGCGGGCGACGGCAAGAAGGACAGCCAGGCGGTCACCGGCCTGTGGTCCTTCAAGCTGAAGAAGGACGACTGACCACGTCCTCCCTACGCATCCTCGTGGCCACCGCCGTCCCGGCCGAACGGGACGCGGTGGCACAGGCGTTCACGGGTGAGGTCCTCGCCGTCGGCGTGGGTCCCGCCCGCGCCGCCGCCGGCACCGCCACGGCGCTCGCGAGAGCCCCGTACGACCTGGTGATCTCCGCCGGAATCGCCGGCGGTTTCCAGCCGCACGCCCCCGTCGGCTCGCTCGTCGTCGCCGACGAGATCACCGCCGCCGACCTGGGCGCCGAGACGCCCGACGGGTTCCTGCCGGTCACCGAGCTCGGCTTCGGAACCGTCACCCACCGTCCGCCCGAAGCACTCGTACGGGAGATCGCGGCCGCCACCGGCGCCCGCTCCGGCGCGGTGCTCACCGTCTCCACCGTGACCGGCAGCGCCGCCCGCGCCGACGCGCTCCGCGAGCGCCACCCGACCGCCCTCGCCGAGGCCATGGAGGGCTTCGGGGTGGCCGAGGCCGCCGCCGTGCACGGGGTGCCCGTGCTGGAGATCCGGGCCGTCTCCAACCCCGTCGGCCCGCGCGACCGCGCCGCCTGGCGTATCGGCGACGCCCTGAAGGCGCTGACCGAGGGCTTCGGGAAGCTCGCACCCGTCCTGGAGAGTTGGAAACCGGTATGAGGCTGCAGATCGCGTACTCCCCCTGCCCGAACGACACCTTCGTCTTCGACGCCCTCGCCCACGGCCGCGTCCCCGGCGCGCCCGAACTGGACGTGACCTTCGCGGACATCGACATCACCAACGGCATGGCCGAACGCGGCGAGTTCGACGTGCTGAAGGTGTCGTACGCCGTGCTGCCGTACGTACTCGACGAGTACGCGCTGCTGCCCTGCGGGGGCGCGCTGGGGCGGGGCTGCGGGCCGCTGGTGCTGACCCGTGAGGCAGGGGTGGATCTGACCGGCCGTACGGTCGCGGTGCCGAGCGAGAAGTCGACGGCGTATCTGCTGTTCCGGCTGTGGGCGGCGGACACACTGCCCGGTGGGGTCGGCGACGTCGTGGTCATGCCGTTCCACGAGATCATGCCCGCCGTGCGGGACGGGAAGGTCGACGCCGGGCTCGTCATCCACGAAGCCCGCTTCACGTACCAGAACTACGGCCTGCACAAGCTCGCCGACATGGGCGAGCACTGGGAGGACACCACCGGGCTGCCGATCCCGCTCGGCGCGATCATCGCGAAGCGGTCGCTGGGGGCCGAGACCCTGACCGGGCTGGCCGACTCGATCCGTACGTCCGTGCGCGCCGCCTGGGACGACCCCGAGGCCTCCCGCCCGTACGTCATGGAGCACGCCCAGGAGATGGACCCGGCCGTCGCCGACCAGCACATCGGGCTGTACGTCAACGAGTTCACGGCGGACCTGGGCGAGGACGGCTACGCGGCCGTCCGCGGACTGCTCACCCGCGCGGCGGCCGAGGGACTGCTCCCGCCCCTCGGACCGGATGCGCTGGACTTCCCGTAGAAGCGGCTATACGTCGAGCTGGTCGGCGACCGCGCGCAGCAGTCCGGCGATCTTCTTGCCGGAGGCCTTGTCGGGGTAACGGCCCTTCTCCAGCATCGGGGTGATGTTCTCCAGAAGCGTCGTCAGGTCCTGGACGATGGAGGCCAGCTCGTCCGGCTTCTTGCGCTGCGCGGCCGCGACCGAGGGGGTCGGGTCGAGAATCGTGACGGAAAGGGCCTGGTCACCGCGTTGACCGGCGACGACTCCGAACTCCACCCGCTGGCCCGGCTTGAGGGTCTCGACTCCGGCGGGGAGGACCGAGGAATGGACGAAGACGTCACCGCCGTCGTCGCGGGAGAGAAAGCCGAAGCCCTTCTCACTGTTGAACCACTTGACCTTGCCGGTAGGCACGTCTGTCCTCGTCCTCGTACTCGTCGGAAAACTGCTTCTGAAAACGGCTCTTGATAGCACTCCGGCGGGTCGACCTCGACCCGCCGGTACCAAGACTATTGGTCTTCGGGCGGGTGACAAGACGTCCCCCGGTTGTTCCTTCGCGCAGGGAACTACCCTGGTCCGGTGCGTGACAAAACCCAAACGAATTCCGCCTCGCCCGGTGACCGACTGATCCGCGCCGGTGCGATCGTCTTCTTCATCGGTACGGTGGCCACACTCGTCACCGTGGCCCCTCTGCTGCTCGGAACGACGCCTTTTCCGACGTACATGTTCGGGCTGAGCATGCTCATGGGCGTCGGATTCCTGATCGCCGGTGCGGGGGTGCTCCAGTCGATCGCGGCGGGCCGGCGTCAGGCGCGGGCCGCCGGGCGGTAGTCGGCGAGCCAGGCCGGGAAGTGCGTCAGGTCGGGCAGGACCACGTCCGCGCCCGCCGCGCTCAGCTCCTCGGCCGCGCAGGGACCGGTCGTGACGGCCACCGACAGGGCCTCGGCGGTGCGGGCTCCGCGTACGTCACCGACGTGGTCGCCGACGTAGACGCCCGCGCCGTGCTCGCGCAGCGCCTGGGCCTTCTGCTCGGCCCACAGGTCGCCGATGACCGCGTCGGGCTCGATGCCGAGGTGCTCCAGGTGCAGCTTGGCGTTCGGCTCGTACTTGGCGGTGACGACGATGGCCCGCCCGCCGGCCGCCCGCACGGCCGCGATCGCCTCGGCGGCGCCGGCCATCGCGGGCGTCGCGGCGATGGCGTACGTCGGGTACATCGAGCGGTAGAGGTCGGCGATCTCCGCCACCTGCTCCGCCGGGAACCAGTGCGCCAGCTCCTGCGCCAGCGGCGGCCCGAGCCGGGAGACCGCCAGATCGGCGTCGACGTACGTCCCGGTCCGCTCGGTGAGCGCGGTGAAGCAGGCGTGGATGCCGGGGCGCGAGTCGATGAGGGTCATGTCGAGGTCGAAGCCGACGGTCAGCGGGGCTATGGACGCGGAGTGGGTCGTGATGGCCATATGGGCCATTGTGCCCAGGCGGTCCGCTACCTCTGGCGCTGGGATCTCCACACCAGGTAGAGCGCCGAGGCCACGGCCGCGCCCCGCACCACCCACGGCCAGGTCTCGCCGATCGCGTCGTTCATCCCGTCCTCGGGGATCGGCGTGCCCCAGCGGCCGTCGGTGCGGCCCCACAGCCACACGATGCCCGCCGTGACGGCGAGGCCGGGCACGACCAGGACGGCGCCCTTCTTCTCGGCGTCGGTCAGCCGCCGTGAGCCGTAGGCGATGAGCCAGCCGAGGATCAGGACGAGCAGGTTGCCGAGGACGGCGCCGACCAGGAGGAGGGCGGCGGCCAGCAGCAGGAGCGGGTTGCTCCAGTTCTTCGGGCCGGAGGCGGGCAGGGGGAACAGGCGGCGGCGCTTGGCGGGCTCGGGCTCCGCCTCGACGACGGCCGGAGCCTCCGGCTCCTTCTTCGGCTCCTCCTTCGGGGGCGGCGGCCTGAGCAGCTCCGGGATCTCCACGCCGCCGACGAACCCCGGCACGTCGTCCCCCACCCCGAACGGGCTGCTGTCCACCCGCCACCAGTCCGGCTGCATCGCACTGTCGCCCACCTCGTGCGCGCTCGCGAGATGCGGCGGCGCCGGGACCTCGGCGGGCGACGCGGTGTCCTCGGCCGGCCGCGGCCTCGGCACCATCCGCCGCAGCCCCTTGCGCTCCGCCTGCGCGGGAGGCTGTACGGGCACGGAGGCGGCCGGCATCTCGGGCATTCCCCCGGTCCGCCCGGCCGCCGTGACGACCTCGTCGGGGCTGCCGAGCCGTTCGATGATCCGGCGGACGGCGGCGGGACTGTCGACGGGGACCTTGGCGCGACGCCGGTCGATCTCGTTGCGCAGCTCGGACACCAGCCGCATACGGGTGGCCGACGGCAACTGCCGCTGCTGGGCCACGTCACCGACGCGGCTCAGATACTCGTAGACGACCTGGTCGCTCTCGATACCCACGAAGTCCCTCCGGGGGTTGGCGCGTTGAAACCCCGCCGGACGACGGTATCGCGTCGAGGCGGGTGTCCTCGTAGGCGCCGGGCTGCGTCATCCAGCCCGTCCGGCGTTTGAGGACGAGGCCGTTCAGGCCGAAGCGGGGGTCTGGGGGCGCAGCCCCCAGGGACGCGCACCCCCGCTCAGCCGCACCGCACAACGGCCGACCCGTCGGAGACAACCCGCTAACGTGGGCAGGATGAGCGACCCGGCAGCCCCGCCCCGTTCCCTCGCGGAAGCGCTCCGCGTGCGGGACGACGCCTCCCTGGCCGTGCTCCTGCGCAGCCGTCCCGACCTCATCACCCCCGTCCCCACGGACCTGACCCAGCTGGCGACGCGCGCCGGCACGCGTGCGTCGGTGGTGCGTGCGCTGGAGCGGCTGGACCGGTTCGCCGTGCAGACGGCGGAGGCGCTGGCCGTGGCGTCGGATCCGGCGACGTACCAGGAGCTGCTCGGGCTGATGGCGGGCGACGGGGGCGATCCGGCCGTCGCCCGAGCCCTGCCGCACGCCCTGGCCACCCTGCGCGGGCAGGCCCTGGTGTGGGGCGCCGACGACCGTCTCCGCCTCGTCCGCACCGCGCGCGAGCTGCTCGCGCCCTCGCCGCAGCACCCGTCCCCGACCGGGCTCGGGCCGACGGTGAGCGAGGCGACGGCGGGCATGTCGCCGGGGCGGGTCCAGGAGATCGTCGCCGCGGCCGGGCTGGCCTCGACGCACGACGCCGTGTCCGCCGTGGCCTCGCTCACCGGTCTCTTCACCGACCGGCGGCGCATGGCGAAGCTGCTCGCGGGCGCCCCCGCCGAGTCCCTGGAGGCGCTGTCCCGGCTGGTCTGGGGACCGCCGTTCGGCCAGGTCACCGCCGATCCGGCGCCCCGGCTGCGCTGGCTGCTGGACCGCGGTCTGCTGCTGCCGACGACGCCCGGCACGGTCGTACTGCCGCGTGAGGCGGCCCTGCATCTGCGGGGCGGCCGTGCGCACCGGGCGGCCGAGCCGCTGCCGCCCGCCGTGGAGGTCACGGCCACCCACCGTCCACAGGCTGTGGACGCGGCGGGGGCCGGGCAGGCGTTCACCGCGCTGGCGACCGTCGAGGAGCTGCTGAAGGACTGGGACGAGGGCGGCCCGGCGGTACTGCGGGCCGGCGGGCTCAGCGTCCGCGACCTCAAGCGCACCGCCGTGGCCCTGGACGCCGCCGAGCCGGTCGCCGCGTTCTGGGTCGAGCTCGCCTACGTGGCCGGACTGATCGCCTCCGACGGCGAGGCCGACGAGCGGTACGCGGCGACCCCGGCCTACGACGAGTGGCTGGAGCAGGCTCCGGACCGCCGCTGGGCACAGCTGGCGGAGGCGTGGCTGACGGCGACGCGGACGTCGGGGCTGGTCGGCGGCCGGGACGCCAAGGACCGTACGCTCTCGGCGCTCGGCCCCGGTCTCGACCGCTCCGCCGCGCCCGAGGTGCGGCACCGGGTGCTGACCCTGCTGGCCGGACTGCCGCTGGGCGCGGCACCGGCCGCCGAGTCCGTGCTGGCCCGTCTGCACTGGGAGCGCCCGCAGCGCCGCGAGGAGGACCTGCGGTCCCGGCTCGCCCGGTGGACGCTGAGCGAGGCCGAGCTGCTGGGCGTCACCGGCCGGGGCGCGCTGTCGGCGCACGGGCGGGCCCTGCTCGGGGCGCCCGCCGTGCGGACCGCGGACGAGGAGCCGCAGGGCCCCGGCGACAAGCTGCCCGTCCACCACGTGCCGCAGCCGCTGGAGCCCCTGTCGCCCCCCGAGCAGGCCGCCGCCTCCGCGGCGGCCGCCCGCCTGCTCGCCCCGCTGCTGCCCGAACCCCTCGACCACGTCCTGCTCCAGGCGGACCTCACGGCCGTCGCCCCCGGCCCGCTCAAGCGCCCGCTGGCCGAGGTGCTGGGCGTGCTCGCGGACGTGGAGTCCAAGGGCGGCGCGACGGTGTACCGCTTCACGCCCGGTTCGGTACGGCGCGCCCTGGACGCCGGCCAGTCCGCGTCCGACCTGCACGCCTTCCTCGCCGCGCACTCCCGTACGCCGGTCCCGCAGCCGCTGTCGTATCTGATCGACGACGTGGCCCGCAGACACGGCCATCTGCGGGTCGGCGCGGCCTCCGCCTACGTCCGCTGCGACGACGACGCCCTGCTCAACGAGATCCTCGCCGACAAGCGCGCCGCCGGTCTGCGGCTGCGCCGCCTGGCCCCGACCGTGCTGGCCGCCCAGGCCGACCCGGCGACCCTGCTGGACGGGCTGCGCGCGATGGGCTTCGCACCGGCCGCCGAGTCCGCCGAGGGCGACGTCCTGATCACCCGCGCCCTCGCCCACCGCACCCCGCCGCGCACGGCCCCCGAACCGGTCCCCGACGGCCCGCCGGTCCCGGACGCCACGCTCCTGACGGCCGCCATCCGCGCCATCCGCGCGGGCGACGCCGCCTCCACCACGCCCCGCAAGGAAACCCCCTCCCGCACCGACGGCGCCCTCCCCCGCACCAGCGCCGCCGAGACCCTCGCCACCATGCAGGCCGCCGTCCTGACCGGGGAGGCGGTGTGGATCGGCTACGTCAACGCCGAGGGCGCCGCCAGCCAGCGCGTCATCGCCCCCGTCCGGGTCGAGGGCGGCTTCGTCACGGCGTACGACCACACGGCGGACGAGGTACGGACGTACCCGCTGCACCGGGTCACGGGGGTCGCGGAGCTGGCGGACGACTGAGCTTGATCGCCCGCTGTTGAGGCACACTGGACGTTTGGCCGTGCGGAAGGGATGCGTACGTGAACGGACCGCTGATCGTCCAGTCGGACAAGACCCTGCTCCTGGAAGTCGACCACGAGCAGGCCGACGAGTGCCGTCGTGCCATCGCGCCGTTCGCGGAGCTGGAGCGGGCGCCCGAGCACATCCACACCTACCGGGTGACACCGCTCGGGCTGTGGAACGCGCGTGCCGCCGGGCACGACGCCGAGCAGGTGGTGGACGCGCTCGTGCAGTACAGCCGGTATCCGGTGCCGCACGCGCTGCTGGTCGACGTGGCCGAGACGATGGACCGGTACGGCAGGCTGACCCTGTCGAAGCACCCCGCGCACGGGCTGGTGCTCACCAGCACCGACCGGCCGGTGCTGGAGGAGGTACTGCGGTCCAAGCGGATCGCCCCGCTGGTCGGCGCCCGGATCGACCCGGACACCGTCGTCGTCCACCCCTCCGAGCGCGGACAGATCAAGCAGACCCTGCTGAAGCTGGGCTGGCCCGCCGAGGACCTCGCGGGATACGTCGACGGCGAGGCGCACCCGATCGAGCTGGCCGAGGACGGCTGGGCGCTCAGGCCGTACCAGAAGCAGGCCGTGGAGAACTTCTGGCACGGCGGGTCGGGCGTCGTCGTGCTGCCCTGCGGCGCCGGCAAGACGCTCGTCGGCGCCGGGTCCATGGCCCAGGCCAAGTCGACCACGCTCATCCTGGTCACCAACACCGTCTCCGCGCGGCAGTGGAAGCACGAGCTGGTGAAGCGGACCTCGCTGACCGAGGACGAGATCGGCGAGTACAGCGGGACGAAGAAGGAGATCCGGCCCGTCACCATCGCCACCTACCAGGTGCTGACGACCCGGCGGAAGGGTGTCTACCCGCACCTGGAGCTGTTCGACTCCCGGGACTGGGGGCTGATCATCTACGACGAGGTGCATCTGCTGCCCGCGCCGGTCTTCAAGTTCACGGCGGACCTCCAGGCCCGCCGGCGCCTCGGGCTCACGGCCACCCTGGTCCGTGAGGACGGCCGCGAGTCGGACGTGTTCTCGCTCATCGGGCCCAAGCGGTTCGACGCGCCGTGGAAGGAGATCGAGGCGCAGGGCTACATCGCGCCCGCCGACTGCGTCGAGGTCCGGGTGAACCTGACGGACTCCGAGCGCCTCGCGTACGCCACCGCCGAGACCGAGGAGAAGTACCGCTTCTGCGCGACGACCGCGACGAAGCGGAAGGTGACGGAGGCGATCGTCCAGCGGTTCGCGGGCCAGCAGATCCTCGTCATCGGGCAGTACATCGACCAGCTCGACGAACTCGGCGAGCATCTGAACGCCCCGGTCATCAAGGGCGAGACCTCCAACGCCCAGCGCGAGAAGCTCTTCGACGCCTTCCGGGAGGGCGAGATCAGCGTGCTGGTCGTGTCGAAGGTCGCGAACTTCTCCATCGACCTGCCGGAGGCGACGGTCGCCGTCCAGGTCTCCGGCACCTTCGGCTCCCGCCAGGAGGAGGCCCAGCGGCTGGGACGGGTGCTGCGCCCGAAGGCGGACGGCCACCAGGCGCACTTCTACTCGGTGGTGGCCCGGGACACGATCGACCAGGACTTCGCGGCCCACCGGCAGAGGTTCCTCGCGGAACAGGGGTACGCGTACCGGATCATGGACGCGGACGAGCTGCTGGCGGGGGGCTGAGCAGACGCCAGGGGCGTCACTTGCGGCGGACGCCCGCTTCCTCGCCGTACTCGCCGAGGATCATGACGTCGAAGGCGGCGCCGGCGAACACGCGGATCGCGCGTACGGCGTCGCCCAGGCGGTGGTGGTGGCTGCCGAGGACCGGGCTGGCGCCGGAGGCCGGGGGGCCGGGGGCTGGGGTGATGGTTGCTGCGCTCATGTCTCCATGGTGGATTCCCGGACATAAAGGGGGCATCGGTCTGGGGGGCGAACCCGGTCCGCCGGCGCGTAGTACCAGGGAGGGAGGCGTGCCGTCGGGGAGGAGGGGGTGGGCTCCGGGCGTCCCCTAGGGGACGCGGGGGCGCTGGGGGGATTAATTCGTTGGCCTGCGCCCGGCCCGCTCACCTAGAATCTCCGCTCTTGCCCGCCTCCTCTCGGAGTGCCGCCGCCCGGACGGAAACCGGTCGGCTTCTCGCAGCGCCACCCGATCTGCAGGCCCACCGGAGGCACCCCCTTGTCCACGCCCATGCCCGCCGACGACCCCCTGTCCCGCGAGCGCTCCCACCTCGCCTCCTCCCGTGCCGCCCTGCGGGCGATGCGCGAGGACGTCGAGGCCCTCGACATCGCCGACGTCACCGCGAACTGGGTCAACGCCGAGGTCCTCGCCCACCAGATCGACGAGCGGATCAAGGCGCTCGCCGACCTCAGCGACACACCGCTGTTCTTCGGGCGCCTCGACTATCTGCACGCCCCGGGCGCGGACCGTTCGGAGGGGGCCGAGGGCGAGCGGTTCTACATCGGGCGGCGGCATGTGCACGACGCGGTCGGCGACCCGATGGTGATCGACTGGCGTGCGCCGGTGTCGCAGCCGTTCTACCGGGCGTCGAAGAAGGACCCGCTGGACGTCGGGCTGCGGCGCCGCTTCGGCTACACAGGCGGGGACCTGACCGCGTACGAGGACGAGCATCTGTCGGACCCGGCGGAGGCGGCCCGGACCAGCAAGCTGCTCCAGCAGGAGATCGAGCGGCCGCGTGTCGGTCCGATGCGGGACATCGTCGCCACGATCCAGCCGGAGCAGGACGAGATCGTGCGGTCCGGGCTGGGCGGGACCGTGTGTGTGCAGGGCGGGCCGGGGACCGGGAAGACGGCGGTCGGCCTGCACCGGGTCGCGTATCTCCTCTACGCCCACCGTGAGCGGCTGGCCCGGACCGGGACGCTGGTCATCGGGCCGAACCGGTCCTTCCTGCACTACATCGAGCAAGTCCTGCCCGCGCTGGGCGAGTTGTCCGTGCGACAGGCGACCGTCGACGACCTCGTCGGGCAGGTGGAGGTACGGGGCGCGGACGACGCGGCGGCGGCGATCGTCAAGGGTGACGCACGGATGGCGGAGGTGCTGCGCAGGGCGCTGTACTCGCACGTGACGATGCCCACGGAGGCCGTCATGGTCGTGCGCGGGTCGCGGCGGTGGCGGGTGCCGGCGTACGAACTCGAAGACATCGTGCGGGAGTTGCTGGAGCGGGACATCCGGTACGGGGCGGCGCGGGAGGCGCTGCCGCAGCGGATCGCGCATGCCGTGCTGGTGCAGATGGAACGGTCCGGGGAGGCGCCGGACGACCGGGTGCAGGACGCGGTGGCGCGCAGTACGGCGGTGAAGGCGGCGGTGAAGGCGGTCTGGCCGGTGGTCGAACCGGCGAAGCTGGTGCTGCGGTTGCTCACGGACGCGGACTTCCTCGCGGAGCACTCGGAGGGGGTTCTCTCCGAGGACGAACGGAAGACGATCCTGTGGGCGAGGCCGGTGCGGTCGGTGAAGTCGGCCAAGTGGTCCGCTGCGGACGCGGTGTTGATCGACGAGGCGTCGGATCTGGTGCAGCGGACGCATTCGCTCGGGCATGTGGTGCTGGACGAGGCGCAGGATCTGTCGCCGATGCAGTACCGGGCGGTGGGGCGGCGTTGTACGACGGGGTCGGCGACGGTGCTGGGGGATCTGGCGCAGGGGACCACGCCGTGGGCCACGCGGAGTTGGGCGGAGGCGTTGTCGCATCTGGGGAAGACGGAGGGGGTGGTGGAGGAGCTGACGGCCGGTTTCCGTGTCCCGACGGATGTCATCACGTACGCGTCGCGGCTGCTGCCGCACATCGCGCCGGGGCTGACGCCGGTGGCCTCGGTGCGGGAGAACCCGGGGTTCTTCGAGGTGCGGGGGGTTGGGGGTGCGGATGAAGTGGTCGCGGCGTGTGAGGAGTTGCTGCGCAACGAGGGGTCCACGGGGTTGATCGCTTCGGACGCGCGGGTCGCTGTGCTGGCGGAGGCGTTGCGGGAGGCGGGGATCGGTTACCTCGCGCCGGGTGAGGAGACGACTGCCTCGACGCGGCTGACGTTGGTGCCGGCGTCGTTGGCCAAGGGTCTGGAGTACGACTACGTCGTCCTCGACGAGCCCCAGGCCGTGGTGGACGGCGAGCCGGACGAACGGACGGGGCTGCGACGCCTGTACGTGACGCTGACACGAGCGGTGTCGGGGTTGATCGTGACGCACGCGACAGCACTGCCCTCGCAGTTGACGTCGCCCTGAGGCGGGGGGGCTGTTTTCGCCCCCGCCGCCCCTACCCATTCCCGTCCCCAGGGGCTGCCGCCCCTTCAACCCCGCCAGGGGGCTCCGCCCCCTGAACCCCCGCGGGGCTTCGCCCCTGCACCCCACCAGGGGCTCCGCCCCTGGACCCCATCGGCCTGAACGGCCTCGTCCTCAAACGCCGGACGGGCTGGAAGATGCGCACCGGCGCCCAGACGTGACCGCCCGGGGCAGCGCCCACCCGGGCAGGCGGTGCCCATGGAGCCGCCCAACTGCGGGCATGAGTGCCGCCTGGGGCGGCCCCGCTGCCAAAGAGAGGCGGCACCCCGATAGCGCCGGGCTGCGCGACCTACCCCGACGCCAGCCGGAGCGCCGGGCTGCGCGACCCACCCCCGGCCAGCACAGACCCCGGTCACGGACGAACCCCGGCCAGCCGGAGCCCCCCGCGCCTCACACCCCGTCCAGCACCCTCCGCCACTCCCCCACCGCTTCCGCGGACACGGGGCCCGTCCAGCCGGCCGGTCGGGCCGCGCCGCCGATGTGGAAGGCGTCGATTCCGGCGGAGAGGAGGTACGGGAGGTGGGGAAGTTGCAGGCCTCCGCCTACCAGGATCCGCTGCTCGTAGCCCGGTTCCCCGCCCCGCGCCGTCTCCGCCAGGAGGATCGGGAGGCCCTCGTCGACGCCTGTCACGGCACCGGCCGTGAGGTAGGTGTCGAGACCGGGCAGGCCGTCCAGGGCCTTGCGGAGCGCGTCGCGGTCAGCGGAGTGGTCGATCGCGCGGTGGAAGGTCCAGGGGCAGCCGTCCAGGACGCCCACGACTCGTTCCACCGCGCCCAGGTCCACGGACCCGTCCGGGTCCAGGAACCCGAGGACGAACTCCGAGGCCCCGGCCGCCCGCATCTCCTCAGCGACACCCACCAGCCGCCCGACGTCCCCCGCAGCGAACCCGTCCGACAGCCGCAGCATCACGCGGAGCGGGATGTCGACGGCGGCACGGATCCCGGCCACGGTCGCGGCCGGCGGGGTGAGCCCGTCGGCCGCCATGTCGGTGACCAGTTCGAGGCGGTCCGCGCCTCCGGCCCGGGCGGCGACCGCGTCCTCGACGTCGAGCGCGATCACCTCCAGGAGTGCACGCTTGCTCATGGGGCCCCATTCGTCTGCGGCGGTTTAGAGGTCTAGACCGTTTACAGGTCTAGTCCAATCCAAGACTACGCCCCGGTCACGGAGAATGGACGTATGGCCGATCTAGATGCCCTGCGCGCCCGCTTCGCCCGTGCCCTGGAAGGAGCCCGGGGCCTCGGAACCCCCGGCCCCGACCCCGTGCCGTACGCCGAGAACCTCCTCGCCCGCTGGCAGGAGCCGCAGCGCCGGTACCACACGCTCGCGCACCTGACCTCCGTCCTCGATCACATCGACGTACTGGAGAAGCACGCCAACGACCCGGACGTCGTACGGCTGGCCGCCTGGTTCCACGACGCCGTCTATCTCCCCGACCGCTCCGAGAACGAGGAACGCTCGGCCCACCTGGCCGAACGCGCTCTCCCCGAAGCCGGCGTCCCCGAGACGAAGGCCGGCGAGGTGGCCCGTCTCGTCCGGCTCACCGTCACCCACGACCCCGCCGACGACGACCACGACGGCCAGGTCCTGTGTGACGCCGACCTGGCGATCCTCGCGGCGCCGCCCTCGGCGTACGCCGCCTACACCGCAGCCGTCCGCGAGGAGTACCACTTCGTGCCGAGCGACGCCTTCCGCGAGGGACGTGCCGCGATCCTGCGCCAACTCCTCGCCCTGCCCAGGCTGTTCCGCACGCCGCACGGAGCGGGGCACTGGGAGGCGACGGCCCGCTACAACCTCACCTCGGAACTGGAAATGCTGTCGCTCCCCCCGACCCCCTCCGCATAGCCTGCGGCTATGCGAAACGTGGGCGGGGAACGTGTACAGGAGGCCGTGGCGAGCTCGGTGCAGCTGCTGCGGACCGTGGTCGACCGGGACTGGCAGGGGGCCAAGGCGGGCCGCCTGGAGTGGAGTCACCACGACACGGCCTTCCACATCGCCTCATGCCTCATCGCCTACGCCGGCCAGCTCGCCGGGCGGGCACAGAGCGCCTACGTCCCCTTCGAGATCACCCTCGACGACGGCACCGGCAACGACGGCCTGCTGGACGTCCTGGAGACCGCCGGCGCCCTGCTCACCGCCACCGTCCGCACCGCACCCCGTGAGGCGCGCGCCTTCCACCCGTACCCGTACCGCAGCGCGAACCGCGAGGGCTTCGCCGCGATGGGCGTCGCCGAGGTGCTGCTGCACACGCACGACATCGCCGAGGGCCTGGGGCTGAGCTACGCACCGGCCCCGGAACTCCCCGAGTACGTCCTCACCCGGCTCTTCCCGCACGTCCAGCCGGGCCCCGACCACTGGAGCACCCTGCTGTGGGCCACCGGCCGCGGCAACCTGCCCGACCGGGCCCCGGTCACCGAGTGGCGCTGGCAGAACAACCTCGTCCTGACCGCCGACCGCCTCACCCTCCAGGGCATCACGCCCGCGGCCGCCGCCGATCTGAACGCGGGCGGCGACGGCGGCTTCGAGTGGGTCGAGGGCGGACCGTACGAGGGCACCCGGGACGCCTCCGGGATGCTGCTGAAGGCCTACGAGGCGGGCGTCCACCGCGCGGAGTTCGGGGTCTTCGCCCTCGTACGCCGCGAGGACGGCAAGGCCGTCGGCGGCCTCGGCTTCCACGGCGCCCCGGACGAGGACGGCCGCGTCGAGATCGGCTACGACCTCGCGGAGTCGGCCCGCGGCAACGGCTATGCGACCGAGGCCCTGAACGTCCTCGCGGAGTATGCGCTCGCGCGGGACGACGTACGCACCCTGCTCGCGACGATCGATCACGACAACCTGCCGTCGCAGGCCGTCGTCACGCGGGCGGGCTTCGTGCGGGCGACGGTGGAGGAGGAGCAGGCGATGGGCGAGAGCCGCGAGGCGGACGGCCCGCTCCACGTGTACGTGCGTACGGCTTAGGGCCTGTCCGGCGGATCGGCCCTAAGCCTGCCGCCCCTTCCGCCTGCGCAGCCCCGCGCCGTACAGCAGCCGCACGACCTCGCGGCTGCTCACCTCCACCGCGCCCGCGGCCACCACATCCGCGTACCGGTGGGACGGAATGTCGTAGTGGTCCCGTTCGAAGGCCCGCCTGGGCACGCCCAGGCGCTCGGCGAAGGTGTGCAGTTCGGTGTAGGAGACGTCGCTGATGAGGTGGGACCACATCCGGCCGTGGCCCGGCCAGGCGGGCGGGTCTATGTACACCGTCACGAGGGCGTCGTCCCGCCGGCCGCCGAGCCCAGGGAGCCGACCGCCGCGACCTTCACGCCCGCCTTGTGGCACACCCATTGCGGGTCGGGGCCCAGCTCCGGCTCGACGTCCAGGGAGTGCGGGTCGCCGGAGCCGCAGACCGGGCACAGCGGCCAGCGGCCGTACCGCTCCAGCAGGGCGTCCTGCACGTCCTGCGCGACCAGACCGGCCACGAAGGCCGCGCCGTCCGGCCACTGCTCCACCCACCAGCGGCGCTCCACGACGGAGTCCTCGACCAGCGACACCACATCCGCCTCGGCCACCTCCCCGGCGATCAGATCGGCGAGCACAAGAGCGCGTGCCGCGTGCAACGCCTGTTCCAGAGGGCTGAGCGGGTGGCCGGAGGGATCCATGCCCCCATTGTGCGCACTCTTGACCACAACACCGAAGCGAAAATATCTTTCACACGTGACCCAGCATGTGAAGGAAACTTTCGGGAGCCCGGGTCCGCCCGGCGGCCCGCCCCCCGCGCCCGCCGCCCTCGCGGCCAAGGTGCGCACGCTGGCGCCGTCGATGACCCGTTCCATGCAGCGGGTCGCCGAGGCCGTCGCCGGCGACCCGGCCGGCTGCGCGGCCCTCACCGTCACCGGCCTCGCCGAACTCACCGGCACCAGCGAGGCCACCGTCGTCCGCACCGCCCGCCTCCTCGGCTACCCCGGCTACCGGGACCTGCGCCTCGCCCTCGCCGGCCTCGCCGCCCAGCAGCAGTCCGGGCGGGCGCCCGCCATCACCACCGACATCGCGGTCGACGACCCCATCGCCGACGTCGTGGCGAAGCTCGCCTACGACGAGCAGCAGACCCTCGCCGACACCGCGGCCGGCCTGGACACCGTGCAGCTCGGCGCGGCGGTCACGGCGGCCGCCTCCGCCCGGCGCATCGACGTGTACGGCGTGGGCGCCTCGGGGCTGGTCGCGCAGGACCTCACCCAGAAACTCCTGCGCATAGGGCTGATAGCCCACGCGCACAGCGACCCCCACCTCGCCGTGACGAACGCGGTGCAACTCCGCGCAGGCGACGTGGCGATCGCGATCACGCACTCCGGGTCGACCGGCGACGTCATCGAACCCCTGCGGGTCGCCTTCGAGCACGGGGCCACGACGGTGGCGATCACTGGGCGGCCGGACGGGCCGGTCACCCAGTACGCCGACCACATACTGACCACGTCCACCGCACGCGAGAGCGAGCTGCGCCCGGCGGCCATGTCGTCCCGGACCAGTCAACTCCTCGTCGTGGACTGCCTGTTCGTGGGAGTGGCCCAGCGGACGTACGAGACGGCCGCGCCCGCGCTCTCGGCGTCGTACGAGGCACTGGCGCACCGGCACCGGCGGTAGACAGCACCAGTAGACATTGCGAAAAGAGCCGCTCCTCCATGACCTCCACATCCCGTGATCTGCGCGCCGAGCTGGAGTCCCTGACCACCGAGGCCTTCCGCCCCGAGCTCGCCGACATCGACCGGCTGCCCACCCTCGACATCGCCCGCCTGATGAACGGCGAGGACACCTCCGTACCCGCCGCCGTGGCCGCACGGCTGCCCGAGATCGCCGCCGCGATCGACGCCGTCGCCGAGCGCATGGCGCGCGGCGGCCGCCTCCTCTACGCGGGCGCGGGCACCGCCGGACGGCTCGGCGTGCTGGACGCCTCCGAGTGCCCGCCGACCTTCAACACCGAGCCGACACAGGTCGTGGGGCTCATCGCGGGCGGCCCGGAGGCCATGGTCACCTCCGTCGAGGGCGCGGAGGACTCCAAGGAGCTGGCCCGCGCCGACCTCGACGCGCTCGCCCTCACCCCCGCGGACACGGTGGTCGGCGTCTCCGCCTCCGGCCGCACCCCGTACGCCATCGGGGCGGTCGAACACGCCCGCGCGCTCGGCGCGTTGACGATCGGCCTGGCCTGCAACGCCGACAGCGCGCTCGCGGCCGCCGCCGACCACGGCATCGAGATCGTCGTGGGCCCGGAGCTGCTGACCGGCTCCACCCGCCTCAAGTCCGGCACGGCGCAGAAGCTCGTCCTCAACATGCTCTCGACGATCACGATGATCCGCCTGGGCAAGACCTACGGGAACCTGATGGTCGACGTGCGCGCCTCGAACGAGAAGCTGCGCGCCCGGTCCCGCCGTATCGTCGCGCTCGCCACGGGCGCGGACGACGAGGAGATCGAGCGCGCCCTGGCGGCCACGGGCGGCGAGGTGAAGAACGCGATCCTGGTCGTCCTGGCCGGCGTGGACGGCCCGACGGCCGCCCGCCTTCTGGAGGAGTCCGGCGGCCACCTGCGTGCCGCGCTGGCGGCGGCGGTCGGCTGACCCCAGTCTTCGGTGGGTGAAGACCTCGTACGACACGGCCGCCGCGCTCCTGCCCCTGGTCGGCGGCCCCACGAACGTCACCTCCGTCGCCCACTGCATGACCCGCCTGCGACTGGGCCTGGCCGACGCCTCCCTGGTGGACGGGGAGGGGGTACGGGCGGTCCCCGGCGTCCTGGGCGTGGTCGAGGACGACGACACGTACCAGATCGTGCTGGGCCCGGGGACGGTGGCGACGGTGACCCGGGACTTCGAGTCACTGCTGCTGAAACGGGCACAGCAGCAGCGCAACGCGACCCCGGTGAAGCTGGCCCTGCGCCGGGTCGCGAACATCTTCGTCCCGCTGATCCCCGCCCTGATCGGCTGCGGGGTACTGGCGGGCCTCAACGGCCTGCTCCTGAACCTGGGTTGGCTGCCGGGCCTCACCCCCGCCCTGTCCGTGATCGCCACCGCCTTCATGTCGCTGATCGCGGTGTTCGTCGGACACAACACGGCGAAGGAGTTCGGCGGCACACCGGTCCTGGGCGGCGCGGTGGCGGCGATCGTCGTCTACCCGGGAGTCGCAAAGGTGACGGCGTTCGGCGTGACCCTCGCCCCCGGCCAGGGCGGAGTCCTCGGCGCCCTGGCGGCGGCGCTGCTGGGAACGTACGTGGAGAAGTGGTGCCGAGGCCGAATCCCCGGGGCACTGGACGTCCTGGTCACCCCGACCCTCACGGTCCTCGTCGCCGGCCTGGCCACGCTCTACGGCCTGATGTACGCGGCCGGCGCGGTCTCCTCGGCCATCGGCACGGCGGCGAACTGGCTGCTGACGACGACGGGCGCCTTCGCGGGCCTGGTCCTCGGCGGCCTGTTCCTCCCCCTGGTGATGCTGGGCCTCCACCAGGCCCTGATCCCCATCCACGCCACCCTCATCGAACAGCAGGGCTACACCGTCCTCCTCCCCCTGCTGGCGATGGCGGGCGCGGGCCAGGTGGGCGCGGCGGCAGCGGTGTACGTCCGCCTGCGCCACGACACGTCCATCCGTACGACCATCAAGTCGGCGCTCCCGGCGGGGCTGTTGGGCGTGGGCGAGCCCCTGATCTACGGGGTGTCGTTGCCGCTGGGCCGCCCCTTCCTGACGGCCTGTGTGGGCGGCGCCGCCGGGGGCGCCTTCGTCGGCCTGTTCGCGATGCTCGGCGACCAGGTGGGCGCGACGGCGATCGGACCGTCGGGATGGGCCCTGTTCCCGCTCCTGTCGGGCAACAGGGGCCTGGCCCCGACGGCGGCGATCTACGCGGGCGGCCTGCTCACCGCGTACGCGGTGGGCTTCCTGACGACGTATGCGGTGGGCCTCACCGGGAGTGCCTCCAGGGGTGACGGCTCACGGGGCCGGTCCACTTGATCAGCGGGGCAGCCTTCGCCGCCCAACTTCTGCCGTGATGGCAGTTTGTGCCACTTGTCAGTGGCGTCTGCGAAGGTGTGAGTACGGAGATCGAGCGGGGGGCTGGCGATGACGGACGAGACCCACGGCTGGGCGGGCATGGACTACCGCGGCTGGGAGGACCACGAGGACGTACGGCGGCGCCTGGACGCGGGGGCCGATCCGGAGCGGTGGGGACGTGGAGGGTCGCGGCCGCTGCACCGGGCGGCGGTCTTCGGGTCGCCGGAGGTCGTGGCCGAACTGGCGCGGCGCGTGGCGGACGTGGACGCGCTGGAGAACGGCACGACGGCGCTGTGGGACGCGGTCGTCGCGGGCCGTACGGAGAACGCCCGAGCGCTGGCCGCCGCGGGGGCCGACCCCTGGTGGACCGGGTTCGGCGGCTGGACGCCGGGGCGGCTGAGTCTCGCCGGGCCGGAGCCGGACCTGTTCCCGCTGCCCGAGGGGGTGCCTGACCTGTCGGAGGCCGAGCGCGCGGTGGTCGACCAGGGTCGGCGGCTGAAGGCGGCCCTCGGTGACTTCTGGTACGAGGGCCTGGGCCTGGCCTGCGTGGCCGGGATCGACGCCGAGGAGGCGATACGGCGGCTGGGGGCGACGCCGGCGGACGTCGAGCTGGTGGACGAACTGGTGGAGGACCCGTTCGGCTACGACCTGGACGAGACGCTCCAGATCGTCGGCGTGACGACCGTGCCGGGCGGATGCGTCCTCACCCAGCCGTGGGGCTACGCCCCGTCCATGCCGGGCATCCACGCCCTCCTGTCCGAGGGCACCGTCTCCTACGGCCTGTACGCCAACCCCAAGAGCGGCAACCAGGGCAGCATCCATCGGGACGGCGTCGTCAAGGGCTGGGACCTCCACCCGGGCGGCGGTCCGTACCCGGAGGACAGCCCGGAGGAGGTCCTGTTCTCGTACGTCTACCAGTACAGCGCCGTCGCCTACTCGATCGCCTACGCCGGCCTGCGCCCGACGGACGCCCGAGCCGTCGTGGGCCCGCCCGACGCGTGGGTGGAGCTGCCGGCACGGGACTACTGGACGCCGTGACGGGCGGCGCCGGATCAGCTCACCACTCTCGCGAAGATCGCGGCGAGGTCGGCGAGGAACTGGAGCCAGGGGCGGGTTCGTTCGGCCCGCCGTCCGAAGCGTCGGCGCCAGCCGGTGGGGCGGGCGACCGCTTTCCGGCGCCGTAGTGCCCTGTCGTGCACGCGCTGTAATGCGGCGATGCGCCGCGTTCCGATGCGTTTGCGTCGCGTCATGTCAGGACGTTAGCCACGCCGATTCGCGGGGCGCAGGGCAGCGGACCGCCAAAGCCGGTGGGCGGTTGTTGGAGGTAACGCGCAAGTTCTCCTCCCGCCCGCCGCCCTGCGCACCCCTCGAGGTGCGCTACGACTTCGCCGCCGCCTGTGCCGTAGCGGACGCCCCCTCTGTCACCTTCTCGCCGGCGGCGGCCCGCTGCCGTGGGATGAACGACGCCACCGCGAAGGCGAGGAGAGCCGCTCCGGCGCCCACCGCCAGGACCACCTTGAAGCCGTTCTCGGACGGGAGGGCGTAGCCGCCGAAGTCCGTCGTCATCTGGGCGAGGATCACGCCCGCGATGGCGCTCGCCGACGAGGTGCCGATGGAGCGCATCAGCGTGTTGAGACTGTTGGCCGCGGCCGTCTCGCTGGCCGGCACCGCGCCCATGATCAGCGCGGGCATCGAGCCGTAGGTGAAGCCGATGCCGGCGCCGATGACGCAGGACACCAGGACGAAGTGCCAGACCTCGGACATGAGGAGGATGTTCAGGCCGTACCCGGCGGCCACGATCAGCGCGCCGATCATCAGGGTGACCTTGGGGCCCTTGGCCTTGGAGACGGCGGCGGAGACCGGCGCGGTGGCCATCATGACCAGACCGGAGGGCGCCATGACCAGACCGGCGACCAGCATCGACCGGCCGAGGCCGTAGCCGGTCTGCTCGGGCAGCTGGAGGAGCTGCGGCAGGACGAGGGACATCGCGAACATCGCGAAACCGACGGCGATGGAGGCGAGGTTGGTGACGAGCACCTGACGGCGGGCGGTGGTGCGCAGGTCGACCAGCGGCTGCTCGACGCGCAGCTCCCACCGGCCCCAGGCGAGCAGAACGAGGACGGCCGCGGCGAAGAGCCCCAGCGTGGTTCCGCTCGTCCAACCCCAGTCGGCGCCCTTGGAGATGCCGAGCAGCAGACAGACGAGCCCGGCCGCCATGCCCAGACCGCCGACGAGGTCGAAGCGGCCGCCGGTGCGCACCTTGGACTCCGGCACGAAGACGGCGACAAGAACGGTGGCGACGGCGCCGAGGGCGGCCGAGGTCCAGAACAGCATGTGCCAGTCGAAGTTGTCGGCGATCAGCGCGGCGGCCGGCAGGCCGAGGGCGCCGCCGATGCCGAGGGAGGCGCTCATCAGGGCGGTCGCGGAGGCGAGCCGCTCGGCGGGCAGTTCGTCCCGCATGATGCTGATGCCGAGCGGGATGACGCCGGAGGCGAGGCCCTGGAGCACACGCCCCAGGATCATCGGCACGAGCGACTCGCTGAGCGCACAGACCAGTGACCCTGCCACCAGCAGCGCCGCGCTGACCAGCAGCATCCGCCGCTTGCCGAACATGTCGCCGAGCCGGCCGACGACCGGTGTGGCCACCGCGGCGGCCAGCAGCGTGGCGGTGACCGCCCAGGCGGTGTCGGAGGCCGGCGCGTCCAGCAGTTGCGGCAGCTCCGGGACGATCGGAATGACCAGCGTCTGCATCAGCGAGACGACGATCCCGGCGAAGGCCAGCACCGCCACCACGGCGTTCGTCCGCGGTGGCGCGGTGCCCCCCGCCGGGGCGGGCTGGGCAAGGGCGTCGGACATGGGGGAGCCTCCGTCGACACAGAGAAGAGCTTGACTCAGGCAACCTTAAGTCAGTTGATTGACTTACTCAAGAATCGCTGGTGAGCCCGCCTTCGACGGGGGCCGGGTGCTAGAGGGAGGTCACACCACGCAGCTTGTCCGGATTGAGCTGGAAACGCACGTGCCGGACCAGGCCGTCCACCACCCCGAGCGACACCGTGCCGATCCGCATGCCGCCCACGGTGATGAGCAGGCCCGGCTCGGCGTTGATCGTGGCGGGCTCCAGGGCCACGCCGGCCGACCCGGGCTTGGCCAGCACGCCGAGCAGCCAGCGCGCGACATGGTCGGTGCCGTACAGCGGCCGACGGGCCGCCGTGACCTTGCCGCCGCCGTCGGACCAGGCGACGACGTCCGGGGCGAGCAGCTCCATCACGGCGTTCAGATCGCCTCCGGCGCAGGCCGCCCTGAACCGCTCGGTGACCTCGTGATGCCGTGTGCTGTCGGCGTCGTAGCGGGGGCGCCGGGCGTCCACGTGCTGCCGGGCCCGGCGGGCGATCTGCCGTACGGTCGGCTCGGGCCGCCCGAGGATCTCCGCGATCTCGGCGTGCGAGAAGGCGAACGCCTCGCGGAGCACGAACACCGCCCGCTCCACCGGCGCCAGCGTCTCCAGCACCACCAGCAGCGCGGTCGAGACGGTGTCGGCCAGCTCGGCGTCCTCGGCGACGTCCGCCGAGGTCAGCAGCGGCTCGGGCAGCCAGGGTCCGATATAGCTCTCGCGGGTGGCGCGGGCGGAGGTGAGCCGGTTGAGGGCGAGGTTGGTGACCGTGCGCACCAGGTAGGCGCGGGCGTTGCGGACACTGCCGCGGTCCGCGCCCTGCCAGGCCAGCCAGGCGTCCTGGAGCACGTCCTCGGTGTCGGCGACGCTGCCCAGCATCCGGTACGCGGTGCCGAACAGCAGCCGCCGGTGTGTGGTGAACGGGTCCTGATCCAGGGCCTGTTCGCTCTCCGGTCCGATCACGCGCCCATGCTCCCAACGCCCGCACCGGGCGACAAGACATCTCCCGCGGTCACCGAGCCGACGCCGCCGCCGGCTTCCGGGTCGCGCGCCCGCCCCTGGAGAGCGTCACGCCGACGTTCATGCGCTTGCTCCACCGGAACGCCTTCAGCGGGCTGCCGCTGACGAACTCCTTGTACCGGATCGCCCACTTGCCCTTGAGGAACCAGCGGCGCGGGCTGTCGTCCGCGTAGGTGAACTGGATGACCGCGTCGCGCCGGCCGATGCTGACGGGCTGGTGGAAGTACCCGAACCGGAACGGCTTCAGCTGCTTCCCGCGCAGCCGGCGCGCGACGGCGTCGGCGACGTACTGAGCGGTGGGCAGGCCGCTCTGGCAGGTGCCGTGGACCGCGCCCCACGCCTGGCGGACGGCGGCGGCGTCGCCGATCGCATAGATCTCGGGGTGCGACACCGACCGCAGCCCGGCGTCCACGACGACCAGGCCCCGCGCGTCGGTCGCGATCCCGGACTCGGCGGCCAGCCGCGGCACGCGGACGCCGGTGGTCCACAGGGTGAGGCCGGAGGGCAGCAGCTCGCCGCCGGCCAGCTCGACCGCGTCGGTCAGCACCTTGGTGACGGTGGCGCCCGTGCGGACGGTCACGCCGAGCCGGGCGAGAGCGCGGTGCAGGTACGCGCGCGCCGCCTCGCCCATCATCGCGCCGGGCACGTCCCGGCTGACGAGGGTGACGGCGAGACCGGGGTGGCTCTCGGCGATCTCGGCCGCGGCCTCGATACCGGTCAGGCCGCCGCCGCACACGGTCACCGCACCGCCGGCGGCGGCCAGTTCGGGCAGCCGGGTGGCGAACTCGTGCGCGAGGCGCGGGTCGTTGAGGGTGACGGCGTACTCGTCGGCGCCGGGCACGATGCTCGTGTCGGTGGCGCTGCCGAGGGCGTAGACGAGGGTGTCGTACGACAGGACCCGTCCGGCGTCGAGGGTGACGGTCCGGGCCTCCGGCTCGATCGCGGTGGCCCACCCCTGCGCGAACTCGATGCCGGTGCCGGCCAGCAGCTCGGGGATGCGGTGGTCGGCCAGCTCCTGCCCGGCCGCGACCTGGTGCATCCGCAGCCGCTCGGTGAACCGCGCCGAGGGGTTGACCAGCGTGATCCTGGCGCCCGTCCGGCGGGTCCGGTGGGCCAGCCGGACGGCGGCCAGCATGCCGGTGTAGCCGGCGCCCAGTACGACGATGCGGTGGTCGGTGCTCATCCTGATCACTCCGAGTGCTCGTCACGATTGCGGGAACGCCCATGGGACAGACGAGCCCGCACAACCGTGACAGCACCCGGAGTGACCTGCGTCACACCACCTGCGGCAGGGTCAGCTCAGCGAGCGCAGCGACGCCACGTCGTAGTCGGCCAGGTCGTCGAAGCGGCCGGCCAGCACCTTCTCGGCCCACTGCGGGTCCTGGAGCAGGGCGCGGCCGACGGCGACGAGGTCGAACTCGTCGCGCTCCAGCCGGTCCAGGAGGTTGTCGATGTTCTGGACGGGAGCGCCCTCGCCCTGGAAGGCCCTGATGAACTCGCCGTCGAGGCCGACCGAGCCGACGGTGATCGCGGGCTTGCCGGTCAGCTTCTTCGTCCAGCCGGCGAGGTTCAGGTCGGAGCCCTCGAACTCGGGCAGCCAGTAGCGGCGGGTGGAGGCGTGGAAGGCGTCGACACCGGCCGCGGTGAGCGGGGTGAGCAGGGCCTCCAGCGCCTCGGGGCTCTCGGCGAGACGGGCGTCGAACTGGTAGGACTTCCACTGCGAGAAGCGGAAGATCACCGGGAAGGACGGGGAGACCGCCGCCCGGACCGCGGCCGCGATCTCCGCCGCGAACTTCGTACGGGCCACCAGGTCGCCGCCGTAGGCGTCGGTGCGGCGGTTGGTGCGGGACCACAGGAACTGGTCGATGAGGTAGCCGTGGGCGCCGTGCAGTTCGACGCCGTCGAAGCCGATGCGCTCGGCTGCGGCCGCGGCCTCGGCGAACGCGGCGATGACATCGTCCAGGTCGGCCTGGGTCATCTCCTTGCCGGCGCCCTCGGTGCCGTCCAGGCGGATGCCGGAGGGGCCGACCGCGGGGGCGTCCGCGAACGGCGGCTGACCGGCTTGGCGCACCATGCCGATGTGCCACAGCTGCGGCACGATCTTCCCGCCCGCGGCATGCACCGCCTCGGCGACCTTCGCCCAGCCCGCCAGCTGCTCCGCGCCGTGGAAGCGCGGCACGCGGTCGCTCTCACCGGCCGACTCGTGGCCGACGTAGGTGCCCTCGGTGACGATCAGCCCGACACCCGCGGCCGCACGGCGTGCGTAGTACGAGGCCACGTCCGCCCCCGGAACGCCGCCCGGGGAGAACTGGCGCGTCATGGGCGCCATCGCAATGCGGTTCCGGACGGTCAGGCCGTTGATGGTGGCCGGGCGGGAGAGGATGTCGGCGGCGCGGGAGGCGGCGTCGGACGCGGTGACGGTCACGTAAGAGCTCCTTAAAGGGGGTACCGGCAGGTATGTGCATGCGCATGGACCCTGCGTACGGGAGAACCGCCCCGCCCGACCCGCCATTTCCGTCCGCACTGTGACCCCGGACACGCCCGAGGGCGGCACCCCCTGTCGGAACAGGAAGTGCCGCCCTCGGTAAGGACGTTGACCGACCGGAGTCGATCAGAAGTCCATGTCACCGCCCGGCATGCCGCCCGGAGCGGCCGCGGCGGCCTTCTCCGGCTTGTCGGCGATGACGGCCTCGGTGGTGAGGAACAGCGCGGCGATCGACGCGGCGTTCTGCAGCGCGGAGCGCGTCACCTTCGCCGGGTCGATGATGCCCTCGGCGACCAGGTCGACGTACTCGCCGGTCGCGGCGTTCAGGCCGTGACCCGGGGTGAGGTTGCGGACCTTCTCCACCACGACGCCGCCCTCAAGGCCGGCGTTGACGGCGATCTGCTTCAGCGGGGCCTCAAGGGCGAGCTTGACGGCGGCAGCGCCGGTCGCCTCGTCACCCTCCAGCTCCAGCTTCTCGAAGACACCGGAGGCCTGCAGCAGGGCCACGCCACCACCGGCGACGATGCCCTCCTCGACGGCCGCCTTGGCGTTGCGCACGGCGTCCTCGATGCGGTGCTTGCGCTCCTTGAGCTCGACCTCGGTCGCGGCACCGGCCTTGATGACGGCGACGCCACCGGCGAGCTTGGCCAGGCGCTCCTGGAGCTTCTCGCGGTCGTAGTCCGAGTCGCTGTTCTCGATCTCGGCGCGGATCTGGTTCACGCGACCCGCGACCTGCTCGCTGGCGCCGGCACCGTCGACGATGGTCGTCTCGTCCTTGGTGATGACGACCTTGCGGGCCTTGCCCAGCAGGTCGAGCGTGGCGTTCTCCAGCTTGAGGCCGACCTCCTCGGAGATGACCTCGCCGCCCGTGAGGATGGCGATGTCGCCGAGCATGGCCTTGCGGCGGTCACCGAAGCCCGGGGCCTTGACGGCGACGGACTTGAAGGTGCCGCGGATCTTGTTGACGACCAGGGTCGACAGGGCCTCGCCCTCGACGTCCTCGGCGATGATCAGCAGCGGCTTGCCCGACTGCATGACCTTCTCCAGGAGCGGGAGCAGGTCCTTGACGGAACCGATCTTGGAGTTGGCGATCAGGATGTACGGGTCGTCGAGCGACGCCTCCATCCGCTCCATGTCGGTGGCGAAGTACGCCGAGATGTAGCCCTTGTCGAAGCGCATACCCTCGGTGAGCTCCAGCTCCAGACCGAAGGTCTGGGACTCCTCGACGGTGATGACGCCTTCCTTGCCGACCTTGTCCATGGCCTCGGCGATGAGCTCGCCGATCTGGGTGTCGGCGGCGGAGATGGAGGCCGTGGAGGCGATCTGCTCCTTGGTCTCGACGTCCTTCGCCTGCTCCAGCAGGGCGGCGGAGACGGCCTCGACGGCCTTCTCGATACCGCGCTTGAGGGCCATCGGGTTGGCGCCGGCGGCTACATTGCGCAGGCCTTCCTTGACCAGGGCCTGGGCGAGAACGGTCGCGGTGGTCGTACCGTCACCGGCGACGTCGTCCGTCTTCTTGGCGACTTCCTTGACCAGCTCGGCGCCGATCTTCTCGTACGGGTCCTCCAGCTCGATCTCCTTGGCGATGGACACACCATCGTTGGTGATCGTGGGGGCGCCCCACTTCTTCTCAAGGACGACGTTGCGGCCCTTGGGGCCGAGGGTGACCTTGACGGCGTCGGCGAGCTGGTTCATACCGCGCTCAAGGCCGCGCCGCGCCTCCTCGTCGAACGCGATGATCTTGGCCATGTGAAGTGGTCCCTCCAGGACTGGCGGTGAGTACCTCTATGGACCGCGCCCGCGCCCGCGACGGACGGCTCGCATGCCTTGTGGATCCTTGCCCCACCCGGCCCGCGGGCCTCACCGACCCGGTCCTTCGTTGTCACTCTCACCTTCAGAGTGCTAACGCCAATGATTAGCACTCGACCCAAGAGAGTGCAAGGCGCGCTCGCGAAGCGGGCGCTCGTTGAGGGGTGGTGGTCGGGTGACGGGCGGGTGCAAGCGGCTCTCGGGGATCGAACGGAGACAGAGCGGGACATGCCGAAGGGCTCGTACCCGCGGGGTGGGTACCCCGAGGCACGAGCCCTTCAACAGAAGACGTCGCTTGCGGTTCGTTGGTCGCGCGTTCAGGCAGTGACGCGAACCATGTCGGCCTGCGGGCCTTTCTGGCCCTGCGAGATCTCGAACTCGACCCGCTGGCCCTCTTCCAGGGTGCGGTAGCCGTCCATCTGGATCGCGCTGTAGTGGACGAAAACATCCGCACCACCGTCGACCGCGATGAAGCCGTACCCCTTCTCCGCGTTGAACCACTTGACGGTGCCCTGAGCCATGCCTAACTCCCCTATTACTGGCCCTTGCACAGATCCACACTTCGCGGATCCGGGTCAGACCTCACCCCCCACGGTTTGGGGGCGTGCGCCGGAACGCGTCGACCGCGGCTGAATGTATCTGTCCAACTGCCGTCTGCAACAGGTCAATCGGACGAGAATTCTGGACGCGCGCGGTCCGGAATGTAGTGAGAATTCGCCCGAATTCAGGGCAAGTCGGGCCCCATAAATAGCACAGAAGGCGCAAAAGACACGCACACTTTGGCTACTTCTCATCGCATGCGAAGCCGGTGCTCATATGCGTCCGGCATGCGGGGAGCCGCTGTTTCCCCAACTCTATCGCGCTCAACCATGCAGAATTGCCCCCTCCGTTTCTCTTACGGAGAGGGCAATTCGATGAACTCTTGGTGACGGCGATTACCGACGGTAAGGATCAGCCGCCGGCGACGGCCGGAATGATCGACACGCCGGCACCGTCCGGCGTCGCCGTCTCCAGGCCCTGCTCGAAGCGGACGTCGTCGTCGTTGACGTACACGTTGACGAACCGACGCAGCTTGCCCTGGTCGTCGAGCACCCGGGCGGCGATCCCGGTGTGGTTCTTCTCCAGGTCGGCGATGACCTCGGCGAGGGTGCCGCCCTCGGCGGTCACTTCGGCCTGGCCGCCGGTGTAGGTGCGCAGGATGGTGGGGATGCGAACGGAAACGCTCACGGTGGAAACCTCCGGAAGGGAAACAAACCTAGGGGCGCGGGGAACTGCGCGACCAGCCCCCACCGGCCCGCAGACGACAACAGCTACACGAGCCCGGCCTCACGGAACGACTCAAGGTTGGGACGAATCGTCGCCGTCAGACCAGTCCCGGCCACCGCATCCAACGTCTTGAGACCGTCACCCGTGTTCAGCACGACCGTCGTCAACGTCGGATCCAGCAGCCCGTTCTCGATCAGCTTCCGCGTCACACCCACGGTGACACCACCGGCGGTCTCCGCGAAGATCCCCTCGGTCCTGGCAAGGACCTTGATCGCCTCGACGATCTGCTCGTCCGTCACGTCCTCCACCGCGCCACCGGTCCGCCGGGCGATGTCCAGGACGTACGGCCCGTCCGCCGGGTTGCCGATGGCCAGCGACTTGGCGATGGTGTTCGGCTTCTGCGGGCGGACGACGTCGTGGCCCGCCTTGTACGCCACCGACACCGGCGAGCAGCCCTCCGCCTGCGCACCGAAGATCTTGTACGGCTTGTCCTCGACGAGCCCGAGCTTGATCAGCTCCTGCAGACCCTTGTCGATCTTCGTGAGCTGGGAGCCGGAGGCGATCGGCACGACGAGCTGGTCGGGCAGCTGCCAGCCGAGCTGCTCGCAGATCTCGTACGCGAGGGTCTTGGAGCCCTCCGCGTAGTACGGCCGCAGGTTGACGTTGACGAAGCCCCAGCCCTCGCCGGCCGGGTCGCCGATCAGCTCGGAGCAGAAACGGTTCACGTCGTCGTAGTTGCCCTCGATGCCGACGAGCTCACCGCCGTAGACCGCGGCCATGACGACCTTGCCCTGCTCCAGGTCGTGCGGGATGAACACGCAGGAGCGGAAGCCGGCGCGGGCGGCGGCGGCGCCGACGGCGCCGGCCAGGTTGCCGGTGGAGGAGCAGGAGAGCGTGGTGAAGCCGAAGGCGCGCGCGGCCTCCAGGGCCTGGGCGACGACGCGGTCCTTGAAGGAGTGCGTCGGGTTACCGGAGTCGTCCTTCACATACAAACCGCCGGTCACGCCGAGCTCACGGGCCAGATTGTCGGCCTTGACGAGCTTGGTCCAGCCCGGGTTGATGTTGGGCTTGTCGGCCACGTCCGCGGGGACGGGCAGCAGCGGCGCATAACGCCAGATGTTCGCGGGACCCGCTTCGATGCGCTTGCGGAGCTCTTCGGTGTCGTAGGCCGAGAAGTCGTAGGCGATCTCCAGCGGGCCGAAACACTCCTCGCATGCAAAGAGCGGTCCGAGGGGTACCCGGTGACCGCACTCGCGGCAGCTCAGGGCCGCGGCGGGACCGAGGTCGACAGTGGAGTTTCCGGTGCTTGCAACAGTCTGCACAGCCATGTGAGGCGAGGCCCTTTCTCCTCATCTTCCTCACGACGCATCTCGTCGTGAGACGGATTTGGCACCTTCCCTAGCCGGGAGCCTCGCGTGAACGAGACCGACTGGAGGGTTGCCGGGGCTTCATCGGGCCGTATCCCTCTGCCCCTCTGGATGAGCGGTATGTAGTTGTAAGCGCTAACGACCCCTGACATGCGATGGTCATCAGCGTTGCTCAAGACTGTAACCGAAGGCCAGGACAGTGAAGAGAGCCGTCCGAACCGCGAGACACGTGAGGAGCCGCAGACTGTGCTGGAAGAAGTCGAGCGCTGGCTGAGCACCCGGTCCTGGTCCGCGACCGATCGCCCGCTCCACAAGATCCTGGCCGCCAAACGCAGCACGGGCCAGTCGGTCTCCGTCGTGCTGCCCGCGCTCAACGAGGAGGAGACGGTCGGCGAGATCGTCGCCGTGATCCGTCACGACCTCATGCAGCAGGTCCCGCTCGTCGACGAGATCGTCGTCGTCGACTCCGGGTCGACCGACCGTACCTCCGAGGTCGCCGCGGCGGCCGGGGCGACGGTGGTGCACCGGGACGAGATCCTGCCCCGCATACCGGCCGTGCCGGGCAAGGGCGAGGTGCTCTGGCGCTCGCTGCTGGTCACCCGGGGCGACATCGTCTGCTTCATCGACGCCGACCTGAAGGAGTTCAAGTCGGAGTTCGTCTCGGGGATCGTGGGCCCGCTGCTCACCGAACCCGGGGTGGACCTGGTCAAGGCGATGTACGACCGTCCGCTCGGCCAGGCCGCCGGGCAGGGCGGCCGGGTCACCGAGCTGATGGCCCGCCCGCTGCTGAACATGCACTGGCCGCAGCTGGCCGGGTTCGTGCAGCCGCTGGGCGGCGAGTACGCGGCCCGTCGCACGCTGCTGGAACAGCTGCCGTTCCCGGTGGGCTACGGCGTGGAGCTGGGCATGCTGATCGACGCCCTGCACCTGGTGGGCCTGGACGCGCTGGCCCAGGTCGACGTCGGGGTCCGCAAGCACCGGCACCAGGACGGGCAGGCGCTCGGCCGGATGTCCGCCGCGATCTACCGCACGGCACAGCTGCGGCTGGCCCGCGGGCATCTCATCCGCCCCTCGCTCACCCAGTTCGAGCGCGGCGAGGACGGTTTCGAGCCACGTACGTACTCCGTGGACACGGAGGAGCGGCCGCCGATGGTGGAGATCACCGAGTACGCGTCACGCAAGGTGGCGTAGCGCACGTCTCGACGGGCGGCTCGTACGTTTGAGCGTTTACGGTGCGGGCTAGGTTGGAGCACATGGCTTCCACGCACGGTGCTGCCCAGGTGCTGGTCGCGTCGAATCGCGGCCCGGTGTCCTACGAGGTGCAGGAGGACGGATCGCTGCACGCCAAGCGGGGTGGCGGCGGACTGGTGTCGGGCCTGTCGGCCATCGGCCCGGACGCCGGCGCCCTGTGGGTGTGCTCGGCGCTGTCCGACGGTGACCGCGAGGCGGTCCGGCGCGGGGTCGGCGAGGCCGGCGTACGGATGCTGGACATCGACGCCGAGGTGCATGCCGACGCGTACAACGGCATCGCCAACTCGGTGCTGTGGTTCGTCCACCACATGCTCTACCAGACGCCGGTCGAGCCGCTGTTCGACAACGAGTTCTGGCGGCAGTGGGGGAACTACGCCCGCTACAACCGGGCCTTCGCCGAGGCGCTGGCCGAGGAGGCGGGCGACGGGGCGGCGGTCCTGGTCCAGGACTACCACCTGACGCTGGTGCCGGGCATGCTGCGCCGGCTGCGCCCGGACCTGCGGATCGCCCACTTCTCGCACACCCCGTGGGCCCCGGTGGACTACTTCCGCATGCTGCCCGACCGGGTGGCCCGCGAGGTGCTGGAGGGCATGCTCGGCGCCGACCGGCTCGGCTTCCTCACCCACCGCTGGGCGGACGCGTTCACCGCGTGCTGCACGGAGATCGCGGGCGGCCTCGGGGACACCGAGGTCGGGGTGCACGGACTGGGCGCAGACGCGGACTTCCTGCGCAAGCGGTCGCACGAGGCCGACGTCGAGGAACGGATGGCGGCGCTGCGGACGGAGATCGGGGCGGGGCCGGACGGGGAGCCGCGCAAGGCGATCGTGCGGGTGGACCGCACCGAGCTGTCCAAGAACATCGTGCGGGGCCTGCTGGCGTACCGGGAGCTGCTGACGGCGTTCCCGTGGTGGCAGGAACGCGTGGTGCACGTGGCCTTCGCGTACCCGTCCCGCCAGGACCTGGCGGTGTACCGGGACTACACGGCCGAGGTGCGGCGGCTGGCGGACTCGATCAACGAGGAGTTCGGTACGGCGGACTGGACGCCGGTCGTGCTCCATGTCAAGGACGACTTCGCGCGCTCCCTGGCCGCGTACCGGATCGCCGACGTGGCGCTGGTGAACCCCATCCGGGACGGCATGAACCTGGTCGCGAAGGAGGTGCCGGTCGTGTCCGACGAGGGCTGCGTGCTGGTGCTGTCGCGGGAGGCCGGGGCGTTCGAGGAGCTGGGCGAGGACGCGGTCGTGGTCAACCCGTACGACATCGGGGGGACGGCGAACGCGCTCCACGAGGCGCTGGGGATGCCGGCGGGCGAGCGGGCGGAACGGACGAAGCGGCTGGCGGCGTCCGCGACCGCGCTGCCGCCGGCGGCGTGGTTCCTGGAGCAGCTGCGCGCACTGACCGGCTGAGATCTGCATGCGTGCCTCCGGCTCCCGTGGATATGGTCCCCGTATGGGCAGCCATACGGACTCCACGGACGCACTGCCGACCCCTTCCACCCCCGCCGGACGAGCCGGTCTGGACGCGCTGCTGGCGCGGCCCGACCGCGCGGTGATCGCGCTCGACTTCGACGGGACGCTCGCGCCGATCGTGGCGGACCCCGAACAGGCCCGCGCCCACCCCGAGGCGGTGCCCGCGCTGGCCGCCCTCGCGCCGAAGGTGGCCGCCGTCGCCGTGGTCACCGGACGCCCGGCCGGCGTCGCCGTCCGCTACGGCGGTTTCGCCGGCGTTCGCGGCCTGGAGCACCTCGTCGTGCTCGGCCACTACGGCGCCGAACGCTGGGACGCCGTCTCCGCCACCGTCAGCGCGCCCGCCCCCGACCCCGGCGTCGCGGCCGTCCGCGCCGAGCTGCCCGGTGTCCTCGACGGGGTCGGGGCCTGGCACGGCACCTGGATCGAGGAGAAGGGCCGCGCGGTCGCCGTCCACACCCGCCGCGCCGACGACCCCCAGGCCGCCTTCGAAGCCCTGCGCGAGCCCCTCGCCGAACTGGCCGCCCGCCACGGCCTGATCGTCGAGCCCGGCCGTATGGTCCTGGAACTGCGCCCGCCCGGCATGGACAAGGGCGTCGCCCTCCTCGACTACGTCCGCGAGATCGACGCGGCCTCGGTCCTCTACGCCGGTGACGACCTGGGCGATCTCCCCGCCTACGCGGCCGTGGACAAGCTCCGCACCGACGGCACTCCGGGTCTGCTGGTGTGCAGCGCCAGCGAGGAGGTTCCGGAGCTGGAGGAGCGGGCGGACATGGTGGTGCAGGGACCGGCGGGAGTGGTGAGGCTGCTGAGGAGCCTGGCGGCGCGCCTGTAGCCCGCGCTCACCGCTCCGAGCGCCGGGACTCGCGCACCCTGCGCAGCCGGTTCACCGTCACCGGGTCGTGGGCCAGGGCCCGCTCGTCGTCGAGGAGGGCGTTGAGGAGCTGGTAGTAGCGCACGGGGGCCAGCCCCAGCTCCTCGCGTATCGCCCGCTCCTTCGCTCCCGGCCCCGGGAAGCCACGGCGTTCCAGGGCGAGGATCGACTGCTCCCTGCGACCCAGCGGCTCCTGTTCCATACCCCGCACCGTAGCCGCCGCCACTGACAGCGGGGCTACTCCGCGCTCTCCTCCGCGACCGCCGTCACCTGGAGCTGCTGGAGCACGGTCGACGGGTTGCCGCCGGGCGCGACCGCCTTGCCGATCCTGTCCTTGACCGCCGCGCTGACCGCCGCCCAGGAGGTCCGGCCCACCGGGTACAGCTCGGAGGCGGGCAGCGCCTCCAGGAACGGCCGCAGCTCCTCGTCCTGCTCCGCCGTGCTCATGACGTCGGAGACGGAGTTCGTCACGGGCAGCAGGTCGTACTCCCGCGAGAACGCGAGCACGTTCTTCTCGTCGTAGACGAAGTCGAGGAAGTCGCCGGCCTGCTCGGCGTGGCCGTTCTGCTTGAAGGCCATCATCCAGTCGGCGACGCCCATGGAGATCCGGCTCGGCCCGTCGGCGCCGGGCATCGGCACCATGCCGAACTTCACGCCCTTCGCGGTGGCCGCCTTCATCAGCGAGGGATGCCCGTTGAGCATGCCGACGTCGCCGTCCGTGAACGCCTCGAAGGCGTCGGCGCGGTTGAGGGAGGCGGGCGCGACCGGTCCGGTGAGGTCCTTGTCGACCAGCTCGTCCTTGAGCCAGGTGAAGGTGGCGACGTTCTCCGAGGAGTCGACGTCGTAGGTGCCCACGTCGGTGTCGGTGTAGCCGCCGCCCCCGCTGAGCAGCCACTGCATGGTCTCGGCCTGCGCCTCCTCGGGGCCGAGCGGGAGGGCGTAGGGGTACTTCACGCCCTCCGCCTTCAGTGCCTCGGCGGCGGCGGCCAGCTCCTGCCAGGTCTCGGGCGGCTGGATGCCGGCCTCGTCGAAGAGGGTCTTGTTGTAGAAGAGCAGGCGGGTGGAGGAGGCGAACGGCATGCCGTACTGGGTCCCGTTCACCGCTCCCGCGGAGGCCAGCTGCGGCACGAAGTCGGCCTGGGTGGTGATGGAGAGCAGCTCGCTGGCCGTGTAGAGCTTGCCGGCCCTGGCGTAGTCGGCGTACGCGCCGATCTGCGCCAGGTCGGGCGCCTTGCCGGCGTCGACCATCTCCTTGACCTTGCGGTCGACCTCGGTCCAGGAGTACACGCTGACCTCGACGTGGACGTCGGGGTGGGCGTCCTCGTACTCCTTGACCAGGGAGTCCCAGTACTTCCGGGAGCTGTTGGACGCGCTGTCGCCGTAGTCGGCCGCGACCAGCCTCAGCGTCACCTCGTCCGAGTCCCCGGTGAGGCCGCAGCCGCCCAGAACCGCCATCATGCCCAGTGCGGACACAACCGCGATCATCCCTTTACTACGCCGCTGCACTGCTGTTCCAGCCCCAACCCACTGCGAAAACTTTCGAAACGTCGCCATAAGGTCTACACCACGTGAGTGGACTAGACCTCTTGAGGGTCGGCGGGCCACACTGTCCCCCGTGAGACATGTCATCGCCCTCGACGTGGGCGGCACCGGGATGAAGGCCGCCCTGGTCGGGGCGGACACTGTGCCGTCCGGGGGGACACCCCCCGGGCCCCCCGTGCTGCTGCACCAGGCCCGCCGGGCGACCGGCCGCGAGCGCGGCCCCGAGGCGGTCGTACGCGCCATCCTCGACTTCACCGCCGAGCTGCACGCCTACGGCGCCGAGAAGCTGGGCGAACCCGCGACCGCCGCCGGCGTCGCCGTCCCCGGCATCGTCGACGAAGCCCGCGGCATCGCCTCCTACGCGGCCAACCTGGGCTGGCGCGACGTCCCCCTGCGCGAGCTGATCGGCGCCGAGCTGGGCATCCCCGTCGCCCTCGGCCACGACGTACGCACCGGCGGCCTCGCCGAGGGCCGCGTCGGCGCCGGCCGGGGCACCGACCGCTTCCTGTTCGTGGCGCTGGGCACCGGCATCGCGGGCGCGATCGGCCTGGACGGCCGGGTGGAGGCGGGGGCGCACGGCTTCGCGGGCGAGATCGGCCACATCGTCGTACGCCCCGGCGGCACCCCCTGCCCCTGCGGCCAGCACGGCTGCCTGGAGCGCTTCGCCTCCGCCGCGGCCGTCAGCGAGGCCTGGGCCGCCGCCTGCGGCGACCCGGAAGCGGACGCCGCGGACTGCGCCAAGGCCGTCGCATCCGGCGACCCGAACGCCGTACAGGTCTGGCAGCGGGCGGTGGACGCCCTCGCCGACGGCCTGGTCACCGCGCTCACCCTGCTGGACCCCCGCACCCTGATCATCGGTGGCGGCCTCGCCGAGGCGGGGGAAACCTTGTTCACACCACTGCGGGACGCGGTACGGCAGCGAGTCACGTTCCAGAAGCTGCCGACGATCGTTCCGGCGGCTCTCGGGGACACGGCCGGTTGCCTGGGTGCGGGCCTACTGGCCTGGGACCTGCTGACCTCTACAACTCGGATCCAGGAGGAATCGGCCTGATGGCAACTCCCCAAGGGGCGCGGGGAACTGCGCGACAAGCCCCCACCGGCCCGCAGACAATCCTCAAGGGAGCCCACGTCGTACTCCCGACAGGAGTTGTCGACTCAGGCCAGGTGGTCGTCGAGGGCACCCGCATCACCGGCAGCGCTCAGGAGAACGCCCAGGTCATCGACGTAACCGGCCACTACCTGGTCCCAGGATTCGTCGACATCCACAACCACGGCGGCGGCGGAGCCTCCTTCACCTCCGGCACCGTCGACGAGGTACTCACCGGCATCCGCACCCACCGCCTGCACGGCACCACCACCCTCGTCGCCTCCACCGTCACCGGCGACATGGACTTCCTCGCCCAGCGCGCCGGCCTCCTCTCCGAGCTCGCCGAGCAGGGCGATATCGCCGGCATCCACTTCGAGGGCCCGTTCATCTCCCCGTGCCGCAAGGGCGCGCACTCCGAGGAGCTGCTGCGCGACCCCGACCCGGCCGAGGTCCGCAAGCTGATCGACGCGGCGCGCGGCCACGCGAAGATGGTCACGCTCGCCACCGAGCTGCCCGGCGGCATCGACTCCGTGCGCCTGCTTTCCGAGCACGGCGTGATCGCGGCCGTCGGCCACACGGACGCCACCTACGAGCAGACGGTCGAGGCGATCGACGCGGGCGCCACGGTCGCCACCCACCTCTTCAACGCGATGCCCGCCCTCGGCCACCGCGCCCCGGGCCCGATCGCGGCGCTGCTGGAGGACGAGCGGGTCACCGTCGAGCTGATCAACGACGGTACGCATCTGCACCCGGCCGCCCTGGAGCTGGCGTTCCATCACGCGGGCGCGGACCGCGTCGCGTTCATCACGGACGCGATGGACGCGGCGGGCTTCGGCGACGGCCGCTACATGCTCGGCCCGCTGGAGGTGGAGGTGGCCGACGGTGTCGCCCGTCTCGTCGAGGGCGGCTCGATCGCCGGGTCCACCCTGACCCTCGACCGCGCCTTCAAGCGCGCCGTGACGATCGACGGGCTGTCCGTCGAGGACGCGGTGGCCGCCCTGTCCGCCAACCCGGCCCGGCTGCTCGGCATGGACGACCGCATCGGCTCCCTGGAGCCCGGCAAGGACGCCGACCTGGTGCTGCTGGACTCCGCGTTCGACATCAGGGGCGTGATGCGCCGGGGCGAATGGGTGGTCGGTCCCCAACTGGGCTGATCCGTCCCGCGGTAGTGGTACGGCGGTCAGCCCGAGGACTGGGCCGACCGCCGTCTCTTTGGCATGATCAGGCCCCGGAAGAGACGGCACGCACACTCGCGGGGGAGGTCGGCCCGGGTGATCCTCACGGTCACGCTGAATACCGCTCTCGACATCACCTACCGGGTACCGGCCCTGCGGCCGCACGCCTCGCACCGCGTCACGGAGGTGACCGAACGCCCCGGCGGCAAGGGCCTGAACGTGGCCCGGGTACTGGCGGCGCTCGGCCACGAGGTGACGGTGACGGGCTTCGCGGGCGGCGCCACCGGACGGATCGTCCAGGACGCGCTGACCGCCGCGCCGCACGTGGTGGACGCCCTCCTCCCGATCGCCGGAGCGACCCGCCGCACGATCGCCGTCGTCGACGAGCGGACCGGCGACACGACCCAGCTCAACGAGCCCGGCCCGGTCGTGACAACCGCCGAGTGGTCCGCCTTCCAGGAGGCCTACGAGGATCTCCTCGCGTCGGCCTCGGCGGTCGCCCTGTGCGGCAGCCTGCCGCCGGGGGTGCCGGTGGGCGCGTACGCGCTCCTGGTCCGCGCGGCGAGGTCGGCCGGTGTCCCCGTCCTGCTCGACACGAGCGGCGAGCCCCTGCGCCGGGCGGTCGCGGCACGCCCGGACGTCATCAAGCCCAACGCCGACGAACTGGCCGAACTCACCGGCTCCCACGAACCGTTCCGCGCCACCCAGGACGCCCGGCGCCGCGGCGCCCACGCCGTGGTCGCCTCCCTGGGCGCCGAGGGCCTCCTCGCCCACACCCCCGACGGCCACTGGCGCGCCACCCCGCCGAAGCGAGTGCACGGCAACCCGACGGGCGCGGGCGACGCCGCGGTGGCGGGGCTGATGTCGGGCCTGGTGGAGCGCCTGCCGTGGCCGGCCCGCCTGGCCCGGGCCACGGCCCTGTCGGCGGCGAGCGTACTGGCGTCGGCAGCGGGCGAGTTCGACCGGAGTACGTACGGGGAGCTGCTGGACCGGGTGACGGTCACGGGCGGGGCGAACGCGGCCTGAAACCCGTCCCCCACGTCGCCTTATATGATCACCGGCGACCAAGGATCCCCTGACCAGGGGTCCGAACAGGGGTCCCCTGACCAGGGATCCACTTCACATTGGGGGAAGTCATGCAGAAAGCAAGGAAGTTCGCGCGCCTCGGGGCACTCGGTGTGGCCTCGGTGGGGCTCGCGCTCTCCGTGAGCCCGCCGGCCTCCGCCGCCGAGCAGGCCGGCGTGTGGATGAAGGGCAACCACCCCTTCACCATTCGCGCCAGCGCCAGCACGTCCGCCAGCAAGATCGCGACCGTCACCAGCACCAGCACCCGGGTTCCCTGCACCACGACTCCGTGCACGCGGAACAACAACGGCGGGGCGTACACCTGCTGGAGCGGCGGCCCGTCGGACAACGACTGGGTCAAGGTGAGCTGGGGCGGCAGGACGGGCTGGGTGGCCATCATGTGCGTCGAGGGCGGACGCATCTGAGCAGCCCTGGACAACCAGGACGGCGGCCGTCGGTGGTCAACATCGCCGACGGCCGTCGGGCTTGTCGTGCGCCTGCTACTCGACCCAGCCCTCGACGAGCCATGCCTGGTCGATGAGGGCGTCGCACTGGTTGCCCTGCTCGCAGGAGACCTTGAAGGTGTTGGTTCCCTTGTTGAGCTCGACGTAGTTGTAGGTCTTCGTCCAGCCCTTCTCGTAGTCGCCCTCGCCGGCGTTCGCCCAGTTCTTCAGGCCGACCGGCGTGGTGGCCACGGTGCCGTTGACCGTGAGGGTGGCGGTGCCGTCCTTGCCCGGGACGCTGTAGCCGACGAACAGGGTGTACTTGCCGGACTCGGGGATGCCGTTGGCGGTCCAGGTGAGCGAGGCGCCGACCTTGTTGAAGCCGGCGACGTAGACACCGCCGGAACCCTTGGCTCCCTTGACGTCGGAGGAGGTGGCAGCACCTCCTTCGAGGCGCATCGCCTTCGCGTCGATCTCCGGCAGCTTCCCCTCCTCCTCGGCGCCGCTGCTGCCCGTCGGCGACGGATCCGCGCTCTCGGACTGCGTCGGCGTAGAGCCCGCCTGGTTGTCCTTGTCGCCGTCGTCCGAGTTGTCGCCGCCCGTCATGGCCACCGCGATGCCGATGACGACCGCGGCGACGACCGCGATCGCGCCGATCAGCAGGCCCTTGGTGTTGGGACCGCGGCCACGGCCGGAACCGGACCCTCCGCTGTAGGCCTGCTGGGGGGCCGTCGGGCCGCCGCCGCTGCCGGGGAAGGTCTCGGGGGCCGCGTAGTGCGCGTTCGGCTGGCCGTACGCACCCTGCTGCTGGGGGACCTGGCCGTAGGGAGCCGTCGGTGACTGCTGGCCGCCGTACGTGCGCTCGCCGACCGCGCGGACCCGGTTGACGGAGTTCGGGTAGCCGTAGCCACCGGACGGCGGCTGGGCGCCGTTGGCCTGCCCGTCGGCGTAGAGGTAGCCGAACGGGTCGTCGTCCTCGGGCGTGCTGGCGCCGTTGTTGCCGGACGTCATCCCTCAGGTCTCCTCACCAGGTGCGGGGTGGATGCGGTACGTGTGACGAAGGGGGAGCCTACCCGTTCCGGCTGCCCCAAACGGGTGACTCAGCCCGCATCAACCTGCTGACCTGGGGTTCATCCCGCGCGTCTGTGTTGTTTGGGACGAGATCGTTTCTCTACGTACATCCGCTCGTCGGCGGACTTCAACACCTCGTCCGCCGTCATGCCGCAGTGCGCCCACCCGATACCGAAGCTGGCGCCCACCCGCATGGCCCGGCCGTCGACCCGGATCGGCTGGATGATCTCGTTGCGCAGGCGTACGGCGAGGTCCTGGGCGTCGGCCCGGCCGAGCCCGTCGGCGAGGACGACGAACTCGTCGCCGCCGAGCCGGGCCACGGTGTCGCCGTCGCGGACGCCCCGGGTCAGGCGGCGGGCCACCTCGATGAGGACCGCGTCACCGGCGTTGTGCCCGAACCGGTCGTTGATCGACTTGAAGCCGTCGAGGTCGCAGAAGAGCACCGCGAGCCCCTTGGTGCCGTCGTCGCGCTCGCTCTCGGGGGCGACGGTGTGCACATGGTGGTCGTAGGCGTCAATGGCCTCCGCGCCGGGGCGGAAGTCGAAGCCGTGGCCGTTGATGTCGTAGACGGGGTGGCCGTAGGCGGCGTCGAGGGAGTCGGCGGCGTCGGACGGGCCGAGTCGCTGGCACAGGCGGGCGGAGAGCCGGGCGCGCAGTTCGGCGGAGTTCGGCAGGCCGGTCAGGGAGTCGTGGGAGGCGCGGTGGGCGAGCTGGAGCTCGCGGCGCTTGCGCTCCTCTATGTCCTCGACGTGGGTAAGGAGGAAGCGGGGGCCGTCGGCGGCGTCGGCGACGACGGAGTTGCGCAGGCTGACCCAGACGTATGTACCGTCGCGGCGGCCGAGGCGCAGCTCCGCGCGTCCGCCCTCCGCCGAGGTGCGCAGCAGCGTGCCTATGTCCTCGGGGTGGACGAGGTCGGAGAAGGCGTAGCGGCGCATCGCGGAGGCGGGGCGGCCGAGGAGCCGGCAGAGCGCGTCGTTGGTCCTGAGGATCCGGCCGTGCTGGTCGCCGCCCATCTCGGCGATGGCCATGCCGGAGGGGGCGTACTCGAAGGCCTGGCGGAAGCTCTCCTCGCTCGCCCGCAGGGCCTGCTGCTCGCGCTCCAGCCTGACCAGTGCCCGCTGCATATTCGCACGTAGACGCGCGTTGCTGATCGCGATGGCGGCCTGGAACGCGTACATCTGGAGCGCCTCGCGCCCCCACGCTCCCGGCAGCCGGCCGTTACGCGGCCGGTCCACGGACAGGACGCCGATCAGCTCGCCGGAGCCGCCCTGCACGCCGGGCGTGTACATGGGCGCGAAGAGGCGGTCGGCGGGGTGCCACTCGTCCTCGAAGCGGGGGGCGGGCCCGTCGGTGTACCACTGCGGGACGTCGTCGTCGTCGAGGACCCAGCCCTCGGTGTGCGGGATGAACACCAGGTCGCCCCAGTGCTCGCCCATGGTCAGCCGGCGGTCCCAGGACTCGCGGGAGCCGACACGGCCGGTGATGAGCGCCTCGGCGGCGGGGTTGCCGGAGAAGGCGGCGACGACCAGATCGCCGTCGGGGCGGACGAGGTTGACGCACGCGAGCTCGTAGCCGAGGCCGTTGACCACGCCGTCGGCGACGGTCTGCAGCGTGTCCGCCAGGCTCCGGGCGGTGTTCATGTCCGCCATGACCTGATGCAGCTGACGCAGGGTCGCAAGACGGACGTACGGCTCCGACTCGGTCTCCATGCTCGCCCTCCCCCCGAGACCTCGCAGTGAATCAAGGGTTGTCTTCGGCGTCGTCCCCGCCACTGAATCACAGCGCGCTGCCCACTCGGTACACAGGGTCAACAATTAATAGCCCTTGTGACTCAAGTCACAGCGAAACATGAACAATTGAGCGGAGTTTCTGCGCTTTTCCTGTGCGTTTGCTGAACGCAAACTTTGTACGGAGCGCGACGGTGCCCTCCGGGAGCCGAGCCGGTGTCCGTCCGTGGTCCTAGGTCCGGTCTCGGCCCGGGGCCCGATGCGGCCGCCTCGCCGCGCACATTAGCGTTCCGGGCGTGCCGAACATTCCCCCCGCCGCCCCGTTCCCGATCACTGCCCCGCCCCTCGACGGGCATGCTGAGGGGGTGAGCAACGACGAGTTCCGCGCCGCCATGTCCCGGCTGGCCGCGGGCGTGGTCCTGGTGACCGCCTTCGAGCCCCCGCTCGCCGCCGACGGTCCCAAGGGCGAGGACGTCGGGATGACGGCGACGGCGTTCCTGTCGGTCTCCCTCGACCCGCCTCTGGTGCTCGTCAGCCTGCGCACCGGCTCCCGTATGGACGACCTGCTCGACGAGCAGCCCCTGTGGGCGGTCTCCGTCCTGTCCGAGAGCCAGCGGCACATCGCCGGCCGGTTCTCCATGAAGGGCCGGATCAGCGACCGGCTCCTCTTCGACGACATCCCCTACGTCCGCGGCTCGGCGACCGGCGCCGCGCTGGTGGGCGGGGCGCTGGCGACGCTGGAGTGCCGCACGGAGCGGACGGTGGTCGCCGGTGACCACACGCTGGTGATCGGGCGGGTGCTGACCGCGTCCCTGCCCAGCGCCGACGGGGGGCCGCTGATGTATTTCCGGGGGCGGTACCGGCAGTTGGGGTGACCCGGAATTCAGGTGACTCCGGGTGATCACCGGCTTAGGGTGCGCCCATGACCGAGACCACCCCCCGCCTCGAAGCAGTCACCGCGAAGAACATCGACGCCGCCCTCGGCATACGCGTCCGGCCCGAGCAGGAATTCGCGGTCGCACCGGTCGTGAAGTCCCTCGCCGAGGCCTATGTGCATCCCGAGGCCTGGCCGCGGCTGATCGTCGACGACGGGCGGGCGGTCGGGTTCGTCATGGCCTTCTTCGACATCGACTGGCGCGAGGACGGCACGCTCATCCGCTCCGGCCTGTGGCGGCTGAACATCGCCGACGGCGAGCAGGGCCGCGGCTACGGCCGGTTCGCCGTCGAGTCCGTCGCCGCCGAGATCCGCCGCCGCGGCGGCAAGGAGCTCTACGTCACCTGGCACCCCGGCGAGCACGGCCCGGAGAACTTCTACCTCGGCCTCGGCTTCCGCCCCAACGGGGAGACCGTCGAGGGCGAGACGGTGGGCGTGCTCGACCTCGTCCAGGGCGCCTGATCCGCCGGACGAGCGCTAGAGCAGCCTCACGTCCGCCGCGGCCGCCCGCTCGGCATCCCGCACGATGTCGATCACGGCGATCCGGCCCCGTACGAACGTGAAGGCCACCGTCCGCTCCACCCGGCCGTCGACCAGCATCACGACGCCCGCTCGGCCGTCGACCAGAGCGGGACGCGAGAAGCGGGCCAGGTGGGCGAAGCTCGCCGCGCCCTTGGCCACCGCCAGGGCTCCCGTCGTCACACCGGCCTCCGTGCGGGCCACCACGTCCGGGTCGAGCACCTGCACCAGCGCCTCGAAGTCGCCCTCGCGCGCGGCGGCCAGGAAGGCGTCGACGACCTCCCGCTGCCGGGCCAGGTCGGCGTCCGGCGCCTGGGCGCCCTGGACCCGGCGCCGGGCCCGGCTGGCGAGCTGGCGGGCCGCGTCCGGGGTGCGCCCGACGATCTCCGCGAGCTCGTCGTAGGGCACCGCGAACAGGTCGTGGAGCACGAACGCCAGCCGCTCGGCGGGGTTCAGGGTCTCCAGGACGACGAGCAGCGCGGCGCCCACCGAGTCGGCGAGCAGCGCGTCCCGCTCGGGGTCGGCGGCCTCGTCCGGCACCACGGGGGCGACGGCGTCCAGCGGCTGCTCGGCGCGTGAGCCGCGGGAACGCAGCATGTCCAGGCAGACCCGGCCGACGACGGTGGTCAGCCAGCCGCCGAGGTTGTCTATCCGGGTGCCTTCATTGCGGTTCAGCCGGATCCAGGCCTCCTGCACCGCGTCCTCGGCCTCGGCGGACGAACCGAGCATGCGGTAGGCGACGGCCCGCAGATGGGTGCGGTGCGTCTCGAAGCGCCGGGCCAGGAACTCGTTCTCGGTCGTCATGCGTCCGTCACACCTCTCGTCGTGACCGTTCGCGGTCACTGACATGACGGACGGCATGCCGCGGATGTGACACGGGGGCCGTGCGACTATCCCCAGTCGCGCCCCGAGCGCCCCCGCTTGGTCTGCGAGCGCTGCTTCTTCTCCTGGAGGCGCCGCTCGTTGATCCCGCGCGGGATCCGGGTCGGGCGGCGCGGCCTGGGCGGGGGTGCGGTGGCCTCGGCGAGCAGCGCCGCGAGGCGTACGGCGGCGGTCTCGCGGTTGCGCCACTGGGACCGGTGCTCGGAGGCGCGTACGGTGACGACGCCGTCGACCAGCCGCCCGGCCAGCCGCTCCAGCGCCCGCCGCTTCCACACCTCGGGCAGCGCCTCGGTGCGGGCGAGGTCGAAGCGCAGCTCCACCTGCGAGTCGCTGGTGTTGACGTGCTGCCCGCCGGGTCCGGAGGACCGGGAGAAACGCCACATGAGCTCGGCCTCGGGAAGCGAGACGGAGCCGCGGATGACGTGAGGACCGGACATGCCCACCATGGTCCCCTGCCTGTCCGGTCCACGTCACGCGAATATCCCTTGGTAAAGAAAGTAAAGGCACCTGGAACCTTCGGTGCCTGTCCCCGCGTTCATAGGGGTAGCTGTAGCTTCATCCCGTACTGCCGTACGCAACGAGGGAAGGGACTCCCAACAATGGCTGTAAGCCTGTCCAAGGGTGGCAACGTCTCGCTCACCAAGGAGGCTCCGGGCCTGACCGCCGTCACCGTGGGCCTCGGCTGGGACGTCCGCACCACCACCGGCACGGACTTCGACCTCGACGCGTCCGCGATCGCGGTCAACACGCAGGGCAAGGTCTACTCCGACGCCCACTTCGTCTTCTTCAACAACAAGCAGACCCCGGACAGCACGATCGTCCACACCGGTGACAACCGCACCGGCGAGGGCGCGGGCGACGACGAGGCGATCAACGTCAACCTCGCCGGGCTCCCGGCCGACATCGACAAGATCGTGTTCCCGGTCTCGATCTACGACGCCGAGAACCGCTCGCAGAACTTCGGCCAGGTGCGCAACGCCTACATCCGCATCCTGAACCAGGCCGGCGGCGCCGAGATCGCCCGCTACGACCTGTCCGAGGACGCCGCCACCGAGACCGCCATGGTCTTCGGCGAGCTGTACCGCAACGGCGCGGAGTGGAAGTTCCGCGCGGTCGGCCAGGGCTACGCCTCGGGCCTCGTGGGCATCGCCCAGGACTTCGGCGTAAACGTCTGACGGACGCCGCGCACTACGGGGACCCCCGGCTTCGGCCGGGGGTTTTCGCGTTCGCGGGAGGTTCCGTGGATCAAGGAGGTAGCGTCCGGCGCATGCGCCTGGACCCCCTCCCCCTCACCCCCGACCACGACATCCCGGCCCCCCTGCTCACCGAACTCACCGCTCTCTATGCCGCGAACCGCGAGTTCCATGCCCTCAGTGGTGACTTTCCGGACCCGGACGGCATCCGGCCGGAGCAGGTGGCGACCGCGCTGGCCGACGAGTTGGTGAATCCGGACGTGGAGGTGCTGCTCGCCCGTAGTCAGGGGCGGCTGGTGGGGGTCGTGATCACGCTGGCCCGGCATCCCGATCCGGCCGACCCGGATCCGTGGATCGGGCTGCTGATGGTGGACGCGAGCCTGCACGGGCAGGGGCACGGGCGGCGGATCGCGCAGAGTGTCGAGGACCGTTTCCGCGCCGCGGGCCGCACGGCCGTACGTCTCGCGGTCCTCGCCAACAACCCCAAGGCGCTCGCGTTCTGGACCGCGCTCGGCTACGAGGTGATCGACCATCGCGAGGACCGCGGGCTGGGCCGCCCCTGCGCGGTCCTGCGCAAGCTTCTGCGCATCCCGCGCCGGGCCGCCCGGGTCGCCGTGGTCGACCCCGAGGGCGCGGTCTTCCTCTTCAGCTACGACAACTCCGAGGTCGGCCTCCACTGGGCCCTGCCCGGCGGGGGCCTGGAGGCGGACGAGACCCCGCGCGAGGGCGCCCTGCGTGAACTGGGCGAGGAGACGGGCTGGACGGACCTGAAAGCGGGCCCGCTGCTGTGCACGTGGGAGCACGACTTCACACTCCCCCACTCTCGGCTTCGCTCGAGCGGGGGGACCCCCATCGGTATCCCCGTCCACCAGCACGAGCACATCTACGTCACGCACGGCCCGCGCCGCGATCCGTCCGGCCCCCAACTGGCCGCCGCGCACGCCGAGGACGGCATCCTCGCCTGGCGCTGGTGGACGCGCGAGGAGCTGGCCGCCGCCAAGGAGTCGATCTGGCCGCCCGATCTGGCCGAGCTTCTGACGCGGTGGGAAGCCGCCCCTGACGGATCGTCCGCATAACGGACTCTCAGAAGCGTCTTTCGGATACGAAGACGTAAAGTCTTGATCGCACCCTGTCAAACAGGGTGGTTCAAATGTCACCCTCTCCTGGCTCGCCGCAACTCTGTGCCCCACCTGAGCCCCAACCATGAGGCCAGCGACTAAGGAGACCGAGTGAGACAGCACAGCCGCAAGACCGCCCTCCGCGCCGGCGCCCTGATCGGGTCTGCCGCGATGGTCGTGCTCGCGCTGCAGAACGGCCCCGCCACCGCAGCGCCCGAACCGGGCAGCACCGGTTCGCTCCCCCTCAGCGCCTCCGCCCGCGCCACCGCCATCAAGTCGGCCCAGGCCCAGGCGGCTTCGACCGCCCGCGAGCTCGGGCTCGGCGCGCAGGAGAAGCTCGTCGTCCGGGATGTCCTGAAAGACGCCGACGGCACGGTTCACACCCGCTACGAGCGGACCTACGCGGGCCTGCCCGTCCTCGGCGGCGACCTGGTCACGCACGTGACGAAGGGCGGCGCCCTCAAGGGCGTCAGCAAGGCGACCAAGTCCCGGATAGCCGTGGCGTCCACCGACGCCGCGATATCCGCCGCCACGGCGAAGAAGTCCGCGCTCAAGGCGGCGGACGAGGGCACCGCCGCGACCCCCCGCAAGGTCGTCTGGGCCGCCAACGGCAAGCCCGTCCTCGCCTACGAGACGGTCGTCGAGGGCCTCCAGCACGACGGCACCCCGAGCGAGCTGCACGTCGTCACCGACGCCGCCACCGGCAAGCAGCTGTACTCCTTCGAGGCCATCGAGACCGGCTCGGGCACCAGCCAGTACAGCGGCACCGTCCCGCTCGGCACCACCGCCGCCTCCGGCGGGTTCGACATGACCGACTCCGGGCGCGGCGGCCACAAGACGTACGACCTGAACGGCGCCACCAACGGCACCGGCACCCTCTTCCACGACGCCGACGACGTCTGGGGCGACGACACCCCGACGAACCGTCAGACCGCCGCCGTGGACGCCCACTACGGCGCCGCCGTGACCTGGGACTTCTACAAGAACGAGCTGGGCCGCAACGGCATCCGCGGCGACGGAGTGGCCGCCTACTCGCGGGTCCACTACGGCAACGCCTACGTCAACGCCTTCTGGTCCGACCAGTGCTTCTGCATGACGTACGGCGACGGCGCGGGCAACCTCAAGCCGCTCACCTCGCTCGACGTCGCCGGCCACGAGATGACCCACGGTCTGACCTCGGCCACCGCCGGCCTGCGCTACAGCCGTGAGTCCGGCGGCCTGAACGAGGCCACCAGCGACATCCTCGGCACCTCGGTGGAGTTCTTCGCGAACAACTCCTCCGACGCCGGTGACTACCTGATCGGCGAGAAGATCGACATCCGTGGCAACGGCACCCCGCTGCGCTACATGGACAAGCCCAGCAAGGACGGCAACTCCGTCGACTACTGGTCCCGCACGGTGGCCCGGCTCGACGTGCACTACTCGTCGGGCCCCGCCAACCACTTCTTCTACCTGCTGTCCGAGGGCAGCGGCGCGAAGACCATCAACGGGGTCGCCTACGACTCCCCGACCTACGACGGCTCCACGGTCACCGGCATCGGCCGCACCAAGGCCTACCTGATCTGGTACCGGGCCCTGACGACGTACATGACCTCGTCGACCAACTACGCGGGCGCCCGCACGGCGACCCTCCAGGCGGCGGCCGACCTGTACGGCTCGGGCGGCGCGGAGTACAACGCGGTGGCGGCGGCCTGGAAGGCGGTCAACGTCAACTAGGTACGTACATCGCTCCGGCCGGGGTACCGATCCCGGCCGGCCCGGCCCGGCGCCGCAACTTCGGTATACGGAACCCGAGTTGGCTGCGGCCCTCCGGGCCGGGCGGTGCGGCACCCTGTCTGGGTGCAACCGAATGTCGCGATCGTCAAGCTGGTCGGCAGCGTGACGAGGAGCCGCCCCGTGAGGACGGTGGTCTGTCGGCGGATCATCAACTCCCGCCGGGCGGCCCCTCGCCTTGTTCAGGACTCCGCTGCCGCGTGGGCCACCGCGAGCGTGGCGATCTGGGTCCGGGACGCGTAGCCGAGCTTGCCCATGATGTGCTCCAGGTGCGAGTCCACGGTCCGCTTGGAGATGGTGAGCCGCTCGGCGATCTGCCGGTTGGACAGCCCCTCGGCCACCAGCAGCGCGATTTCCTGCTCCCGTCCGGTCAGCGCGGACCAGCCGCCGTTGCCGCGCCCGGCACCGGGCCCGTTCCTGGCGAGGTCGGCGTGGTCGACGGCCTCCTGCAGCGGCAGCGCGGCGCCCGTGTCGTACAGCTCCTCGTAGAAGCGGTCGCCGAGGGCACCGCGGGCCAGGTCCGCCGCGGTGCGGTGGGCCTGGTGCATGGCGGGGATGCCCAGACGCGGGTCGTGGAATCTCTCCCACAGCCGGTCGGCCGTGCCCAGCAGTGAGGCGGCGCGCTCGTAGCGCTCCTCGGCGGCGGCGATCCAGCCGAGGGTGTCGAACGAGAAGGCGATGCCCTGGACGTGGCGGATCTCCAGGCAGAGCCGGATCGCCGTCCGCAGGGCGTCGGCGGAGTCCTCGTAGCGGCCGAGGCCCCACAGGGCGCAGCCGCGGATCCAGGTGAACCAGCCGGTGACCCAGCGCTCCCCCAGCGGTTCCAGGAGGGGCCAGGTCTCCTCGCAGGTGGCGAGCGTCTTGTCGTACTCGCCCGCGCAGACACACGATCCGCACATCGTCGCCAGCATCCACGCCTCGCTCGCCCGGTCCTCCAGGGCCGCGAACCGTTCCCGGGCGTCCTTGAGCTGTTCGAAGGCCCAGTCGAGTTGGCCGGCCAGGGTGTGCGCAAGTCCGCGGTTGAAGACGATGTACGCCGCCTCCGCACGGGCCGCTCCCTCAGGGGCGGCGGCCTCCGCCTGGTCGGTCAGCTCCAGGCCGCGCGCATGCGCGCCCGACATGAGACTGAGGTGACCGGCGACCCTGAGGGCCTGCGGACGGGCCGGGTGCGGGCCGGGGCAGGCGGTGAGCAGCCGTTCCAGCCAGTACAGGCCCTCGACCGTGCGGCCGGTGCCCAGCCACAACCCCCACAGCGCGGAGGCCAGTTCCAGCCCGGCGGCGGCCTCCTGCGAAGAGGCGCAGCAGAACTCCAGTGCCGAGCGCAGGCTGGCCCGCTCCTGCCAGGTGCGCCGCATCCAGGAGGCCTGCTCGGCGGTGAGCCACTTCCGGTCGAACTCGCGGGCCAGCGTGAGGCAGTGGTCGCGGTGGCGTGTGCGGTACTCGGTCTCGGCGCCGCACTCGGCGAGCCGCTCCCTGCCGTACTCGCGGATGGTGTCGAGCATGCGGTAGCGGGCGCCGCTGCCGTCGCCCTCGTCGTCGAGGCGGAGCACGACCGCCTTGTCCACCAGGCCGATCAGGCACTCCAGGATCTCCTCGGGCGCCAGCCGCGGCCCGGAGCAGACCTCCTCGGCGGCGGTCAGCTCGAACTCACCGGCGAAGACCGACAGCCGAATCCACAGCAACTGCTCCTGTGCGGTGCACAGTTCATGGCTCCAGTCGATGGCGGTACGCAGGGTCTGGTGCCGGGGCAGCGCGATGCGACTGCCGCCGGACAGCAGCCGGAAACGGTGGTCGAGACGGTCCAGGAGCTGCTCCAGGGACAGCGCCCGCAGCCGTACGGCGGCCAGTTCGATGGCGAGCGGGATGCCGTCGAGCCGGTGGCACAACCGGGCGACCAGCGCCCGGTTGGCGTCGGTGAGCCCGAAGCCGCGCACCACGGCGGCCGCCCGCTCGGCGAACAGACACATGGCATCGCTGGGGGCCGCGCCCGGCAGCATGTCCTCGTCCGGGTCGATCACCGGCAGCGGCATCACCTGCAGCACGCGCTCGCCTGGCGCGTCGAGCGGCTGGCGGCTGGTGGCGAGGACCCGGACGTTCGGGCAGTAGCGCAGCAGCGACTGGACGAACAGGGCGCAGGCGTCGACGAGATGCTCGCAGGTGTCCAGGACCAGCAACAGCCGCTTGCGCCCGACATAGGCGATGAGCGCGTCGAGCAGCGCGCGGGCGGCCCGCTCGGACTGCTCCGGCAACTCCACCGCCGAGGCGACGGCGTTGGCCAGCAGCGCCGGGTCGCGCAGTTCGGACAACTCGACGAAGTAGACCCCGTCGGGGCAGTGTTCGCGCATTCGCCGGGCCGTGCGCAGTGCGAGCCGGGTCTTACCCACGCCACCGGCGCCCATCAGCGTGACCAGCCGCTCGTGTCCCAGCACGGCGTGTATCTCTGCGAGTTCGGCCTCCCGGCCGATGAAGCGGGTGAGCTCGACAGGCAGTACGCCCTGATCCGTGTCGGGTCCGGAGCCGTCCATGACGTCCCCTCTCGTCCTCGGCCCGGCGCACGCGACGGGCTCGGTCACTCCGAGTGGAACCTTAGGTATACGGATGTCATACGGAGGGCGAGGTACGGAGAAGACAGGGACAGGCCTGACCCCGGTCACCTGTGGACGCTTTCGGGCGCTTGTCGACCATGCGGGTTCGCCTAACGATCGCCGGGCCTGCCTTCGCCGTACAGCCAGTCCGCCCAGATGCGGCCGAAGTCCACGTCCGGCGCCTGCCGCTCCACGTACGCCGTGAAGTCGTCGGTGCCGGCGACCCCGTGGCGGTGGGCGGCCGTCCAGCCCTGGACCAGGTCGTAGAAGGCGTCGTCGCCGACCGCCCGGCGGATCTGGTGGACGACCATCGCGCCGCGGTCGTACACGGGCCGGTCGGAGATGTGCGCGGCGCCGGTCGGCTCGGCGGGCGGGAACGCCCAGAGGTCGGCGTCCTGGCTGTCGTAGAGCGCCTCGAAGGTCTCCTGGGCGCTGTCGCCGCCCTGGTCCTCCTCCCACAGCCACTCGGCGTAGGTGGCGAAGCCCTCGTTGAGCCACATGTCCTGCCAGGAGCGCGGGGTGACGGAGTTGCCGAACCACTGGTGGGCGATCTCGTGGACGAGCAGCGCGGTCTCGGGGGCGCCGGGGAAGACCGGGCGGTTCTGGGTCTCCAGGGCATAGCCGGAGTCGTCCGGGCGCTCGACGACCGCGCCGGTGGAGGAGAACGGGTAGGGCCCGAAGTTGTACGCCGCCCACTCCATGACCTGCGGCAGCCGCGCGAGCACCTTGGCGCTCGCCTTCGCCTCGGCCGGGTCGACGGCCGTGTACGCCGGTACGTCCGCGGCCGTCGAGCGGCTGATGTCGTAGTCGCCGACGGCGACGGTGGCGACGTAGCTCGCCATGGGCTCGGCGGTGTGCCAGGTGAAGGCGGTACGGCCGCCTCCGGTCCGCTCGCCGGTCAGCTCGCCGTTGGAGACGGCCCGCAGGCCCTTCGGCACGGTGACGGTGATGTCGTACGAGGCCTTGTCGGAGGGGTGGTGGTTGCCGGGGAACCAGGTCATCGATCCCGACGGCTCGCCGAGGGCGAGGGCGCCGTCGGCGGTGGGGATCCAGCCCTCCTGCGAGCCGTCCGGGTCGGTGAGGGTGGCGGGGGTGCCGGAGTAGCGGACGGTGACGCGGAAGGTGTCCTTGGCGGTGAGGCCGTGGCGCGGGCGGACGGTGAGCTCCTGGCCGGTGCGGCGCCAGCGAGCGCTGTCGTCCCCCACCTTGATGCCTTCGACGTCCAGTCCCTTGAAGTCCAGGTTGAAGGCGGAGAGGTCCTGGGTGGCGCGGGCGTTGATCGTCGCCGTGCCGGTGAGGTGGCGGGTGCCGGGGTCGTAGGCGAGGTCGAGGGCGTAGCGGGTGACGTTGTAGCCGCCGTTTCCGGCCTTGGGGAAGTACGGGTCGCCCAGGCCGGAGCTGCCGGGGGTGCCGTGGCCGCTACCGCCGCAGGCGCTGAGCGCGAGCAGGGAGGGGACCAGGCACAGCCGCACGAACCGGGACACGGTCGCGATCCTATGGGGGCGTGACACCATCACCTACGTGCTCGACATCGGCTATGCCCTCTCCAACCGCTTCCCGGACCCGCCGCAGACGGACTACCGCCGCGCGGACGTCCACGCCCTGCGCCACGACCTGTTCTGCGGCGATGTCTATCTCGCGGACACCAAGGCGGACCGGGAGCTGTCCACAGCCTGGGGATGGGTGCCGGTGCTCGACTTCGCGTGGGCGCTGTGCGACATCGTGGAACGCCTGGACCGCGACCCGGCCGGCTCCCGCGCCTCCCGCCCCCAGCACGCGGAACTGGACTTCACCGAGTCCACCGACCGCATGCTCTTCGAGCGCCGCTTCGGCTGGGTGGACATCGAGGCCGACTGGATGCCGGCGGAGGAGCCCCCGCTGACCTTCTCCCACTCCGACCTGCGCCGCGAGGCCCGCGACTTCCTGCACGACCTGATCGCCGACCTGTGCGACCTGCACGAGGACCTGGCCGAGAACCCGGCGATCTGGACGCTCCAGGCCCGCTTCCCGCGGGTGGGGTGAGGCGTGCGCGGCAGCGCCGTCACCCCTCCACTCTGATCCCCAGCTCCCCCGCCAGCACCGGCGCCAGATCCAGCAGTTGGGCGGTGCTGATCACCGCTCCGGCCAGCCGGTCCACGCCCCGCGCGAGGTCCAGCTCCACCGCGCCCCGCAGGTCGACGTCCGTGAGCGTGACGCCGGCGAGGTCCGCGCGCTTCAGGGTGCAGTCCGTGAACTCGACGCGCTCCAGCGTCGCCCCGCCGAAGTCCGGCTCGACGAGGACACAGCCCTCGAAGACGACGTCCCTGAGGCGGGCCCCGCGCAGGTTCAGGTAGTCGATCTTGCCGCCGCGGATCACCACCCGCTCCAGGACGGCGCCGTGCAACTGCGCCCCGCCCAGCCGGGCGTCGATCAGCTCCGCGTCCCGGAGCGTCGCCTCGGACAGGTCGGTGCCCACACCCCGTATGCCGGTGAGGACCGAGTCCAGGACGCGCGCGTGCCGCAGCCGTGTCCCGTCCAGCGCGCACCCCGTCAGCGCGCAGTCCATGAAGCGGGCGCCCCCGCCGTCCTGACCGGCGAGATCCCGCTCACGGAACTCCAGCCCGTCGTAGTCCCCGTCCGGCTCCAGCTCGCCCCCGTACACCTCCAGCGGCGGCAGCCGCACCTCCGGCCGCCGCGCCCCCTTCACCTCGCCCGCCGCTCTCCTCGCCATGTCCCCCATGCTGCACCCCACCACTGACAACGCCCTTCACACCACTCCTGACCTGCGAAATCCCGGCCGATGTCACATTCCGGGGCCCTCGGTGCGTCGTATGGGCGTAACGGCACGCCGACTTGAGGGAGATCCCAGCCATGCACCGCATCACCGTCGTCGGCGGCGGCTTCGCCGGACTCACCGCCGCCATCACCGCCGCCGAGGCGGGCGCCAAGGTCACCGTGTACGAGGCCCACCACACGCTGGGCGGGCGGGCGCGGACCGCCGAGGGGCCGTACCGGACGAACGAGGGTCCGCACGCCCTCTACAGCGGCGGCCCGCACTGGACCTGGCTCAAGCAGCGCGACCTGATCGGGCAGCTCGCCCCCTTGCCACCTCTGGAGGCGGCCCGGCTGCGGCTGCGGCACAAGGGAGCGCTGCGCCGCACCCCGCCCTTCGCCATGCTCAAGCTGCTGCGCCGCGGTCTGCCCCAGGCGCCCGTCGACGTCGACTTCCTGACGTGGGCGAGCGACATCGCGGGCGAGGAGGGCGCGCGGGCCGCCGCCCACTACTCCGCCGTGGCGCTGTTCCACCACGACCCCGGATCGCTGTCCGCCGCGTTCGTGCAGGAGCGCCTGCGCCGCGCCACCAAGCTGCCGCCCGAGGCGCACTACCCGCGCGGCGGCTGGGCCACCGTGATCGACCGGATGGCGAGCCGCGCCTGGAACCTGGGCGTGCGGATGGAGACCCTGTCCCGGGTGAACACCGTGCCGACCGACACGCCCGTCATCGTCGCCACCTCCCTCGACGCCGCCCGCCGCCTTCTCGGGGACGAGAGCCTGACCTGGCCGAGCGGGCGTACGGCCCTCGTCGACCTCGCCGTACGCACCCGGCGCGGGGACGCCTTCGCCGTGTCCGACCTGGACGCCCCCGGGTGGATCGAGCGGTTCACCGCGCAGGACCGGACCCTCGCGCCGGCCGGCGAGCAGTTGATCCAGGGTCAGATCCCGCTCGCCCCGGGCGAGTCGAAGGCGGCCGGTGTCGCCCGCGCCGAGCAGCTCCTGGACCTGGGCTTCGAGGGCTGGCGCGAGCGTGTGACCTGGCGGCGGGAGGCGGTTGCCAACGGCCGTACGGGCGCCGTCGATCTGCCCGGCAGCAGCTGGCGGGACCGGCCGGCCATCGACCGCGGCGACGGCGTCTATCTCGCGGGCGACCAGGTCGCCGCCCCCGGTGTGCTCTCGGAGGTGTCCTTCAACAGCGCACTCACCGCGGTGTCGTTGGCGCTCGGCCGGAAGCCCGCCCTTGACCTCAAGCATGCTTGAGGTTGAAGAGTGGACCTCGTACCGACGCCAACGATGGGGGACCCCTCATGCACGCCGTCCGACTCCACGCCTTCGGGCCCGCCGAGAACCTCGTCCACGAGCAGGTGGAGGACCCCCGGCCCGGCCCCGGCCAGGTCCGTATCGCCGTCGCTGCGGCCGGTGTCCACCTCCTCGACACCGCGCTACGCGAGGGCATGCAGGGCCCGGGGCCGGCGCCCACCGTCCTGCCCACCGTTCCCGGACGCGAGGTCGCGGGTGTGATCGAGTCCCTCGGCGAAGGCGTCGCCGACCTGTGGCTCGGCAAGAAGGTCGTCGCCCACCTCGGTTTCGCGCCCGGCGGCTACGCCGAACTCGCCGTCACCAACGTCGAACGCGTCCACGAGATCCCCGGCAACCTCGACTTCGCCGAGGCCGTCGCCATGATCGGCACGGGGCGTACGACGATGGGAATCGTGCAGTTCGCCGAGCTCGGCCCGGACTCCGTGGCCGTGATCCCGGCCGCCGCCGGCGGCATCGGCACGCTGCTCGTCCAGTACGCCAAGAACGCCGGCGCCACCGTCGTCGGGCTGGCCGGCGGCCCCGAGAAGACCGCCCGCGTCCAGGCGAACGGCGCCGACCTCGCCGTCGACTACAAGGACCCCGACTGGCCCGGGAAGGTCCGCGCCTACCTGGGCGGACGGGCCGCCACCGTGGTCTTCGACGGCGTCGGCGGCAGCGTCGCCCGGGAGGCCGTCGCGCTGCTCGGGCCCGGCGGCAGGCACCTCGTCTTCGGCTGGTCCGGCGAGGGCATTCAGGGCGGCGAGCCCTACCTCGTCGAGGGCGTCTCCGAGCAGGTCCTCGGCCCCGTGATGCTGAAAAAGGCCGGCGGCCCCGACCCCGTACGCACCCTGGAACTCCGGGCCCTCGCCGAGGCCGCCGCCGGCCGGCTCACCCCGGCCGTGCAGCGCTTCCCGCTCGCCGAGGCCGCCGCCGCGCACCGGGCGCTGGAGAGCCGTGGAACGACCGGAAAGGTGGTGCTGGAGCCGTGACGTCTCCGGATGCGACAGGTCCCGATCCATGGTCTGCTGACCGGGTGAGTATCACCCGAACAGGTGAAACGACCGCTTCCTCGGACCCCGATCCCCGCCGCTGGTGGGGGCTGGTGGTCATCGCTCTCGCCCAGCTGATGGTCGTCCTCGACGCGACCATCGTGAACATCGCGCTGCCGTCCGCCCAGGAGGACCTGGGCATGACGGACGGCAACCGGCAGTGGGTCATCACGGCCTACACGCTCGCCTTCGGCGGGCTCCTCCTGCTCGGCGGCCGGATCGCCGACCTCGCGGGACGCAAGCGCACCTTCGTCATCGGGCTCGTCGGCTTCGCCGCCGCCTCCGCACTCGGCGGCGCCGCCACCGGCTCCGGGATGCTCTTCGCCGCCCGCGCCCTCCAGGGCGTCTTCGCCGCGGTCCTGGCACCCTCCGCGCTGTCCCTGCTCACCACGACCTTCACCGACCCCAAGGAACGCGCCAAGGCCTTCGGCATCTACGGCGCCCTGGCCGGCAGCGGATCCGCGATCGGCTTCATCGTCGGCGGGCTGCTCACCGAGTACCTGGACTGGCGCTGGTGTCTGTACGTCAACGTGCCCATCGCGATCGCCGCCGTCGCCGGCGCGCTCGTCCTGCTGCACGACCGGCCCGGCACCCCGGGCGCCCGCCTCGACGTGCCCGGCGCGCTGCTGGGCTGCGGCGGTCTCGTCGCGATCGTCTACGGCTTCAGCGAGGCCGAGCCCCGGGGCTGGTCGGACGCGGTGGTGCTGGGGCTGCTCGCGGGCGGCGTCGTACTCCTGGCGGCCTTTGTGTGGTGGCAGTCGCGTGCCCCCATGCCCCTCCTCCCCCTCCACATCATCAAGGACCGCAACCGTGCGGGCTGCTTCCTGACGATGGGGCTGGCCGTGATCGGCATGTTCGGGCTGTTCCTGTTCATGACGTACTACCTCCAGGTGATCCTGGAGTACTCGCCGGTGATGACGGGCCTGGCGTTCCTCCCCCTGACCGCCGCGATCATCATCGGCTCCACGCAGATCTCGGCCCGGCTGATGCACCACGTGGCGCCGCGGCTGCTGATGGTGCCGGGCATGCTGCTGGCCTCGGCCGGCATGCTGCTGCTGACCCGGATGACGGTGCACTCGTCCTACGCCACCGAGATCCTGCCCGCGCTGATCCTGATGGGCCTCGGCATGGGCCTGACCTTCATGCCGGTCTTCGCCACGGCCACGGCGGGGGTGGCGCCGCAGGACTCCGGCGTCACGTCGGCGACGGTGAACACCTCGCAGCAGGTGGGTGGTTCGATCGGTACGGCGCTGCTGAACACGATCGCGACGACCAGCAGCACGGCGTACATCACGGCCCACCTGACCGACCCCGCCCAACAGGCCCTGGTCACCAAGGAAGGCATCGTCCACGGCTACACGGTCGCCATCTGGTGGGCCGCCGCCATCATGCTCCTGGGCGCCGTGGTGGCAGGCCTGATGGTCACAGCCAAGGCCCCAAAACACCAGACACCGACGGACGCACCTGTCCCGGAACGGGTGTCCTGATGAGCCGCTGATCCTGCGGGCATTCGTGCCGCCTAGGGCGGCCCCGCTGCCAAAGAGAGGCGGCACCCCGTAAGCGCCGGGCTGCGCGACCCACCCCCCGCACACCGGCCAGCCGGTCAGTGCCGCCCAGCCACGCGATCCGCAACCCGCGCCAACCTCGACGACTCCGCGGACCGAGCCGCCGACTCCCGCCGGTCGGCAGCCCGGTACACGGCGTACATGCCCTGCACGCCCAGCCACCGCAACGGCTCCGGCTCCCACTTCCGCACCTTGTGCCCCACCCACGGCAGATCCGTCAGCTCGGTACGCCCGCCCTGCCCGGAGTCCAGCTGCACCAGATCCCGCAGAGTCCGCGCCGCCAGGTTCGCCGTAGCAACCCCCGACCCGACATAACCCCCCGCCCAGCCCAGCCCCGTCGCCCGGTCCAGCGTCGCCGTCGCGCACCAGTCCCGCGGCACGCCGAGCACACCGGACCAGGCGTGCGAGACCCCCACCCCGGCCAGCGAGGGAAAGAACCCCAGCAGAATCTCCCGCAGCGCCGCGACCGTCGCGTCCTGCGTCCGCCCGTCGTTGTCGGTCCTCGACCCGAAGCGGTACGGAACTCCCCGCCCGCCCAGAGCAATCCGCCCGTCCGCGGTCCGCTGCGCGTACATGTACGCGTGGGCCATGTCCCCGAGCGTCTCAAGCCCGTCCCACCCCACCGACTCCCACTGCGCATCCGTCAGCGGCTCCGTCGCGATCATCGACGAGTTCATCGGCAGCCAGGTCCGCCGCTCGCCCCGGAGCGCCGCCGTGAACCCCTCCGTGCAGCGCAGGACATAAGGAGCGCGGACCACGCCGTACGGCGTCACCGCGTGCTTCGGCCGGATCTCCGTCACCGGCGTCTGCTCGTGGATCACCACCCCCAGCGCCTCGACGGCCGCCGCCAGGCCCTTCACCAGCTTCACCGGATGCACCCGCGCCCCGTGCGGAGTCCACGACGAGCCGACCGCGTCCGCGACCCGGATCCGCTCGGCGGTCTCCCGGGCGTCGTACAGCTCCCGGTCCTTCTCCCCGAACGCCAGCTCCGCCTCGTGGAAGGCCTTCAGCCGCGCCAACTGGGCAGGCGTACGCGCCACTTCGAGCACCCCGCCCCGGTGGACGTCCGCCTCAATGCCCTCCTCCGCCGCGACGGCGACGACCTCGTCCACGGTGTCATTCATGGCCCGCTGCAAGCGCACGGCCGCATCCCGCCCGTGCAGCTTCGCGTAGCGGTCGCGCCCCGCGATGCCGTTGTACAGCCAGCCGCCGTTGCGCCCGGACGCGCCGTAGCCGCAGAACTTCTGCTCCAGCACGGTGATCCGGAGGAAGGGCGCCGCCTTCTTCAGGTAGTACGCGGTCCACAGTCCCGTGTATCCGCCGCCGACGACCACGACGTCGGCCGTGGCGTCCCCGGAGAGGGGTTCCCGCACCGCGGGGAGGCCGTCGTCCGCGTACCAGAAGGAGATGCCGCCGTTGACGACATCGCTGCCCGAGCTGCTCATGGCCGGGACGTTAACCCGTCCGCACGGCCACTGTCTCCTTCGGATTCCGCGGTTTTATTCGCATGCGGCACGGCGAGCGCGCCGTTATCGTCCGATTCGTGATCGACGTTCCGGAAGCGCTTGCCACGACACAGGCGGAGTTCAACGGAGCGGCGGGCCGCGCCTTCGTCGCCGGTCTGCCGGAGCTGACGGCGGAGTTCGTCCGCCGCTGGGACCTGGTGATCGACGGACGTCCGATGCACGGCGTCGCCGCCCTCGTCGTCCCCGTCGTCCGCGCGGACGGCACCCCGGCCGTCCTCAAGCTCCAGCTCCTCGACGAGGAGACCCGGGACGAGCCGGTCGCCCTGCGCCTGTGGAACGGCGACGGCGCGGTACGGCTCCTCGACCACGACCCGGCCACCGGCACGATGCTCCTGGAACGCCTCGACTCCCGGCGCATGCTCGCGCACCTGCCCGACACCCACGAGGCCGTCCTGGTCATCGCCCGGCTGCTGGCCCATCTCACCACCACCCCCGCCCCCGCGGGCCTGCGCCGCCTCGGCGACATCGCACAGGCCATGCTGGAACAGACGCCCTCGGCGCTGGACCGCATCCCGGACCCGGAGGCCCGCCGGATCGTCGCCGACTGCGCGGCCGCCGTACGGGAGGTCGTCGACGAGCCCGGCGACCGACTCCTGCACTGGGACCTGCACAACGAGAACGTCCTCGCCTCCGACCGCGCCCCCTGGCTCGCCATCGACCCCAAGCCACTGGCCGGAGACCCCGGCTTCGAGCTGTGGCCGGCCCTCTACAACCACTACGACGCCGACGACGTCCGCTGGCGCTTCGACGCCATGACGGACGTCCTCGCCCTGGACCGCGACCGGGCCCTCGCCTGGACCCTGGGCCGTCTCCTCCAGAACTGCCTGTGGGATGTGGAGGACGGCCGCCCCCTGGACCCCGCCCAGCTGGAAACGGCCCGCCGTCTGCGCGGCCGACGGGGTTAACCTCGCCGCATGATCCGCACCGCGACCCCCGCCGACATCCCCGTCATCCACACGCTGATCCGCGAACTCGCCGAGTACGAGAAAGCCCCGGACGAGGCGAAGGCCACCCCGGAGCAGCTCCGAGAAGCCCTCTTCGGCAACGGCCCGGCCGCCTACGCCCACATCGCCGTCGACGACACCACCGGCGAACCGGTCGGCTTCGCCCTGTGGTTCCTGAACTTCTCCACCTGGCGCGGCGTCCACGGCATCTACCTCGAAGACCTCTACGTCCGCCCCGACGCCCGCGGCGCCGGCCACGGCAAGGCCCTGCTCACCGAGCTGGCGCGGATCTGCGTCGAGCGGGGTTACCAGCGCCTGGAGTGGTCCGTCCTGAACTGGAACGCCCCGTCCATCGCCTTCTACGAGTCCCTGGGCGCCCGCCCGCAGGACGAGTGGACGGTGTACCGGCTGACGGACGAGGCGCTCCTCAAGCTGGGCGGCTGACCAGCCCCCGCGCCGTCTCCAACGGGTCCGCGTCCGCGCCGAGTTCGGCGTGCACGGCCATCACCAGCTCCGGCCGGGCCAGCACGACCTCGGCCGCCGGGTCCCCACCCGCCCGCGCGGCGAGCCCGAGCCCCACCCACGTCTCGGGGTCGCCGCCACCGCGCAGAATCCGCTCCCGGAACGCGCACAGCGCACCGGCGGTGTCCCCCGAGACCAGCGCGACGTCCTCGGCCCGCGCCCCGCTCACCGTGGCGCCGGGATCCTCGCGCAGGGCGTCGAACCCGGCCGGGTCGGCGAGCAGCCACCGCAGCAGCACCGCCCGGGTGTCGAACCCGCGCGCCGGACTGCCCGGAGCGAGCACAGGCTCGTATCTCTCCGCGCGCTCCCGGACCGCCCGCGGATCGGGCCGCAAGTGGTACGCCCGCCAGGTCGCCCGATGGTCCGCCACCGCCAACTCGGCGGCGGCCAGGGCCGGTTGCGGTACCGGCTCGGCCAGCCACGGCTCCAGCCGCGCCGTCAGCTCGGCCACCAGTCGGCGGCCCAGGTCGGTGAGGCCGTCGGAGCGGGCGATCGCATGCAGGGCGTGGGCCGTCTGGGTCCGCCACAGGGCGAACTCGAACCGCCCGAGCGGATGCGGGCGCCGGCGCCAGAACCCGGTGACGCCGTAGAAGGCGTAGACACCTTGCAGCAGTCCGCCCACGGGGCGCGGGTCGTCGCGCCAAGGGGCGTAGTGGAGACGGCGGCCGGCGCCCTGGTCGTCGTAGAGGGTGAACAGGTGCATGAAGGCGCTGAGTTTGTTGTGCTGGAACTCGTGCACCAGGGTGGCGGCGAGCTGCTCGGCGTCGTCGGGGAGCGAGGCGAGGGCGGCTCCGAAGGCGTCGCCGGAGGAGGCGCTGTGCGGGCGGAAGCGCTCGGCGCGCGGACGTGGCACCAGGGTGACCAGTCCGCCGGCGAGGGCGCGGGCGTCCTCGGCGTCGAGCTCGCGCAGGATCTCCCAGGCCTCGGCGAACAGGTCCTGCCAGGGGGCGGCGGCGACGGGCTCGGCGGGGACGGGCCCGCGCAGCGTGCGGTAGGGGTCGGTGTCGTCCAGGAGCAGCGCGCAGTCGTCGGCACTCAGCCGCGTCAGGCCGTGCCAGTCGGGCCCGTCGAGCGGTCGCCCGGCGACCAGGACCCGGCCCGCGGCGGCGGACACCTCGGCCGTGTCCCACCCGGGCGGGCCGGCCACCCGCATCGCCCCGAGCCCGGGCAGCACCGCCCATCCGTGCCGGACGGGGACGGCGGTACGGAAGTCCGCCCCGGCGCGGATCGCCGCGCTCGCCGCGAGGGCGTGGAGGTGGCCGAGCTCCACCCACAGGGGCACCTCATCGTCGGCGGTGCCGCGCAGCCGGCGCAGGGTGTGCGCGGCCCACACGCCGACCGCCGGATAGGCCAGCAGCTCCTCGACGACGTCCTCGGCCGCCGTCCGGGCCCGCGTCAGCAGCCGCCAGGCCTCGGCGGGCGGCGGCAGGGGCCCGGCGGGCGCGTCGGCGGAGGCGTCCAGCAGGGCCCGTACGACGAGCAGCCGCCAGCTGCGCTCGCTCGCCCGCAGCGCGGACACGGTCGCGAACCCGCCCGAGCCGCCCAGCAGTTCACCGAACGACTCGGGCGCGAGAACGTGGGGGCCGGGCGTCACCGTTCGTCGCGCTGCGGGTTGTAGCCGCCGAGGCTGCTCGCCGGGTCGTCGATACGGCCGAGCAGGCGCCGCAGGGAGCCCTCGGCGGACGGCAGGCTCATGGACGGCCAGGCGTCCAGCGGCACACCGCTGAGGTCGATCAGCTCGGACTCGACTCCGGACTTCTCCATCACGCCGTCCATTTCATTCTTTTAGGTGGTTTCAGATTGTTTAAGGTGGTTTTTGAGCGCCTCAGCGACCCTAGTGCATCACAGGAGACACACAGGTTCGCACCACCGAATCTGCCCGGATCGAGTGACAAAAGGACGGTGCGGGTAAGGACCGGTTGTGATTGAACTCGCGGAAATGATCGAGGAGTTGCGCCGGGAACTGACCACCGCGCGGACGGCGGCTGCGGGTGAGGACCTCTACTTCGAGGTGGGCCCGGTGGAGCTGGAGGCGGCCGTGGCGGTGGAGCGTTCCGCGACCGCCGGCGGAAAGATCCGCTTCTGGGTGGTGGAAGCGGGCGCGGACGGCCGGCTCGCGGACAGCGTCACCCACCGCGTGAAGCTCACCCTCGACCCGCGCACGCGCAGCGGCGGCGGCCGGGCTCCGTGGGTGAGCGGCGACGAGGCGGAGCGGGAGCGCTGAGCAGGTGACGGACGGTCTGGATCCGAAGCGGGTGGCGCAGGTGCTGGTCCGCCCGCCGGGGGGCGCCACCGGGCGGCGCGGCTCCGGATACCGGGTGGGCGACCGCTGGGTCCTCACCGCCGCGCACGTGGTCCGCGACGCCGGTCCCCACAGCACCCGCGTACGGTTCGAGGCCGACCGGGCCGACGAATGGCTCGCGCCCGCCCGTGTGGCGCTGGCCCTGGACAAGGCCGACGTGGCGCTGCTGGAGATCACCGGCGAGGTGCCGGAAGGCGTCCACGCGGCCTCGGTCGAGCCGCCCGCCTACGGCGCCGTACCGGACTCGGACGTGGTCCTGCCGTTCACGACCGTGGGCTACCCCCGCTTCAAGCTGCGCCGGGACCCCGCGGCGGACGTCCACTACCGCGACTCCTGCCACGCGAGCGGAATGATCTCGGTGCTGTCCAACCGCCGCGAGGGCACCCTCGAACTCGCCGTCGGACCCCCCGAGTCGGACCCCGATCCACACCGCTCGCCCTGGGAGGGCATGTCCGGCGCGGCGGTCTGGCACAACGGCACCGTGATCGGCCTGGTCAACGCGCACCACCGGGGCGACGGCCTGGGCCGGCTCTCCGCGGTCCGCGTGGACCGCTGGTACGAGCTGCTGACCGGCGCCGAACTGACCGCGCTGCACCGGCTGGCCGGCCTCCCCCCGACCGCGACCGCCCTCACCCGCCTCACGGCCCCCCACCCCGCACCCGCACACCACACCACCCTGGCCGACCTGCCCGACAACCTCCCCCTGCGCGAACTCGACGGCCTGGTCACCGCGTTGACCTCCCTGCCCACGGTGAGCGACCGCACCGCCCTGGCCCTCGTGCTCGACAGCATCGACCCGGCGATCGCCGCGAACAGCCCCCGCTCCCCCGCCCTGCGCCCGGACGTGTTCGGAATCCTGAGAACCTGCCTGCGTTATCGCGGGACCTTGGACCAACTCCTGGAAGCGATACGGTTGATGGAGGGCGACTCCGCCGGGGTGGCCCGCATGGACCAGGAGGCGGTGGAGTTGACCCGGCGCCACCGCGGAGCCGACGGCAGACGCCGACCGGACGCGTGACCTGATATCGCAGCGCTGTACGAACACGGGGTTTCATCCCGCGTGCGGCGGGCCATTATCAGGGGGATGTGAGCAGCCGCATCGCATATACAGCCGGGGGGAAGGGGTTTGGCCGTCATGGAGCCGTCTGTGGCCGCCGTCGAGTCCAACCTAGTCGATCTCGCGGGGGTTTCTCTTGAATCGCTGCGCTCCATGGACAGTCAGGTTCTCGCCGCGTCGCTGGAGGAGCTGCGGCCGGGAATCGACCACCAGCTGGCCAGCGTCAGTGGAATCGACGGCGGCGCCGAGCGTTTCGACTGACGCCGAGGGGGCCGCCTGTGAGTGCTGAGCCGTCCCTGCCGCACCATCGGCTGCCGCCCGAAGTCCTGGCCGAGCTGATACGCGGCGAGGGCGGATCTGTCACGCTCGACCACCTGCTCGGTGCCGAACGCAGCCGCCGTCTGCTCCTGCTGCGGATGCTCGACGACACCACCGACCTCGGCGCCGCCTGGGACCTCCTCATCGCCGCCCAGCGACAACGCCCCTTAGTCGTCGACGACTTGCTCATGTATCCGCAGACGGGGATGTGGCTGGCCACGACGCTGCGCCGACTGCACGCGAAGGAGTCGCAGGACGAGCCGCCGCTGTGGGTGGTTCTCGGCCACTTCGCCGCCCTCGCCGCCGCGGCGGCTCTCCGCGCGGAACTCGACTTCACCATCGAGGTGCCGGTACGGCACGGCCGGGTGCCGTTGCCCACCCTCGGCTGTGCGGTGCTGCCGGTGACCGAACCATGGGCGACCGCGACCGTGCGCGGCCGGTCCGGACGTGCCGTGGTCGCGGCACCCGGGTGCGAGGTCGTCCTACCGGCCGATCCCGGTACGGCCGGACCGGGGTGGCACCCCCTGCGCCGGCTCGTGGTCGGTCCGGCGGAACGGCGGCTGGAAACGGCCCTGGACGACGTCGACCCGTACCGGACCTATCCGTGGCCGACCGAGCCGCGTCCCCTGTCCGAGGAGACCGCGGCACACTGGCGGAGGACGCTGGAGCGGGCCTGGACGGTGCTGCTGCGGGAGCTGCCCGAGACGGCCGAGGCCATGCAGCCGGGCATGCTCTCGCTGACGCCGACCACGGCAAGGGAAAGGTTTCGGCCACGCAGCGTGTCCGCGGGGGACGCCTTCGGCGGCATCGAGGCTTCCGAGCCGGACGACGCCGCCCAGCTGGCCGCCACCCTCGTCCACGAGTTCCAGCACACCAAACTGGGCGGCCTGCTGCACCTCGCGCCCCTGGTGACGCCCGCCCCCGAGGGGACGAAGGAGCTCTGGTACGCGCCCTGGCGTGACGATCCCCGGCCGCTGGAGGGCCTGCTCCAGGGCATTTACGCCTTCGCGGGGATCACCCGCTTCTGGAACGCCCACCGCAGGGCGCCGTCCGCGCACAGCGCCCTGGCTCACTTCGAGTTCGCCCTGTGGCGGGCCCAGACGGCGACGGCCATCGAGCAGGTCCACCGCCATCCCCGCTGCACCCCGCTCGGCAGGGCCCTGCTGGTCACGCTGCGCGACCAGTGCGCGCAGTGGCTGGCGGAGCCGGTCCCCGAGGAGCCGCTGGCCCTGGCCCGGCTCTGCGCCGACGACCACGCCGCCCGCTGGCGGGCCCACCACCGGCAACCCCCCGCCGCGGCCGTCCAGGAGGCCGCACACGCGTGGCAGCGAGGATCGAGCGGGCCGCCCGCCAACCTGGCGGCCGAGCCCGAGGTCGCAACCGACCCCTCCGCCCACTGGCTGGAAAGCCTGGCGATCCTCGTCCGCTACCGGCTCACCGACACGGCCGGCGACTGGCGCTCACCCGACGGACCGGACAAGGCCGCCGCCGAGGTCACCGGAGCACTGGCCGCCGACGCCCTACTGGCCGCGGGTGAGGCCACCGCGGCCCGCCACGCCTACGTGGCCCGCCTGACCACAGACCCCGAAGCAACAGCCGGAACATGGGCAGGCCTCGGCCGAGCCCTCGCCATGGAGGGCACCGACCCGACCGCGGCCCACCTGCTGTGCCACCACCCCGAACGAGCACGAGCCGTACACCAGACCCTGCTCCGGACCACGAACCGCCCACCGGACCCGATGAACCTCGCCACCTGGCTCGGCACGCCGCAGGCCTGACCTGGGCAGGCGACGGCCGAGCCCTCGCCCTGCAGGACACCGAAACGGCCGCGGCCCACCCGATGTGCCCCGAACCCGGTGAGCCTCGCCACCTGGCTCGGCACGCCGCAGGCCTGACCTCAGATCCCAAAGCAACAGCCAGGCCCCGGCCGAGCCCTCACCGTGGAGGGCACCGACCCAACCGCGACCCACCTGCTGGCGGAGCGGGTCACATCGGCATGGGGTCGATGTCGCAGTCGGTGCGCTGGCGGGCCCTGGCCTGGCCGGTTGCCGGGTGGGGGGCGGCCTCGGCGGAGTTGAGGCGAGGCGCGTCGAGGACGCGTTCCATGCGGGCCAGGGTGTCCGCGCGGAGTTCCTCGCCCGCCTCCGTCTCGTCGAGGGCGACCAGGTCCAGGGAGAGATTCGCCGCGCCCACCAGCGTGGTCGGGTGGTCCTCGCCGAGCCGCGACCGGCAGAACGCGAGCGTCCTCTCCCCGAGTTCGCGGGCCTGGGCCACCTCGCCCAGCGCGCTGAGATCGCTGGCCAGGTTGATGGCGCAGGCCAGCACGATCGGGTGGCTCTCCCCGAGACGTCCGGTGAGCGACTCCAGCGCCGCCTCGTCCAGCTCCCTTGCCTCCTGCACCCGCCCGAGCAGCCGCAGGGTCACCGCCAGGTCGACGTCGGCCGCCGCGATGTGCGGGTGGTGGGCCGGGAAGACGTTGCGGAACCGCTCGCGGGCCGTGGCGCCGTGCTCGCGGGCCTCCTCCAGGGCGCCGTTGTGACGCAGCGCCACGGACAGGGCGAGCGCGGCCAGCAGGGAGTCCGGGTGGGTGTTGCCGTAGCGGCGGGTGAGCTGTTCGGAGGCCTCGCGGGCCTGCTCCAGCGCGGCGGCGTGGTCGCCTTCCTTCCGGCAGGCCTCGCTCAGCTGGCGGATCCGCTCCAGCGTCGCGGGGTTGCTGGATCCGAAGATCGTCCGGTATCCGTCCACGACGGCCTGCTGCAAGGACCGCGCGCCCACGTAGTCGCCGGTCTCGCGCACGTCGACGGCGACGCTCGCCTCGGTCACCAGCGCCTGCTGGTGATCGCGGCCGAACAGCCGCGTCTTCATCGCGTGCGTACGCCGGTCCAGCTCCAGCGCACGCTGGAACTCGCCGACCACGCGCAGGCTCACGCCGAGGTTGTGGGCGGTGACCAGCGTGGTGGGGTCGTCCTCGCCGAAGGCCCGCCGGGCCCGGTCGTAGGCCATCTCGTCCAGTTCGGCACCGGCGGCGAAATCACCCTGGGCGCGCCGCACCGCGGCTTCGAGGTTCAGCGCCACCAGCGCGTCCTCGCGGTTGTCCTCCCGGTCCGTGGGCGCCGTGCGGGTGTAGACGTCCCTGAGCCGGGCCACGACGTGGGCGGCGTCGTCGTAGCGGCCCACCTTCAGGTACACGAACCCCAGCCACCAGCCGATCAGGAGGGTCTGCTGGTCCTCCTCGCCGAACCGCCGCTGCCAGGTCTCCCAGGCCTGCCCGGAGAACTCCAGCGCGACCCGGTGGTCGCCCCAGTACCAGAGGTACTTCGCGACGTTCATCACCAGCTCGCGCACCCACGGCTGGTCCGACTCGATCGCGCCGGACGCGATCACATGGCCGTACAACTCCGCGTACCGCGGCCAGTTGGCGGACTGGCTCGGCCCCTTGGGGTCGGCGGCGGCCAGAAGTGTGTGAGCCCCATTGCGCATGCGGTTCTGTTCCTCGGGGGTCATGCGGTGGATCAGCACGGCCTGGACCAGGCGGTGCATCTCGATCGAGTTGGTCCGGTGGTCGATGCGGGCGAGGGAGTAGCGGTTGATCTCCCGTATGGCGCGGGCGAGGCGCATGGGGTCGTTGAGGGCCCGGTCGAGTTCGGGGTCGATCGTGGAGCCGCCGAGGCCGGAGAAGATCGAGCGCGAGATGGGGTCCGGGGCGAAGTACGAGCACAGCTGCAGCAGGCGCAGCGCGGTGAGGCTGCGGGTCTCCAGGTGGTCCAGGGAGACGTTCCACGCGGCGGCGACCGGCAGTTGGTAGTCCGGCGGCGGGGAGACCTCAAGGAGTTCGGCGCGCTTGTGCTCGAACAGGCGCAGGTACTCCGAGACCGGCATGCCCGTCTCCGCCCGCCAGGCCGCCGCCTGTTCCAGCGCGAGCGGCAGGTCGCCGAGGGCGTCGGCGAGGCGGTCCGCCTCGGCGTCGTCGAGTTCCTCCGAACCCGAGCGGCGCAGCAGCTCCTTGCTCTCCTCGCGGGTGAAGACGTCGACCTCCAGGGAGGGGCCGACCACGCTCCACCGCCGGTTGCGGGAGGTGACGAGAATCGTGCCGCTGCCGCCGGTCGGGAAGTAGTCGCGCACCCGTTCGGGACTGTCGGCGTTGTCGAAGATCAGCAGCCAGCGGGAGTACGGCCGCCCCTCGCGCAGCGCCTCACGCACCGCGGGCCCGGCGATATTGGCCTCGGCGCTGGTGCCGAGCCCCAGCCGCTGGGCGAGCTCCACCAGGGCCTGGCCGATCTGCCCCGGACGCTCGGCGGGAATCCACCACACCACGTCGTACTCGGACTGGTGGCGGTAGGCGTACTCGATCGCCAGCTGGGTCTTGCCGACGCCGCCCATGCCGTGGATCGCCTCGGGCAGCACAGTGGTGGTGCCCTCGCGCAGCCGTTCGCTCAGTCGTTCAAGAAGGTCCACGCGGCCGGTGAAGTTCGGGTTGCGCGGCGGGATGTTCCCCCAGATGCGCGGCGTCGAACGCCCGCTGTCCACCGCGGGCTGCGTTTGCGTGGCGGTCATGGCCGTGGCTCCTTCTGAAGATGTCCCGGCCTCGGCCGGTGCGTGCACGGGAGGCCGGGCGGCGGCCAGGCCCAGGCCCTTGCGCAGGCTCACGCTGTTCTGCCGGTCGTAGTCGCGCAGCGCCTGGGCCAGCCGCTGTGCCCTGGGCAGGAACTTGCCGGAAAGGGCCCTGAGTGCTGCCAGTTCCACGCGCAAGAACGCCACGTTGCGACGGGTCACGGACGGCACGTCGGCCGTCTCGAACAGCTCCTCGGCGTCGGGCAGCACCGGATCTCTGCCCTCGGCCAGGGTGGCCAGCAACTCCCGTACGTCGTGCAGGACTCGGGCGGTGTCCCTGCGGCGGGACAGCGCCAATAACTCCTGGCGAATGTTCGGGCCGAAAACGAAGGCGACTTCGGCGGCACGCTCGGCGTCCGCGCCGGCGGACCGCACCAGGCCGCTCATCAGCAGCTCCGCGAGATGGGCCGGCCCGGCGCCCGGCACCGAGGCGGTCACCGCGCTCATCACCGGCAGCGTGAGCGGGGCCGCCGCAAGCCGGGTGGCCAGCGCGAACGCGGTCGGCGAGGCGGCGGCCCGGAACTCCGAGACCCGCTCCCAGGCCGGTACGGCACTGGCCGGGTCGGGCACGTCCTCCACCCACGGCACGGCCCGCGCCGCATCGGGCCGCCGCTTCCAGTCACGGGCCCTGAGCCCGGACATCTCCACCCAGCCGGCCGTCCGCCCCGCCACCAGGTCGACCCAGCCGGACAGGGACCGCTCGGTCAGCTCGAGTACGGGCACCGGCACCACGCCGGCCCGCGCGTCGGGGTCGTCGACGGGTTCGAGGGGGGAGGTGCGCAGTTCCCAGCGCAGGGAGTCGTTGGGCGCCCAGGCTCCGGCGCTGCTCAGCCGCATGCGGTTGACGTCCAGGCCGGTGCGGGACCACAGCTCCTGGGGCAGCAGATGCAGCACCGACAGCGGCTCGCTGCGGCCGAGTTCGCGCAGCAGCGGCAGCACCGCGTCGGACCGCCAGCCCGCGGCCAGCCCGTCGGTCAGCACCAGCACCACCCGGTGCGCGGACCCGGTGGCCGGCAGCCGGTCCAGCCGGATCCGGGCCGGCTCGGTGTCGTCCGAACTGAGCAGCCGTACGGTGGTGATCTCGCCCAGCCGTTCCTGGCGGGCCAGTTCGCCGGCCAGCTCGTGGACCGTGTCGTCCCAGACCCGCATGGTCACGTGGTCGTCGACGACGAGCAGGACCGAGGGAGGGTCCGCGGACGGCGACCGCTCCAGGTCGCTCAGAGCATGCGGAACGGCGTCGAGTGAGGCTTCGTCATACGCCGGCCCAGCCGCTGATTGTGGGACATCGTCACACTGCATAAGCGCTCTCAGAGCGTCCGGTAGGGCCCGAGGACGGAGGGAGTGCCGAAGGGGATTTCCAGAGGGCGCGGGCATGCGTGACATCCACGTGCCAAGCCTGGCAGTGGTCTGCATGGTGTGCAAGACGGCAGGCCACAGGGGGATGAAGCACAAACTGGACAGTCGATCGACGGATGGAACGCGCCCCCCTGCGGTGTCGCGTACGCCTGGCCTGTGGGCCTTTCTCGCGTCCAGCGTGGCACCGCGCAGTGCCCTGTGCAAGGCCGTCTGCCACTCTCCTGCGACCGTCGCCCGGAGGCCGTCGCAAGGCCGTATCCAGCTGGGCGCACCGCTCTGCCCGGTCATCGGCCTACACCGGCCCTGTGGGGCCGGGCTTGCGCTCCGGGTCGTCGAGCAGGATGGCCAGATGCCGCCCCACATGGCGGTCCCAGCGCTCGGGGCCGAGGGCCAGCGCCTCCTGACGCCACTTCCCGACGCGCTCCGCCAGGCTGCCGAGCCCGCGGTCCTGGAGGATCTCGCCGATGGCGTCCTGGAAGCCCGGGTCGGCGCAGTCCGTGCGGTGCCAGATCATCGCGGGCACCCCGGCCCGCAGCCCGGCGAGCACCTCGCGGCGGCCGGTGCCCGTGTCGTCGCCGGGCGGCTCGCTGAGCACCAGGCACACCGCGTGCCGATCTTCCTTCAGCTCCCGTTCCAAATGAAAGAAGTACGCCCCGTCCTGCGCCGGGCGGCTCCAGTGCGGATGGCTGTCCGCCGGGCGCTCCTTCAGCTGCCGCCACTTGTGGTGCCACGGCCGGTGCCAGGCGGCGCGCTGCAGGCGCTCCAGCGATCTCACGACCACCGGGTAGTCGAGGGCCAGCGGGGTCGGATCGGGGTGGTCGGACTCCTTGGACCACCACTCGACCGGCTCGTTGAGCAGCTCCCAGGGCAGCACGAACTCCAGGATCACGGGCTGGCGCAGATCGGCCCAGCGCGACTCGCACTCCTCGATCAGCCGCTCCACCGCGCCCGGCAGCTCCTCCCGGCACAGATGGACGGTCTCGCCGCGCACGGGGTGCCAGCCCTCGGAATCGGACTGGCGCCAGTGCGAGAGGTAGTAGCGGTCGGCCTCGATCCGGTCCGGCTCGAACTGGATCATCAGATAGGCGGGGACCAGCGAGGGCGGGGACTGCGGGAGCTCCGAGTGCTGCCACTGCGCCAGCAGGCTCTCCAGCCCCAGCGCTTGCGCCTGACGGCGGTTGAAGCGCCGCAGCATCTCGGCGAACTCCGCCCGGCCCTCCTCCATCAGCCGGTCGGCGGACAGGGCGAGGAAGGCCATGCTGAACGGCAGCTCGTCGGCCGGGGAGTTCTCACCGGCCAGCCGCAGGAAGACCTGCCAGCCGCTCTGGCACCAGGCGGGCAGCTCCTGCACCCGGGACCGGCTCGCGCGCCGCGCCATGGGGGCCAGCTCCGTCGGCTGAAGGGACTGCAGGACGGGCCGCAGATCGCCGAGGTCGGCGCTGTTGAAGAAGTCGACGGCCTCCCACTCGTCCACGAGCGGCCATAAGGACGCGACCGCCGCCGACTGCTGTTCCACGTACTGGAGCGACCGCACCAGGCACGCGGGCCCGTTGCTGACCACCGTGCACGCCTTGACCACGTACAGCAGCCATGGCCGCAGCTGGTTGCCGATGAACGGCTCCACGGGCGAGCCCAGCTCGTCGACGAGCATCCCCCGCCATAATTCGCGGCTGCTGCTCTCGTTCACCGTGGCCGCACTCTGCAGGGCGTCCACGATGGAGACGACCAGCTCATTACGGACCCGTTCCGGACTGCGCCCTGTCACCCCGTACCTCCCGGCGCGGTTCCCCTCGTTGTGCCGACCAGGGTACGGCCGTGGAGGCAGGGCGTGGCAGGGGAGTGACAGGACAGTGACCTGCCCGAGAGAGAAAAGAAGAGCCCCCTGTCGGATTCGAACCGACGACCTTCGCTTTACAAGAGCGGCGCTCTGACCAGCTGAGCTAAGGAGGCGCGCACGTACGTGCCCGTGCAGTGTACCCACGTGCCGGCGTGCCCCTGTCGAAAATTTCCGCGAAGTTCACAGGGCGCCGGGTACTGACAGACCAGGTGAACGCCAGGTACCGTCCAAAGCCGGTCCACTCACATGGACTACACCACCACCTTCCTACAACGGATCGTCCGGCACGTTCCTGCCGGTAGAAGGGGGCCCATTCACCATGGCCACTGTCTCGTTCGACAAGGCGACCCGGATCTACCCGGGCACCGAGAAGCCCGCCGTGGACGCGCTCGACATCCACATCGAGGACGGAGAGTTCCTCGTTCTGGTCGGCCCGTCCGGCTGCGGCAAGTCCACCTCGCTCCGCATGCTGGCGGGGCTTGAGGACGTCAACGCCGGCGCCATCCGCATCGGTGACCGCGACGTCACGCACCTGCCGCCGAAGGACCGGGACATCGCCATGGTGTTCCAGAACTACGCGCTGTACCCGCACATGACGGTCGCCGACAACATGGGCTTCGCGCTCAAGATCGCCGGTGTGCCGAAGGCGGAGATCCGCCAGAAGGTCGAGGACGCGGCGAAGATCCTGGACCTCACCGAGTACCTGGGCCGCAAGCCGAAGGCGCTCTCCGGTGGTCAGCGCCAGCGTGTCGCCATGGGTCGCGCCATCGTGCGTGAGCCGCAGGTGTTCCTCATGGACGAGCCGCTGTCGAACCTCGACGCCAAGCTCCGTGTCTCGACGCGTACGCAGATCGCCTCGCTCCAGCGCCGTCTCGGCATCACCACCGTCTACGTCACCCACGACCAGGTCGAGGCCATGACGATGGGCGACCGTGTGGCCGTGCTCAAGGACGGTCTGCTCCAGCAGGTCGACTCGCCGCGCAACATGTACGACCGCCCGGCCAACCTCTTCGTCGCCGGCTTCATCGGCTCCCCCGCCATGAACCTGGTCGAGGTGCCGATCACCGACGGCGGTGTGAAGTTCGGCAACTCGGTCGTCCCGGTCGACCGTGAGGCGCTCTCCGCCACCACCGACAAGACCGTCACCGTCGGTGTGCGTCCCGAGCACTTCGAGGTGGCCGGCGCCGACTCGGAGCTGGGCCTCGCGGTCACGGTGAACGTGGTCGAGGAGCTGGGCGCCGACGCGTACGTCTACGGCACCGCGAAGGTCGGCGACGACTCCAAGGACCTCGTCGTCCGCGTCAGCGGCCGTGACGTCCCGGAGAAGGGCAGCACGCTGCACGTCGTCCCGCGCTCCGGCGAGACCCACGTGTTCTCGACCTCCACGGGCGCGCGTCTCTCCGACTGAGGCACAGACCGGGCGTATCGCCCAGGTTGACGGCAAGGGCCCCGCAGGCTGCTGCGGGGCCCTTCTCGTTGTCGACAAATACCCCGGCAGACCGGTCATTTCGAGCAGTGAGCGTCAACCCATTACCCAAAAAGGGGCACCAGTTCATCCCCCGAACCGGTGACTAAATGTCGCCAAATCATTACCGGGCGCTACCCTCACTCGCGTGAAGCACTCCACTAACCAACAGACGCGTCGCGGCCGGGGCCCCGCCCGCCGTATCGGCCGCTCCCTCGCCCTCGTCCTGCCCGTCGTCCTGGTGCTCTCCGGGACCCTCGCGGTCACGCGGGTCAACTGGTCGGGGAACCCCTCGGACTCGGTGCTCACCGCGTCGGACGCCTCGGTGTCGGACGCCAAGCCGGGCGACACGCCCCGTGCCCCGCACGACGTGCTGCGCGACCAGCTGCTGACCGAGCTCCAGCAGGAGGACCCGGGCGTCGCGCTCACCCACCTCCAGGAGGCCGTGAACGGCCGCCCGTCGCTCGCCAGGCACTGCGCCTCCATCGCCCGTGCCCTGGGCCACGCCGCGGTCCGCCTGTACGGCCCGACGCGCGCCCAGTCCTACGCCCGCCCGGTCTGCGACACCTCCTTCGCGTCGGGAGTGCTGGCGGCGCACCACTGACACCTCCGGGAGCGGGACGCCGCCTTAGGGTTCGGGCATGACCGATCCGAACGCCGCGTCCCGCCCCGTGCAGGCCGTGATCCTGGCCGGCGGCCAGGGTTCACGGCTGCGTCCGTACACCGACGACCGGCCCAAGCCGATGGTCGAGATCCCCGGCACGGGGACGCCGATCATCGGCCATCAGCTCGCCTGGCTCGCCGAGGAGGGCGTGACCGACGTAGTGGTCAGCTGCGGCCATCTCGCGGACGTCCTGCGGGACTGGCTGGTCCATGCCGACCTGCCCGTGCGGGTCACGACGGTCGTCGAGGCCGAGCCCCTCGGCCGCGGCGGCGGCCTCAAGTACGCCGCCGCGCATCTGCCGCACCCCGACCGGCCCTGGTACGCCACCAACGGGGACATCTGGACCCGCTTCTCACTGCGGGACATGGCGGACTTCCATACGGAGCGCGACGCGGTCGCGACCCTTGCGCTGGCGCGACCGCGCATTCCCTGGGGCGCCGTGCGGACCGACGGGTTCGGGCACGTCACGGACTTCATCGAGGCCCCGCCGACGACGTACGAGATCAATGCGGGTGTCTACGTCTTCTCGCCGGAGTTCGCGGAGATGCTGCCCGAGCGGGGGGACCATGAGCGGACCACGTTTCCGCGGCTGGCGCGGGAGCGGCGGCTTGCCGGTTTTCCCCTTCCGCAGGGCGCCTACTGGCGTGCCATCGATACGGCGAAGGATCTGACCGAGGCTGCGAAGGAACTGGCGGCTCTGCGGTCGTCGTGACGGTCGGTGGGGGTTGAACGCGCAGTTCCCCGCGCCCCTTCAGGGGGCGCGGGGAACCAGGCGGGTTGTGATGTGCTGCCGGTGGGCTCAACCCAGGATGCCGCCCACCGGCCCGTCTACCCCAACAGGCCGCCCACCAGGCCCGGTTCACCGGAGGTGGATCCTCCGCCTCCCGAGCCGCCCGGCGTGCTGCCGCCGGTGGAGCCGCCCGAGGTCGGGCCCGAGCTGGTGCTGGGGGCCTCGTCCGCCGGAGTGGTCTGCTGGGGCGGGGCCTGGCCCGTGGTGCCCTGCGTCTGGCTGGGCGTACCCGCGGTGCTGGTGTCCCTGGTGGCGCCCGGCGTCGTGGCGGCGCCGGCCGTCGGGGCCGTGGTGGCGCCCTGGGTCGGGGAGGTGACGGCCGACGGGGTGCGCTTCTGGCGTTTGCCGGGCTCCGACGGGAGCGGGGAGCCGGGCAGTTCGTTGCGCGGGGGCTCGCCGGGGCCGGGGACGACCACGCGGTCGGCGTCGCGGACGGCGCCGCCGAGCAGCGAACCGATCAGCAGGGTCAGCCCGGTGACGATGGCGGTGATCAGGGCGCCGCGGCGCAGCACATAGCGGCGCAGCTCCCAGATCTCGGCGCGGGGGCCGAGCCGGCGCCAGGCGCCGCCCGCGAGCCGGCCGTCGATGGAGTAGACGGGGGCGCCGGCGATGATCAGCGGGGACCAGGCGGCGAGATAGATGATGTCGGGGGCGTCGTAGACCGGGACGCTCTTCCAGCTGACCGTGACGAGCAGCGCGGCCGACAGCAGCGCGCCGATCACTGCGGCGACCCGCTGCCAGCAGCCCAGGATCGTGAGTACGCCCACGATGACCTGGAAGAAGGCGATGACCAGGCCGGAGCCGACGGGGTGTTCGAGGGCGAACTGCCGTAGCGGCTCGGCGACTTCCCAGGGGTGCAGGGTGTTGAGCCACTTCATCATCGAGCCGCGCTTGCCGCCGTCGAAGTAGACGGGGTCGCACAGCTTGCCCATGCCGGCGTAGATGGAGATGAAGCCGAGGAAGATGCGCAGCGGGAGGAGAACCACGCCCAGGTTCATGCGGCGGCCCGGGTAATAGGCGTGCCGCGCGGGTTCGTCGCCCTGGCGCCGGGTTCGCGAGCCGTCGTCCGGGTCCGCGAACTGCTGGTCGTCGTAGGCGAGTTCCTCGTCGTAGACGCTGCCGACCTGGCGCATGTCGGGCAGCAGCCGGGTGCCGTCGCCGTCGGGCGGGGTGCGCTGTGCGCCGACGACGGGGGTCTCGACGGTCTGGGCGAGGTCGTCGTAACCGTCGTCGCCGTAGGGGCCGTTGTCCACGTCGACCCGCGGGATGACCTGGGTGGCGCCGGCGTCTACCGGTTCCTCGCCGTGGCGGACGCTGCCGCCCCGCACCGCCTGGAGCAGTCGGTGGGCGCCGGTGTCGTCCGGGGCGGACTTGCCGCTCCAGACGACCGGCCGACGGCGCGCGCCGGCCGCCGCGCCGACCACGGGCATGCGGGCGGTGTCCTCGCCGGCGGTCAAGTGCCGTGCGATCCGCGGTGATTGGGTGCGCCGCGCCGACGCGCCCAACTGCACGCGGAAGCTCGCATGATTGACGATGATCTGCGCCGGATCGCTCGGCACCTTCACCATGCTCAGCGCGGGAGCGTCGTCGAATCCCGACGAGCGGTCCCCCGTGGGTGTGCGGGGTGTTCTGGTGTCCACACTCATCTAACCGAGTGACGTGTGTTTAGGACACTGCTTTGACCTGCCGGATCTGTCCGGACCGCGTCAAGCTTGCCCTGAACACCCGGATTACCCCGTCCGGGTGAGGACACCGACACATGTTCAGGCGCGGCGGCGCGCCGCCTCGTACAGCACGATCCCCGCCGCCACACCGGCGTTCAACGACTCGGCGCCACCCGGCATCGGGATCCGCACCCGGAAGTCGCAGGTTTCGCCGACCAGGCGGGACAGGCCCTTGCCCTCGCTGCCGACCACGATGACAACGGGGCCGCCCAGGGCCTCCAGCTCGCCGAGTTCGACCTCGCCGTCGGCGGCGAGGCCCACGACGGCGATGCCGGCCTTCTTGTAGGCCTCCAGCGCGCGCGTGAGGTTGGTGGCGCGGGCGACGGGCGTACGGGCGGCCGTGCCGGCGGAGGTCTTCCAGGCGCCGGCGGTCATGCCGGCCGCGCGCCGCTCGGGGACGACGACGCCGTGGCCGCCGAAGGCCGAGACGGAACGGACGACGGCGCCGAGGTTGCGCGGGTCGGTGACCCCGTCGAGAGCGACGATCAGCGGGTCCTCCCCGTCGTCGTACGCGGCGCTCGCGAGGTCCTCGGGGTGGGCGTACTCGTACGGCGGGACCTGGAGGACCAGGCCCTGGTGGTTCAGGCCGTTGGTCATCCGGTCCAGCTCGGGACGCGGGGCCTCCATGAGGTTGATGCCGCCGCGTTCGGCCGCGAGCTGGAGCGCCTCGCGCACCCGCTCGTCGTTGTCGATGAACTGCTGGACGTAGAGCGTGTTCGCGGGCACGCCCTCGCGCAGCGCCTCGACGACCGGGTTGCGGCCGACGACCAGCTCGGAGGTGCCCTTGCCGCCCCGGCCGCGCGGCGCCGGACGGCGCTGGACCTGCTTGGCCTTGGCGGCGGCGATGCGGTTCTTCTTGTGCCCCTTGCGCATCTCGGCGGGCGGCGTCGGACCCTTGCCCTCCAGGCCCCGGCGTCGCTGGCCGCCACTGCCGACCTGCGCGCCCTTCTTGCCGGACATGCGGCGGTTGTTCGCGGCCATGACCTACCTGTTCTCTACGAAAGCAATATGTACGTCTATGCAGTGTGCCGCCCGGAGGCCCGGGCGGCACAATCGATCACTGCGCTCAGCGCGCGCCGAGACTCCAGCGCGGCCCCTGCGGACCGTCCTCGATCGCCAGCCCGGACTGCTTGAGCTGGTCCCGGATGGCATCCGCGGTGGCCCAGTCCTTACGGGCCCGCGCCGCCTCACGCTGGTCCAGGACCAGGCGTACGAGGCTGTCGACGACGCCGTGCAGGTCTTCGCCCCGGTCGGACTCCCCCGCCCACTGCGCGTCCAGCGGGTCCAGGCCGAGGACACCGAGCATGGCGCGCACCTCGGCGAGGCGGGCCACGGCGGCTTCCTTGTCGTCGGCGGCGAGGGCGGAGTTGCCCTGCCGGACGGTGGTGTGCACGACGGCGAGCGCCTGCGGGACGCCCAGGTCGTCGTCCATCGCCTCGGCGAAGGCGGTGGGCACCTCCGCGGCGGGCTCGACGGCGTGCCCGGCCATCTCCACCACGCGCTGCACGAAGCCCTCGATCCGCGAGAACGCGGACTCGGCCTCGCGCAGGGCCTCCTCGCTGTACTCGATCATCGAGCGGTAGTGCGGGGTGCCGAGGTAGTAGCGCAGCACGATGGGCCGCCAGTGCTTGACCATCTCGCTGACGAGCACGGAGTTGCCCAGCGACTTGGACATCTTCTCGCCGCTCATGGTGACCCAGGCGTTGTGCACCCAGTACTGGGCGAACTCGTCGCCGAAGGCCTTGGCCTGGGCGATCTCGTTCTCGTGGTGCGGGAAGATCAGGTCCAGGCCGCCGCCGTGGATGTCGAAGGCGGAGCCCAGGTACTTGTGGGCCATCGCCGAGCACTCCAGGTGCCAGCCGGGACGGCCGCGGCCCCACGGGGTCTCCCAGTCGGGCTCGCCCGGCTTGGTCGCCTTCCACATGGCGAAGTCGCGGGGGTCGCGCTTGCCGGAGACGCCCTCGTCGGGCTGGCGCAGGTCGTCGATGTCCTGGTTGGACAGCGCCAGGTAGCCCGGGAAGGAGCGCACGTCGAAGTAGACGCTGCCGTCCGCCTCGTAGGCGTGCCCCCGCTCGATCAGGCCGCGCATCATCTCGACCATCTCGGTGACATGGCCGGTGGCGCGCGGCTCGTAGGTCGGCGGCAGGCAGCCGAGGGCGGTGTAGCCGTCGTTGAACGCGCGCTCGTTCTCGTAGCCGATGGACCACCAGGGGCGGCCCTGGTCGGCGGACTTGGCGATGATCTTGTCGTCGATGTCCGTGACGTTCCGGACGAACGTGACGTCGTAGCCGCGGTACTCGAACCAGCGGCGCATGATGTCGAAGTTCAGCCCGGACCGGATGTGCCCGATGTGCGGTGCCGCCTGCACGGTGGCACCACACAGGTAGATCGAGACGCAACCCGGCTTGAGCGGGGTGAAGTCACGGATCTGCCGGGCGCTGGTGTCGTACAGGCGAATAGTCACGAGTCCAAGGGTAGTAGGCGTTCCCCAGTGCCTCCGACGGTTGTGGATAACAGTCAGCCTGCGGTTCTCGCCACCAGCGCGGTCGCCACGGCCATCAGGCCTTCACCCCTACCGGGGAACCCCAGTCCGTCCGTCGTCGCCCCGGAGACCGAGACCGGCGCTCCGGCCGCCTCCGAGAGAACCTTCTGCGCCTCGTCGCGGCGCTTGCCGATCTTCGGGCGGGGACCGACGACCTGCACCGCGATGTTGCCGATGACGAAGCCGGCCTCGCGCACGATCCGGGCCGCCTCCGTCAGCAGTACGACGCCGGAGGCGCCGGACCACTCGGGGCGCCCCGTGCCGAAGTGCTGCCCGAGGTCGCCGAGGCCCGCCGCGGAGAAGAGCGCGTTGCACGCGGCGTGCGCGACGACGTCCGCGTCGGAGTGACCGGCCAGACCGGTCCCCTCGCCCTCCCACTTCAGGCCCGCGCACCACAGCTCGCGGCCCTCCTCGAAGGCGTGGATGTCGGTGCCGATGCCGACCTGGGGAAGCAGCGGTGCCTCAGAAGCCATCGTTGAGCCTCCTGCGCGCGAGGACCGCCTCGGCCAGCACCAGGTCCAGCGGGCGGGTGACCTTGAAGGCCTCCTCGTGGCCGGGCACGACCACGACGGTCAGGCCGAGCTGCTCGACCATGCTGGCGTCGTCGGTGACGTTGTCGGTGACCGTCTCGTGGGCCCGGACCAGGGTCGCCCGGTCGAAGCCCTGCGGCGTCTGCACGGCACGCAGCCGGGCCCGCTCCGGCGTGGCGACGACCGGCTCGGGCTCGCCCTCGGCGGCCGGTTCGACCTCCTTGACGGTGTCGGCGAGCGGCAGGGCGGGGACCACGGCCACGGCGCCCTCCCGGACGGCATCGATCACGGCGTCGACGGTGTCCACGGGGACGAGCGGGCGGGCCGCGTCATGGACGAGGACGATGTCGTACTCGGGCGGCAGCGCGTCCAGGCCGAGCTTCACGGACTCCTGGCGGGTCTCACCGCCGGGGACGACCAGGAAGTCGGTCCGGTCGGGCAGCGCATGCGCGTCGAGCAGGGTCTTCACCTCGGCGGCGCCGTCCGGCGGGGCCACGACGACGACCAGGGAGACGGCACGGGACGCGGCCATCGCGTGTACCGCGTGAATGAGCATCGGGGTGCCGCCCAGCGCGCGGAGCGCCTTGGGGGCGCCAGGGCCGAGGCGCACGCCTCGGCCTGCGGCCGGGATGACGACTGCAGTGCGAATGGTCGTACGAGCCTGCGCGGGTGCAGGGCGCGATTCGTCAGACATCGGTTCCTGTCAGGTTTGTGTGCTGGCCTTGCGTGGGTATGGCCTGGGAAGTGCCGGGCGCGACGCCTTGACCGGACCCTTCCGTGACCCCGGTCGAGCCTGCTGCCCGGGCCCGGCACGCCAAGTATCGGGGGAACTCTCCCCGAAGGACGCACGGCGTGAAACGGCGCGCACAAATGAACATGCCGCAGCGCCCGGCGACTGTGAATACGTCATCGGGCACCGCGGCACTTCTTTTAGAGCGACACAGCTGTGTGCTGAGTGAGCTGAGCGGGCTGGCTGCCTGCCGGCTGCGTCAGGACGCGAGAACCTCGTCGAGCAGGGCCTCGGCCTTGTCCTCGTTGGTGTTCTCCGCGAGAGCGAGCTCGCTCACCAGGATCTGGCGGGCCTTGGCGAGCATGCGCTTCTCACCGGCGGAGAGTCCGCGCTCGCGCTCACGACGCCACAGGTCACGCACGACTTCCGCGACCTTGATGACATCGCCGGAGGCGAGCTTCTCCAGATTTGCCTTGTAGCGACGCGACCAGTTCGTGGGCTCCTCGGCGTACGGCGCGCGCAGCACCTCGAAGACCCGGTCCAGCCCGTCCTGACCGACCACATCACGCACGCCGACGAACTCCGCATTGTCCGCTGGCACACGTACCGTCAGGTCACCCTGGGCGACCTTCAGCACCAAGTAGGTCTTGTCCACGCCTTTGATCTGGCGAGTTTCGATGGCCTCGATCAGCGCGGCCCCGTGATGGGGATAGACCACGGTGTCGCCAACCTTGAACGTCATGTGACAGGTACCCCTTCCGTGGCTATCCAGGGTAACACGGAAACTGCGGGTTCTGAATGGCGTTTTCGCAGGTCAGGGCATATCTCGGGGCTTGACAACAGCAACAGGAACGTGCTTCGCGGGCCGTTCGGAAGGGGGTATTCGCAGGTCGGAGCGGCTCTCCGGGGGAGGTGAAACTCGCACGTTACACACATCCGGAGCCTCCGCCAAGCAGACGAACGTCCGCATATGTCCGGTTCCAAGTGTGCGACTTCCGCTACTCCGTTCGGTGTCCGGAGTCGGGTACCAGACGAATCCGGAATTGATCACGAGGATCGCTCGACGCACAGTCGTTGATCAATTTCCGGACGGTCGTGCATTCCTTCACGGAAAATTTGCGGATCACCGTCGCGGGTATGCCCACGGAACTTATGTGAATGCCGGAGGACCGTGGAGTCAAAGTGACTCGTGGGTCACTTGTGGGGGACGGGACGGGTGAAGGAGTGGCTCTTCGGGGCCTCAGGGGAGGGTCGGGTGCGGTGGCGCGGGAACGGCTCGGTAACCTAAGGCCGCTGACAGACACTTAGGGCGGCTTTATGCGCCCCCCGTTCGAGTCAAGGAGTTGCCGCCGCCGTGAGCAGCAGCCTTCGACGCGGCGCCCTCGCCGCCGCCGCCATCGCGTTCTCGATCGCCTCGCTCGCCGCGTGCGGCGCCGGCAACAACGCCCAGACGCTGGAGATCAAGCCGGACAACGCAGCCACCGCCGTCGGCGACATCAAGATCCAGAACGCGATCGTCATCACCCAGCCCGACCTGGAGTCGACCGGCCCCGCCGTCGTCGCCGCGACCCTGTTCAACAACGGCACCAGCGACCAGAAGCTGGAGTCGATCACCGTCGACGGCACCGACAAGACGGCCGAGCTCTCGCCCGCCAAGGGTGAGAGCCTGACCATCCCGGCCGGTGGCTCCCTCATCCTCGGTGGCGAGGACAACGCCTCCGCCGTGCTGCCCAGCAGCCGTGAGGCCATCAAGGACGGCAACGCCCAGAAGATCACCTTCACCTTCTCCAAGACGGGCGAGGTGAGCCTGCGCGCCTTCGTCGTGCCGTCCGAGAGCTACTTCACCGGCTGGGGCCCGACCGAGGTCCCGGCAGCGCCCGGCGAGGACACCGCGTCCCCGACGACGGAGCCGACGGACGAGGCCACGGGTGAGGCCACGGGCGAGGCCGAGGAGGGCAACGGCGCCACCGCGACGGACGCCGCCTCGGCCTCCGCGAGCACGGAGACGGACGAGCACGCGGCCGCCGGTCACTGAGCGGACGTACGGCGCCTGTGAAGCCGTAGAACGAAGGGCGGGGCCTCTGCGCGAGGCCCCGCCCTTCGTCGTACTCCTACGGTCTACGGCGTTGTTTACGGCTCAAACTTGTAGCCGAGGCCCCGCACCGTCACCAGGTAGCGCGGCGCGCCCGGGTCCGGCTCGATCTTGGCGCGCAGGCGCTTGACGTGGACGTCGAGGGTCTTGGTGTCGCCGACGTAGTCGGCGCCCCAGACGCGGTCGATGAGCTGCATACGGGTCAGGACGCGGCCCGCGTTGCGCAGCAGCATCTCCAGGAGGTCGAACTCCTTGAGGGGGAGGTCGACCTTGGAGCCGGAGACGGTGACGACGTGCCGGTCCACGTCCATACGGACCGGCCCCGCCTCCAGCGCGGCCGGGGTGACCTCCTCGGGCTCGCCGCGGCGGCGCAGGACGGCCCGGATACGGGCGACCAGCTCGCGTGACGAGAACGGCTTGGTGACATAGTCGTCGGCTCCTATTTCCAGCCCGACGACCTTGTCGATCTCGCTGTCCTTGGCGGTCACCATGATGACGGGGACATTGGAACGGCCGCGCAGCTGGCGGCAGACCTCGGTGCCCGGCAGGCCGGGCAGCATCAGGTCGAGGAGGACGAGGTCGGCGCCGTTGCGCTCGAACTCGTCGAGTCCGTCGGGCCCGGTGGTCGCGACCGCGACCTCGAAGCCCTCCTTGCGGAGCATGTACGACAGGGCGTCGGAGAAGGACTCCTCGTCCTCGACGACGAGCACACGGGTCACGGAAGGACCTCCGGGGCGGAAAGCGTTTCGTACGCGGTTGACTCGGGGGGTGTGACATGGGACGAGTGAGCGGACTGTCCGGCCTCGTCGTCGAGGGCGGGGTTCTGCGACGCACGGTCGCGGGCCGCGCCCGCCTCCGGCAGTCTCAGGGTGAAGGTGGAGCCCTGTCCCTCGGAGCTCCACACCGTGACCTCCCCGCCGTGCGAGGCGGCCACGTGCTTGACGATCGCCAGCCCCAGCCCCGTACCACCGGTGGCACGGGAGCGGGCCGGGTCGACGCGGTAGAAGCGCTCGAAGATGCGCTCCTTGTCCTTGTCGGAGATGCCGATGCCCTGGTCGGTCACGGCGATCTCGATGTGCTCCCCGCCGGGCGCGGTCACCCGGCGGGCGGCTATACCGACGCGGGTGCGGGCGGGCGAGTAGTTGACGGCGTTCTCGACGAGGTTGCCGAGGGCCGCGGCCAGCTGGCCCCGGTTGCCCCAGATGCTCAGCTCGGCGGTGCCGCCGGCGGCCATCGTGATCTGCTTCGTGCCGGCGGCGTGCCGGCAGCGGTCGATGGCCTCGGCGACCAGCTCGTCCACGCGGACGGGCTCGGCGTCCTCCAGCGGGTCGTCGTTCTGCACCCTGGAGAGGTCGATGAGCTCCTGCACGAGGTTGGTGAGCCGGGTCGCCTCGATCTGCATGCGCCCGGCGAACCGCTCCACCGCCTCCGGGTCGTCCGAGGCGTCCATGACGGCCTCGGACAGGAGGGAGAGCGCTCCGACCGGGGTCTTGAGCTCGTGGCTGACATTGGCGACGAAGTCGCGCCGTACCGCCTCTATCCGTCGGGCCTCGGTGAGGTCCTCGACGAGCAGGAGCACCAGACGGGAGCCGAGCGGGGCGACGCGGGCGGAGACCGCGAGGGCCTCGCCGCGTCCGGTGCCACGCCGGGGCAGGTCCAGCTCGACCTGGCGTATCTCGCCGTCGCGCCGGGTGTCCCGGGCCATCTGGAGCATCGGCTCCACGGACAGCTTGCCGCCACGCACCAGCCCGAGGGCGTACGCGGCGGAGCTGGCCTTGACGACGGCGTCGGCCTCGTCCAGTACGACCGCCGAGGAGCGGAGCACGGAGAGGACCGTGTCCACGCCCGGCGGGAGCACCGGATCGGTGTGCAGGGAGGTTCTGGTGGGTCGCGCCTGGTCGCGTTCGCTCCAGCGGAACGCCAGCATGGCGATGACACCGGTGAGTACCCCGGCGATCGCTGCCGCTGCGGCGACCGCCGCGTTCACGTCCATGCATCCAGGTTAGGCATGGCGTACGACATACCCACAGCCATCGGAGTGCGAGCTCGAACACTCGTCGCCCAGAGTTCACCCAGGAGCTAGTAATGGTTCATTTGGGGTGACGGAAACGGACGCGTACGGGGCCGAACGTGGGAGCGTGGGGTGCGAAGCGCCGGTTTCGACAGGACAGACACGCCGGGCCCCGGCCCCCAGAGCCCCCCGAACACACGCACGAGAGGGAACCCTGATGCGGGACGCGTACCACGAGGAACTTGACTCGATCAGCGACAGCCTGGTGGAGATGGCCCGCCTGGTCGGGTCGGCGATCGGACGCGCCACGACGGCGATCCTCGACTCCGACCTGAAGCTGGCCGAGAGCGTGATCGAGGCGGACCAGAAGGTCGACGACCTCCAGCACGACCTGGAGGCGCGGGCCATAGCGCTGCTCGCCCGTCAGCAGCCGGTGGCCACGGATCTCCGTATAGTCGTCACCTCGCTGCGTATGTCGGCCGACCTGGAGCGCTCGGGCGACCTCGCCCAGCACGTGGCGAAGCTGACCCGGTTGCGCTACCCGGCGCGGGCCATCCCGCACGACCTGCACGCCACGATCCTGGAGATGGGCCAGCTCGCGCAGCGCCTGATGGCGAAGGCGGCCGAGGTGATCGTCACGAAGGACATCGACCTCGCGCTCCAGCTGGAGCAGGACGACGACGAGATGGACCTGCTGCACCGCACGCTCTTCCAGCACCTGATGGACGAGCGCTGGAAGCACGGCATCGAGACCGCCGTCGACGTCACCCTGCTGGGCCGCTACTACGAGCGCTTCGCCGACCACGCGGTGGCGGTGGCCAAGCGCGTGGTGTTCCTGGTGACGGGCGAACACGCGGACGAGCTCCAGGCGGATGTGTCGCCGGTGGCGGGGGTTGAGGGGGCCTGAGGGGTCGGTCGGCGGGGTTGGTCGCTGCCCGTAGGGGCGCGATCACCGTCCGGGAGGGCGCCAATCCCTGCGCGGGGGCGTGCGAGAGCCTCCGTGCGCCGTTGATGCGCCCAGCGGAGCGGGCATGCAATGGGCACAGGCACGAGCCCTGAGGAGGGACCATGGCCGAATCCCCCGGCACGCCCGGCACGACGCCCGACCCCACGCAGGAACGCCAGACCGAGCAGCCCGCCGAGATCACGAACCTGATGCTGATCGGCGCGTGCGGCTGCGGATCGGGCTGTGGCTGCGGCTGCCAGTCCGGCAATCCGTGCCAGTGCGGGTGACGTCCGTACGACGATGAAGGGGCCCCGGCGCACTTGCCGGGGCCCTTCGTCGTGCCGTCGGAACGGTCGGGGCGCAGCATGGAGGTATGGGGCGGAAGCCCGGAAGGAGGTGGGCCGGCATGACGCAGTTCATGGACGTGCACCACGGGATGCAGGGCATCACGGCCGACCAGCTGATGGAGGCCCACAAGGCAGACCTCGCCATAGAGAAGGACGAAGGCGTGCACTTCGAACGGGCCTGGGCAGACCCGGTGTCCGGCATCGTCTACTGCCTGTCGGAGGCACCCTCGGCCGAGGCGGTCCTGCGCATCCACGAGCGCACCGGCCACAAGGCCGACGAGATCCACCCGGTGCCTCTGTCGGTCTGACGCGGCACGAAGAAGGAGACGGTGAGGGCCATGACACGGTTCATGGACGTCCACCACGGCATGCAGGGCATCACCGCCGACCAACTGGCCGAGGCCCACGAGGCCGTGCTCGCGACCGAGCGAGAAGAAGGAGTCCACTTCGAACATGCCTGGGCGGACCCGGAGTCCGGAACGGTCTACTGCCTGACCGAGGGCCCCTCGGCGGACGCGGTCAGCCGCGCCCACGAACGCGGCGGCGGCGCACGCCCGGACGAGATCCACGCGGTGCCGCTGGCGGTCTAGCGGGAACTGAATCCTCGTACGGGAAGACATCGAGCCAGCCGGCACGAAGCCCCCGGCCGGCGGAGGACTCGCAGGCCGGGGCGACCCGTGCGCCACCGGGGCGGACTGCCTGCCCCTGCCGAGGGCGGCCGCCCTCGTTCCTCTCGCCCGCCGCCTGCGGCCTGTCACCTGCGGCGTTGGGCGCAAAAGCATCGAAAGTACCTCAAGCACACCCCACATGGCCGATAATGTCCTATTAGTAGCCGGAACTCGGCACTAGGGTCCTGCCTCGGAGCTGCCCCCCACGGCCCGAGGCCATTGGCGCAGGGGGTGGGGGCGTATGGCGTGTTGCTGGCGACCGCTGCCGCGCGGTCCGCCCGGCCGTCTCGAAATCAGGCAGCGCAACTTCTCGCGGCCCACTACGTCGGGCCCCGCATCGCCCTGATTCACTCGGCACGACTTCCTTCCGTACGAAAGGAAAGGGAGAACAATGCGCCGTATCGCATTCGTGTTCGCCGCGGCCCTCGCCAGCGCCGGGCTGGCCATCGCGCCGTCCATGGCCGACAGCCCGCACTTCCTGTACGCGGATAACACCGTGAGCACCAGCACCGGAGCCCTGACGACCTCGTTCAAGGAGGCCGGACTGGGCACGGGCACCACCAGCGTCTCGATCACGCTCAGCGTCGACAGCGCGACCGCCAGCTACCAGTGCTTCAACAAGGCCGGCAACAAGCCTCAAGGCGTGCCGAAGTCGGCCGGGCCGACATCGCTGCTCGGCTCGGGCCAGTTCCCGGTCCGCCACGGGCAGACGACCGCCAGCCTGACCGTGGGCCCCGTCGCCTCGCCGATCAGCTGCCCGCCCGGACAGGCCCTGTTCCTGGAGGAGACCACTTACTCCGGCATCGTCGTGTCGGACGAGTTCGGTAACTCCATCCACGCCACTCCCGACCCGATCTCCAGTGGACCGATCCACGTCAGGGTCGGTTGACGGCTTGCCTGAAGCCTCACCGCAGCAACAAGCCCCTGCCCGCGGCACATTCGCGGGCAGGGGCTTGATCAGTCTGTGTTACTTCTTCTTGCCCTGGTTCTTGACCGCCTCGATCGCCGCCGCGGCCGCCTCGGGGTCGAGGTAAGTGCCGCCGGGGTTGAGGGGCTTGAAGTCCGCGTCCAGTTCGTAGGACAGGGGGATGCCCGTCGGGATGTTCAGGCCCGCGATGTCGGCGTCGGAGATGCCGTCGAGGTGCTTGACCAGGGCGCGGAGCGAGTTGCCGTGGGCGGCCACCAGGACCGTGCGGCCGGCCAGGAGGTCGGGGACGATGCCGTCGTACCAGTACGGGAGCATGCGCGTGACGACGTCCTTCAGGCACTCCGTGCGGGGGCGGAGCTCCGGCGGGATCGTCGCGTAGCGGGGGTCGGCGGACTGGGAGAACTCCGTGCCGTCCTCAAGCGGGGGCGGCGGGGTGTCGTAGGAGCGGCGCCACAGCATGAACTGCTCCTCGCCGAACTCGGCGAGGGTCTGGGCCTTGTCCTTGCCCTGGAGGGCGCCGTAGTGGCGCTCGTTCAGGCGCCAGCTGCGGTGGACGGGGATCCAGTGGCGGTCCGCGGACTCCAGCGCCAGCTGGGCCGTGCGGATCGCGCGCTTCTGGAGGGACGTGTGGACCACGTCGGGGAGGAGGTCGGCGTCCTTCAGGAGCTCGCCGCCGCGGACTGCCTCCTTCTCGCCCTTCTCGTTGAGGTTGACGTCCACCCAGCCGGTGAACAGGTTCTTCGCGTTCCATTCGCTCTCGCCGTGGCGGAGGAGGATCAGCTTGTACGGTGCGTCGGCCATGTGTAGGAGCGTAATCGAAGCCTTTGATCCCTTGCGCGTCCGCTCGAAGAGCGGACGGTTGACGGGATCTGTTAATTGAGTGGCCGATCATCGCCGGGCGTTTGTAAGTTGTGCTCACCGCCTGAGCCGCTTACACCCCGGGGGATCCCCTATGTCAGTCGCCGCCCTGAGACGTGCCGCCCGGGAGACCGTCTCCGGGCTCCCGCGTGAGTTCTGGTGGCTGTGGACCAGCACCCTGGTCAACCGGCTCGGCGCCTTCGTCGCCACCTTCATGGCGCTGTATCTGACACTCGACCGCGGCTACTCCGCCACTTACGCCGGTCTCGTCGCCGCCCTGCACGGCCTCGGCGGGGTGATCTCCTCCCTGGGTGCCGGGGTGATGACCGACCGGCTCGGGCGGCGGCCCACGCTGCTCGTCGCGCAGGCCTCCACCGCCGCGTCCGTCGCGCTGCTCGGGTTTGTGCACCACCCCGTCGCCATCGCGGGCGTCGCCTTCCTCGTCGGCATGGCCTCCAATGCCTCCCGGCCGGCCGTGCAGGCGATGATGGCCGACATCGTGCGGCCCGAGGACCGGGTGCGCGCCTTCTCGCTCAACTACTGGGCCATCAACCTCGGCTTCGCCGTCTCCTCCATGGCCGCCGGGTTCATCGCCGAGTACAGCTACCTCGCCGGGTTCCTGATCGAGGCGGCCATGACGGCGGTCTGCGCGGTCGTCGTCTTCCTGAAGCTGCCCGAGTCCCGGCCCGAGGGCGGCGGGACCGTCAAGGCGGAGGACGCGGTCGGGATGGGGACCGTGCTGCGCGACGGGCGGTTCATGGGTGTCGTAGGGCTGTCCTTCCTGGTCGCGCTGATCTTCCAGCAGGGTTCCGTGGGACTGCCCGTGGCCATGGGCGAGGCGGGCTTCACCCCGGCCGACTACGGACTGGCCATCGCCGTCAACGGCGTCCTGATCGTCGTCCTGCAGATCCCGGTCACCCGGTTCATCGAGCACCGCGACCCCGGCCGGCTGCTCGTGATCTCGTCCGTCCTCGCCGGCTACGGCTTCGGTCTCACCGCCTTCGCCGGGTCGGTCGGCGTCTTCGCCCTCACCATCTGCGTGTGGACACTGGCGGAGATCGTCAACGCGCCGACGCAGACCGGTCTCGTCGTCCGGCTCTCCCCCCTGCACGGACGCGGCCGCTACCAGGGCATGTACACCATGTCCTGGGCGGTGGCCTCGCTTGTCGCCCCGCTGATGTCCGGCCTCGTCATCGACCGCTACGGCGCCGAGTGGCTGTGGGCGGCCTGCGCCGTCATCGGTACGGCGGCGGGGCTCGGGTACGCGGCGCTGATGCGGACGCTGCCGACCGAGGAACCGGCCGCGGAAGCCCCGGCTGCCGCGAAGCCCGCCACCCGGGAGACCCATGGGCGGCGGGCTTCGGATCAGGCGCTCAGAAGGAGAGCGTGACGCCGACCTCGTGGTACTGCGCGGCGGTCGCCAGGGCCTGGCCCTGGACCGCGCCGATCTGGGCGCCGACCTGGGACAGCACGTCCGCGCTGCTGACGGCCGTGGGGCCGGCGGTGACGGTGGCGGCGGGGCCGCCGCTCATACCGCCGGAGACGGAGTCGAGGTCGGCGTCGGAGATTTCGAGGGTCTGGACCTGGGGAGCGGAGTTCATGGGGAAACTGCCCTTCACATGGGGATTCACGAGGGGGGAAAGCGTGTCGCGGGGGGCGGTGTGAGGGATCAAACCACGGAGCACCGCAGGCATCCACTGAACCGCCGCTCCCACCTGGGCAGTTGACGACCCCGGCTCCTCATCCGTGCAAACACGGTCACCGCTCAGGGGCAGTTTCTCTACATGTCCGCACCTCATAGCCTGCCCACAGGCCTTGCCGTCGCCACTGCGAAGCGGACATCTCCGCACCAACCGAGCGCCTACGCATCCCAGTTGCGCACGCCCTGTGCAGATTCCGGATTCCGGCTGTCCGGGTCCGGATCAGCCCTCGGACGCGTACGGCACGAAGTCGGCCCACGAGGAGGGCGAGAGGGTGAGGCGGGGGCTGGTTTCGCCGTATTTGGAGTCGCGGATGTGGATGGTGCGGGGGGCTACCGCGATCTCGACACAGGACTCGCCATCGTTGCCGCCGCTGTAGCTGCTCTTGAACCACGCCAGTTCGGAGGCGTCCCCGGCGGCGGTCTTGCGGATCATGTCTCTCCCAGCAGTTGCTCGATGAGGGCCAGCGACTCCCACGGAGGAAGGGCCTGCGCTCGGATGGTGCCATACCGCAGTTCAAGGATGCGCAGATGTTTTGGGTCCGAGGTAGGACGGCCGCTGAACGCCCCGTCCGAGCGCCCCACCGCTGTGCCGTCCGGGAACTTCAGCACCTCGATCCTTCCGTCCAGACCGGAGTGGACCTCGCAGCTCATCGGCATCACTTGAAGCACGACGTTGTGCAACCGCCCGATCTCAAGCAGATGTTCGAGCTGCCGTCGCCACACCATTGTGCCCCCGACAGGACGTCGTAGAACCGCCTCCTCCAGCACGAAGTGAATGGACGGAGCCGGATCGCGCTCGAACACCGATTGCCGGGCCAGACGGGCCGCCACCATACGGTCCACGTCGTCCGGGGAGTACGGCGGTTGCGCCGCACCGATCACGGCCTTGGCGTGCTCCTGCGTCTGCAACAGCCCGGCGATGACGTGGCACTCGTACACCCCGATCTCAACCGCCTGAGCCTCCAGCTTCCCCAGCTCCCGAACCTTCTTCGGGTACCGGACCTTCTTCACGTCCTCCCACATGGCCGCGATGAGCCCGCCCGCGTCCAACACCTCGTCGGACCGGTTCAGATACTCCTGCCGAGGAATCCGCTTCCCGCCCTCGATCTTGTAGACGAGGCCCTCGCCGTACCCGATCGCCGCCCCGAACTCCGGGGCTCGCATCCCCGCCGCCTCCCGCCGCAGCTTCAGTTGCCGTCCGACCGTGGCGATGACCGCTACGCCCCACTCGTCGTCCGGGTCCACCTCCCAACCCGGCTCGTCCGCCTCGGTCCTGAGCCGTCCCGCCTCCGCGTCCACCGACATCCCGCACTCCTCCGCCGTACCACCGAATCACGACGGCCCTTACCCGTACGACCGGTCCTGACAGCCCCTACATCACTGGACAACGACTGGACAGTCACTGTACGCAACGGCGTCGTCACTGTTCACGGTAAGCGCACACCACAACGCTGAGTGACGTGAATCAGGAAACCGCCGAACTCAACCGCCTCATCCGCAACTTCAGCATCCAACTGTCCCCCACACCCCGCGGCGCCCGCCTCGCCCGTCTCCTCGCCACCGAGCAACTCCGCAGCTGGGGACTGCCGTTCGAAGAGGCGGCCCATATCGTCGCCGAACTCGCCGCGAACGCAGTCACCCACGGACGCGTCCCGGGCCGCGACTTCCGCCTCACGCTCTACGTCGTCGGCGACACCCTCCGTACGCGACGTCAGCCCCGACGCCGTACGCCACGCCCTCACCACCGACCTGCCCCCCGAGCCCCTGTGCCGCCCGGCCGCCCTGCTGGCCCACCGCCTGGCCACCCAGCTACCGCCCCCACCCCCCTTCACAGCACCGGCACCCCAGCGCCACCCCCTCCAGAACTGCGACGGCTGCGACCACGCCTTCCGCGCCCCGGAACCCGGCCGCTGCCCCGACTGCCGATCAGACCTCCCAAAGGCCGCCTAGCATGAAAGCGACGATCCTTGCGCCCGGACTGCCTGGGCACGGACAACGAGGAGCGAGCGCCATGACCATCGCCCCGGACAACGCGCGACAGGGCGCCTCTCCTCTCTACCGGGCCATGCGGGACTTCGTGCAGTCCACGGACGACACCCTTCCCGGCAAGTTCGAGATCACCAAGGAAGGGATCGTCCTCGACATGATGTCGCCCTCCAAGCCGCACGAACTCACTGCGCTGCGCGTCCGGAAGCGCTTGGAGAAGGTGATGCCAGAGGTACTCGTGGCCCACACCGGCGAACCCGACGTCGAGGACGCCTCCGAGGGCATCATGCGCCGCCCCGACGTGATGGTGATCGCCGAGACGGAGATGGAGGGAGACGGCTCCTTCGACCCTCGCTCGATCATGGCTGCCGTAGAGATCGTCTCCCGCTCCAACCCCGACAACGACTGGATCAGCAAGGTCCGCGACTACCCACTCATCGGCATCCCCATCTACGCGATCTTCGACCCCCGTACCGGCACCGGCGCCGTCCTCACCGACATCCACCCCACCCCCGACGGCCCCCGCTACGCCACCCGCAAGGACTTCGTCTACGGCGAGGACGTCACCATCGCCGACTGGACGATTCCGACGGACGGTCTGCCGCTCTACCCGGCGACCTGAGTTGATGCTCAGGGGTGCATCCGCGCCCCCTTCAGCGCCTTGTCCACCGCGTTGCGCGGGCCGTACACCGCAAGGCCCACCACATCCAGCTCCGCCGTCCCCACCGCCCGCACCGCCGCCCGGTTGTCCCGGTCGTTGCCCGTCGAGAACAGGTCGCTCGTGAAGACCGCCCGGGGTAGCGCGCGAGAGAGCACGCGCGCGTGGGCGTTCTTCAGCGTCTCCTTCGTGCCCTCGAAGACCAGGACCGGCTGGCGGAACATCGGCAGGTACGGGACGCCGTCCGCGTCCTCGTAGGGCTCGCCGATCACCTCGGGGAGCTGCGTGCCCAGGCCGCTGACCAGGAACGCGGTGACGTTCAGGCGTTGCCAGGGTTCCAGGTCGTCCCGCAGCAGGACGGCGATCTTCGTGTCGAAAGCGCTCATGGGACGAGACTGCCGACCGCGGCCCGACCCCGTCTTGTACGTTCTTTGCATGGCCGCCCGGCAGGAAGTCACCGCGTGGCGTCCCCGCGTTCCGGGCGTCACGGAGGTCTTCCACGCCCACTTCACCGAGTACGCGTACCCGATGCACGTCCACGAGGCGTGGACGCTGCTCATCGTGGACGACGGGGCCGTGCGGTACGACCTCGACCGGCATGAGCACGGCACCCCGAACGACACGGTCACCCTGCTGCCGCCGCACGTGCCGCACAACGGCTCCCCGGCGACCCCGGACGGCTTCCGCAAGCGCGTGCTCTACCTGGACGGCACCCATCTCGACGACAGCCTGATCGGGGCCGCCGTGGACGGGCCGGACCTGCGGGATCCCGTACTGCGGCGGCGGGTGGGGCAGGTGCACACCGCGCTCGTGCGGCCCGGCGAGGAGCTGGAGGCCGAGAGCAGGCTGACGCTGATCGGTGAACGGCTGCGCGGGCTGCTGCGGCCAAGGCTCGTCACAGAGGTACCGGCCCGTGACCCCGCCCTCGCCCGGCGGCTGCGCGAGCTCCTCGACGAGCGGGTGGTCGAAGGGCTCTCGCTGGAGGAGGCGGCCGGGCTGGTGCAGGCCCACCCCGCCCATCTCGTACGGGCGTTCAGCACCGCGTACGGCATCGCCCCGCACCAGTACCTCAACTCCCGCCGCGTCGACCGCGCCCGCGGGCTGCTCCTCGACGGGCGGCCGATCGGCGAGGTCGCGGCGGCGACCGGCTTCTACGACCAGGCCCATCTCACCCGGCACTTCCGGAAGTTGGTGGGGACGACCCCCGGACAATATGCCGGGACAGGAAGGCGACGGACCTCTTAGTCTGCGCGTATGGACTGGCATGAGTGGCATGGTGCGTACGACAGTCCCGACTCCTACCTCGCCCGCCGGCTGGCCCTTGTCCAGCACCGCGTCCGGCTCGCCCTCGACGAGGCGCCACCGGGGCCGCTGAGGGCCGTCAGCCTCTGCGCCGGGCAGGGCCGCGATCTGATCGGCGTACTCGCGAAGCATCCGCGGGGCGGTGACGTCCGCGCCCGGCTGGTCGAACTGGACAAGCGCAACGTCGAGGCGGCGCGGGCGGCGGCCGCGGCCGCCGGGCTCTCCGGCGTCGAAGTCGTCGTAGGAGACGCGGCGTTGACCGATCACTACGCCGGTATGGTGCCCGCCGATCTGGTCCTGGTGTGCGGGGTCCTCGGCAATCTCACGGATGCCGACACCGAGCGCACCCTCGACCACTGCACCCGGTTGTGCCGGACGGGCGGCACGGTGGTGTGGACGCGGACCCGGCACTACGACACACGCGTGTGCGAGTGGCTGGAGAAGCGCGGCTTCGAACGGCTGTGGGTGACCGGGCCGGACATCCCGTACGGGGTCGGGGCGCACCGGTTCACGGGTACTCCCCGGCCACTGCCGGCCGGGGAGCGCATGTTCACGTTCGTGGGCTACGACGCCCTGCACCGCCCGGCGCCGGGCACGGCTCAGGTGACGTCTACGTAGTCGCCCGCGGACGTCGCCCCGCCCGTCGTGGACGTCTCGCTGAACGTCCAGCGCCAGTAGCCGTCGGCGGAGGCGGTGACCGTGGTCTTCAGGTAGCCGGTGGAGCCCGCCTGCACGATCTTGACCGTGTTGTACGTGCTGGTCCCCGCCTTGCGGAACTGGAGCTTGGCCGACTTGCCGCCGTAGCCGACGTAGGCGTGCTTGACCCAGTCGGCGCGGGTGAGCCTGCCGGTGACGGTGAGGGTCTTGCCCTTGGCGACCGGTTCCGGGGAGGCGTTGACGGTGGCCTTCGCCATGCGCTTGACCTGGACGGTGCCGAAGCCGGTCAGGTACTCCTCGGCGTCGGGCCGGCCGTCGGGGCCCCAGGTGCTGGCGGAGACGGCGATCTTCCAGGTGGTGGCGTCGTTGTTGGAGTCCAGCCGGTAGGGCGGGTCGATGTAGAGCTCGCCCTCGACGGACCCGTCCTCGTAGTAGGTCTCGCTGCCCGAGTAGATGCCCCCGCTCTGGGCTCCCTGCGCGACCGTGACGTCGTGGTACAGGAAGGGGGATGTCCCGACGTCGTTGTACGCGTAGCCCGAGGGCCGCTTGACGTCGAACGTGAAGTCGGGGGTCACCTTGGCGGTGGTGCCCACGATGATGGGCTTGCCGTTGTTGATGACCAGGTTCGACACCGTGATCCCGGTGTCTGCTGCCTCCGCGGCCGGCGCGGTGAACGCCACGAGGGCGAGCGCTCCCGCGAGCGCAACCGCGGAGCCGGATCTGCCTGCGCGCATGCACAACCTCTTCAGGTGGTTGGGGGGTTCTGGCTTCGGCAGGCTAACAACCGGCATGGGCACGACTGTTCGTGAGCCCCTCTTGTGAGCGGGGTTCAACTGCTCACTTGGAGACGACCCAGGGCTGCCACTTCTCGCTGGTGGCGGCCTGCGTGATCTGCTCCATGGTCAGCGGCGGTTCCTCCACGCGCGCGGGGCCGTGCTTGTTGTCCGTGCCGTTGGACACGGTGATCACGATCCGGGTGCCGTCCTTGCGCAGCACGTCGGCCGTGCGTCGTACGAAGGTCCCGTCCGTGTCCTCGTAGGCGATCTGTACCGAGCCGTCGTCGAGGTTGCGGGCCGAGCACGAGGTCTGGCGCAGGCCGGGATCGCGCCGTTCCTGGCAGGAGTAGAACTTCTTGAGGTCCTTCTCGTCGGCCTGGCGCGGCTTTTTGCCCTCGTCCTTGCCAGCTCCCTTCGCCGCTTCTTTCGCCGTGGACTTGTCGGGAGCCGTCCTGCCGCTCTTGTCCGTCTCCTCCGGTGTGCTTCCGGCGGCCTCTCGCGCCTCCTCCTTGCTGAGCGCCTCGACCGTGGTGAGCTGGAAGCCGCCCTGCACGCTCACGGCCACCTCGGCCTGCCCGCCGTCCGCGGTCATCAGCAGCCGTCCGCCCGCCTCGACGGGAAGGCCGCTGTCCTGCTTGTCCCCGTCCCACCACCGGTATCCGCCGGTCGCCGGGTCGCCGGGCAGCAGGTCCTTGAGGGTCTTCACCGCCGCCTCGCCGGTGAGGGCGGTCTTGCCTGCCGGGGCCGAGGTCCGGGATGCCGCCAGGGAGAATTCAGGGATGGTCACGGCGGATTCGGAACCCGCGGCCGTCGTGCCGCCCGCACCTTCTCCCCGCAGGCCGCCGAAGAGAACACCGCCCACGAGACCGACGCCGAGGGTGAGTCCCGCCGCGCCCCACTGTGCCTGCCTGCGTCGCCTGAGCCGCCGCCCCCTGGTCATTCCGCCGGTCACCAGATCGGTGGCCGGCGGCGGAAAGTCTCGTACGTACTCGTCCAGAACCTGCCCCAACCGGGGCCCGAAGTCCTGCTCTTCCTCATTCACCGTTGCTTGCCGCCTTCCTTCACAGTCCGACGAGAGCGTCGTGCTCGCCGCCGAGCGCCTCCCGGAGCTTCGCGAGCGCGCGCATGCTGCGGATCCGCACGCTTCCCGCGCTCAGACCGAGGTCGGCCGCGGTCTGGGAGACGCTTCTGTCCTCCCAGTACCGCAGCACGACCACGGCCCGGTCCTGCGGCGCCAGCTGTGCCAGGGCCTGGGACAGCGCCACCCGCAGGGCTGAGTCCTTCGCCTCCACCGACCTGTCCGGCAGGTGTTCGACCGGCCTCTCGTACGTCCGATGCAGCCGGACATACGAGAGGTACGTGCGCATCAGAACCGTGCGCGCGTAGGCCTGCGGATTGTCCGCCGAACGGACTTTCCGCCAGGACACGAAGATCTTCCCCAGGGCGGTCTGCACCAGGTCCTCGGCCAGATGCCAGTCCCCGCAGACCAGGAGCGCGGTTCGGAAGAGGCGTGGGCTCACGGCCTGCATGAACTGCTCGATCTCGGCCTGCCGACGAGCAGCCCCACCCCTGCCGACCATGGACCATTCCCTCCCGGTAACCCGTACGCGCTCACACCTGACATGACGCCGCGGGCTGCTCGCTTTGTTACGCGGCCGGCGCGAGAAGTTCGCCGGAGGCACCGGCTCATGCCGGCACAGGCGAAGGCCGCGGCCCTCATCTAAGAGAGCCGCGGCCTTCGACAGAGCCCGCCGTACCGGCGCAAGGCCTCCGCGGGCTGGATTCGGAAAGCGGGAATCAGCCCGCCGGACGCTGCGTCAGATGCGTGAACGCGTCCAGGTTGCGCGTCGACTCGCCCCGGGAGACCCGCCACTCGTACTCCCGGCGGATGGCGCTCGCGAAGCCCAGTTCCAGGAGGGTGTTGAAGGCGCCGTCGGCGGCTTCGAGGACCTGGCCGAGGAGGCGGTCGAGCTCTTCGGGGGTGATGGAGGTCAGGGGGAGCTTGGCGGTGACGTAGACGTCGCCCAGTTGGTCGACCGCGTAACTCACGCCGTACAGCTTGAGGTTGCGCTCCAGGAGCCAGCGGTGGACGCCGGGTTCGTTCTCGTCGGGGTGACGGATGACGAAGGCGTTCAGGGAGAGGGAGTGGCGGCCGAGGAGGAGGGAGACCGTCGTCGAGAGTTTGCGGGTGCCGGGGAGCTGGACCACGTAGGTGCCGGCGTCCGGGCTCTCCCAGGAGAGTTCGGCGTCCTTGAGGAAACCCTCGACGACCTGCGCTGCCTTGTCTGCCTCAGCCATGGTGCGAGCGTACGCGACGGCGGTGGGCCTGGGCCGCTGCCGTGTACACGTCCGCCGTGGCGGCGGCCGCGGTGTCCCAGCCGAAGGACTGGGCGTGCCGGGCTGCGGCGTCGCCCATGCGGAAGGACAGCTCCGGGTTGTCGGCGAAATCGCTCAGCACGCGCGCGTAGGCCTCGGGCTGGTGGCCCTGGACGAGGAAGCCGGTCCGGCCGTCGCGTACGGCCACCGGGAGGCCGCCGACCGACGCCGCGAGGACCGGGGTACCCGCCGCCTGCGCCTCTATGGCAACCAGGCCGAAGGACTCGCTGTAGGAGGGCATGACGAGCACCGAGGCGGCGCGGAACCAGTCCGCCAGCTGCTCCTGGCCGACCGGCGGGTGGAACCGTACGACGTCGGCGATGCCGAGGCGGGCCGCCAGCTTCTGGAGGCCCTCGGGCTTGGCGAGGCCGCTGCCGCTGGGGCCGCCGACCACGGGGACCACCATGCGGGAGCGCAGGTCGGGGCGCTGGTCCAGGAGTGCGGCCACCGCGCGCAGCAGGACGTCCGGGGCCTTCAGGGGCTGGATGCGGCCCGCGAAGAGCGGGATGAGGGCGTCCTGCGGGAGGCCCAGGCGGGCGCGGGCGGCGGCGCGGCCGTCGGCGGGCGAGAAGCGGTCGAGGTTCACACCGGGGTGGACCACGGCCACCTTGGCGGGGTCGGCCGTGTAGTGGCGTACGAGTTCGTCGGCCTCCTCCGCCGTGTTCGCGATGAGGCGGTCGGCGGCGGCGACGATCTGGGTCTCGCCGATGACGCGGGCGGCGGGCTCGGGGGTGTCGCCGGCGGCCAGGTTGGCGTTCTTGACCTTGGCCATGGTGTGCATGGCGTGCACCAAGGGGGCGCCCCAGCGCTGGGCGGCGAGCCAGCCGACGTGGCCGGAGAGCCAGTAGTGCGAGTGGACCAGGTCGTAGTGGCCGGGGCGGTGGCCGGCCCATGCCTGCATCACGCCGTGCGTGAAGGCGCACAGCTGGGCGGGGAGTTCCTCCTTGGCAAGGCCCTCGTAGGGGCCCGCGTCGACGTGCCGGACGGTGACTCCGGGCGCCATCTCGACGGTCGGCGGGAGGGCGGCGGTGGTCGCGCGCGTGAAGATCTCGACCTCGATGTTGATCGCGGCGAGGCGCTGCGCGAGCTCCACGATGTAGACGTTCATGCCGCCGGCGTCGCCGGTGCCGGGCTGGTGGAGCGGTGAGGTGTGCACGGAGAGCATCGCGACGCGGCGGGGGCGGCGGTGCAGACGCAGCCGCGGGGGTGCCGCCGGGGAGCGACGCCCGAGCCTGCTGACGTAGTGGCTCACGTGGCGGTCCTCCTCGCTGCGGGCATGCCTGCGGGAGGACGTGCGGGGCCCTCCACGGGGGTGCAACGCCGGAAGTGGCCACTCCATTTCCAGCCGCGGGTTCTTTGCCGAATCATTACCGACACTCGCTCAACCGTTCGAGAGCGGGAGGAGTCCCCCGGGCGCATACCCTCGTACACATGACAGCCCGCGCCGCCGCCCTCCCCCACGCTCGGCTTCGCTCGCGCGGGGGGACCCCCATCGTCGGCACGGTGACGCGCGGGACGACCAATCCGAACCGGCTGCGCCGCATGGACCGCTGGATCGCGGCGGCGCACGGCGCCGAGCTGCGCCGCGCCGCCGATCCCGTCGCCGTCGACCTCGGATACGGGGCGGCCCCCTGGACGGCGGTCGAGCTGCTCACGCGGCTGCGCGCGGCGGCGCCACGCGCGCGCGTGGTCGGCGTCGAGATCGAACCGGCGCGGGTCGCGGCGGCCCGGCCGTACGAGCGCGAGGGGCTCGTCTTCCGGCACGGCGGCTTCGAGATCCCGGTCCCCCAGCGGCCGCTGCTGATCCGGGCGGCCAACGTGCTGCGCCAGTACGACGAGGCCGAGGTGGCCGCCGTGTGGGAGCGGCTGTGCGCGCGACTGGCACCGGGCGGACTGCTGGTCGAGGGGACCTGCGACGAGATCGGGCGCCGGCATGCGTGGGTCGCGCTCGGCCAGGAGGGGCCGCGCACGGTGACCTTCGCGACCCGGCTGGGCTCCCTGGAGCGCCCCTCGGACCTGGCCGAACGGCTGCCGAAGGCACTCATCCACCGCAACGTCCCAGGCGAACCCGTGCACGCCTTCCTGCGCGACTTCGACCGCGCCTGGGCCGCCGCCGCGCCCTACGCCTCCTACGGCGCCCGTCAGCGCTGGATCCGCGCGGTGCGGGATCTGACGGCCGACTGGCCGGTGACGGACGGGCCGGTGCGCTGGCGGCAGGGCGAAGTGACGGTGGCGTGGGCGGCGTTGGCCCCCCGCGGATGACTCCGCACACCCGGTGACCTGCGGGGAACGATCTCCGTGAGTCGTTCGTCACAAAGGCGGGGAGATCGTCGTGCGGGGGCGGGAAAAGGGGGATGCACCAGAAGTCGCCGGTAGCCGCTGGTAGCCACCGGTAGCGCTGTGTCTGTCGGCACCTCTGTCGTTTTGCGCCGCGGCATGGCACGATCCCCCAGGCATCCGTAAGTTACTGACGGTAAATCAGGTTGGGGGAAGAGGTATGGGTACGGGCAGGCGCAGCCTGATCACTGCTGCCGTGACCGTGGTCTGCGCGGTCACCGTGCTGGCGACACCCGGGACCGCGTTCGCGAGTCCGAGCCCCAAGCCCACACCGAGCGCGTCGGCGAGCCCGTCGACTCCCGTGACCAACAAGGACCTTGAGGCCGTACGCAAGAAGCTCGACCGGCTCTACCACGACGCGGCCGTCGCCACCGACGCGTACAACGCCGCCGAGGAGAAGGCCGAGAAGCAGTCCGCCGAGATCGTGGCGCTGGCCAAGAAGATCGTGAAGGGCCAGAAGAAGCTGGAGAAGTTGAGGGACCGCGCGGGCGCCGCGGCCGCCGCCCAGTACCGCAGCGGCGGACTGCCCGACGAGGCCCGGCTGATGCTCAGCGACGACCCGCAGGAGTTCCTCGACGGCGCCGGCCGGGTGATCCAGGGCGAGCGCGCCACCAAGGGCCTGCTCGGCGAAATGACCCGCACCCAGCAGGACTTGGAGCAGTACGCCCAGGACGCCTCCGCCCAGTGGGAGAAGCTGGAGGCCAACCGCAAGGCGAAGGCCAAGGCCAAGAAGGAGATCAAGAAGCAGATCGCGGCGGCCGAGGAGCTGGAGTCCGAGCTGGAGGCGGAGGAGAAGAAGCGCCTCGCCGAACTGGAGCGGCAGGCCGCCCACGAGGCGCAGACCGCCTGGCTCGACTCCGGCATCCTCGACGAGATCGACGGCAAGGCGACCGCCCAGGGCAAGAAGGCCGTCGAGTACGCGACCGCCCAGATCGGCAAACCGTACGTATGGGGCGCCGAGGGCCCCGACAGCTTCGACTGCTCCGGCCTGACCTCACAGGCGTGGGCGAGCGCGGGCCAGGGCATTCCGCGCACCTCGCAGGCGCAGTGGCAGCAGCTCAAGCGCGTCGACACCAAGGACATGCGCCCCGGCGACCTCATCATCTACTTCGACGACGCCAGCCACGTCGGGGTGTACGTCGGCGACGGCGCGATCATCCACGCCCCGCGCCCCGGGCGCACGGTGACCCTCGCCGGGGCGGGCTCGATGCCGATTCTGGGCGTGGTCCGGCCGGGGGCGTGAGCGTCAGGGCCACAACTCCGGCCGAAGATATGACAAAAGCTGCGAGACGGGCGTCACGTGGTCCCGGTCACGTGACGCACCGCACGACCGCCGGCGCCGCAAACCCCGTACGGACGTGACGTTCGTCATTCCCGCACGTTTCCCGCCCTGCCCAACTGAGGTACGGAACGCGGCATATGACAGTGGCGTGCCGTCCAACGACGTGGCCTGCACCATTCCTTTACCGCGCCGACTACCGCTATGGTCCCCGTCGGTGGGTCGAGGTCCCTCGCACCCGCCATGCCCTCGGGGGGAGGGAAGGAACTCAGGACAATGCCCGTACCCGTACCGCGGCAGAGAGCGATCCCGGCCGTGGAGAGTGGTCAGGCGCAGGCCGCGCCCACAGCCGGCGGCCCCTCCAAGGACAACAACCACGCCAAGGACAACACCCACACGAACCTGACGCTGCTGCTGATCGAGGACGATCCCGGCGGTTCCACGGTCCTGCCCGAACTGCTGGACCGGGCCGGCCGGCCGATCCGGGTCCGCACCGCCCGCAACCTCACCGAGGCCGAGCGGCTGCTCACCGACGACGTCCACTGCATCCTGCTGGACCTCGCGCTGCCCGCCCCCGGCCGCGGCGACGAGGACGACGAGCTCGCCGTGCTCAGGCATGTGCTGGAGCTCGCACCCCGGCATGCCGTTCTCGCGCTCACCGCGTCCGGGGACGGCGAGCGCGGCGCCGAGGCGGTGCGCGTGGGCGCCCAGGACTACCTCCTGCGCGACGAGCTGGACGGCCGGCTGCTGAGCCGCGCGATCCGCTACGCCGTGGAGCGGAAACGTTCCGACTCGGCCGAGCGACGGCTCGCCGAGGGCCGCGTGCGGGCTCAGGAGAACCGCCGGCTGGAGCGCGGCCTGCTGCCCACACCGCTGCTGGAGGGCTCCTCACTGCGGTTCGCCGCGCGCTACCGGCCCGGGCGTTCGCGCGCCCTGCTCGGCGGCGACTTCTACGACGTCGTCCGCACCGCCGACGGCACCGTGCACGCCATGATCGGTGACGTCTGCGGGCACGGCCCGGACGAGGCCGCGCTCGGTGTGGAGCTGCGGATCGCCTGGCGGGCGCTGACGCTCGCGGGGCTGTGCGGCGACGAACTGCTGGGGACGCTGCAGCAGGTCCTGGAGCACGAGCGGGCGGACGACGAGATCTTCGCGACGCTGTGCACGGTCGACATCGCGCCGGACGGACGACGCGCGGGGCTGTGCCTCGCCGGGCACCCGTCGCCGCTGCTGGCCCGTCCCGGGCGCGCGGCGCGGCTGCTGCCGTACGACAACAACGGCCCCGCGCTCGGGCTGCTGTCCGGGGCCCGGTGGCCTCGGATGCAGGTGGAGCTGGGGGCCGAGTGGAGCCTGATGCTCTACACCGACGGTCTCATCGAGGGGCGGGTCGGTGAGGGCCGGGAGCGGCTCGGGCAGGACGGGATGGTGTCGATGGTGCGGCGCCAGCTCTCCGAGGGGCTGCGGGGAGAGGCGTTGCTGCGAGCGGCGGTTACGGAGGTTCGCGAGCTCAATGGGGGCGAGCTGACCGATGACGTGGCTGTGCTGCTGCTGGATCGGGCGGGCTGAGCGGGGCGCCGGCGCCTACCGCCCGCCGTTCCAGGGGCCGTAAGGGCCGTCGCTGCTCGAACCCCGGCGGCTGTTGCGGCCGCCGCCCGGGAGGCTGCGGATCGCCGGGCGTACGTCGACCATGTAGACGATGGTCGCGATGAGGCCGATGATCGGCAGGAACGACAGGATGTTGAAGATCAGGTTCACCACGAAGGCGAGCCCCAGGACGATCAGCCAGAACGGCTTGGTCTGCTTGCTCGCCGCCCGGTAGGCGTCCTCGCGGCGCGTGGCGGCGTCGATCAGCGCGAAGCCGCTGAAAAGGATCAGGGCCATGCTCAACAGCCACATGAAGTTTGTGAAGCCCTGCATCAGCACAACGTCCACCACCCGACTCGGCTCGTCCCTACGCGGTCACCGTACCCGTAGAACGGGCCGGACACCCCAAGGGTGCCCGGCCCGCCCAACTGACGTCGGCTACTTCGCGGGCGGCGTCGTCTTCTTGGCGGTGGTCTTGCGCGGGGTGGCCTTCTTGGCGGTGGACTTCTTCGCCGGGGCGGCCGCTGCGGGCTTGTCCTCGGCGGGCTTGTCCTCCTCCTTGACCTCGACGGGCTCGGCCTTCGGCTCGACGGCCGCGGCGAGCTCCTCGATCTCCTCGGCCGCCTCGCCGCGCCAGGTCTTCACGGCCTGTTCACCGTGCTCGGCGACCTTCTCGTAGGTCTCGCGGGCCTTCACGGCGTACTCGGCGGCGACGCCGACACCGCGCAGCGCGATGTCCTGGGCGCTCTCGCCGAACTTCTTCAGGTCGGCGTCGATCGTGGTGCCGAGCTTCTTCAGGTCGCCGTCGAGGGTGTTGAAGAACTCGGTGACCTTCGCCTGAAGGGTCTCCTGCGTCTCCTTGACGCGGGCACCGGCCTCCTTGGCGCGCGTGGCGGCCTTCTCCTGGACGGCCTTCGGGTCGGTGTTGCGCACGGCATCGATGCGGGCCGGGGCCTCGGCGCGCAGCTGCTCCACCAGACCGGGCACCTTCTTGGCCTCCTGGAAGGCCAGATCACCGGCGCCGGCGAGGAAGTAGAGCGGGGTCGGGTCCGTAACGGCCTTGCGGATGTCGTCGGTGATGGCCATGGTGATGGTCCTCCCGGGTCGCTTGCAGGTGAGGGTTTTTTGGTGTCCCGCGGCTGTGCGACCGGCCGATGGTGGCCGGTTCAGCCGGCCGACTGCTGCGGGTCTTGCGGGTCTTGCGCGTTCTGTGTGCTCTGCGTGTTCCGCCGCTTGGGCGAGCTGCGTCGCTTGCGCGGCTTCTGCTCGACGGCGTCCTCGCCGTCGCCGGACGTGCGGGTACGGCGCTCCACGGGCCCGGCGTCCTCGCCGTCCTGATCGCCCGTCGCACCGTCGCTCAACGAGACGTCACCGAGCGGGGCGTCGCCCGGCATCCCGAAGCCGTTCTCCTTGCGGAAGGACTCGTAGATCTGGAGCAGCACCTGCTTCTGCCGCTCGTTCAGCGTGGGGTCCGCGAGGATCGCGGCACGCGTCTCCACCTCGTCCCGGTCCCGCTCCGCGTCGAGGATGCCGGCGCGCACGTACAGCGTCTCGGCGGAGATCCGCAGGGCCTTGGCGACCTGCTGGAGCACCTCCGCGCTCGGCTTGCGCAGCCCGCGCTCGATCTGGCTGAGGTACGGGTTGGACACGCCGGCGGCGTCGGCGAGCTGCCGCAGCGACAGTTGCGCGTTGCGCCGCTGCTCGCGCAGATACTCACCGAGATTGCCGACGTTGAGCGTTGCCATATCCCCACCCTGCACCATCCGCGCTAACTATTGCAAGCACGTGCTTGCAAAAGTGCGCCACGTCATGTCGCGGCCGCCGATCCGCCGATGTCACATCCGGCCGGGCCGGTTCGTCCCAGTGTTCAGAGACGGACCGATCGTGCGGCGACGGACCGACGGAACCGGGAAGGTGAGGGACATGCGGGTGTTCGTGGCGGGTGGCAGCGGAGTGCTGGGGCGGCGGCTGGTGCCGCAGCTCGTGGCCCGCGGGCATCAGGTGACGGCTACGACGACGGACCCGGGCAAGCTGGAGCTGCTGCGGCAACTCGGCGCCGAGGCGGTCGTGATGGACGGGCTGGACCCGCTGTCGGTCGGGGCGGCGGTGGCCGAGGCGCGGCCGGACGCGATCGTGCACCAGATGACCGGTCTCGGCCGCGGCAAGCCGGACATGCGGCACTTCGACCGGTTCTTCGCCACCACCAACCGGCTGCGCACCGAGGGGACGGACCATCTGCTGGCCGCCGCGGAGGCGACCGGCGTGACCACGTTCGTCGCGCAGGGCTTCGGCAGCTTCAACGGCATCCGCGAGGGCGGCTGGGTGAAGACCGAGGACGACCCGCTGGACCCGCTGACGGGAACGGCGCTGGAGCCGATGGTGGCGGCGGTGCGCCATCTGGAGGACGCGGTCGTCAAGGCCGGCGGCGCGGTGCTGCGGTACGGCGCGTTCTACGGCCCGGGCGCCACCGACGACCAGGTCGAGCTGATCCGCAAGCGGCAGTTCCCGCTCGTCGGACGGGGCACCGGCTACAGCTCCTGGGTGCATCTGGACGACGCGGCGAGCGCCACGGTCCTGGCCGTGGAGCAGCACGCGCGGGGCGTGTTCAGCATCGTCGACGACGAACCGGCGCCGGCGAGCGAGTGGCTGCCGTATCTGGCGAGGTGCGCGGGCGCCAAGCGGCCGATGCGGGTGCCCAAGTGGCTGGCCCGGCTGCTCGCCGGGGACGTACCGGTGGTGATGATGACCGAGGGACGCGGCTTCTCCAACGCCAAGGCCAAACGGGAGCTGGGCTGGGAGCCGCACTACCCCTCATGGCGCGACGGCTTCAGGAAGGCGCTGGCATGACAACGGGAGACGCCGGCACGACCGCCGGAGGCGTCGGCGTCGACGTCACCACGACAGGCGCTGGCGCGAGCGCGGAAGGCACCGGTGCCACCACGGAACACGCCGACGCAACCGCCGAAGGCACCAGCGTCACCACGACAGGCGCCGGCACGAGCGCGGATGACATCGGCACGACCGCCGGAGGCGTCGGCACGACCGCCGGAGGCACCGGCGTCGCCACGGAACACGCCGACGCAACCGCCGAAGGCACCAGCGTCACCACGACAGGCGCCGGCACGAGCGCGGATGACATCGGCGCGACCGCGGAAGGCATCGGCGCGACCGCCGGAGGCGTCGGCACGACCGCCGGAGGCGTCGGCGCGACCGCCGGAGGCGTCGGCACGACCGCCGGAGGCGTCGGCACGACCGCCGGAGGCGTCGGCACGACCGCCGGAGGCACCGGCGTCGCCCCGCCAGGCGCTCGTACGACCACCCGTACCGACGACTTCGAGGACCTGCGCCCGCTGCTGTTCGCGATCGGCTACCGGATCCTCGGCAGTGTGAGCGAGGCCGAGGATGCGGTGCAGGAGAGCTGGCTGCGGTACGAGGCCTCGCCGACGCCGCCGGTGTCGCCCAAGGCGTTCCTGTCCGCCGTGGTCACCCGGATCTCGATCGACGTGCTGCGCTCGGCGCGCGTCCGGCGGGAGACGTACGTCGGGCCGTGGCTGCCGGAGCCGCTGCTCACCGACCCGTACGAGGATCCGGCGCGGTCGGCGGAGCTGGCCGACTCGCTGTCGATGGCGGCGCTGTTGCTGCTGGAGCGGCTCAGTCCGCTGGAGCGGGCGGTGTTCGTGCTGCGGGAGGTGTTCGGGTACGGCTTCCCGGAGGTGGCGTCGGCGGTGGGGCGGTCGGAGGCGGCGTGCCGTCAGCTCGCGGTGCGCGCCCGGCGCCACATGGACGAGGGCCGCCCGCGCTTCGAGGCCGACCGGCAGGAGCGCGAGGAGCTGGCGGCACGGTTCTTCGACGCGCTCCGGGAGGGCGACGTGGACGGACTGCGGGACCTGCTCGCCGCCGATGTAGAGGCGGTCGGGGACAGCGGCGGCAAGGCGCCGCAGCTGGCCAGGGACATCGCGGGCGCCGAGCGCGTGGCCCGGGTGCTGGGCGCGTTCTTCCCCCAGCTGCTCCGGATCGGCGTGACGCTGGAGCGGCACGAGGTGAACGGCCAACCGGGGGCGGTCTTCCGCGACCGGGAGGGCCGGATCCTCAACGCCCTCGCTCTCGATGTCGCCGACGGACGGATCCGCGCCATCCGCTCGGTCAACAACCCCGACAAGCTCACCCACATGGGCCCGGTCGCGGACGCCTGGGCGACCTTCGGCGAGCTGAAGAAGGCCCGCCACTGACCTTGAGTACCCACCTTTTTGTGGGTACTTGGCAGTGCGCGGCCCGTGCGTGAGGCTGGACGCAGGTGATCAGGAGGCCTCCGCCAGCCGCTCCAGGCGGCGGTGGCCCCAGTCGGAGAGGGGGCCGAGGAGTTCGGAGAGTTCACGGCCGAAGGCGGTCAGCGAGTAGACCGTCTTCAGCGGGAGCACGTCGTACACCTCGCGGTGCACCAGACCGTCCTCCTCCATCTCGCGCAACGCCTGGGTCAGCACCTTCTCGCTGAGGCCCGGCAGCCGGCGGCGCAGTTCGCCGGGGCGGTGCGGGCCTGACTCCAGCATCCAGAGCAGGCTCGTCTTCCACTTGCCGTCGATCACGGCGATCGCGGCGGTCACTCCGCAGACGTTCGGGTCCTGAGCACGGCTGCGCGTCATCGTCGCCCCTTTTGTTACGAGTATTCACATACGCGAGTGTTCACATATGGGAGTTGAAGCAGCATGTCCACGTACGACGACCAGTCTGCCGTCACCGTTCTCGGACTGGGTCCGATGGGCCGGGCGCTGGCCGGCGCCTTCCTGGACGCCGGTGTGCGGACCACCGTGTGGAACCGCACGCCGGGCCGGGACACCGAGCTGCTGGCCCGCGGCGCGGTGGGCGCCGCCACGGCCGCGGAGGCGGTCGCCGCGAGCCCGCTGACCGTGGTCAGCGTGGTGAACTACGACGCCTCCGACGCGATCCTGCGCAAGGACGACGTCACCGACGCCCTGAAGGGCCGTACGGTCGTGAACCTGACCGCCGACACGCCGGGCCGAGCGCGGGACACCGCCGAGTGGGCCGCCGCGCACGGCGTCCAGTACTTGGACGGCGCGATCATGACGCCGACGCCCAGCATCGGAACGCCCGACGCGGTCTTCATCCTCAGCGGCCCGAAGGACCTCCATGAGCGGCACCACCCGCTGCTCTCCGTCCTCGGCGGCACCCACACCCACCTCGGCGAGGACATCGGCCGGGCCGCCGCCTACGACATCGCCCTGCTCGACATCTTCTGGACGGCGATGGCGGGCTACGCGCACGCCCTCGCGGTGGCCCGCGCCGAGGGCGTGAGCGCCCGCGAGCTGACCCCCTTCGCGCAGGGCATCGGCGCGATCCTGCCGCCCCTGTTCGAGGAGTTCGCCAAGGACGTGGACGAGGGCACCTACTCCGGCGAGCTCAACCCGATCACCTCGGCGGTCTCCTCCATGGCCCACATCGTCCACACCTCCGAGTCCCACGGCATCGAGGCGAGCGTGCTGCGCGCTGCCGAGGGCCAGGCCCGCCGGGTGATCGGCCTCGGGCACGGCGGGGACGGCTTCATGCGGGTCGCCGAGCTGCTGGGCCGCTGATCCACTCCGCCAGCACGGCGAAGTCCGCGTCGGTCAGCCCGTACCGGTGGTCGACGCGGTGCAGGAGGGCGGGCGCCGGGTGCCGGTCCGCGACCCAGTGCCGGTCCACGTCGGTGATCTCGTCGTCGACCCAGACGAAGGGCCGGCCGGCCGCGCGGGCGAGGAGGGGCCGGGTCTTCCAGTGGAGCCCGCCGCGCTCCTCGGCGTCCGCCGGCCACTCCACCCGGGGCAGCTCCGGCAGCCCGAGCCAGGGCGCCAGCCAGAGGTTCGCGTCGTCCGTCCAGGTCGTCGCCCACACCAGTTCGCAGCCCAGGCCGGCCAGCCGCGGCCCGAGCGCGGGATCGACCCGGTCCAGCAGCGGGTGGGCGGCGGTCCGGGGCAGCCCGGCGGGGGCCCGGTGCACGGGGTACGGCCCCGGCGCCCCGAAGGGGATCAGCGTCCCGTCGATGTCGAGGAAGAGAAGCATCACCCCCAGGGTCCCTCAGAACGGCAGCCCCCTGGCATGCACCACGTCCAGCCGCGACACCGCCCGGGTCAGCGCCACGTACAGGCGGTGCAGGCCACGGGGTTCGGACTCCGCGATCGTCCTCGGCTCCACGACGACGACATGGTCGTACTCCAGACCCTTGGCGAGGCTCGCCGGCACCACGGTCAGCCGGTCGGTGGGGGTGAGTGCCGCCCGCAGGCGGGGTACGTCCGCGTCGGCCGCGACGACACCGACGGCGCCCTCCCGCGCGAGAGCGTCGCGTACGGCGGCCACGACCGCCGCGGGCACCTCGTCGGCCGGCGCCCGCCGCAGCGTCAGCTCGCCGTCCCGGCGCAGCGAACGGGCCGCCGGCACGTCCACGTCGAGGCGGGCGAGCAGCCGGTTGGCCAGTTCCGCGACGGCCGCGGGCATGCGGAAACCGGTGGAGAGCGGCACCAGGGCCGCGTCCGGCTTGCCCAGGTGACCGAGGAGCGTCCGCCAGGACCGTGCAGCCCACGGTGTGGTGCCCTGGGCCAGATCGCCGAGCACGGTCAGCGACCCGAAGGACGCCCGCCGTGCGATGGCCCGGCACTCCATCGGGGAGAGGTCCTGCGCCTCGTCGACGACGACATGGCCGTACCCCTCCGGGTGCTCGATCAGCCCGGCCAGTTCGTCGAGCAGGACGAGGTCGGCGGGCGACCAGCGCGCCGACTTCCACGACCGCGGTGGCTTCGTCCACAGCAGCGCCTTCTGCTCGTCGGCGTCGAGCAGGCCGTCGGCCGCCGCCGCCAACTCGTCGGGCCCGGTGAGGAGTTCGGCGAGCACCTCCTCGGGCCGCACCCGCGGCCACACCACGTCGACGTATCCGCCGACGCCGCGCGGTCCGCTCATCCTGCGCACCCAGGCGTTCGGCTGGAGTCCCGCCCGCCGCTCGGCCTGTCGCCGCAGGCACTCCACGGCCCGCGTCCGCACCCGTTCCCGCCCGACCCCGTACGGCAGGTCCTCGGCACGCACGTCCCGCACGATCCCCGTCAGCTCGCGGGCGTCGACCCGCCAGCGGTACGAGCCGTCCGGTACGACGAGCGAGTCGCCGTTCGCCTCGTCCACGCGCGCGTACAGCGCACGGCGCAGCACGCGCGCCATGCGGGCGTCGTGCTTGAGGGCGGCGGTCCGGTCGTCGTCGGTGCCGGTGGCGGGGTGGCGGGCGATCTCCTCTTCGAGGGTCGACTGGCGCACGCCGGTCTCACCGAGGGCCGGGAGCACCTCGGAGATGTAGGAGAGGAACGTGCGGTTGGGGCCGAGGATCAGCAGGCCGGAGCGCTGGATGCGCTGGGGGTGGGTGTAGAGGAGGTAGGCGGCGCGGTGCAGTCCGACGGCCGTCTTGCCGGTGCCGGGGGCGCCCTGGACGCAGATGGAGACGCCGACGTCCGCACGGACGAGGTCGTCCTGCTCGGGCTGGATGGTGGCGGCGATGTCCCGCATGGGGCCGACGCGGGGCCGTTCGATCTCCCGCGCGACGATCTCGCTGACCTGGGACTCACCTCGCCCGAGGTGCTCGTCCTCCAGCCCGGTGAGGTCGGCGGAGTCCCCGCGGCTGCCCGGCGCCCAGCCGAACCTCCGCCGTACGGCGACACCCTGCGGGTCGTGGGCGCCGGCCTGGTAGAAGGCGCGGGAGACGGGGGCGCGCCAGTCGACGACGAGGGGCGGGGCGGCGGGGTCCTCGGTGATCCGCAGCCGGCCGACGTGGTAGCGCTGCCCGGCGTGGGGGCCGGTGCCGAAGTCCAGCCGGCCGAAGAACAGCGGGCCTTCGGGCAGTTCGCGCATCGCCTTGGCGCGGCTGCGCAGCCGGTACCCGAGGACCTCGGCGTCGGCCCCGGAGGCGGAGACGTCCTCGCCGACGACGACCTGTTCGTCGGCGTCGGCGGCCATGGCGGTGAGGGCGGCGCGGCAGCGGTCGTGGTGGGTGCGTTCGTGGTGGAGGGCGTCCTGGAGGGTGGGGTCGGCTGACGTCATTCCACCGAGCGTACCGAATAACGTAACCGAGTTAAATTTTTTACCGTGACTCACTCAGTCGTGGCAGCCCCGCCTCCAGCAGCCCGAACGCCCGCTCGGCGGCGGCCACCGCGTCCCCCTTCACATCCGCCACGCTCTCCCCGCCCGCGATCCGCCGCCAGTTCTCCTGCGCGAGCACCCGCTGCACGGCAATGACCTGCCCCGCGGCCAGCCGCGCGTCCAGATCGCCGCCGAGCGCCTCCGCGAGGGCGGCCTCGGACCGCTCGAAGTAGCCGAACATCCGGGCCATCAGCGAGGGAGTCCCGTACAGCAGGGAGTGGAAGGCGAGCACCTGCGGATGGTCATTGAGCCCCGTGATCGGATCGCACCGCTCCAGCCCGTCCAGGAAGTGCCGCCGCAACGCCGCCACCGGCGTCGGCCCCTCCCCCACCACCCGCGCGGCCTCCCCCTCGTGATCGGCGATCCGGTACAGGACCAGGTCCTCCTTGGCCGGGAAGTACCGGAACAGCGTCGGCTTGGAGATCTCGGCGGCCGCGGCGACCTCCGCGACGGACACCGCGTCGAACCCCTTCTCCAGAAAGAGCCGCACGGCGATGTCCGACACGGCCTCGTACATCCGCCGCTTCTTGCGCTCCCGCAGGCCGATCTCGCTCATGGGTCGAGCGTACGCAGTGCGTCCGCCCGAGGGCTCAGGCCTGCAGCAGGCGCGCCAGATACCGGTTGGAGGTCTGTCGGGTGCTCAGACCCAGGGCGGCCCTGGCCGCGTTCAGGGTCATCGGGTACGAGGACAGGGCGCGCTGCACGTTGGGCGCGTCCAGGGAGGCCCGGGTGACCAGCCGGTCGAGGTCGATGTACGCCGAGCGCACGATCTCGATCCAGCGGTACAGCCTTCGGTCCTCCTCCCAGCCCTTGGTGGAGTCCGGGGGAAGTCTGCTGCTCCACAGGGCGTACATGCGCTCGCGGATCGACGCCTTGACCGGTGTGAGGTGTATGTGGCGCACCAGGTCGTACAGCGGGTCGCCGATCATCGCCATCTCCCAGTCGATGATGGTCAGCTTCCCGTCGTCGTGCAGCACGATGTTCCAGGGGTTGAGGTCGCCGTGCAGCAGGGAGGCCTGCCGACGGGTCACCCGGTGCCGGCCGAGGATGCCTGCCAGCCAGCCGCTGTCGGGCAGCCCGAGTTCCCTGGCCGCGACCTTGGACTCGGGGGGCAGCGAGCCGACCAGCCGGACCAGTTCGCCGCTCAGCCGGGTGTAGAAGTCGCGCCGGTCGTGGTCCTCCACGAGCTCCTCGTGGTCGACCAGGGTCAGCGCGACGAGCTGCTCCACCAGCTGGTCGGCCTCACGGCGGCTCAGTCCGTCCACCGGATGCCGGGGCGACCGGTCGGCCGAGGCCGGGCCTTCGTAGGAGTGGATCGCGAACTGGTCCCTGAAGTTGCTGGTGCCGAGCGCGAGGACGCGCGGGACCCGCACCCGCGTCTCGGGTGACTTCTCGATGGCCCTGAGCACCGCGTGCTCGTCGAGGAAGCCGCGTTCGCGCCGGGTCTGCGAGGCCACGGCCCGCCGGACGACGACGGGGAAGTCAGCGCCTTCCACCTGCACCACGGTGTTGAGGTGGGTGGCGCCCTTGAAGACACGGGAGGCGGGGGCGGCACCCTCGGCGTCCAGGGCCCGGTGCACGGCGGAACGCGGGAAGTCCAAACGTTCCGGCACACGTTCGTCGGGATCCCAGCTGATGGGCGTGACCCGGCGGACGATCTCGGTGCGCGGCCCGAGTGCGGAGGCCCACCAGCGGAACAGGATCCGCTCGATCTCGACCGCCTCCGGCACCCGGGCCAGGCGCAGGGGCCCCGCGGCGGCCACCACGGCCCGCTGCACCTTTCCGGCCGCCACCTCCAGCTTCTTCGTGTCGAGCGCATCACCGAGCTCGCTCGCCGCGCGCATCACGTCCGGGTAGACGGACTGGGCGCGCTCGAAGGCGATGTAGTGCCGCAGATCGCGGCCGAGACCGTTGACCGCCTCGGGCCGCCTGACCTCCTCCATCGCCTGCGCCCAGCGGTCGATCACCTCGTCCCACTGGTGCTCGGGGTACTGCATGCGCACCAGGTGGGTGGCGAGATCGTGCAGCGGGTCGCCGTATCCGGCCAGCTCCCAGTCGACGCAGATCAGCGGCGGGTCGTCGCCGTACGGAAGGATGACGTTGTCGCGGTGCAGGTCGGCGTGCAGGAGGCTGTGGGGGCGGCGGCACAGGGCGGGGACCCGCTCGGCGTAGCGCATCATGGCATCGGCGGGGATGCCCAACGACGCGAACAGACCGCCGAATACGGCCCAGTTGGGCAACCTGATCTGCCGCTCGGCCTCCTGGGCGAGGGCGCGCAGATAGCCGGCGCTGTCCTTGCCGTTGCGCGGCCAGTGCTCCGCCAGCGACGGCAGCCTGTCCTTGCGGACCTTCGTCAGCCCCGCCATGAAACCGGTCAGCGCCGTGACGAGGTGGTCGTCGACCGGCTTGCCGTTCGGGCAGACGACGGAGAGCGCCATGCCCTCCGCATAGCTGTACACGGAGGTGCCGCGGCCCCAGTACAGGCATTCCGGCGCGTGGGGCACCTGGCCCGACAGCGCCTGCAGGAGTGCCGCCTCGTCGGGCCAGGTCCTGATGACCACGGGCAGCGCGTCGGTGCGGCGCGTTCGCACGGTGACCAGCGTGCCGGGTTCCCGTTCGACCAGCCGGGCCATCGGTTCCGTGAGAGGGGCGGTGTGGTTCAGGTTGTGGTGCCCTTGCGTCACCGTCCCCTGTCTCCGGGCGCCGTCCACGAAACGGGTGAACGTGTCCCGGTCCGCGCACCTGAGCGAGGAAGGACTGGGCACCTGATGAAGGCCCACTGGCCGCTCCTGATTCCACGGGGAGCTGGAAAGGTGGAGACACATTAGTCCCGAGTGAAGACACCCACGACCGGAACCCCCTTCAGGACGACTGGAGTGACCGGTCGAGCGCTCCGACCGCAAGAGACAACGCGCTCATACGTCCGTTGTCACGTCCCCGACGCCCAATTTGTTCCACACGGAGTCGAACCAGGCCTGCATGCTCTCGACGAAAGCGGAGTCCTTGGACGGTCGTTCGCCGTCGCGGACGAAGTGGGTGAGGGGGGATCCGAGGCCCAGTACGTCGAGCACGGGCAGCTCGGTGTCGTCCTCGAACACCATCCGGCGCTCCACCAGCCGGTACGGCCCGAACAGCACGTCGTCGCGGTTGAGCACGTAGAGCTTGAACGCGGGTGTCAGCGGCACTCGGCCGACCCTCACCTCGACGGACGGCACGAGACCGTCGGCCCGCAGCTCCCGCAGCACACTCCGCAGGGTGGACAGGTGCCGTCGGGTTATGGCCCGAAGCCGCTCCTGGGGACGCGCGTCCCCGGAATTCTCCAGCGCCCGGGGGTAGGCCAGCAGGAGGTTCTCGGACGGCACCAGAATGCGGACGCTGATTTCCCGGGGGATGTCCTTCCCCTCCGCGTGCCGGGCCCTGATCAGCCCCGCCTGGACCTGGAGATGAGCGGTCAGCGACTGCGAGGTCAGGGTGAAGACGTCCAGGGTGACCTTCGGCCGGCGGAACGCGGCGTCGAGCCGATCACCCAATTGGGCTGCTGCCTGGACGCCGGTACGGCGTGCGGAGGACGGGCCCCGAACCACCCGGGTGCCGCTGCCCTGCCGGGCCTCGATCCAGCCCTCCCCGGCGAGCATCCGGAGCACCTTCTGCACGGTGTCCCGCGAGACACCGAACTCCTCGGCGAGCTGACGCTGGGTCGGCAGGGAGCTGTTGTGCGGGTACCGACCGCCGGACAGCCTCGACAACAGCTCGTCCGCGACGCGCTGGTACGCCTGCCCGCCTCCGTCACCCGCCTGCCCTGAGGACATACGCCGACCGTACCTCGGCTCCCCGCGCAGCAAACCAATTCCAGTCATATTGGCGGGCCATGAACCTCGGCGTTAAGGGATCTCAAGCCGAGGGCACAACCAATACACGGCAACCAGTCCAATTGGACGGCAAGTTGAACGCCCCCATCCGGATGGGAAGAAAGGGCGAGGCCAATGTCAGACCTGCTCCCGGATCACTCGCAGCAACGACCACAGCGACCCCACGACCGACGTGGCCCCGGCGTCCCGCAGCAGCTTCTCCTTGCGTCCGTTACGCGCGTAGCCCAGGAACGGGACGCCGGCGCTCTTCGCGGCCTCGTAGTCCGAGGGGGTGTCGCCGATCATGAGGGCCGCGGTGGGGGCCGAGCCCGTTGCGTTCAGGGCTCGGTGGAGGCAGTGGGGGTGCGGTTTGAGGTGGTGCAGGTTCTGGGTGCGGCCGTAGATGTGCGGGGCGAAGCAGCCGTCGAGGCCGCGGCCCGTCAGATAGGCGCGCACCACCCGCGGGGAGTTGTTCGTGACCACGGCCAGCCGCGCGCCGACCGCCGTCCAGGTGCGGATCAGCGGATCGGCGTACGGCGTCGGCATCGCGGAGGACGTCGCCCGCAGCTCCTCCTTGGTGAGACGTTCCTCCAGCTCGGCCACCAGGTCACTGCCGGGGTGCCGGCGGTCCACGGCGCGCAGCACGACGTGCGGGTCGAGGGTCTCGCGCTCGCCGTCCGTCAGCAGACCGTGCAGACCCCGCCCCTCCAGCCACTCCACCAGGTCGGTCGCCACCCGCTCCGCCGCGTGACCGGCGAACAGGCGGCAGACCGGCCCGTCGAAGTCCCACAGCACCACTCGGGCGTTCCTGATCAGATTCCGGAGTTGCTCCGTGTCGTTCTCGGTCTCGGCTGCCACCGGTTCAGTCTGCTTCGTATCAGAAGTCACTAGGAGAGTGTCAGGTCCGTCGTGATGGTTTCCCAGAGGGCGTCGAACCACTTCTGGGATTCCTCCACGAAGGCCCCGTCCCGCTCCGCGGCCTGCTTGGCGAAGGAGAAGAGGAGGGACTGGGAGCCGAGGGAGTCGTACATCTCCAGGGTCTGGCTCTCGTACTCCTCCGCCCGCTCGGTCAGCACGTAGTAGCCGATCAGCGCCTCCTCGCCGTTGAGCAGGTACAGCTTCACCGGCGGGGTGAACGGCAGGGCGCGGTAGGTGACATGGACGTCGATGCCGTGCGTGGAGCGTACGGCCTGGAGGTTGTGGCGCAGCACCTGCGCCTGGGCGTTGCGCATCTGCAGCCAGCGCTTGTGCACCGGATCGTCCTCGCCATGGCCCTCGACCAGGCGGGGGAAGGCCAGCGTGATCTTCTGGGAGGGCAGCAGAATGCGTACCTCGATCGACTCCGGGTGGATCTCGCCCGCATGGATCCGGCGCAGCGGCTCGCCCAGGGCCAGCATCAGGGTCTCGGCGGTGTGGCAGACGACGTCCACGCGCACATGGCGGGCGGCGAACGCGTCCACCAGACGGGGGGCGAGCCCGACCATCGTCGGCTGCGGCTCCCCGCGCGGCGCGGGCGGCGCGGCGATGCGCGGCGGGCTGCCCTTGCTCACGTTGCTGAGCAGTCCGTCCTCCTGGAGAGCGCGCAGGGCCTGGCGGACGGTGCCGCGCTCCACGCCGAACTCCTCGGCGAGCTCGGCCTGGGTGGGCAGGCGGTCTCCCGCCTTGAGGTCTCCGACGCGGATGCGTTCCCGCAGGACATCGGCGATCTCCTGGGGCGTGAGCCTTCTGCTGCCGTTCACTGCCACGTTCTCCTGGGTCACAACCAAACGCTACAACTCCACTCCATCTACGTGGAGTTGTTTGGTACTTGTTTATAAGTAGTAACCAAGTGGGGACAACATAATCAGAGTTGGTACCAACTTAGCCGAGTTGGCGGAATCTTTGGCTCAAGTTGGAAAACCAGAAGGGGGAACCATCGTGCCTGTCCTCGCCTTCCTCGCCGCAGTCTTCGTGATCGGCTTCGAGCAGACCGTAGAAGTGAAGTACGGCACCAGCGGCATCATCGGTCTGCTCCTGCTCACCATAGGCATCAAGGCCAAGAGCCCGGCGTTCAGCTCCGCCGGGGCCATCGTGCTCGCGCTCCTGGTCTCGGGGCCCGCCCTATGACCGAACCGTGCAGGGATCAACCGCTCTGGGGGCGATCAGCTCGTGAACATGAGCTCCGAACTGATCGTCTCCCACAGCGCGTTGAACCACAGATGGGACTGCTCCACGAACGTGGTGTCGCGCAGCCCGGCGCCCTGCTCGAAGGCGAACAGCATGGACTGGGTGCCCTCGGCGTCGTACATCTCCAGATGCTCGTGGTCGATCTCCTCCTCGCGGCGCATCAGCGTGTAGTACGCGAAGAGCGCCTCCGCGCCGTTGAGCAGGTAGAGCTTCACCGGCGGGGTGAAGGGCAGCGCGCGGAAGGTGACGTGCACGTCGATGCCGTGCGTGGCCCGCAGGGCGAGCAGGTTGTGCTGGAGGACCTGGCCCTGGGCGTTGCGCTGGGCGAGCCAGTGCCGGCGCAGCCGGCCGGTGGCCGTGATGTCCAGCGGGGCCGGGAAGGCGAGGTCGATGTGGCGGCTGGGCAGCAGGATGCGGACGTCGACCTTGGCCGGTTTCAGCTGTCCCGCGTGGATCCGGCGCAGCGGCTCACCGATGGCGAGGGTGAGGGAGATGGAGGTCAGGCAGAGGGCGTCGATCTCGACGTGCGGGGCGGCGAATGCCTCCGCTATCCGGGGCGCGAGGGCCACCATCGTCGGCTGCGGCGGCGCTCCGGGGCCGGTCAGCGCCCTGCCGGGGTCCAGGGCGACGGTCGCCGGGCTGCCTTTGGAGACGTTGGTGAGCAGTTGCTCCGACTGCAGGATGCGCAGCGCCTGGCGTACGGCTCCGCGCTCGACACCGAACTCGTCGGCCAGCCTGGCCTGGGTCGGCATGCGCTGGCCGGGCCGCAGTTCGCCGGATCTGATCCGGGCGCGCAGCACGTCGGCCACGTCACGGTGGGACTTCTGTGGCCGCTGCGACCTGTCCCGCCCATTGACGGAGGCGTGTTTCGGGTCCACGGCAAAACGGTACAACTTCCCGCCATCTTTGGGCAGTTCACGGGAAGGTGGTTATGAGACGCTTCCAAGCGGTCATAAGTACAGTGAAGTTGGTCGCCAACTTGAGCAACATGGTCAACCTTTTGGGGGGTTGGCGATCCGAGGCCCAGAATCCGGCTGGCCGGGCTCCCTTCCGGAGGGGAGCCGGGAGCCCGGTCAGTCTGCACCACCGCACAACAACCACAACTGAAGAGCACGCTACGGATGAGTACGGAGGACCAGGCCTGTCACCGACAGGAAGGGGCTAGAACAGGTCCGGGCACCAAGGCCGCCTGGACGTACGCAGCAGGGCGTCGGCCACCCGGGCGGCGCCCGCTCGTTCTTCCCGCACGCGGCCGAGCGCGGCCAGCCGTACGGCGGACTCGTCGCCGAGCCACAGCGTGGCCAGGTCGGAGAGGGTGAGGGCGAGATCGGCGCCGTCGGTGGTGGTCGCACAGCTCCCGGCGCCGTCCGCGCCCGCCTCGACCCGGTACCGCCCGCCGCCGTCCACCACATCGAGCACCAGCGACCCCGCGCTCTCGTACGTCCGCGCCTCCATGGCCCCTACGACGTCGAGGATCCGCACCCACATCCAGTCGGCCTGGGTGGTGAGCCGGGCGGCGCGCGGATCGGGGAAGAAGTGCGGCAGCAGATCGTCGGGCGCCCGCCACCCGGTCTTGACGGTGGTGATCCAGTCGATGGAACACAGATAGCGCCACAGGGCGCGTTCGGCCGCCGGAGTCACCCCGATCAGCCACTTCACCTTCGCCGTGTTCAGCGGCTGCTTGCCGTCGCCCCAGTGGTCGTCCGCCGTGTAGGCCACCATGCCCTCGACCTCGCCGGCGGCCGAGCGGTACACGGCGTAGTGGGGCTCGGCGAAGGCGTGGAAGAACTGGACGGTGCCGGTGGCCACCTGCCACCACAGGTCGTCGCGGCTGACCGCGCCGGGCTGGGCACGGCGCAGCCGCTCATGCAGTTCGGGCCCGAGTTTGCGTACGTCGGGGACGTCCACGAGGTCGATACGGCCGCCGTCCTCGGGGCCCGACCAGCGGGGGTCGAGGCCGGTGCGGGGGACGTCGATCGTCCACTCGGCCATGGTGGTGGCGGGGCCGAAGCCGTAACGGCCGTAGATCGGGTACTCGGCGGCGATGAGCGTGGCGACGGCGTCACCGCGCTCCCTGGCGGCCGTGAGGTCCCGCTCCATCATCCGGCCGAGCAGGCCGCGGCGGCGGTGGGTGGGCGAGACGGTGACGTTCGTGATCGCGTCGGACCGGACGGCGGCGCCGCCGACGGCGGTGAGCTGCTGGTCGAAGGAGCGGAAGGTGCCGACACAGCGGTCACCGTCGAAGGCGCCGAGCAGGCGGCCGGGGACGAACCAGGGTTCGCGGGCGGCGAGTTGCTCCGCCGTGAGGCTCGGTTCGCGCAGGAAGCCGGTGTTCACGGCGCGGTGCCAGCCGGGGAGCTCGGTCTCGGTGATCGGGCGGATGTCGATGTCAGCGCGGCGGGTCATGGCCTCACGGTAGGCGGGCGCGGATGGACTGTCGTGCCGTTTTCTCCGCGCCCCCTCGCCCTCAGACGAGCAGATCGTCGACCTGCGCCTCTCCCTCCCGGTAGCGGCGCGCGATCTCCGCGCTGCAGTCGTCGGTGGTGCGCTGCAGCCGCTGGCGCCGGCGGGAGACCTGCTGCTCGTAGCGGACGAGCCGGCCCATCGCCTCGGTCAGCTCCGGGTCCGTACGCGCCCCCAGGTCCGACAGTTCGACCTCGGCGAGCATCTCCGCCGCCAGCAGCCGGTACTCCTCGCTGTGCGGCGTCCCGAGCGTCACATGGCGGGCGGAGGAACGGTACCGGGCCGGTGCGTCCCGCAGGATCTCCGGGAGCCGCTCGACGACGGACGCCGCGCCCAGCGGCGAACGGCGGGCCAGCTCGGCCCGCAGGATGTCGATACGGCCCTGGAGCAGCCGTCGTACATAACTGAGGTCGGCCTCGTCGCGCTGTGCGTCCCGGCGCAGGGTGCGCAGCTCGGGCAGGCTCAGCACGGTCAGGTCGTGCTCGGGCGGATCCGCGGGCAGCCGCGGGCCGCCCACCTCCGTGGCGCTGCGCTGCACGGGCGGCCGGAGACGGCCCCGGTCTCCCGTGCGGGTCAGCGAGACAGCCCCGGGCGGCTGCCCGGTACTCGGTGTGCTCATGTGCCTCTACCGTCCCCTCGACCGGCGTGTGGAAGCATCGTGCCACCCCAAGTGGCCGCTATGTGACCGAGTGCCCCCGATCGGCCCCAGATGGGGGGTTAAGGATCAAATAGAGGTCCGGAAAAGCGGTACGGCATCATGTCCGCATGCGTGCAGTAGTACAGAGGGTGGACGGCGCGAGCGTCGTCGTGGACGGGGAACACGGTCCGGAGACAGTCGGGGCGATCGAGGGCGAGGGCCTGTGCGTCCTGGTCGGCGTCACCCACGAGGACACCAAGGAGAAGGCGGCCCAACTGGCCCGCAAACTCTGGTCGATCCGCATGCTGAGCGACGAGCGGTCGTGCAGCGACATCGACGCCCCGCTCCTGGTCATCAGCCAGTTCACCCTCTACGGCGACGCCCGCAAGGGCCGCCGCCCCACCTGGAACGCAGCCGCCCCCGGCGACATCGCCGAGCCCCTCGTCGACGAGGTCGTCTCCCAACTCCGCACCCTGGGCGCAACGGTGGCAACGGGCCGCTTCGGAGCGAAGATGCGGGTGTCCCTGACGAACGACGGCCCGTTCACCGTGCTGCTGGAGATCTAGGTTCCGCTGGAGATCTAGGGCTGAACGACGACTTCCTGCGCCGCCGCCGTCTCCCCCGCCATCAGCGGGGCGTCCAGTGGGACGTTGCGCTTGACCAGGGCCAGGGCGATCGGGCCCAGTTCGTGGTGGCGTGCGGAGGTGGTGATGAAGCCGATCTTGCGGCCGTCGGGGTCCTCGTCGGCGAGGCGGAGCTGGGTGCCGGCGGCGGGGAGGTGGACCTCGCTGCCGTCGAGGTGGAGGAAGACCAGGCGGCGCGGGGGCTTGCCCAGGTTCTGGACGCGGGCGACCGTCTCCTGGCCGCGGTAGCAGCCCTTCTGGAGGTGGACCGCGGTGCCGATCCAGCCCAGCTCGTGCGGGATGGTGCGGTGGTCGGTCTCGAAGCCGAGGCGCGGGCGGTGGTGCTCGACGCGCAGGGCCTCGTAGGCGAGGATCCCGGCCGGCGGGCCGGCCTTCTCGGCGTACGACTCCAGGTCGGCGCGGGGGATGAAGAGGTCGCGGCCGTGCGCGGTCTCGCGGACCACGGCGTCCTCGGGGACCTCGGCGATCGAGCCGGCCGGCAGGTGCACGACCGCGCGGTCGGCGGTCCGGTCGGCAACCTCGACCCGGTAGAAGAACTTCATCGACTCCAGGTAGGCGATCAGCGCCTCCTGAGTGCCGGGCTCCACATGGGCCCAGACCGTCGAGCCGTCGTCCACCAGGTACAGCGCGTGCTCGATATGACCGTGCGCCGAGAGGATCAGCGCCTCGGTGGCCTGGCCGGCCGGCAGGTCGCTGACGTGCTGGGTGAGCAGCAGGTGCAGCCAGCTGAGGCGGTCCTCGCCGGTGACGGCGACGACCCCGCGGTGCGAGAGATCGACGAATCCGGTGCCGTCGGCAAGGGCGCGCTGCTCGCGGAACAGATCGCCGTAGTGGGCGGCGACGCCTTCGTCCACGCCCTCGGCGGGGACGGCGCCGGGCAGGGTCAGCAGGGGGCTCTTCATAGCGCTAAGCCTACGACTCGGTAGTTGAAGTCTTCAGCGAGCACTCCTTGCACCGGCCGAAGATCGCGAAGTGCTTCATGTCGGTGTCGAACCCGAAGCTCTCCCGCAGCTTGGCCGTGAAGTCCGCGGCCACGGAGACATCCGCCTCGATGACGTTCGTACAGTCCCGGCAGACGAGGTGGATGTGGTGATGCCGGTCCGCGAGGTGGTACGTCGGCGCCCCGTGCCCCAGATGCGCGTGGCTGACCAGACCGAGCTCCTCCAGGAGCTCCAGGGTCCGGTAGACCGTGGAAATGTTGACCCCCGACGCCGTCCTGCGCACTTCGGCGAGGATGTCGTCGGGGGTCGCATGCTCAAGGGTGTCCACGGCTTCGAGCACGAGTTGCCGCTGCGGCGTCAGCCGGTAGCCGCGCTGCCTGAGGTCGCTCTTCCAGTCGGTGCTCACCACACCGACGAGTGTAGAACTACTTGAAGAAGGCGATCCCGTCGTCCGGCATGTCGTCGGGCAGGGCCTTGGCCCAGCGCTCGACGTCCTCCGGGGTGACGACCTTCTTCAGATGCGCGGACATGTACGGGCGCAGCTCGACCTCGGGGGTCTGCTTCTCGCCGACCCACATCAGGTCGCTCTTGACGTAGCCGTAGAGCCGCTTGCCACCGCTGTACGGTCCGGAGGCGGCGGTACGCGCCACGGCGTCCGTCACCAGGTCGATCTGCGGCTTCTTGGCGGCCATCTCGCCGTACCAGATCTCCACGACGCCGTCGTGGCGGACCATGGTCACCTCGACCTTGCGGTCGGCGTCGATGCGCCAGAAGCCGTGTTCGGACTCCAGGGCCCTGACCTTGTTCCCGTCGTTGTCCAGCACCCAGGTGTGGGACTGGTACTCCAGGAAGTCCCGGCCGTCGTGCGTGAAGCTGACCTCCTGGCCGAAGTTGCACTTCTCGTCACCGGGGAAGTCGTGCACGCCCGCGCCCGCCCAGTTGCCGAGCAGGAAGGCGAGGGGGACGAGGTCCTTGTGGAGGTCGGACGGAATCTCGATCATGAGCGGCAGTTTTCCTTGATACGGGTCAGCGCTGGCCCTGGTACAGCTTCTTCACGGTCAGCCCGGCGAAGGCGAGGACGCCGACGCAGACCAGGACCAGCAGGGCTGAGAAGAAGATCTCCACGGGGTGCTCCTTGATGAGCGGGGCGGGTACACGGGCCGGGCCCCAGCTTACGCGGCCGGGGCCCGCACCACGTGCCGAGGTCAGCCGAGCAGCTGGCTCTGCAGCACGACCGTCTGCTGGAAGGGCACGGTGAGCGCTTCGCCCTTGCGGGACTGGACGATCACGGCGAGGACGTCACCGGCGGAGAGGTAGGCCTGGCGGACGTGCTGGGCGCCGTAGGGCTTGGCCTCCACGAACACCGCCCTCTCGACGTTCGCGGGCTTGGGGATGTCGTCGATGGCCTCGTCGAGCTCGGAGATCGCGGCGCCGCGCACACCGTAGGCCGGGACGCCGTAGGGGGCGAAGGTGCCGTAGAGCACCGCGTCGACGACCTCGGCGGTACTGAAACGCAGCAGGTAGACGCGGGTCCGGGTGCCGTCCTGGGTGGTCCAGCCGCGGGCGGCGATGTGCCGCAGACCGTTCTCGACGAACTCCTGCCGCAGGATGTCGCGGTCCGCCTTCGCGGGGAACTCCGCCAGGAAGTCCTTCGTCGCCAGCCAGCCGTCGTCACCGCGCAGGGCCCGGTCCTCGGTCGCGCCCTCGGGCGCGGGCAGGACGAGGGCGCGCAGGTCGGCGTGGTGGGTGCCGGCCACGTTCGACGCGGCAAACGGCCCGGGGCTGCCCGACGGCAGCGGCGGCTTGGTGAGCACCGGGTAGTCCCAGCGCCCGTCCGACGCGGTCGCCAGACCCGGTACGTCCGTCCGCTCCATCCGGGTGATCCCGTACGCCGCCGACGCCCCGACCGCCGCGAAGACGGTGACGGCGGCGGTCCAGCGCAGTACGGCACGCAGGACCCGGCGGTCCTTGGGCGCCGGGGCCGGGGTCTCCGGGTGGTCCAGGACCGCGACGGGCGTCTGCTGCTCGTCCACGCTCATACCGCCTTCCCCGGCTCGGTGATCCGGTCGAGCTGCTCGGTGAACAGCATGGCGACCTCCTTGGCAAGCGGGCCGACACCGTAGGCGCTGGCGGTGATCAGGACGTTGCCCTCGTAGGCGGAGCAGAACAGGTAGTCCAGGTCCTCGCCCTCCCCCTCCGGGGACAGGTAGCACCGGGCGTTCTTGTGGCCCTTGATCTTCGGACCGTCACGGAAGACGTCGAAGGCGTCGAAGAGCTCGGTCCGGAACGTAGCGGTGTCGCGGACGGCGTCTCGGTTCTCCATCTGGGCCAGCACGAAGTTGACGGCGACATCGCCCTCGTAGTCACTGACATAGCTGCGTATCGCCATGCCGGTGATCCGCTGCTTGTCGATCTGCTTCTCCAGCTCTTGCCGCTGGGGGCGGGGCAGCTCGCGCAGCGACTGCTTCTCCAGGGCGGTGGCCCGGCCGCCGCTGAGCTCCGCGTCGGAGCCGAACTCGCCTACGTCCGGCCCCCTGGTCCAGCCGTCGGTGCCGTACGGCACGAGCATGCCGGCGAGCCCGGAGGCGGCTGCCCCCTTCGCCTCGCCGGACTTGTCGGCGGGGAGCTTCCAGACGGGGGCGCCCGCGTCCCGGTCGGCGTCCCGCACGGTGACGACGGTGTAGCCGACCCCGGCGACGAGGGCCCCGGCCAGCAGGAGCGACCCGGCGACGGCGGCGATACGGCCGCGGCGGCGGGGCTTGTGAGCGGGCGGGCCGGGCGGGACTTCGGTCTGGTCGTCGGCCCCGGCCTCGGCCCCGGCCTCGGTCTGGGTCCCGCCCTGGCCGTCGGCCGCCTCGGCCTGGTCCTCGACGCCGGCCCGGGTCTCGCCCTGGCCCTCAGCCCCGGTCTGGGTCCCGGTCCCAGTCTTGGTCCGGGTCCCGCCTTGACCCTCAACCTCGGTCTGGGTCCCGCCCTGGCCGTCGGCCGCCTCGGCCTGGTCCTCGACGCCGGCCCGGGTCTCGCCCTGGCCCTCGACCTCGGTCTGGGTCCCGGTCCCAGTCTTGGTCCGGGTCTCGCCCTGAGTCTCGGTCTCGGTCTGGTCCTCGGCCTGGGTCCCGGTCCCGGCCTGGGTCCCGCCCTGGCCCTCGGCCCCGGTTCCGGTTCCGGCCCCGGTCCCGGCCCCGGTCTGGTTCTCGGCCCCGGTCTCGATCTCGCTCACAGCCGCTCCATCTGCCGCTCGGCCAGGCCCAGGATCGTCTTCTTGGCGACCGGCTCGGCGCCGCTGACCCAGATCTCCAGCACGATGTCGTCACGCCAGGCGTAGGCCTCCGCGAAGTACCGCGGCTCGTAGCCCGGCTCGACCTCGGGGCGAGTGTGGACGTAGGCCTGACCGTTGCCGGTGCCGGGGATGCCCCAGCTGTCGACGCCCTCCTCGGACACGGTCATGCCCCGCTCGTCGCTGTCGTGGGTCGCCCAGAACTGGGAGTTCTTGGCCCGGCTCGCGGCCCCGAGGTTCCTCTCCTGCCGGTACTGCGTGAGCCGGATCTCCACGGTGTAGCCGTCGGTCTTCCAGCCGGTGGACGCGGAGCGGCGGAACCCGTCGCGGACCAGCAGGCCGAACGCGTCCCCCGCGTCCTCGTAGGTGCGGGCGTAGTCGGCCAGGTCCACCCAGCCGTCGTCGCCTCCGTACCCGGGCAGCCAGTCGACCTCCCCCGCCCCGGCCGGCTTCTTCAGCAGCAGCTTGCGCAGGTCGCCGTCGGTGGCGACCCTGCGGTCGCGCGAGGCCGGCAGCGGCTCGGGCCCCTCGCCCTCCGCCTGCTTCAGCGCCGGCTGGGACAGCGACGGCAGCTTCGTCGGCTCGCGGTCGGCCTGGACGACGTAGCCGACGCAGGTACCGGCCACCAGGCCGAGCACGGCGGCGCCGGTGAGCAGCAGCGCCGTACGGCCGCGGCGGCGCGGCGGCCGTACGGGCTCGGGCGCCGCCACTTCGGGCACTTCGGGTACTTCCACAACGCCCCCCACAGAGCATGAAGCGCCCATTCCGTATGCGCGCGCACAGGAGACCCATGGCCAACGCTCTTGGTTGCAGGGGAGTTGATTACGATTCAGTCATGGCGAAGAAGCTCGTGATCAAGGTGACGGCCGGGGCGGACGCCCCCGAGCGCTGCTCGCAGGCGTTCACGGTGGCCGCGGTGGCCGTGGCCAGTGGTGTCGAGGTGTCCCTGTGGCTGACCGGCGAGTCCGCCTGGTTCGCCCTCCCGGGCCGCGCCGCCGAGTTCGAACTCCCCCACGCCGCCCCGCTGCCCGACCTGCTCGACGCGATCCTGGCCGGCGGCCGGCTCACCCTGTGCACCCAGTGCGCGGCCCGCCGCGACATCACGGAGAAGGACGTCATCGAGGGCGTCCGCATCGCGGGCGCCCAGGTCTTCGTCCAGGAGTCCCTGGCGGACGAGACGCAGGCGCTCGTCTACTGAGACGCGTCCGTCCACAGGCAGAACGGATGGCCCGCCGGGTCGAACAGCACCCGTACGTCGTCCTGCGGCTGGTACTCGGCGAGCCGCGCCCCTTCGGCCATGGCCCGCGCCGTCTCGCTCTCCAGGTCGTCGACCTCGATGTCCAGGTGCAGCATCATCTGCTGGTCGCCGGGTTTCCGGGCGGGCCAGACGGGCGGCACGTACTCGGGCTCGGTCTGGAAGGCCAGGCCGGTGCCTCCGCCGGGCGGGCCGATGAGCACCCAGTCACGCTCCTGGGCACGCACGACGTACCCGAGCAGGCGCAGATAGAAGTCGGCGAGCGCACGCGCGTCAGGCGCGTCCAGCACCACGGTGGAGAGCCTCGTAGCCGCCATAGGTGTCTTCCTACTGCCGTCGCCTCTTGCCGTCCAGTTCGTCCCACCACTCGTCGGACTTCGGGTCGCCGGACGGGTCGTCCCACCAGCGGTCGTCGGGGCCCCGGCGGTTGGCGACCATCGCGGCGAGCGGCGGGATGAGCATCGCGACCACGCACATGCCGACGGCGACCGGCACGGACCACAGACGCACGACGCCCCAGGCCAGGACGAAGAGCGTGAGGCACGTCCCCATCATGGCGAAGTAGATATGACGCCGCCGTGCGTACATGTGTCCAGCGTAGGCCGGGCATGGCTGAAGGGCCGCACCCCTGGCGTCCAACCCGGAGGGTGCGGCCCTTCAGCCGTTCATGAGGTGCCGTGTCAGACGGCGATCGCGACCTCCGCCAGGCCGCCCTGCTGGGCGACGACGGTGCGGTCCGCGGTGGCGCCGGGGACGAGCGCCCGGACGGTCCAGGTGCCCTCGGCCGCGTAGAAGCGGAACTGGCCCGTGGCGGAGGTGGGGACCTCCGCGGTGAACTCGCCGGTCGAGTCCAGCAGGCGGACGTATCCGACCACCGGCTCGCCGTCCTTCGTCACCTGGCCCTGGATCGTGGTCTCACCGGGCTTGATCGTCGAGGCGTCGGGGCCGCCGGCCTTCGCTCCACACATGATGAATCTCCTGAGGTCTTGAAGGTCGGGGGCTTACTTGTTGGCGCCGAGCTCGATCGGCACGCCGACGAGGGAGCCGTACTCGGTCCAGGAGCCGTCGTAGTTCTTGACGTTCTCCACGCCCAGCAGCTCGTGCAGGACGAACCAGGTCAGCGCGGAGCGCTCGCCGATGCGGCAGTAGGCGATGGTGTCCTTGGCCAGGTCGACCTGCTCGTCGGCGTAGAGCTCCTTGAGCGCGTCGTCCGACTTGAAGGTGCCGTCGTCGTTGGCGTTCTTCGACCACGGGATGTTGCGGGCGGTCGGGACGTGACCCGGGCGCTGCGACTGCTCCTGCGGCAGGTGGGCCGGGGCGAGCAGCTTGCCGGAGAACTCGTCGGGCGAGCGGACGTCGACGAGGTTCTGCGAGCCGATGGCCGCCACGACCTCGTCGCGGAAGGCGCGGATGGAGGTGTCCTGCGCCTTGGCCTTGTACTCGGTCGCCGGGCGCTCCGGGACCTCCGTGCCGTCGACCAGCTCGCGGGCGTCCAGCTCCCACTTCTTGCGGCCGCCGTCGAGGAGCTTGACGTTCTCGTGGCCGTAGAGCTTGAAGTACCAGTAGGCGTAGGACGCGAACCAGTTGTTGTTGCCGCCGTACAGGATCACCAGCGTGTCGTTGGCGATGCCCTTCGCCGACAGGAGCTTCTCGAAGCTCTCCTGGTCGATGAAGTCGCGGCGGACCGGGTCCTGCAGGTCCTTGGTCCAGTCGATGCGGATCGCGTTCTTGATGTGGTTCTTCTCGTAGGCGGACGTGTCCTCGTCCACCTCCACGATCGCGATGTTGCTGTCGTCCAGGTTGTCCTGGACCCAGTCGGCGTCGACCAGGACGTCGCTGCGGCTCATGCTCGTTCTCCTCCGGGGCAGTTGCGGCGAGGTGTGCAAGTGAGAGGTCGGCGCGGTCCGGCTGCGGACGGCGCACGGATGCCCAGGGCAGGGCAGCGGGGAGTGCGAGAGTCGGTGCTCTTCGCTCAGAAGGGGCGACAGAGCATGGCGGCGACGCGGCACAGGTCTACTGCCCGCCGCTTCGTGAGATCCGCCTGTCGCTTCATGTTGTCGATCGTAGGGATGGACAGGCGGGCGTGTCACCGGGGTGTCGCATTCTGAGACGCGATCGTCCGCGATGTGGGAATGGATCGGCGTCAGGGCCGTCCCCGCACGGCTTTCGGGCCGGTGTTTCCGTCGTCACATCTACGGTGCGGACGGCGGCGTCTCGTCTTTCGGACACCCGGTGTCCATCCGGGTGTCGGGCGGCCGTGGCCGACTGCCGTACTACCCCGCGAGCCGGACGTTCGAACCCTGCACGGTGATCTCGACACCGTTCCTCGCGGCCTCGACCTTGTCCAGCTGGATGCCGCCGGGGAGCCCGTCGATCTGCTGCTCGAAGTCGGTGATGTCGCGGGCCCGGGACTCGGCGATCTCGACACCGCCGAAGGTGGGCAGCGAGTCGGCGTGCACCTTGACCGTGTCGCCCTCGGCCGTCACCGAGCTGAGCACGTACACCGGGTTGGGCAGCTTCACTCCGAGGACGGTGGCCTCGACGGCGACCCTGATCCTGCCGTCGCCGCCGTCGGAGAGGCCCACGACGCTGGCGGTGACGCCCGGACCGACCTCCGTGGGCTCGGACTTGGCGGTCTTGAGCAGCTCGGCGTAGGTGATGGAGGCGGTGCCGGTGGCGGTGGCCGCGGTGGCGGAGCTGTAGTCGCCGGAGAACTCGACGCCCTTCATGTTCGCCTTGAGCCCGTCGATGCGGATCGTCTCGCCGTCGGTGCCCGCGGTGGCCTCGTAGTCCTCTATGCCGACCTCGACGTCGTCCAGCTCGCCGCTGACGACCTGGGTGAGGAAGGGGAAGCCCTTGATGGACACGTCGGGGGTGGCCGCGAGGTTCTCCGTCGTCTTCAGCCGGTCCGCCGCCTCGTCCTCGGCGAAGCCGACGGCGAGACGGTCGGCGAGCACGAAGAGGGCGCCGAGGACGGCGACGACGATCAGAGTTGTCCGCAGTGCGCGCATGTCCGGTGTTCCCCCACCTAGGCGGCCACTGACGACCGGGTGGCCGCCTTCGGGGAGCGTAACCCTGCGGTGTGCGGGGGCCGGGGAATTGTCGATCACCTGTGACAGGGGGGTGCGCTCGCCCCCTGCTGGCTAGGCACCGTGCGTTGGGGTGCCGTGGGGGTGGGTCGCGCAGCCCGGCGCTACGGGGTGCCGCCTCTCTTTGGCAGCGGGGCCGCCCCAGGCGGCACGCATGCCCGCAGGATCAGCGGCTTCATCGGCACCGCCTGCTCGGGCGGGCGCCGGCCCAGGCCGGACGCGTGCCCGCGGGCTGCGTAGGCCTGCTACCCCAGCGCCCGCCCCAGCACGTACACCGCCGGTGCCGCCGCCGCGAGGGGCAGGGCCACGCCTGCTGTGAAGTGGACGAACCTCGACGGGTAGTCGTAGCCGGCGACCCGGTGGCCGATCAGGGCGCACACCGCCGCGCCCGCGCCGAGCAGGGCGCCGTTCGTGCCCAGGTCCGTCATTCCGCCGACCGCGATGCCCGCGCCCGCCGCAGCGAGCAGGGAGACGACCACGGAGGCCGGCGTCGGCAGGGGCAGCGCGCGGGCGAGGACGGCGACCGCGACCGCCGCCGCGCCCACGGTCACCGCGTCCGCGTCGGCCGCGAGGTGGCCCGCCGCCACGATGGCCAGCGCCGCCGAGGCGACCGTGGCCATCAGGCCGTACATGCGCTCGTCGGGGTCGGCGTGGGAGCGGAGCTGGAGGACGAGGGTGAGCAGGACCCAGACGCCCAGGGTGCCGAGGATCGCCGAGGGCGCGCGGTCGGCCGCCAGCAGCGCCACGTCCGCCGTCAGCGCGCCCGCGAACGCCAGCGCGATGCCCTGCCGGGCCGGCCACATGCCGTTCAGCCGGAACCAGCCGGCCGCGGTGACGGCCTGGAGGACGACCAGCGGGACGAGCAGGGCGTACGTGCCGACCGCCGCCGTCCCGGACAGCAGCAGCCCCAGCAGCGCCGTGAGCGCGGCCGGCTGCATGCCGGGTTCGATGATCGGGGAACGCCCTTCGAGCCGGGCGCGCTGGGCGTCGGTGACACGGGCGTTGCCGCCGAGGGTGGCGGGGCCGTAGTCATCGGAAGCAGGGGGTTCAGGGGCCGGCGGCGCGTAGGCGCCCGCGTCGTACCCCTGCGGCGGCAGATACGCCGTGTCCGCGGCCGTCGCGACCGGCGCCTGCATCTGCGTCTCCCAGGTCTGCCCCTGCCACTGCTGGGTGTACTGCTGGGCGGCCTGCGGGTCCTCGTACGGCTGCTGCTGCCCGGGCCAGGCCTGCTGCGCCGGGTACTGCTGCTGGTACGGGTCGTACCCCTCGTACCCCTGCTGGTACTGCTGGTACTGCTGGCCTTCATACGGCTCGTACGGCTGGTTCGTCATCGCTCACCCTCCTGCGAACGGCGGGAGCACCTCGACCGTGCCGCCGTCGGCCAGCCGTACCGTCTCATGTCCGCGGGTGCCCACGGGGTCACCGTCGATGAGGAAGGAGCATCGCTGCAGGACGCGCGTCAGTTCCCCGGGGTGTCGCTCGCGCACCGCGGCGAGCGCGTCGGCGAGCGTGGCCGCGTCGTACGGCTCCTCGGCGACCCCGGCCGCGGCCTTCGCGGCGGCCCAGTAGCGCACCGTGACCTTTGCCATCTGGATCCTCAATCGATTGACGGTGAACACCGCCAGGCTAGCCCGCCCGGGCCCCGGCCCAGTCCCCGATACGGGCCAGCAGGTCGTCGGCCGCCGCGTGCTCGGCATGGCCCATGCCGGGCTCCAGCCAGAGCTCGCCGTGCTCGCCCGCGGCGGCGGCCAGCATGTTCGGGTGGTCGACGGGGAAGTAGCCGTCGCGGTCGCCGTGCACGATCAGCAGCGGCGTCGGGGCGATCCGCGGCACGGCCTCCACCGGGGACAGCGGAACCGGGTCCCACTCCCGGTGGTGGATACGGGTACGGAGTCCGTAGCGGCCCACCAGCCGGCCCTCGGGGCGCGTTACCAGCCAGTGGAGCCGGCGCATAGGGGCCGTACCCCGGTAGTACCAGCGGGCGGGGGCACTCACCGAAACCACCGCGTCCGAATGCGCATCCGTGCGCCCTTCACGCCCCGGAACGTGCGGGGCGTACAGCGCCGCGTGCCGGAGCACCACCGAGCCGCCCATGGAGAAGCCGACGGTCGCCACGCGCGCGTGCCCGAGCTCGCGCGCCCAGGCCACCGCGGCGGCCAGATCGAGCACCTCCCGGTCCCCCACCGTGGACCGCCCGCCCGACCGGCCGTGGCCCCGGAAGGAGAACGTGACCACGGCCCCGTACTGCGCGAACGCCGTCGCGATCCGCCGTACGTGCGGCCGGTCGACATCACCCGTGAAACCGTGCGCGATCACGAACACCAGGTCACCGGGAGGTGGCGCTCCGGCGTCGTATACGGCCGCACCCGGGTCGTATACGGAATCGATCGTCACCCCGTCGTCCGTGCACAGAAACGTCCGGATAGGGGTACGTCTGTGCGTCTCAGAGTTCGGAACAGCCGTCGAACGCGTCGCATGACCTGCCGGACCAGTCCTCATGTGGGCTATTCTGCTGGGCAGAGGACTCGGGCAGTGAAGCCCCCGGGTCCTTTTGTGCTTTCGGAAGCGTTGTATACGACGCGGGAAACCGCAGGTGTACAGGGCCCGGAGCGCAGAGCAGACACGCAGTACCGCAGTGCCGCTACGCCGCTGTGCCGCAAACGTCCTCGCAGGGACCGAGGAGGAACCAGACGTATGAGTTCGCTGCTGCTCCTGACCAATGCCCTCCAGCCGTCGACGGAGGTACTCCCGGCCCTCGGCCTGCTCCTGCACAACGTGCGAGTGGCACCGGCGGAAGGCCCCGCCCTCGTCGACACCCCCGGTGCCGACGTCATCCTCATCGACGGCCGCCGCGATCTGCCGCAGGTGCGCAGCCTGTGCCAGCTGCTGCGCTCCACCGGACCCGGCTGTCCGCTCATCCTCGTCGTCACCGAGGGCGGCCTCGCCGCCGTCACCGCCGACTGGGGCATCGACGACGTTCTCCTCGACACCGCCGGCCCCGCCGAGGTCGAGGCGCGCCTGCGCCTGGCCATGGGCCGCCAGCAGATCGTCAACGACGACTCCCCGATGGAGATCCGCAACGGCGACCTGTCGGTGGACGAGGCGACCTACTCCGCCAAGCTCAAGGGCCGGGTCCTGGACCTGACCTTCAAGGAGTTCGAGCTCCTGAAGTACCTCGCCCAGCACCCGGGCCGCGTCTTCACCCGCGCCCAGCTGCTGCAGGAGGTCTGGGGCTACGACTACTTCGGCGGTACCCGCACCGTCGACGTGCACGTACGACGGCTGCGCGCCAAGCTCGGCCCCGAGCACGAGTCGCTGATCGGAACCGTCCGGAACGTCGGTTATCGATTCGTTACTCCCGAGAAGGGCGACCGTTCCTCCGACGAGGCGAGGGCCAAGGCGAACCCGCCAAAGCCGGAAGATGCGGACGAGACGGCCGCTCTGGACGCCACCGAGGTCAGCGCGGACGCCTAGGCGATCACAGGACTCGCCCAGACGGGGCACAGGGAAGCTCCCGTACGCCCTGCCCAGAGCGGGTCCATCCGCGTAGACTCCGCGCGTGGCCAAGGTGACTCGGGATGATGTGGCGCGGCTGGCAGGGACCTCCACTGCCGTCGTCAGCTATGTCATCAACAACGGACCCCGGCCGGTCGCCCCGGCCACGCGCGAGCGTGTCCTCGCCGCGATCAAGGAACTGGGGTACCGGCCGGACCGGGTCGCCCAGGCGATGGCGTCGCGGCGCACGGACCTCATAGGCCTGATCATCCCGGACGCCCGTCAGCCCTTCTTCGGCGAGATGGCGCACGCGGTCGAACAGGCCGCCTCCGAGCGCGGAAAGATGGTCCTCGTCGGCAACACCGACTACATCGGTGAGCGCGAGGTCCACTATCTGAGAGCCTTTCTCGGCATGCGGGTCTCCGGGCTGATCCTCGTCAGCCACGCCCTGAACGACCTCGCCGCCGCGGAGATCGAGGCGTGGGACGCGCGCGTGGTGCTGCTGCACGAGCGCCCCGAGGCGATCGACGACGTCGCCGTCGTCACGGACGACCTGGGCGGCGCGCAGCTCGCGGTGCGGCATCTGCTGGAGCACGGCTACGAGTACGTGGCCTGTATGGGCGGTACGGCCGAGACCCCCTCGGTCGGCGACCCGGTCTCCGACCACGTCGAGGGCTGGCGGCGCGCGATGGACGAGGCCGGGCTCCCCACCGAGGGGCGGCTCTTCGAGGCGCCGTACAACCGGTACGACGCGTACCGGATAGCGCTCGACATTCTCGCCGGGCCCCGGCGTCCCCCGGCGATCTTCTGCTCCACCGACGACCAGGCCATCGGTGTGCTGCGCGCGGCGCGTGAGCTGCGGATCGACGTTCCCGGTGAGCTGGCGGTGGCGGGGTTCGACGACATCAAGGAGGCGGCGCTGGCGGATCCGCCGCTGACCACGATCGCGAGCGATCGGTCTGCCATGGCTCGGGCCGCGGTTGATCTGGTGCTGGATGACGGGTTGCGGGTTGCCGGGTCGCGGCGGGAGCGGTTGAAGGTGTTTCCTTCGCGGCTTGTCAGCCGGCGGTCGTGCGGGTGCGCCCAGTAGCTCGGGTGGTTCTGTCGTTTCGCGGCTGACTGTTGCGTGTGGTTTCTCGCGCCGTTCCCCGCGCCCCTGTCGGGGCCCTTGTCTGAGCGTTCTCTGAGAGGTGTCCGCTTCTTTGCGAGAAGCGTCTTTATAACGGGCATACGAGGTTCTGCCGGGCTTCTCAGTAAGTGCTCAGGAAGCTCTCATGGTCGGGCGACATGCTCATTTCCATGACCGAGAGCTTCCGCCGCAGCGGCGAGTACGAGGACCCGTACCAGGGCCAGCAGCAGCAGTACGCCTCCTCCCCCGTGAACTCCGAGTGGCCTGCCCCGCCGGCGTACCAGCCCGCGGAGCCGGTCACCGTGGAGCCCGTGCCCGCCCCCGCCGCCCCGAAGAAGCGGACCCGGGGTCCCATCGCCCTCCTCGCCGCCGTCGCGATCGTCGCCGCGGCCGTGGGCGGCGGCACCGCGTACGCCGTCCAGGAGCTGACCGGCAGCGACACCGTCACCGCGAGCACCACCACCAGCGTGCTGCCCTCCAGCAAGAAGGGCGACATCGCGGCCATCGCCGAGACGGTCAGCCCGAGCATCGTCGAGATCAGCGCCACCTCCAGTTCCGGCGAGTCCACCGGTTCCGGCGTGATCATCACCAGTGACGGCGAGATCATCACCAACAACCACGTCATCTCCGGCGCCTCCTCGATCAAGGTGACGACCAGCGACGGCAAGGAGTACACCGCCGAGGTCGTCGGCACCGACAGCAGCAAGGACCTCGCGCTGATCAAGCTGGAGAACGCCTCCGGCCTGAAGGCGGCCAGCCTCGGGAACTCCGACGGTGTGCAGGTCGGCGACACGGTCGTGGCGATCGGCTCCCCCGAGGGCCTGACCGGCACCGTGACCAGCGGAATCGTCTCGGCGCTCGACCGCGATGTCACCGTCTCCACGGACGAGGGCCAGCAGCAACAGCAGCAGGGCGGTGGCGGCTGGCCGTTCGAGTTCGGCGGCCAGGAGTTCAACGGCGACACCGGCTCCTCCACGACGACGTACAAGGCGATCCAGACGGACGCGTCCTTGAACCCCGGCAACTCCGGCGGCGCGCTGATCGACATGAACGGCAACATCATCGGCATCAACTCCGCGATGTACTCGTCCGCTTCGACCTCCTCCGACGCCGGCAGCGTCGGCCTCGGCTTCGCCATCCCGGTCAACACCGTCAAGTCCGACCTCGCGACGCTGCGGTCGGGCTCGCAGAGCTGATCCCCTCAAGGAGTACGTCATGATCAAGCAGGTTTCCCGCACGGTGGCCGACACCGACCCGGCGAGCTTCGCGCTGGCCCTGGAGGTGGCGTACGAACTGCACGCGCCCGCGGCGAGGGCCCCGGAGCTGGCCACGGGCCGCACGACGCCCCGCCGCGCCCGCCGCCGTACGACGGCCCGCGCGTAACCGCTGCCCCACGCACCCGCGGGGAACATGCGAGGCTGAATGCATCGCCCCCCGTCCCTCCGCACCCGAGGAACCCGAAGCCCATGAGCCCCGCCGAAGGCGACCGTGACCCCCAGCGCATCCTCATCGTCGACGACGAGCCGGCCGTGCGCGAAGCACTCCAGCGCAGCCTCGCCTTCGAGGGATACGACACGGAGGTCGCCGTCGACGGCGCCGACGCCCTGGAGAAGGCCACGGCCTACCGGCCCGACCTGGTCGTCCTCGACATCCAGATGCCCCGCATGGACGGCCTGACCGCCGCGCGCCGCATCCGCGGGGCGGGCGACACCACCCCGATCCTGATGCTGACGGCCCGCGACACGGTCGGCGACCGCGTCACCGGCCTCGACGCGGGCGCCGACGACTACCTGGTCAAGCCGTTCGAGCTGGACGAGCTGTTCGCCCGGGTGCGGGCGTTGCTGCGCCGCAGCTCGTACAAGGCGGCGAACGCCTCTGCGGTCGAGGACGACGAGGCCCTCACCTTCGCCGACCTGCGCATGGACCTCGCCACGCGGGAGGTGACGCGGGGCGGGCGGCCGGTGGAGCTCACCCGTACCGAGTTCACGCTCCTGGAGATGTTCATGGCACACCCGCGTCAGGTGCTGACGCGCGAGCAGATCCTCAAGGCGGTCTGGGGCTTCGACTTCGAGCCGTCGTCGAATTCGCTGGACGTGTACGTGATGTACCTGCGGCGCAAGACCGAGGCTGGCGGCGAGCCGCGGCTCGTGCACACCGTGCGGGGCGTGGGGTATGTGCTGCGCCAGGGCGGCGCCGAGTGAGAAAGGTGCTACGGCGCTTCCGCGCGCTGCCGATTCGCTCGCGGCTGGCGTTGCTGGTGGCGGCGGCGGTGGCGTTCGCGGTGGCGGCGGTTTCGGTGACTTGCTGGTTCATTGTGCAGGGGAAGCTGTACGCGGAGCTGGACAACGACCTGGAGTCCAGCGTCCGTCAGTCACAGCCGGAGGCCGCGGTGGCCGCCGCCCTCAACACCTGCGCCCAGTCCCCCTCCGACGCGGTGCTCTTCGGACCGCGGTTCAAGGGCTACACCCAGCTCGTGCAGACGGACGGCACTGCCTGCCTGTTCGGCGGTTCCGAGGCTCTGGTGAAGGTCACCGACAGCGACAAGAAGGTCGCCGAGAACCCGCAGGTCAGCAGGGCGACGCTCCGCAACGGCACGGACAAGGACGGAAACCCGGTACGCGTGCTGACCACGGCCCTGGTCGTGGACGACGCCAACAGTCACTACGTCCTCAAGGACACCGCGCTGCTCATCGCCGTGCCCCTCAGCAGCACCAAGTCCACCCTCAACGAACTCGCCCTCATCCTCCTCCTCGTCTCCGGCATCGGAGTCCTGGGCGCAGGTGCCGCAGGCCTCGCGGTAGCCCGTGCCGGCCTCCGCCCCGTGGACAAGCTCACCGAGGCCGTCGAACACGTGGCCCGGACAGAGGACTTGAGCGTCCGTATCCCCGTGGAGGAGGACAGCGAGGACGAGATCGCGCGTCTCTCCCGTTCCTTCAACTCGATGACGTCCTCCCTGGCCAGCTCCCGCGAGCTCCAGCAGCAGCTCATCGCGGACGCCGGCCATGAACTCCGTACCCCCCTCACCTCCCTCCGCACGAACATCGAGCTGCTGACCCGCAGCGAGGAGACGGGCCGCCCGATCCCGGAGGCGGACCGCAAGGCGCTGATGGCCTCGGTGAAGGCGCAGATGACCGAACTGGCCGCCCTGATCGGCGACTTGCAGGAGCTGTCGCGCTCGGAGGGCCAGCGGGGCGAGCGCGTGCAGGTGGTGTCGTTGGAGGACACCGTCGAGTCCGCCCTGCGCCGCGCCCGCCTGCGCGGCCCGGAGCTGACGATCACGGCCGATCTCCAGCCCTGGTACGTACGGGCGGAACCGACGGCCCTGGAGCGCGCGGTGGTCAACATCCTCGACAACGCGGTGAAGTTCAGCCCCGAGGCAGGCACCATCGAGGTGTCCCTGGCCGCCGGCGTCCTCACCGTCCGCGACCACGGCCCCGGCATCCCCGCCGAGGAACTCCCCCACGTCTTCGACCGCTTCTGGCGCTCACCGTCGGCCCGCGCCCTCCCCGGCTCCGGCCTCGGCCTGTCCATCGTGGCCCGCACGGTCCAGCAGGCGGGCGGTGAGGTGTCGTTGGCCCGCGCGGAGGGCGGCGGCACGGTGGCGACCGTACGGCTGCCCGGGGCACCGGTGCCGCCGCCCGAGGTCCCCTAGGGCCTGACGGCAACCTTCCCGTCCCCCGCGGCAACTCCACGTCGACCCGCCCCGTACCGAACGGAACGAACGGAGCCGACACATGGAAACCCCCCACGCGCAGCACCCCAGCCGCAAGCCGCGCCACCGCAGAAGGCGTACGGCGGTGGCGGTCGGCCTGCCCCTCGCCCTGACCTCCGCCGGCGCGCTCGCCTACGGCACCGACCTCGGCGTCTTCGGCGAGGACGCCCAGCGCACCGCCTCCGCGGCCACCGCCCCCGCCTGGGCCTCCGCCACCGCGGACGGCTTCGCCTCCGTCAACGCGCTGGGCCAGAACGGCACTTACGGCGGCCGCGACGGGAAGACGGTGACGGTGAAGTCGCTTGCCGACCTGGAGAAGTACGCGACCGCGCCCGAGCCGTACGTCATAGTCGTCGCCGCAACCATCACCATGAACCCGGTCGGCAAGGAGATCAAGGTCGCGAGTGACAAGACGATCGTCGGCTCCGGGACCTCCGGACAGATCGTCGGCGGCGGCTTCTTCCTCGGCACCGGCGTGCACAACGTGATCATCCGGAACCTCACCATCCGGGACTCGTACCAGGGCGTCTGGAACGACAAGGACCACGACTTCGACGCGATCCAGATGGACGGCGCCCACCACGTCTGGATCGACCACAACGACCTGCGGCACATGGCCGACGGCCTGATCGACGTCCGCAAGGACAGCACGAACATCACCGTCTCCTGGAACAAGCTGAGCCAGAACAACAAGACGTTCGGCATCGGCTGGACCGAGAACGTCGTCACCGACATCACGATCCACCACAACTGGTTCCGCGAGACCGAGCAGCGCAACCCGTCCACGGACAACGCGGCCCACGCGCACCTCTACAACAACTACCTGGAGGACACGGCGGGCACCGACATCAAGTCGTCGTACGGCAACTACTCGCGCGGCAGGACGAAGATGGTCCTGGAGAACTCCTACTTCCAGGGCTTCACCAATCCGGTGATCAAGGACAGTACGGCGGCGATCGTGCAGCGGGGCAACACCTTCGTCGGCACCAGCGGCCGCAACGAGAGCGGCGGTACGGCCTTCGACCCGAAGACGTACTACGCGTACACGCTGGACAGGACGGCGGATGTGCCGGCGCTGCTGAAGTCGGGGACAGGCCCGCGCAGTTCGATCGGCACGACCGCGACCACCCTGGCCGCCGCGGCCACCACCCTCACCGTCGCCAAGGACGGCAGTGGCCAGTACTCCACGGTCCAGGCCGCCGTGAACGCCGTACCGGCGAACAACCCCTCCCGGGTCGTCATCGCCGTCAAGCCGGGCACGTACCGCGAGACGGTCAAGGTCCCGGCCAACAAGCCGCACGTCACCATCCAGGGCACCGGCGGCAGCCGCAAGGACACGGTGATCGTCTACAACAACGCGTCGGGGACGCCGAAGCCGGTCGGCTCGGGCACGTACGGTACGGCGGGCAGCGCCACGGTCGCGGTGGAGGCGGACGACTTCCAGGCCCGCAACCTGACCATCACCAACGACTTCGACGAGGCGGCCAACCAGTCCCTCTCCGGCCACCAGGCGGTGGCCCTGCGCACGGCCGCCGACAAGGTCTACCTCGACTCGCTCATCGTCAACGGCGACCAGGACACCCTGCTCCTGGACACGGCGGCCAAGGAGAAGCTCGGCCGGGTCTACGTCAAGAACTCCTACATCACCGGCAACGTCGACTTCATCTTCGGCCGGGCCACGGCCGTGATCGACCAGTCGGTCATCACTCTGAAGAAGCGCTGGAACGGCACGTCGGCGGGGTACATCACCGCCCCCAGCACCCCGGCCGACCGCAAGGGCCTCCTGATCAACCGCTCGGCGGTCAACGGCGACGTATCGAACGCCAGCTTCTACCTCGGCCGCAACTGGCACGCCGGCGGCGACACCACCCTCCGCCCCCAGACCACGGTCCGCAACACCACCCTCAGCGCCGCCATCAAGTCCACCCCCTGGTCGGACATGGGCGGCTTCTCCTGGAAGAACGACCGCTTCGCCGAGTACCAGAACACCGGCGCGGGCGCGGGCTCCGCGAGCAGCGACCGCCCCCAACTGACCGACGCCCAGGCGGCGGACCAGGAGACGGCCGACTGGCTGGGGGACTGGACGCCTACGGCTTCCTGACGCCGTCAGCCGGTGATGGAGAAGAAGATCGTGTCCTGGGTGTACCAGTCGATGTTCTTCGTGGCGTACTCCCACTCGGTGTGCTCGAACTCCAGCTTCTCGATGATCTGTTGGAGGTCGTACCGGAAGCTCTCGTCCATCCGCTCCAGCACCGCACGGTAGGCGTCGGCAGCGGGCTTGGCCTTGGACAGGGGGAACATGCCGATGTGGGGGCCGTCCACGGGACAGGGAATGTGGAAGGGGATCTCCTCCGGCGGTCCGGCGAAGACGTGATCGTGCAGCAACAGTTCAGGACTCACGTCCAGGCGGCGCAATTCATCGTCGAGCAGCCCGAAGAAGGTGGACGGCTTGGAGTACACGCCGAGGTCGGAGGGGTCGGACGCGTTGCAGTCGATGATGTGCTGGAGGGCGCGGTAGTAGGCACCGGCGGCGTACTCCGCGTCCGCACTCGCGTGGCCGGCTATGAGGTGCTCCAGCGCCTCGGGGATGGCCAACCCCCAGTCAATGCCCTGGCGTTCGAGTTCGGCCTGGCTCCTCTGCGCCCTCTCTCGCATCATGCCGAGAACGCGCTGCTGGTCAGAGGAGAGCTTCCCGGCGGCCCCGAGGAACCCGAGGACGTCGGCCTTGTCAGCCGTGCTGTACGAGATGATCCGACTCATGATCACCATGCTGCCAGCCGCCACTGACAACCGACTCGGGAAGCAAGCGACTGCCGGGGTCAGGAACCCCGCCAGAAGACCAGTTCCACGATGATCTGGGGGTCTTCTGCGCGCGGCACGAAGGTGTAAGTGAGCCAGCCGTTCCCGTAGTCCAGGTAGAACACGTGAGCGACCGGGTGTCTCCCTGTCCCGGTTTGCGTCCGCTTCACCCGAGGGGGGGTGAGTACCGGCGTCGCCCCCGCCCCCGCCAGCCGGGCGTACGCCCCGCCCCGCGCCACCAGTTCCCCGTGCGTGCCCGCTTCGACCAGGCGGCCCTCCTCCACGACCACGATCCGATCCGCGTCCGGCGCCAGCGAAAGGTCGTGGGTGATCACGATCGTCGTGCGGCCCGCCATCAGGCGCCGCAGCGGCCGAACCACCTGCCGGGCCGCCACTGCGTCCAGGCCCGCCGTGGGTTCGTCCAGGATGAGGACGGGGGCGGCGCGGAGCATCGCGCGGGCGATGGCGATGCGTTGGAGCTGGCCGCCGGAGAGGGCTGCTGTGCCGGGGCGATGTGGGTGAGCGGCCAGAAACGGCGGAAGGCCTCGCGGACTTCGCGGCCGTCCGCTTCTTCTGCTGGCCGGGGGCGGCGGCGTTCTTGCAGTTCTTCTTGGCGGGGGTGACCTTCGGGAATTCCAGACCGGTCGGCGAGAACGGCGAAGGCGGTGGCGGCCAACAGGCCGACCACCGCCTTCGCCGCGAACGGCAGAGGGATCCTCTCAGCTCACGATGCCGGGGGGCTGATGACCGTGATCCGGTTCGCGGCCGGCGGCGCGATCGGGTTCGTGGCCGAAGAGTTGGCCGTCAGGTACTTCTCCAGCACCGCCAGGTCGTCCGCGCCGACCAGGTCGTTGGTGCCCTGGCCCAGCGTGGTGATGCCGTCGCCGCCGCCCGCGAGGAAGCTGTTCGTCGCGACGCGGTAGGTGGCGGCCGGGTCGATCGCGGCACCGTTGAGCAGGATCGAGTCCGTGACGACGCGGTCGGCGCCGGTCTTGGTCATGTCCAGCGTGTACGTCAGGCCCGTCGACGGCAGGAGGATCTTCGGCGCGGCCGCGTTCGCACCGCTGACCTGCTCCTTGAGGATCTGGATCAGCTGTGCGCCGGTGAAGTCCTGGAGGTTCACCGTGTTGGAGAACGGCTGGACCGCGAAGCCCTCGGCGTAGGTCACCACACCGTCGCCCTCACTGCCCTTGGCCGCGTAGGTCAGACTGGCCCGCACACCGCCCGGGTTCATCAGCGCCAGGTCGGTCTCCGGGTCCAGCTCCTTGGCGTACGCGAACTGCGCGTCCGCGATCAGGTCGCCCAGCGGGGACTCGGTGCCCGTGGAGGCGATGTCGGCGGAGATGTAGCCGATCGGGCGGTTGCCGACGGGCGCCGCGAGGGTGTTCCACTTGGTGATCAGCTCGGTCATGTCCGTCGCCTTGTCGACGGTCCGGGTGACCACGTGGTTCGCCGACTCGACGGACGTACGGGCGATGTCGCCCGTCCAGCGGTCGTACGTCAGCGTCGTGTCCGTGTACAGGCGGCCGAAGGACGCGGCCGAGGTGACCGTGCGCGGGTTGCCCGCCGGGTCGTTGATGGTGCAGGCGTAGGCGGCGTGCGTGTGGCCGGTGACCAGCGCGTCGACCTTCGGCGTGATGTTCTTGGCGATGTCCACGATCGGGCCGGAGATGCCGTCACCGGCGCCCGGGGAGTCGCAGTCGTAGTTGTACGCGGCCGAGGCCGGGGCGCCGCCCTCGTGGATCAGCGCGACGACCGACTTCACGCCCTGCTTGTGCAGCACCCGGGCGTACTTGTTGATCGTCTCGACCTCGTCCTTGAACTTGAGGCCCTTGACGCCGTCGGCGGAGACGACACCGGGGGTGTCCTCCAGGGTCACGCCGATGAAGCCGATCTTGACGCCGTCCTTCTTCCACACCGTGTAGGGCTTGAGGATCGGCTTGCCGGTGTTCTCGTCGAGGACGTTGGCGGCGAGGTACGGGAAGTCCGCGCCCGCGAAGCCCTCGTCCATGTAGCAGCCGTCGGTCGGGTGGCAGCCGCCGTTCTGCAGGCGGGCCAGTTCCCTCGCACCCTCGTCGAACTCGTGGTTGCCGACGGACGTGACGTCCAGGTCGAGCTTGTTCAGCGCCTCGATCGTGGGCTCGTCGTGGAAGAGGCCCGATATCAGCGGGGAGGCGCCGACCATGTCGCCGCCGGCGGCGGTGATGGAGTACTTGTTGCCCTCGCGCGCCTGGCGCAGGTGGGTGGCGAGGTACTCGACACCGCCCGCGTTGATGGTCTCGGTGGTGCCGTCCTCGTGGAGGTGCGTGACCCGACCGTCGCGGCCGGCCGGGGGCTCCAGGTTGCCGTGCAGGTCGTTGAACGACAGCAGCTGCACGTCCTGGTAGCGGCTGGCGCCGACGCCCTTCTTGTCGCTCTCCCCCGCGGACGCGGTCGTCGGCAGCGCGGCGGCCAGAGCACCGGCGGTGGCGAGGCCCGCCGCGGCGGCGAGGATCAGGTGCGTCCGTCGTCTGCGGCGCTGGTGCGGCTGGGACATGGCTGGCATACGCCCCCCTGTGAGTCGTGTGAAGTCATGAAGTCGTGAAGTCGCCTGTGTCCCCTGAGGACTGTGACGACAGTGGCCCCGTCCCGGCGCAGCCTAGAGTCAACGCGCGTAGCGCGGTAGGTGGTTCATGGTTACATCCTGGTTTCCCTTTTGCCGCCACTTTGCGGGGGCCTCCGCTTACTCTCGTACGCATGACCAGCGACGACACCGCACAGCCCGGCCGGAACCGCTCCATCGAGACCCGTTCCGCACTCTCCCCGGGCCAGATCGAGGCCGTGCTCGCCCTGCTCGCGGACGCCGCCCACAACGACGGCCAGCAGGCGGTCTCCGAGCAGGGCCGGCTGCAACTGCGCGGCGGAGAGCGCGAGGGCGTCTCGCATCTGCTGCTGACGGTGGACGGCGAACTCGTCGGGTACGCCCAGCTGGAGGACACCGATCCGGTGGAGGCGCCGGCCGCCGAACTGGTCGTCCACCCCGCACACCGGGGGCACGGCCACGGACGGGCGCTCGGTACGGCGCTGCTGGCCGCGTCCGGCAAGCGGCTGCGGGTGTGGGCCCACGGCGGGCACTCGGCGGCGCGTCATCTGGCGCAGGTGCTGGGGCTGACACTCTTCCGCGAACTACGACAAATGCGGCGATCGTTGGCCGATCTGGAGCTGCCCGAGCCGGGCCTGCCGGGCGATGTGACGATCCGTACCTTCGTGCCCGGGCAGGACGACGCGGCCTGGCTCGCCGTGAACGCCGCGGCCTTCGCCCACCATCCCGAGCAGGGCTCCCTCACCCAGCGCGACCTCGACGACCGTATGGCCGAGCCGTGGTTCGACCCGTCCGGCTTCTTCCTCGCCGAGCGCGCGGGCGAGCTGATCGGATTCCACTGGACCAAGGTGCACGCCGAGGAGGGCCTCGGGGAGGTGTACGTCCTCGGCGTGCGGCCGGGTGCGCAGGGCGGCGGGCTCGGCAAGGCGCTCACCGCGGTCGGCCTGCGGCATCTGGCGGGGCAGGGGCTGCCCACGGCGATGCTGTACGTCGACGCCGACAACAAGGCGGCGGTGTCGGTGTACGAGCGGATGGGGTTCGCGACGTACGAGACGGATCTGATGTACCGGACGGAGACGTGAGCACTCTCGGCCGCGCAGGCGTGAGCGCCCTCAGCCGCGTGCCCTGAACCGCCGCACCGGCTCCGTCCCGCAGACCCCCCACGCCACGGCCGCCGCCGCCAGCACCACGCCCCACCGCTCATGGGCGGCGGCCCACCGCGGGTCGGTCACGGCCACGAACAGCTCCCACTGCTCCGGCACGAGCGTCGGTGCCAGTACGGCCGTGACGAGCAGTCCGGCGCCGACCGCCGGGCCGGACTGCGGCTCCGCGGTGCGGCGGACGGCGAACGCCGCGCCGGCCAGGGCCAGGGCGCAGACCGCCGCGGCCTCCACGGTGGTCGCGCCCACGGGCGGGCGCAGCGGGCCGGGCACCAGCAGCACCGCGGCCGTCCACCACAGCGCCGCGACCGGCACGGTCAGCGCCAGCCGCAGTGCCTGACGGACGGGGCGGCGGGTCGGCACCGTGGCCGTCGTGTGGCGGGCCGGGTCGTCCAGGAGGAACGCCAGGCCCAGCGCGAAGGCGAGGGCCGCGGCACGCAGCGCGCTGAGGGCGAGCCAGGGGTCGAAGGTCTCGGGGAACAGTCGCGTCGACCCGGCGAGCAGCAGCCCGGCCGCCGCGCCCGCGCCCAGCGCCCGCCGGGGCAGGGTCCGCCAGACCGGCAGGAGCAGATCGGTCACTGCTCGCATCCGTCCTTCTCCTCGATCCCCTTCACTCCGAGCAGCTGCGCCGCCCGCGCGGTGGTCACCCCGGGAGCCGTCAGTTCCGTCCACTGCTCCTGCACGCGGGCCGTCACCTCGGACCGCGGCCGGGTCAGCAACTCCCGTACGACATCGGTCTGGGCGGCCGACATCGACAGCGGGTCCGTCGGCGACAGCACGATCGCCGAGCCGCTCAGGCTGTCGTCGAGGCGTACCGCCCGCAGCGCGTCCAGGGGTTCGGACTGCCAGCCGAGGGCGAGCCACATCACGGTCACCATCCGCCCGTCGCACAACTCGCTGCCGGCCTGCTCGCTGCCCGCGACCAGTACGGCGGCGACGGCGGCGGAGAACTCCGGGACCCGGTTGCCGCCCCACCGCGTGCCCACGGTGACCTCGTGCGCGGCGTCCAGGGGTGCGAGGGCGCCGTCGGCGGAGAGGCCGTAGCGCGCCTCGACCCGCTGGCGGACGAGGAGACGCTGCTCGTGGGCGGTGCCGCCGGCGAGGTTCTCGACCTCGTCCACGACCTGGGCCCACGCGCCGGTGCGGGGCTCCCACTCGGGGTAGGCGCAGTACGTCGACCGGCCGCGCTGCGCGCAGTCCTGCGCCGGGTCCGAGGTGGCCCGTTCGCGGGCCGCCGTGAGATCCGCCGTGGTGCCGCCGGACTGGGCGTAGCCGCCCAGCAGGGCCAGGGCCACCGCACCGCCGAGCGCGACGCGGACGGTCCTGATCCCGCGGCCGCCGCCCACCAGTACGGCGAGCAGACCGACCGTCAGCCCGAGGCCCAGCAGGTAGAGGGCGTGCCAGGCGGCGGGACGGCCCAGCAGCTCGGAGGGGAGCGTCTCGGTGCCGGACTCGCCTGCGACCGGGAACAGCCAGCGAGTGGATTCGTCGCCGCCCGGCGACACGCCGAGGACGAGGAAGAAGAGGAGGAAGACGACCAGCAGCGGGCCCACGACGGCCGACTTCACCAGCCGGGCCAGCAGGACCCCGCCCGCGCCGAACAGCAGCACCGTCAGCGGCCCGGCGAGCAGTTCGCCCGGCGAACCGTGCCCGACCGCCCCCGCCTTGAGCGCCTCCCAGCCGAACTGCACGCCCACGAACGCCGCGGTCAGCAGCGCCGCCGGCACGACGGACAGCACATGGGCGGCCGTACGGCGCCACGGCGGGATCACCAGCGTCGCGAAGTGCCGTTCGGTGTCCCGCCGCCAGGAGCGCAGCACGGCCTGGTGCGCGCCGAGCAGGACGGCCAGGCCGACGAGCACGGCCGGGCCCTGGGTGTCGCGGTCGGCGTCCTGGAGGGCGGGGAAACCGTCGTAGGAGTCCCGGGTGTGCCAGACGATCCAGGCGAGGTACAGCGCGAAGGCGACGAGGACCGGGATCGAGCGCAGGAGTCTGCGGGCCTCGAAGCGGGCGAGGGCGAGGACGCCCATGGTCGGCACCGGTACCGGCCGCACCGGGGCCTGGACGATCGTGCTCATGCCGCCACCTCCACGCCTTCGCCGTCGAGGGTGAGCAGGTAGCCGTCCTCCAGGGTGGGTTCGAGGAGGTCGGCGCCGGGCGGCGGGTCGCCCACGTTGCGGAAGGTGCCCGTGCCGGTGCGCCAGCCCGCCTTCGCGTGGGGGGCGCGTTCGGTGCTGCTCCAGACGTGGCCGGCCGCCCGCGCGGTCAGCTCGGCGGGGGTGCCGTCGAAGCGGATGCGGCCTGCGGCCATCACCAGGACGCGGTGGCAGAGCATCGCCACGTCCTCGGTCTGGTGGGTGGACAGCAGTACGGTCCGGCCCTCGCCCGCCCGGGCGATCAACTCCCGGAACCGCATGCGCTGTTCGGGGTCCAGGCCGACGGTGGGCTCGTCGAGGACCAGGAAGCCGGGCTCGCCGACGAGCGCGGCGGCCAGTGCGACCCGCTGCCGCATACCGCCGGACAGCTTCTTGATGCGCCTGCCGCGTACGTCGCCCAGGCCGACCTCCTCCAGCACGCGCCGCACCTCGCGATGGCGGGCGGCGCGGTCGGTAAGCTCCTTGAGGATCGCCACGTAGTCGACGAACTCGAAGGCGGTGAAGTCCGGGTGGAAGCCGGGCGTCTGCGGCAGGTAGCCGAGCGATCGCCTGACCTCCTGCCGGCCGCGCGCCGAGCCGGGGTCGTGCCCGAGCACGGTGAAGGACCCGCGCTGGGCGGGCACGGCGGTGGCGAGCACCCGCAACAGGGTGGTCTTCCCGGCGCCGTTGGGCCCGAGCAGCCCGGTGACCCCGTGGGTGAGCCGCAGCGACACGTCGTCGAGGGCGCGGGTGCCGCCGTAGTGGAGGGTCAGGCCCGAGGCGGAGACGGTGGGAGTCATACGGCGCTCCTGAGGAAGACGTCGAATCGGTCACGTACGAGGAAGAGCAGGCCGACGGCGAGGGCGGCGACCGCGGCGGCCACGCCCTGTCCGGCCGCGGTGAACGGCACGAGCGGGCCGTCTCCGGCCTCCGCGGCGGCGAGCAGCGCGACCCACACCCCGCCGACCAGGGAGGGCGCCAGCACCGGGCCCAGCCGCGGGGTCAGCGCGAGGCCGGCCGCGGTCAGGGCGAGCGCGGGCAGCAGCCAGGCCAGGGCGCGCAGGCCGTAGGAGGGCAGCGCGAGGGTGGCCAGTCCGTTGAGGCCGAGACCGGCGGCGAGGACGGCGAGCGTACGGATCATCAGCAGCCGGAAGCCGTGCACGGGGCTGACCACCGCCATCTCGTACGTCGGGTCCAGCGCGGGGCCGTAGGACAGCGCGACGCCGGCCAGCGGCAGCATCGGCGCGAGGGCGAGGAACAGCGTGGGCGAGCCGGCCGAGTAGACCACCCCCACGGTCGTCACCAGCAGCAGCACCACCGCCGCCAGCCAGGAGCGGCGCAGCACGGGTGTCGCCGCGAGCAGCCGCGCGGTGTGGTCGGCGACGCCGAGCCGCAGCAGCAGCGCCTCGAACAGTCCGGGCCGGGGCGCGTCGAGTTCGGCGTCGAGCCGCTCCCAGCCGGCGTCGAGCGCGACCGGGTCGCTCACCTCGGCGAGCACTCCACGGCAGGGGGCGCAGGCGGCGAGGTGGGTGTCCGCCGACCACAGCAGCGGCGGGGTCAACTCGCCCCGCGCATAGGCCCGTACGTCGTCTTCGTCCAGGTGCCAGGTCATGCCAGTGCCTCCCGCAGTTGCTTGCGGGCCCGCATCGCCCGCGTCTTGACCGTCCCCGGCGGGATGCCCAGGACGACGGCCGCCTCGCGGGTGGTCAGCCCGTCGATGACCGTCGCCTGGAGCACCGCCCGCAGCTCGGGCGAGAGCCGCACCAGGGCTCCCGCGAGGTCCCCGTGCTCCACCCCCGCGAGCACGCGGTCCTCCGCGGACGCCTCCTCCCGGTGCCGCAGCCGGGCCAGCGCCTGCCGCAGCCGCCCCCGCGCCCCGTCGCCGCGCAGCGCGTCGACCAGCCGCCGCGACCCGATCCGCCACAGCCACCCGGCGACGTCCCCGTCCTCCCGGTAGCGGGCGGTCCCCCGCCACACGGCGAGGAACGTCTCCTGTACGACGTCGTCGACGATCCCGGCGTCGGCGCACCGGCCCCGCAGGCGTGCGGTCAGCCAGGGCGCGAACCGCCGGTACAGCTCCTCGAAGGCGCGCCGGTCCCCGTCCGCCGCGACGGCGCGCAGCAGTTCCCCGTCGCTTCTCGTTTCGCTCACGTCACCTCATCGGACGAGGTCGGTCGATCGGTTCACAGAGGTTCCAAGGAATCACGCTTGACTTCCGGGCACCCCTTCCACCACCCTTTCACTACTCAATTAGTGAAAGGGTGGTGGAAGCGAGTGGTCGAGTACCGCATCGACCGGCGCAGCGGCGTAGCCACCTACCTCCAGATCGTCCAGCAGACCAAACAGGCCCTGCGCCTGGGCCTGCTGACACCCGGCGACAAGCTCCCCACGGCCCGCGAGGTCGTGGAGGCCACCGCCATCAATCCGAACACCGTTCTGAAGGCCTACCGCGAGCTGGAGCGCGAGGGCCTGGTCGAGGCCCGCCGCGGCCTCGGCACGTTCGTACGGAAGTCACTGGGCGCCACGCCCGCCGACTCCCCGCTGCGCACGGAGCTGACGGCATGGGCGGTGCGGGCCCGCAAGGCCGGCCTGGAGCACGACGACGTCGCTGCCCTTTTCACTTCCGTACTGGACGAGCACTTCAAGGGGGACCAGGGATGACCGACACCGCCATCGAGGCGGCGGGGCTGGGCAGGAGATTCGGCCGACGTCACAAGAAGGCCCTGGACGGCTGCGAGTTCCGGCTGCCGGCCGGCCGCATCTGCGCCGTGGTCGGGCCCAACGGCGCCGGCAAGTCGACGCTGCTCGCGCTCGCCGCCGGGCTGCTCAGGCCCACCGAGGGCAGCATCACCGTGCTCGGCAGCACCCCTGCCGCGGCCCGCGAGCGCCTCGCGTACGTCGCCCAGGACAAGCCCCTGCACCCCCAGCTCACCGTCGCCGACACCCTGCGCCTGGGCCAGGAGCTCAACCCCAGGCGCTGGGACGCCGCCACCGCCGGGCGGATCGTCGCCGAGGGCGACCTCGACCCCGGCGCCAAGGTCCGCACGCTCTCCGGCGGCCAGCGCACCCGGGTCGCCCTGGCCCTCGCCCTCGGCAAGCGCCCCGAAGTGCTGCTCCTGGACGAGCCGATGGCCGACCTCGACCCGCTCGCCCGGCACCAGCTGACCGGCACCCTGATGGCGGACGCGGCCGAGCACGGCACCACGGTTGTCATGTCCTCGCACGTCGTGGCGGAGCTGGAGGGCTCCTGCGACCACCTGCTGCTGCTCGGCGCCGGCCGGGTCCGGCTCGCCGGCCCGCTGGAGGACCTGCTCGCCGCGCACACCCTGGTCACCGGCCGGGCCGAGGACTCCCTTGACCCGCACACGGTCGTCGAGTCCCGCACCACCGGCCGCCAGCGCATCGCGCTGATCCGCCCCGAGGGCCCCGTCGGCCCCGGCTGGCAGCCCACCGAGCCGACCCTGGAGGAGCTCGTCCTGGCCCACCTGCGCTCCCCCGAGGCCCCCGCGCTCCGCCTGGACACCGAGGAGGCGGCCGTATGACCGCCGTGACCGTGGACGCGCCCGCCACCCGCACCGCGCCCCGCTTGAGGGGCCTGCTCTGGGCGATGCTGCGGATCCACCGCTCGGCCCTGTGGTTCTGGCTGATGCTGCTGGCGGTCTTCGGCGGAGCACTGCTGTGGGTGTACGGGCCGGGCGCCGACGCCGCCTGGGACGAGTACCGGCAGATGCAGTGCGGCTCCGACAACCCCGGCCTCGCCTGCGACTACACCGGTCCCGCCATGACCCGCTACGACCAGGTCCTCGGCGTGACCGGCGCGCTGATGTACTGGCTGCCGACGCTGATCGCCGCCTGGGCGGGCGGCGCGCTCATCGGCCGCGAACTGGAGAACGGCACCGCGCGCCTTGCCTGGACGCAGTCCGTCTCCCCGGCGCGCTGGCTGGCCGCCAAGCTCGCCGTCCCGGCCGCCCTGATCGTCGTAGGCATGCTCACGCTCACCCTGCTGCACCGCCTGGTGTGGACCTCGGGCGGCGAGCTGCACACGACCATCGGCTGGCGCGTGTGGCACGACGACACCATCTTCGCGGCCAACGGCACCCTCGCCACCGCCTACGCCCTGCTCGGCCTCGCCCTCGGCGCCCTGGTCGGCCTGCTCCTGCCGCGCGCCCTGCCCGCGCTCGGCATCGCGGCCGCGGTCGTAGTGGTCCTCCAGAACAAGCTCCTGGAACTGCGCCCGCACCTGTGGCCGGCCGAGACCGCGCTCGCCGGGGACGACTACCCCGAGACCGTCGGCATGATCCTCGACGGCGGCGCCCTCACCTCCACCGGCGCCCGGGTGCCGATCCCTGACTGCATGGGCTTGCCCCGCTGCCTCAGCGACCGCGACATCACCGGCTTCTACGCCGACTACCACCCCGCCTCCCACTTCTGGCCCCTCCAGCTCGTGGAGACCGGCATCGTCGTGGGCGTGGCGGCCGTCGTCGTCGCGGCCTCGTTCTGGCTGCTGAACCGCCGCACCGGAGCCGCCTCATGACCGCCGTCACCGCCGCCGCCGTTCCCACCGCCCGCACCGCGCCCCGCCCGAGGGGCCTGCTCTGGGCCGTGCTGCGGCTGCACCGCGCGGCGCTGGTGCTGTGGGGCCTGGCGCTGGCCGCGGTCACCGCGTACCTGATCTACCTGGCCTCCCTCACGGATGAGGCCGCGCGGGGCCTGAGTGCCTGTGCCGACCCCGCCACCGACCGGCTGCCGTCGTGCGCTTCGGTCGACGCGATCACCGCGGACCAGACCTACTCCGAGGGCATCGGGCTGGTCACCGGCGTCATCGCCTACCTGATGTTCCCGGTGGCCGCCTGGGCGGGCGCCGCGCTGATCGGCCGGGAGCTGGAGAACGGCACCGCCCGGCTGGCCTGGACCCAATCGGTCACTCCGGTCCGCTGGCTGGCCGTCAAGCTCGCCGTGCCGGCCGTCCTGCTCGCCGTGGGCACGAGCGCCGCCGTGCTGCTCCACGTCTGGGCCCGCGGCAACGACGACCCCAACCTGGTCAACGAGTGGTACTTCCCGGACAGCTTCGTCGGCACCGGCCCCACCGCCGTCGCCTACGCCCTGGCCGGCCTCGCCCTCGGCGCGCTCGCCGGGATGCTGCTCGGGCGGGCCCTGCCCGCGGCCGGCACGGCCGTCCTGGCCTGCCTGGCCCTCTACAACCTGCTGGAGGCCCACCGCGAGGACCTGTGGTCGACGGTCACCCGGGACAAGGCGGGCTGGGAAATACCCCGCTCGGCCATGCAGGTGTCCTCCACACAGACGGAGGTGACCCTCCACCCCCAGTCCCACTTCTGGCCCCTCCAGTACGTGGAGAGCGGCCTCCTCCTCGGCATCACCGCCGTGGCCGTGGCGGCCTGCTTCTTCCTGCTGCGCCGCCGCGCCTCCTGAACTCCGGGGCCGTACGTCTCTCCTACGGGGGGAGGGACGTCCGGCCCCGGCATGTAGACGCCCGGGAGCCCCCGCTCGATATCCCGCACGCCATGTCTCCGTAACCATCGGTTCAGACGACCTTGCGACGCTCGGCGAATGAAGCCCGCCGTGCCAGAGCCTTCGCCGCCCCCAAAGGGAACCGCGACGAACGGGGACGCCCGACGCCTCGCCACCGTGCTGCCGCCCGCACCGTCCGACGCGCCCGTTTCCCTGGAAGCGCGGAAGAATAGGTCCATGAGCCAGCCCAACGCCCAGGCACAGGTCCAGCACGCCCAGCCCTCCGTGGGTTCCATAGCCGCGCACCGCTCGCGCACGGTGGCCGGTTCGGTCTCCGACCTGGAACCCGACATCGACGCCGACCTCGACTCCTACGAGGAGTCGCAGACCGACGGCGCCCCCCTGCCCCAGGGCCGTTTCCTGGACCGCGAGCGCAGCTGGCTGGCGTTCAACGAGCGGGTTCTCGAACTCGCCGAGGACCCGACCACTCCGCTGCTGGAGCGGGCCAACTTCCTGGCCATCTTCGCCAGCAACCTGGACGAGTTCTTCATGGTCCGGGTGGCCGGCCTGAAGCGCCGTATCGCCACCGGCGTCGCCACCCGCTCCGCCTCCGGCCTCCAGCCCACCCAGGTGCTGGAGATGATCTGGGCCCGCTCGCGCGAGCTGATGGCCCGGCACGCCGCCTGCTTCCACGAGGACGTCGCCCCCGGCCTGGCGGAGGAGGGCATCCACCTGGTCCGCTGGAGCGAGCTGACGGAGAAGGAGCAGGCCCGCCTGTTCACCCTCTTCCGGCACCAGATCTTCCCCGTGCTGACCCCGCTGGCCGTCGACCCCGCGCACCCCTTCCCGTACATCTCCGGCCTGTCGCTGAACCTGGCCGTCGTCGTGCGCAACCCGGTCAGCGGCCACCGGCACTTCGCCCGGGTCAAGGTGCCCCCGCTGCTCTCCCGCTTCCTGGAGTCCAGCCCCGGCCGCTACGTCCCCATCGAGGACGTCATAGCCGCGCACCTGGAAGAGCTGTTCCCGGGCATGGAGGTGCTGGAGCACCACGCCTTCCGCATCACGCGCAACGAGGACCTGGAGGTCGAGGAGGACGACGCCGAGAACCTCCTCCAAGCGCTGGAGAAGGAGCTCATGCGGCGCCGCTTCGGGCCGCCGGTGCGCCTGGAGGTCGAGGAGTCCATCGACCGCGAGGTGCTGGACCTCCTGGTGCGCGAGCTGAAGATCAGCGAGGCCGAGGTGTACCCGCTGCCGGGTCCGCTGGACCTCACCGGCCTGTTCCGCGTCGCCTCCCTGGACCGGCCCGAGCTGAAGTACCCGAAGTTCGTCGCCGGCACCCACCGCGACCTCGCCGAGGTCGAGTCGGCGTCCGCGCCCGACATCTTCGCGGCCCTGCGCAGCCGGGACGTCCTGCTGCACCACCCCTACGACTCCTTCTCCACCTCCGTGCAGGCGTTCCTGGAGCAGGCGGCCGAGGACCCGGACGTCCTCGCCATCAAGCAGACCCTGTACCGGACTTCGGGCGACTCCCCCATAGTCAACGCGCTCATCGACGCCGCCGAGGCCGGCAAGCAGGTCCTCGTCCTGGTCGAGATCAAGGCCCGCTTCGACGAGCACGCCAACATCAAGTGGGCGCGCAAGCTGGAGGAGGCCGGCTGCCATGTGGTCTACGGCCTGGTCGGCCTGAAGACCCACTGCAAGCTGTCCCTGGTGGTCCGCCAGGAGGGCGACACGCTGCGGCGCTACAGCCACGTCGGCACCGGCAACTACCACCCGAAGACGGCCCGCCTGTACGAGGACCTGGGCCTGCTGACGGCCGACCCCCAGGTGGGCGCCGACCTCTCGGACCTCTTCAACCGCCTGTCCGGCTACTCGCGCCGGGAGACCTACCGCCGTCTGCTGGTGGCCCCCAAGTCGCTGCGGGACGGCCTGATCTCGCGGATCAATAAGGAGGTCCAGCACCACCGTGCGGGCCGTCCGGCGTTCATCCGCATCAAGGTCAACTCGATGGTCGACGAAGCGATCATCGACGCCCTGTACCGCGCGTCCCAGGCGGGCGTGCCGGTCGACGTCTGGGTGCGCGGCATCTGCGCCGTGCGCCCGGGTGTGGCGGGCCTGTCGGAGAACATCCGGGTCCGCTCGATCCTCGGCCGCTTCCTCGAACACTCCCGGGTCTTCGCCTTCGGCAACGGCGGCGAGCCCGAGGTGTGGATCGGCAGCGCCGACATGATGCACCGCAACCTCGACCGCCGCATCGAGGCACTGGTCAGGGTCACCGACCCGGCCCACCGGGCGGCCCTCAACCGGTTGCTGGAGACCGGCATGTCCGACACCACCTCCTCCTGGCACCTCGGCCCGGACGGCGAATGGACCCGGCACGCGACCGACGCCGAAGGCCAGCCCCTGCGGAACGTCCAGGAGATGCTCATAGACGCCCGGAGGCGCCGGCGTGGCACAGCAACACCTTGACCCGACGGAACCCACGGCCGCGCAGGTGACCGGAGACGCCCTCGCCGGCTACCTGCGCGCCCAGGCCATGGAGTTCCTTCGCGCCCTTCGGCTGCACCGGGAGGCCGGCGGCACCGACCCCGGCCGGGCCAGGACCCGCGCCGGGGAGAACGGCCCGGACGAGTCGGTCGACGCGGCCCGCGCCCTGCGCCGCTCGGCCCGCCGCATCAGCGGCAGCCTGCACACCTTCCGCCCCCTGCTGGACCCCGAGTGGTCGGAACGCATGCGCCCCGAACTGGCCTGGCTCTCCGGCACCCTGGCCCTGGAACACGCCTGCGCGGCCCGCCTGGACCGCCTGCTGGCGGCCCTGCACAGGCTGTCGGGGGCTACGGCCTTCCCGGCACAGTCGGGGGCGGAGGGGATCCGCGTGAACGCGGGCGCGGAGGCGGCACCCGGCAGCACCGGCCCCGCCGCCGGCACAGAGCGCGGCAACCTCACGGTGGGCGCGGCCAAGGCAGGCGCCCTGCTGGAACGCCAGCTCACCCTGTCCCGGACCCGGGCCCACTCCACCGCCCTCCAGGCCCTCGGCTCCTCCCGCTTCCACGCGGTCGCCGACAACATCGCCGTACTCGCCAGCGAGGTCCCCCTCACCGCCGGCGCCGGCACGACCGACCTGCATCCCCTGGCCGGCGCGGCCGAGGAGCGCCTCACCGACGCCGTGGGCGCCCTGCCCCTGCTCACCGCGGGCCACCCCTACAACGCCGAGGCCCTGATCCACGGCCTGTCCCCGGACCCGGCCCCGCATCCCCAGGACGCCCCCTGGCACCAGGTCCGCCTGCTGCTGCGCCTGCACCGCTACGCCCGGGAGGTCCTCGTCGGCAACGAGGCCCCCGTGGACGTACGGCTCCTGGCCGCGGGCCAGGCCCTCGACCACCACCGCGACGCCTCGGAGGCGGCGGCGGCCGCGGCCTCGGCGGCGCGCACCCCGCGGATCGCCCCGGCGACGGCGTACGCCCTCGGCGTGCTCCACGCCGACCAGCGCCACGAGGTGGAGGCGGCACGTTTCGCGTTCCAGCGTTCCTGGCAGAAGCAGACCGTCGGCACCCCTTGAGACCAACCCCTTGACCCGCTCAAGGAGGCGGTGAACCCCTGGTGACGCAAACCGACGACACGACCGTCCAGGCGGCCGGCTGTGTGCTCTGGCGCCGCTCCCCGGTCGACGGCGAGCTGGAGATCTGTCTCGTGCACCGGCCGAAATACGACGACTGGTCGCACCCCAAGGGCAAGCTCAAGCGCGGTGAGGACGCCCTCGCCGGTGCCCTGCGCGAGGTCGAGGAGGAGACGGGCTACCGCGCCTCGGCCGGTACCCGGCTCTCCACCCTCCAGTACCTGGCGAACGGCCGCCCCAAGCAGGTCCGCTACTGGGCGGCCGAGGCCACCTCGGGCGGCTTCACCCCGAGCACCGAGGTGGACCGCATCGTGTGGCTGCGGCCCGACGCCGCCCGGCAGCGCCTCACCCAGCCCCGCGACCGGGTCCTGGTGGACGAACTGGTCCACCCCATGGAGCACCCGTAGACGTCCCGCCGGGTGCGTGACCACTCAGGTGCTTAGAGTGACCGATGACAGAAGAGACCAGGTAGAGCCAGCAGTGGGCCGGAAATCGACCCGTGTCCTCGACGTAAGCGTTCCGTGACCTCACCGCACTGTCCACAGGGGTTCACCCCTCGTTCATTTACGGCCATCGGCCGCTTCACCTGTTCTGCCTAATTTCGGCCTTACGCGGTGTGGCGCGCGCTTCGGAAGACGCGTCCGCATCACCACAGTCCTCGCACGCCGCCGAATTCAGGACGGCGGCTCCTGGAAGGAACTCCCTCAAGTGAAGCTTCAGCGCATGAACCGGCGGGCCCTCGCTCTCGGTGCTCTCGCCGTCTCCGGCGCCCTGGCCCTCACGGCGTGCGGCTCCGATGACACGAGCAACGGTGGCGACAGCACCTCGGGTGCGACCGCCGCCGCCGGCAACATCAAGTGCGACGACGCCAAGGGCCAGCTCCTCGCCGACGGCTCGTCCGCGCAGAAGAACGCGATCGACCTCTGGGTCAAGGCCTTCACCTCCGCCTGCCCCGACATCCAGATCAACTACAAGGGCGGCGGCTCCGGCGCCGGTGTCACCGCGTTCACGCAGGGCACGGTCGCCTTCGCCGGCTCCGACTCGGCCCTCAAGCCGGAAGAGGTCACCGCCTCCAAGGAGATCTGCGAGGGCGGCCAGGGCATCGACCTCCCGATGGTCGGCGGCCCGATCGCCGTCGGTTACAACGTCCCGGGTGTCGACAAGCTGATCCTGGACGCCGCGACCACCGCCAAGATCTTCGACAGCAAGATCACCAACTGGAACGACCCGGCGATCGCGAAGCTGAACCCCGAGGCGAAGCTTCCCGACCTGAAGATCCAGGCGTTCCACCGCTCGGACGAGTCCGGCACCACGGACAACTTCACCAAGTACCTGATCGCCTCCTCCCCGGAGAACTGGAAGTACGAGGGCGGCAAGGCCTGGCAGGCGAAGGGCGGCCAGTCGGCCTCCGGCTCCTCCGGTGTCGCCCAGCAGGTCAAGCAGACCTCCGGCGCCATCAGCTACATGGAGCTGTCGTACGCCAAGGACGGCATCAACGCCGCCGCCATCGACACGGGCGCCGGCGAGCCGGTCGAGGCCAACGTCGAGAACGCCACGGCCGCCATCGCCGCCGCGAAGGTCGTCGGCACCGGCAAGGACCTCTCCCTGGAGCTGGACTACGCCACCAAGGCCGAGGGCGCCTACCCGATCACCCTGGTCACGTACGAGATCGTCTGCGACAAGGGCAACAAGGCGGACACCCTGCCCGCCACCAAGGCGTTCCTGACCTACATCGCGAGCGAGGACGGCCAGAAGGTCCTGGCCGACAACGACTACGCCCCGATGCCGACCGACATCATCACCAAGGTCCGCGAGACCATCTCGGGCCTGAGTTGACCTGAGTGTGCGGCCCGGTCCCCAGGGGCCGGGCCCGCACCGTCCGGTGCACCGCCGCCAGGAGCCGCATCTTTTTGTGCGTCTCCGCAGACCGGAGAACTCAATGGACACGACACAGATAACTGACGCACCTCCCCCCACGCCTCAGCCGAGGGCAGCCGCGCGCAAGCGCACGGCCCGCGGCGCCACCCGGCCCGGAGACCGCATCTTCCTCGGTCTCACCCGCGGCTCGGGCATCTTCCTGCTGGCGACCATGGCCGCCATCGCCGTCTTCCTGACCTGGCGTGCCGCTATCGCCATCAGCGAGGACGAGGGCAACTTCCTCACGACCTTCGAGTGGAACACCAGCGCCCAGCCGCCGGTCTTCGGCATCGCGGTCCTGGCCTACGGCACGATCGTCTCCTCGATCATCGCCATGGTCATCGCGGTCCCGATCGCCGTCGCCATCGCGCTGTTCCTCACCCACTACGCCCCGCGCAAGCTGAGCGGCCCGATCGCCTACGTGATCGACCTGCTCGCCGCCGTGCCGTCCATCGTGTACGGCCTGTGGGGCGCCCTGATCCTCGTACCGCACATGAACGGCCTGTTCGGCTGGCTGAACGACTACCTCGGCTGGACCGGTCTGTTCGACTGGGAGGGCGGCGCCGCCCGCTCGATGCTGACCGTCGGCATCCTGCTCGCGATCATGATCCTCCCGATCATCACCAACGTGAGCCGCGAGGTCTTCCGTCAGGTCCCGCAGATGCACGAGGAGGCCGCCCTGGCCCTCGGCGCCACGCGCTGGGAGGTCATCCGCATGTCGGTGCTGCCCTTCGGCCGCTCCGGCGTGATCTCCGCCTCGATGCTGGGCCTCGGCCGCGCGCTCGGCGAGACGATGGCCGTCGCCACCGTGCTCTCCCCGGACTTCCTGATCCACGGCAGCCTGCTCAACCCGGGCGGCGGCACCTTCGCCCAGAACATCGCCAGCAAGTTCGGTGAGGCGACGGAGTTCGGCCGGGACGCGCTGATCGCCTCCGGTCTGGTCCTGTTCGTCATCACGCTGCTGGTCAACGGCGCGGCCCGCGCGATCATCGCCCGCCGCAAGGAGTACTCGGGGGCCAACGCATGAGCACCACGACCGCACGCGTCCAGCACCCGTCCTCCCTCCAGGGCGCCCGGCTGCCGAAGTGGTCCCCCTGGGCAATCGCCGCGGGCTCCCTCGCGCTCTCCATCGGCGGCAGCATCGCCGCCGGCATCGAGAGCCGCATCCAGTGGGGCCTGATCGCCGCGATCCTCTTCGTCCTCGGTACGTACGCCATCGCCGGCCGCGTCGAGGGCCGCCGCCAGGCCAAGGACCGGGTCGCGACCTCGCTCGTCTGGGTCGCCTTCCTGGTCGCCGTGGTGCCGCTGGTCTCCCTCGTCTGGACGACCATCTCCCGCGGTGTGAAGGTCCTCGACACCTACTTCCTGACCCACTCCATGGGCCTGACCGCCGACTCCGAGCCGGGCGGCGGTATCTACCACGCCATCATCGGCACCCTGGAGCAGGTCGGCATCGCCACCCTGATCGCCGCGCCGATCGGCGTGATGACCGCGATCTACCTGGTGGAGTACGGGCGCGGCGCCCTGGCCCGCGCGGTGACGTTCTTCGTCGACGTGATGACCGGTATCCCGTCGATCGTCGCCGGTCTGTTCATCCTCAGCCTGCTGCTGATCTTCGACATGGGCTTCTCCGGCTTCGCCGGCGCGCTGGCCCTGGCGATCCTGATGATGCCGGTGGTCGTCCGCTCCACCGAGGAGATGCTCAAGCTCGTCCCGAACGAGCTGCGGGAGGCCTCCCTGGCCCTCGGCATCCCGAAGTGGCGCACGATCCTGAAGGTGGTCCTGCCGACCGCGATCGGCGGCATCACCACCGGTGTCATGCTGGCGGTCGCCCGTATCGCCGGTGAGACCGCGCCCGTGCTGCTGCTGGTGTTCGGCAACCCGTTCATCAACAACAACCCCTTCGAGGGCCCGCAGGCGTCGCTGCCGCTGTACATCTACCAGCAGTACTCGCAGAGCGCGGGCTCGCCCGCGGCGTACGACCGTGCCTGGGCGGCGTCCCTGACGCTGATCGCCTTCGTGATGATCCTCAACCTGGTGGCCCGCGGCATCGCCCGCTGGAAGGCCCCGAAGACCGGTCGCTGACCGCGGCCCCTCAGCGACTGAAGACTTTGGAAGTGAAGTAGTTATGGCCAAGCGAATCGATGTAAGCGGTCTGTCCGCCTACTACGGCGCCCACAAGGCGATCGACGACATCTCGATGACCGTCGAGCCCCGCTCGGTGACGGCCTTCATCGGCCCCTCCGGCTGCGGCAAGTCGACCTTCCTGCGCACCCTGAACCGTATGCACGAGGTCACCCCCGGCGGTCGCGTCGAGGGCAAGGTGATGCTCGACAACGAGGACCTGTACGGCACCGGCGTCGACCCGGTGACGGTCCGCCGCGAGGTGGGCATGGTCTTCCAGCGCCCGAACCCGTTCCCGACGATGTCGATCTTCGACAACGTGGCGGCGGGCCTGCGCCTGAACGGCAGCTACAAGAAGAGCGAGCTCAGTGACATCGTCGAGCGGTCGCTGAAGGGCGCCAACCTCTGGAACGAGGTCAAGGACCGGCTGAACAAGCCCGGCTCCGGCCTGTCCGGCGGTCAGCAGCAGCGTCTGTGCATCGCGCGGGCGATCGCGGTCGAGCCGAACGTCCTGCTGATGGACGAGCCGTGCTCGGCCCTGGACCCGATCTCCACGCTGGCGATCGAGGACCTGATCGGCGAGCTGAAGGAGCGCTTCACGATCGTCATCGTGACGCACAACATGCAGCAGGCGGCCCGTGTCTCGGACCGCACCGCCTTCTTCAACCTCTCGGCGGTCGGCCAGCCCGGCAAGCTCATCGAGATCGACGACACGGAGCGCATCTTCTCCAACCCGTCGGTCCAGGCGACGGAGGACTACATCTCGGGCCGCTTCGGCTGATCCTCCCCACGAACCCCTCGCGGTGCTGCATGGCGGTGCCACCGCGAGGACGAAAAGGGCCCGCCCCCTGGCTCCCGGGGGGCGGGCCCACTCGTTTGCGGCGCTGTCAAGCGCTCAGCAGACGTGGCTATTTCGTACCATCTGTGCCTGTTGCCGCTCATTAGAGAGGTCTACTCTCGGTCGGCAGGAGAAGAAAGGTGGTGTGTAGTCATGATGCAGGGCATCGGCCGGGTCATCGCGGCCGCGCTACTCGCCGGAGCCGCTGTCGTTGGCGCCTCGGCTCAGGCCTTCGCCAATGCTCAGCCGCCCACCAATGGCGGGAACGGAGCGGGGCAGAGCGGACAGTGCACCGGACCGGCGGATGAACGTCCGCACTCCTGCCAGAGCCCGCACGGAGCCGGCGAATAGCGAAACCTCACACAGACCCCCCACCTTCACAGGCCCCGGGATGCAAGGCCCTGGGGCCTTTCTCCTGCCTGCGGCCGCATTACAGGAACGCCAGGTGCACGACCCCGAACGCGCAGGCAGCCACCGCCGCAGCCGCCGGCATCGTGATGAACCAGCCGAGGATGATGTTCTTGGCGACTCCCCACCGCACGGCGTTGACCCGCTTGGTGGCCCCCACGCCCATGATCGCCGAGGTGATCACATGGGTCGTGGAGATCGGCGCCTTGAACAGGAACGCGGTCGTGAACATGATCGACGCGCCGGTGGTCTCCGCGGCGAACCCCTGCGGCGGGTCCAGCTCGATGATCTTCCGCCCCAGCGTCCGCATGATCCGCCAGCCACCCGCGTACGTGCCCAGCGACAGCATCACGGCGCAGACGATCTTCACCCACACCGGGATCGGGTCGCCGTAGTCCTCGACATCGGCGATGACCAGCGCCATCACCACGATGCCCATGGTCTTCTGCGCGTCCTGCAGACCGTGGCCGAGGGCCATGCCCGCCGCGGACACGGTCTGCGCGATACGGAAACCGCGCTTGGCCTTGTGCGGGTTGGCCCGGCGGAAGATCCACATGATCGCGGTCATCACCAGGTAGCCGGCCAGCATGCCCACCACCGGTGACACGAACATCGGGATGACGACCTTCTCCAGCACCCCGTCCCAGTACACGGTGGTCCCGCCGGCCAGCGCAGCACCCACCATGCCGCCGAACAGCGCGTGCGAGGACGAGGAGGGCAGCCCGAAGTACCAGGTGATGAGGTTCCAGGTGATCGCGCCGACCAGGGCGGCGAAGAGGATTCCCATCCCCTTCGACCCCTCGGGCGTCTGGATCAGCCCCTCACTGACGGTCTTGGCGACACCGGACCCCAGAAAGGCACCGCCGAGATTCATCACGGCCGCCATGGCCAGCGCCGCGCGAGGCGTCAGCGCCCGCGTCGACACGGACGTGGCGATGGCGTTGGCCGAGTCGTGGAAGCCGTTCGTATACGTGAAGAAGAGCGCGACCGCGATGGTCACGACCAGAGCAAAGGTGTCCATGAAGGGCTCAGGACTCCTTGACGGCGATGGTCTCCACCGTGTTCGCCACGTGCTCGAACGCGTCGGCCGCTTCCTCCAGCACGTCCACGATCTGCTTGAGCTTCAGCACCTCGATGGCGTCGTACTTGCCGTTGAAGAGATGAGCGAGCAGCTTCCGATGGATCTGGTCGGCCTGGTTCTCCAGCCGGTTGACCTCGATCCAGTACTCGGTGAGGTTGGCCATCGTGCGCAGATTCGGCATGGCCTCGGCGGTCAGCTCGGCGGCCCGGGCCAGCACCTCGATCTGCTGCTCGACGCCCTTGGGAAGTTCCTCGACGTTGTAGAGGACGACCAGGTCGACGGCCTCCTCCATGAAGTCCATGATGTCGTCGAGGGAAGACGCGAGGGAGTAGATGTCCTCGCGGTCGAACGGCGTGATGAACGAGGAGTTCAGCTGGTGGAAGATGGCGTGCGTGGCGTCGTCACCTGCGTGTTCCGCGGCCCGCATACGCTCTGCGATCTCGGCCCGGGCAGGTGCGTCCGCCCCGAGCAGTTCCATCAGGAGTTTCGAGCCCGTGACGATGTTGTCCGCGGAAGCGGCGAACATGTCGTAGAAGCTCGTCTCCCTGGGGGTCAGACGAAAGCGCACGTGGGGTCCTCGGGGTGCTTCGGTTTCGGTCAGGCTGATGCTAGGCGCATCATCCGGCCACGGCTAATGGGCCGTCCCCCAGTGTCGCCCATCAGGCACAGTGTTCAGCACGGGGGCCGTCCGGTGGTCCAGTCCAGCCGTCGCCCTCGGCATCGGCCACAGGCCCTATACCCAGCAAAGTTCGGTACGATATACCCAGTAGGGGTATATGTCTGGAGGACGCAATGACGACGACCGAGGCCGGCGCCACGGCGCCCTCCGTGCCTGAGGCGCACGAACACGCCACCCACGGCTACCACCACCAGAAGGACGAGCACCTCAAGCGACTGCGCCGCATCGAGGGCCAGATCCGCGGCCTGCAGCGGATGGTCGACGAGGACGTCTACTGCATCGACATACTCACGCAGGTCTCCGCCTCGACCAAGGCCCTGCAGTCCTTCGCGCTCCAGCTCCTGGAGGAGCATCTGCGCCACTGCGTCGCCGACGCGGCCGTCAAGGGCGGCGACGAGATCGACGCGAAGGTCGAAGAGGCCACGAAGGCGATCGCGCGCCTGCTGCGCACCTGAGCCCGAGCCCGTTCCGAAAGGGGCGCCCCCGGCTCACTCGCCGGAGGCGTCCCCGCGCTCCTGGGCCACTTTCAGCACCTCGTCGATGCTCTCAAGGCTGAGCCGGTCCTCGCGGGCGGCCGAGGCCGCGATGATCAGGTCTCCGCACAGCTCGATCTCGGCGAGGGCCACGTGGTCCTGAACTGCCGTACCGCCGACCGGAGCCACGTGCATCACCTCTTCTCTGCCGTCACCGACTTCCTAGAGTAGGGAGCGGCCTACGCACCGCGCATGGCACGGAAGGGCTAGTCCTTACTCGGCGATCTTCCCGGCGTAGATGTCGCCGTGGTCGGGCAGCCGTACGTCGACGGCGACGCCGAAGTCGTAGAGCAGCGTGGTGGAAGCAACCGCGACGCTGCCCTCCACACCCCCCTGCCCGTTGACGAACCGGAACCGATGCCGGACCTTGCGGATCCGCCCCGCCTCGTCGAGATACACGTCGAACGGCACCTGAGCGGTGGCGAACCCTTTCGCCGCGGCGGCCAGCGAGTCCCGCCCACCCCGCGAAGCCCCCTCGGCGGCCCGCGTCAGATCGGCGGTACCGCGATAGTGCCGCACCGCGACCCCCGCCAACTGCTCGTCCCCCACATACGACACACTCCGCGCCCCCCGCAGCAGCTCGGCCGCGGCAAACGGATCGGTGGCCCCGCCGGTGACGAGATTCCCGTCCGACAACGCCGCGGTCTCCACCCGCACCCACTTGTCGGCAGGCACCCCGGCCCCCCGGTTCTTCATGAACAGGGCACCGGGCGCAAGCAGTTCGGTAATGGGCCGATGGACAGTCTCCCCCGCGGGATCCTGCGGCAGCAGCACCTTCAGCCGCCCCATCCGCTTGCGGTAGTCGTACACACCCTCGCCCCGAATGGTGACCCGGGTCCCCCCGGTCGCCATCTCCATGGATGTACGCGCCTTGGAACTACGGGCATCCTCAAGCCGCTCAGCGGCCCCCCGCACAACCGCAAGCCCACTGTCACTGCCACCACCCCTGTCCCCCTCACCACACCCACCGCAGACGACTCCCACGAGCCCCGCCGCGACGACGGCAGCCCCCCTCCGTCTGTACTGCCGCACCGCCATCGCCTGCCTCCGTCACGGACCCCCTGTCGATCGGGTTAACGACGCGTCAGCGGCCTCGGTAACGTGGTCACCGTGGCGCACCAGGACAGCACGACCACCCCTCCCGAACACCGCACAACCACCACCGAACAAGGCCGCTTCTGCACAGCCGAATGCACCTGCGGCTGGCGAGGCCCAGCCAGAAGAGCCAGAAGCCAGGCCCGCACAGACGCGGAACAACACGTGGCGGCATAGGCGGGCAGGTCCGGCGCGGCCACCCTCCAGCCCGCCCGGCATCCGAGGACCAGGCCGTAACCGTCCCGAACCCCCACCCACCCGCAGGGGCAGTACTTTCAGCCCGCCCGGCGTTTGAGGACGAGGCCGTAACCGTCCCGAACCCCCACCCACCCGCGGGGGCGGTATTTCAGCCCGTCCGGCGTTTGAGGACGAGGCCGTTCAGGCCGAAGCGGGGGTCCGGGGGCGGCAGCCCCCGGGGACGGGACGGGTAGGGGCGGCGGGGGCGAAAACAACCCCACGCCCACCCCCACGACCCCGCACCATGGAACCCCGCCCCCCACCACCCCGTCTCGTTCCACGTAACCCACGGGAGGCGACATGGAACGGCGCACCTTCATCGCCGGCGGCGCAGCCGCACTCGCAGCGACGACAACAGCGGCCTGCACAGGCACGGACACAGCCACCGGCACAGCCACAGGCACCAAATCCGGCCACGCCACCCCCCCACTCCGCACCACCAGCGCCACCACCGCCCCCACCAACACCACCTGGTCCGCCCTCGCCCGCGACCTCGACGGCCCCCTCATCCGCCCCGGCGACACCGCCTGGAAGGCCGCCCGCCAGCTCTACAACACCCGCTTCGACACCCTCAAACCCGCCGCCGTCGCCTACGTGGCCCACCAGGAAGACATCCGCACCGCCCTCGCCTACGCCCACGCCCACCACCTCCCCGTAGCCATCCGCAACGGCGGCCACTCCTACGCAGGCTGGTCCTCCGGCAACAACCGCCTGATCATCGACGTCTCCAAGCTCAACCGCGTCCGCGCCTCCGGCAACACCGCCGTCATCGGCGCCGGCGCCAAACTCATCGACGTCTACCGGGCACTCGCCGCGAAGGGCGTCACCATCCCCGCCGGCTCCTGCCCCACCGTCGGCGTCTCCGGCCTCACCCTCGGCGGCGGCCACGGCGTCGTGTCCAGGGCCTACGGCCTGACCTGCGACAGCCTCACCCAGGCCACCCTGATCACCGCGGACGGCAAACAGCTCACCGCCGACGCCACCACCAACAAGGACCTCTTCTGGGCCCTGCGCGGCGCGGGCAACGGCAACTTCGGCGTCGTCACGGAACTCCGCTTCAAGACCCACCCCGCACCCCAGGCCGTCACCGCGTACATGTCCTGGCCCTGGTCGAAGGCCGCCACGGTCCTGAAGGCCTGGCAGGAGTGGGGCCCCACCCAGCCCGACGAGATCTGGTCGTCCTTCCACCTCGCGAACGCCGCCGGCGGCACCCCGACCGTCTCCGTCGCCGCGTTCTCCCTCGGCACCTACGGCGAACTCCAGAACGCCGTGGACCGTCTCGCCGACGGCCCCGGCGGACCCGGCTCCGCGACCAGCGTCGCCCTGCGCCGCCGCTCGTACGAGGAGTCCATGGAGCTCTACGCCGGCTGCTCCTCCTTCACCACCGACGCCCAGTGCCACCTCCCGGGCCCGACCCCCGGCCGCTCCCCCGAAGGCGCCCTGCACCGCGAGACGTACGCGGCGAAGTCGGACTTCTTCGACCGTTCGATCTCGACGGCCGGCATCCAGACCCTGCTCAAGCAGATCCAGAACGTCCGTGGCGGCTCCGGCAGCATCGCCCTCACGGCCCTCGGCGGCGCGGTCAACCGCGTCTCCCCCACCGCGACGGCCTTCGTCCACCGCCGCTCCCGCATGCTGGCCCAGTACATCGCCGCCTGGCAGGCGGGCACGAGCGGCTCCACCGCCCAGTCCTGGCTGACCTCGGCCCACGGCGCGATGAAGCCGTACGCGTCGGGCGCGGCGTACCAGAACTACACGGACCCGAGCCTGACAGACTGGCGGAAGGCGTACTACGGAGACGCGGCGACACGCCTGACGAAGCTGAAGAAGCAGTACGACCCGACGGGGTTCTTCACGTTCCCACAGGCGCTGTGAGCCGGTTCGGGCAGCCGGTTCAGGCCGCCAGGTCCCGCTCCTCGGCGCCCGCCTTCTCCTCCCGCGCACCGGGGATGAGGGCGCCCTGACCGTCGTACGACGAGGCCTTCCGCGACCGGATCAGCCACCCCGCCCGGGGCGAACGCTGGATCGCCTTCATCAGCGGGGTCAGCAGTGCGGCGGCGACCGGGGACAGCAGCAGCGTGACGGCGGTACCGAGCGCGAAGCCGCCGATGACGTCCGTCGGGTAGTGCACGCCCATGTAGACCCGGCAGAACCCTTCGAGCAGCCCGAGCGCGATCCCCGCGAGCCCGAACTTCCGGTTGGCGACGAACAGCCCGACACCCATGGCCATGGTGATCGTCGCGTGGTCGCTCACGAAGGAGTAGTCGGTCTTGCCGGAGACCAGGACGTCCAGCCCCTGGTGGTCGAGGAAGGGCCGCGGCCGCTCCACGAAGCCCCGTATGGGCACGTTGACCAGAACGGCGATGCCCGCGGCCAGCGGTGCCCAGACCAGAGCGGCCACGGACGAGGCGGCGTCCTCCCCGCCCTTGCGCCGCACGGACCACCAGCACCACACCACGAGCAGCACCATGGCGAGCAGCAGCCCGTACTCACCGACGTACTCCATGACCCGGTCGAACCACTGCGGTGCGTCCTTGGCCAGGCCGTTGATGTCGTAGAGCAGCTCGACGTCGGGGTTCGACCCGGATGCGGCGAGTCCAGCCATGATGCTGCGGCCCCTTCGTCGTCTCTCCCGGCACACCTGTTCGTGCGCCGCTCTGCCACCCCCGTGGTTGTAGATCCGCGCTCGGCTACGTCAACAGGAACGCACGGCCCCCATTGATACGTTCCACACTCCACTGAATGATCACGCAGACGTTATCGAAGAGAGATACATCGCCGCAGCTCAGGGGGTGGGTTCACGCTGCGTCTACACGGTGGTGGGGAGCGCTTTCGCGCCATCTTCGGTCACTCGGGTGGCGCCGAAGTAGTCAGGGGTGTCGATCGGGTCGAACCGGATCACAGCACCTGTTCTCGGGGCGTCGATCATGTACCCGCCGCCCACATAAATGCCGACATGCCGGATGGCCCGGGAGTTGGTGAGGTCGTCCGAGAAGAACACCAGGTCCCCCGGCAACAGCTCCTCACGGGACGGATGCGGGCCCGCGTTGTACTGGTCGTTGGCGACTCGGGGCAGCGAGATCCCGACACTTTCGTAAGCGGCCTTGGTCAGCCCGGAGCAGTCGAACCGCCCGCCGTCCTCGGCGGTGCCGTCACCGCCCCACAGATAGAGCGTCCCGAGCTTCTTCTGCGCGTAGTGGATGGCCCCGGCGGCCTGCTCGGACGGATCCACCCGGCCGACGGGAGCGGCGAAGCTCTCCTCCAGCGTCGTGATCGTCTTCACGTAGTTCCGGGTCTCCTCGTACGGCGGCACACCCCCGTACTTGATGACCGCGTACGCCCCCGCGTTGTAGGACGCGAGCATGTTCTTCGTCGGGTCGCCGGGGACGTCCTTCACATACGAGGCGAGCGTGCAGTCGTACTTCGCGGCCGACGGAATCGCGTCATTCGGGTCCCAGACGTCCCGGTCGCCGTCCCCGTCGCCGTCGATGCCGTGGGTGGCCCAGGTGCCCGGGATGAACTGCGCTATCCCCTGCGCCGCCGCCGGGCTCTGCGCCTTGGGGTTGAATCCGCTCTCCTGGTACAGCTGGGCGGCGAGCAGGGCCGGGTTGATCGCGGGACAGAGGTTGCCCCACTCCTGCACCAACCCCGAGTACTCGGCCGGCACCGACCCCTTGGCCAGCGTCTTGCTCCCGCCGCTCATGCCGTTGACGAGATTCCCGGCGACGACGTAGACCCCGACGACGAGCAGCATCACGAAGCCGAGCCCCGCCGCGACACCCGCGCCCGCCACGACCCACGCCTTACGCACCGTCAACCGCCCCTCACCGCCCGGGAGTCCGCCCGCGCCAGTTTAGGAGCTTCCCCGACGGAATCGGCGGCAACCGGCGGGACGGCGCCGTTACCGCGGCAGCCGCCCTCGGCCTCCGGCCCGCCGGGTCTCAGGCGCTGGCCGCGCCCACGGTCAACGGGCAGACCACACCCGTAAGTTCCTCCGACACCGTCCACAGCCGCCGCGCCACCGCGGCGTCACTGGCCGCCGCCGTCCGCCCCACCAGCGTGGGCGCACCCCGGAACTCACCCATCCCGTCGGGCCCGACATAGCTCGCCCCGGGCAGGTCCTGCGTCGCGGCGTACAGCGTGGGCAGCGCACCCGCCCGGTCGTCCTGCGCGAGGAAACGGTTGCCGACCTTCATGAAGGCCCGCGCCATCGGGCTCGCCGCGTGACTCTGGAGGTTGGTGGCCGAGTAGCCGGGGTGCGCGGCCAGGGCCCGGACCGTCGAGCCGGACTCGGCAAGGCGGCGCTGGAGTTCCAGCGTGAACAGCAGGTTGGCCAGCTTGGACTGGGCGTAGGCGCGCTGCGGGTTGTAGTCGGCGTCCTGGTTCAGGTCGTCGAAGTGGATCCTGGCCCCGCCCCAGCGGTGGGCGCCGGAGGAGACGGTGACGACGCGGTCGGTGACGTAGGGCAGCAGCAGGTTCGTCAGGGCGAAGTGCCCCAGGTGGTTGGTGCCGAACTGCATCTCGAAGCCGTCCTTGGTGCGCTGCTTCGGGAGCATCATCACGCCGGCGTTGTTGACCAGCAGATGCAGCGGGCGTCCCTCCCAGGAGGCGGCGAACTCCCGCACGGAGGACAGGTCCGCCAGATCCAGGCGCCGCACCTCCGTGCTGCCGTTCACCGTGTCCGCCGCCGCCCGCCCCCGTTCCGGATCCCGTACGGCGAAGACCACATGGGCACCCGCACGCGCCAGCGCGTCCGCCGCCGTGAGCCCGATGCCGCTGTTGGCACCGGTGACGACGGCCGTGCGGCCGGTGAGATCGGGGAGGTCGCTTGCATTCCACTTGCTCTTGTCAGCCATGCAATCGAATGTAGGCGCCGACAACAATGATGTCAACGACAACAAAGATGCCGATGGCAACAATGATGACGTCGCCAAGATCGGGATACGATGGTGCCCATGCCCGAGAGCCGCCCCTACCACCACGGAGACCTGCGCTCCACCCTGCTGGCCGGTGCCGAGCGCACCCTGCGGGAGAAGGGAGCCGGCGCGCTCTCACTGCGCGAACTGGCCCGCGAGGCCGGCGTCAGCCATGCCGCGCCCGGCCGCCACTTCAAGGACAAGCAGGCCCTGCTCAACGCCCTGGCCCTGGCCGGCTACGACCGCCTGGACCAGGTTCTGCGGACGGCCGACGACCCGTCCCTCCCCCTGGAACCCCGGCTCACCGCCCTCGCCCGGGCCTACCTCGGCTTCGCCATCGACAACGCCGAGCTCCTGGAGCTGATGTACGCCCGCAAGCACGACCCCGACGCCTCCGAGCTGATGACGGCCGCCGTCGACCGCACGGTGGGCGCACTGGCGCGGGTGCTCGCCGACGGCCAGCAGCGGGGCGAGATCACCGAGGGTGACCCCGTGCGCCTCACCCTCGTCACCGGCGCGAGCCTGCACGGACTCGCCTCCTTCACGGCCACCGGCCTGCTCGCGCCCGAGGAGGCCCTGGCCTCCATCGAGGAGCTGGTGCACACCCTGCTCCACGGCCTCAAGCCCCGCGGCAGATAGCCTTCACCCGGAGAACATCGGCACGACCCGTCACCCGACCGGCCGTCAGAAACGGCCAGGGCGGCGGGACATGCCGTAAGAGGGGTCAACGACGGAACCACACACAGGTTCCGCATCGACCTCATTGCCCGGCGTGACCAGCCGTGATACACAGAGTGACCGGACAGTCATTCGTACGAAACCCGCCAATCAATGACGCCAAGTCGACATACGACAGCGAAATTGTCGGCGACAATGAGGCCTGACCTCTGCGCCCGTGCAGAGGAAGCGGAACTACCCAACAGGGGCGGTGACTTACATGCTCTTTGCGGCCGACAAGGGAGACATCAACACCATCATCGGCGGGATCGCTCCGGACTGGGGCCCCTTCGGCAGCCTGGGCAACGAGGCCAAGGTGATGATCGAGGTCGTGATGGCGGTCGCCATTCTGCTCTGCCTCGGAATCGCCATCTGGGGCGCCGCCAAGCAGCGCATCGGCGCGACCGCGCTGCGCGACACGTTCAGCGCGGAGCAGGGCAAGGGCCTCATCATCGCGGGCCTGACCGGCGTCTTCATCATCGGCTCACTCGGCACGCTCTTCACCATCGTCTACGGCATGGCCGTGTAGCCGCCACAGCCACCGACATCCAGTCCCCCTCCGGGCACGCCAGGTCCGGTCCCCTCCATCCCACCCGCCCGTCGTGCCCACCGGCTGAGGTTGCGTTTCCCTGATGTCGAGTCACCACACCGCGCCCGCGCGGGAACCAGCACGGCTACCGTCGTACTCCTACGGCTACGACGGCGAGGGGGCGTACCCGACATGAGTCTCGGAGACGACCGCGAGCCCTCCGGCGGTTACGGCGGCACGGGCCAGACCCGGACGCGGCTGCCCGAGGGCGGCGGCGACGTGTACGGAGGCGCACGACGGGCCGGCCGTTCGTCGTCCCGGAGTCTGGTGACCGTGGTCGGCGTGGTCGTCCTGCTGATTGCGGCGATCGCGTTCGCCAACCGTGGAGGAGACGATTCCGCATCCACGGGCGGAGCCGAGGACAAGCCGGAGGCCGCGAGCACGGCAGCGAGCGGCGACCAACCGGTGCGGTCGGAGACGGGCGGGATTCCGACGGGGTTTGCGCGGGATGAGGAGGGGGCGCAGAGTGCGGCGGCGAATTATGCGGTGGCACTCGGCTCGGCCGACATGTTCAGCAAGGCCAGGCGTGACGCCATCCTCCAGAGCATCATCACGCCCTCCCGCGTTCCGGAGTTCGAGGCGAATCTGGACCAGGCGTACACCCCGGCGTTCAACCAGGCCGTCGGTCTGAACGAGGACGGCTCGTCACCTGCGGGCTACATCTTCGTATCTCGTACGAGCCCGATCGGCACCAAGATTATTAAGGCTTCAAACGCCAACGCGACCGTAGAAGTCTGGTGCAACGGCCTTCTCGGACTGGCCGGCGAGAACTCAACGAACCCAGTCACGAGCAGTTGGTTCACCATGACCATGCACCTTGCGTGGTCCGACGGCGGCTGGAAGATCGTGACGCACTCCCAGAAGGAGGGCCCGTCACCTGTCCCCGGCGACGAGAGGGCGTCCACCGCCGACGAGATGGCGAAGGCCGTCGAAGAGTACGGAGGGTTCACGTATGCCCGCTAGTTCGCATCGCACGCTGCAGATCACTGGCCTCCTTGCCATCGTGCAAGCGGGAGCTGTGCTGTTGGCTACGCAGGCCGCTGCCGCGCCCACCCCCTCTCCGACACCAACCCAAAGCAGTGACTGCTCGCTAATCGCTCCTCCTGCCAGGAAGTACTGCGAAGAGGGCGGCAACTCCGGCGGCTCCGGAGGCACCAGCACCCTGGACCCCACCTCCACCCTCGACCCCCTCTCCTCCCTCGCAAAGGGCTGCGCCGACGCCGCTGCCTGGACCGTCGACAAGCTCAGCGAGGCCGTCGAGGACACCGCGAACGTCGACTTCACGAACCCCAAGTTCCTTCAGCAGTACGCCGTCGTCTTCGCGGCGTCGACGATCCTCACGCTGCTTCTCTGGCTGCTGGCCGTGGCCAAGAGAGCGGTGCGCGGCGTGCCGCTCACCACCGCGCTCAGCGAAGCGATCGGGTTCCTCTGGCTGACCGTCCTCGCGTCCGCGTTCACGCCGCTGATCCTCTACACGGTCGTGTCCGCCACGGACGGCATCTCCGAGGTCCTGGCCAAGACGACCGGCGACCAGACCGACACGTTCTTCGGCACGTTCTCCGGCGCCCTGGAGAAGGGCGAGGACATCGGCGGCGGACCGATCATGCTGATCGTCGTCTCGCTGGTCAGCATCCTCGCCGCCGGAGTGCTCTGGCTGGAACTGGTCATCCGCGCCGCCCTGCTCTACGTAGGCGCCCTCCTCGGCACCGTCGTCTACGCGGGCCTGGTCGACAAGAACCTGTGGGGCCATGTCCGCCGCTGGGCGGGCATCATGATCGCCGTCATTCTCGTCAAGCCGGTCATCGTGATCGTGCTCGGGCTCGCCGGCGCGCTCTCCACCGACGAGGGACCCGACGCCTTCTCCGCCGTGGTCTCCGGCCTCGCGATCATCCTGCTCGCCATCTTCGCCTCGGCGATGATCTACCGCTTCGTCCCGGGCTTCGGCGACGAGATCGCCGGTTCCCGCAACAACCGCATCATGCAGAACGCCGAGAGCAAGGCCGCCGCGGTCATCAGCTCCCCCGCGACCCTCGTCGCCCAGGGCATCAAGACCCACAGCACCCGGGCCGACAACAACGGCGGCCAGAACGCGAGCAGTGCCCGCCCCGCCAACCAGACGGCCGGCGGAGTCGCCGCGCACAGCTCCCGACCCACGAACGGAGGCGGCGGATCTGTCCCCTCCGCCGCACCCGTGCCCCGCTCGGGCGGCAGCCCGGTGAACACCCCGCACGCCAGCAACACCCGCAACAGCAGTACCAACCGCACGGGAGGTGAAGGGCGTTGACGACCGAGTCCCACGTGTCCCATCCGGTCACGCCCCGCCGTACATATCTGATCGGCCGCGCCCGGCCGAACGCGATCGTCGGCCGCAACCGCGAGACCGGCGAGATCGCGTTGATCATCCTGGGCGCGTTCCTCGGCATGATGTGCGGGCTCCTCGTCCCCGTCCTGTCCCTGCGCATCGTGCTGCTGATGGGCTTCCCGATGCTGGCGCTGGCCGCGGTCTACGTGCCGTACAAGCGCCGGACGTTCTACAAGTGGTTCGAGATCAACCGCAGCTTCAAGCGGACCGTGCGCCAGGGCACTCTCTACCGGTCGTCGGCCATGGAGGCGGGCACCCGGATCGACGGCCGTGAGGTCGAGGTCGGCCCGCCGCCCGGCATCGGCCGCATCGCCTGGCTCGCCGCGCCGTTCGGCCCCGACGAGATCGCCGTACTCCTGCACGCGGACCGCCGTACGGTGACCGCCGCCATCGAGATCGAGGGGCCCGGCGTCGGGCTGCGGGACTCCGAGGACCAGGAAGCCCTCGTCGACCGCTTCGGCACGCTGCTCAAGCACGTGGCCAACGGCGACGGCTTCGTCACCCGGCTCCAGATGCTCGCCCGCACCCTCCCCGCCGACCCCGACGCCCACGCCAAGGACGTCGCCGTACGCGGGGACGAGAAGGCGCTGCCGTGGCTGCAGCAGTCGTACGACCAGTTGCAGTCGATGGTGTCGACCAGCAGTGAGCAGCACCGGGCGTATCTCGTCGCGTGCATGCACTACAACCGCGAACTGGCCGCCGAGGGCCACGCCATGGCCCGGGCGGCCCGCCCGCAGCAGGGCCGGAAGGTCGACAAGGACGCCGGTCTCGCCGTCGTCATGGCCCGTGAGCTGACCGACATCTGCTCGCGGCTCCAAGAGGCCGACATCCGCGTACGGCAGCCGCTGGGGCAGGGGCGGCTGGCCTCGCTGATCCACTCCATGTACGACCCGGACCACCCGATCGACCACATCCAGGCGATGACGAAACGGAATGCCTGGCCGGCCGAGCTCGACGCCATGGAGCCCACCTTCCTCCAGGCCAAGACCCGGGAGTCCTCCACCCGCGCGCCCTGGTGCCACGCCACCGCCTGGGTGAAGGAGTGGCCGATGACGCCCGTCGGCGTCAACTTCCTCGCGCCGCTGCTGGTCCACACCCCGGACGTCATCCGCACGGTCGCCGTCACGATGGACCTCGAACCCACCGAGATCGCCATCGAGCGCATGCTGACCGAGAAGACCAACGACGAGGCGGAGGCGTCCCGCGCCGCCAAGATGAACCGGACCGTCGACCCGCGCGACATCGCCGCCCACAACCGCCTCGACCAGCGAGGAGAGGATCTGGCGAGCGGCGCGGCCGGCGTCAACCTCGTCGGGTACATCACCGTCTCCTCGCGCTCCCCGGAGGCCCTGGCCCGCGACAAGCGGACCATCCGGGCGTCGGCCGGAAAGTCGTACCTGAAGCTGGAGTGGTGCGACCGCGAGCACCACCGTGCCTTCGTGAACACGCTCCCGTTCGCCACCGGCATTCGAAGGTAGGGCCGCCGCATGCGGGATCCGATGTCCATCCTCACCGACGCCTTCACCTCGTTCCTCTTCGGCAAGGTCGAGACGACCCGGCTGCCCGTGCGCACGTCGACCGGGCAGGCCCAGGCCGTCTACCTGCCCACGGCCGCGCCCGGCCTCGGCGACTCCGGCGTCATCATCGGCCGCGAGGTCTACTCCGGGAAGGGCTACATCTACGACCCCTTCCAGCTCTACGGCCAGCAGCTCCCCGCCCCGCACTGGCTCGTCCTCGGCGAGTCCGGCAACGGCAAGTCGGCGCTGGAGAAGACGTACGTCCTGCGGCAGTTGCGCTTCCGCGACCGGCAGGTCGTCGTCCTCGACGCGCAGGGCGAGGACGGCGTCGGTGAATGGAACCTGATCGCGCAGGAGTTGGGGATAACTCCTATCCGGCTGGACCCGACGGCCGCCCTGGACCACGGGATCCGGCTCAACCCCCTGGACCCGGCGATCACGACGACCGGCCAGCTCGCGCTGCTGCGCACCATCATCGAGGTCGCGATGGGCCACGGCCTCGACGAGCGCTCCGGCTTCGCCCTCAAGGTCGCCCACGCCTACGTCAACGAGACGATCGTGGAACGCCAGCCGGTCCTGACCGACATCGTCGAGCAGCTACGGCACCCCGAGCCGGAGTCGGCCGAGGCGATGAACGTCGACATAGACGACGTACGGGCGTGGGGCCTGGACGTCGCGCTGGTGCTGGACCGGCTAGTCGACGGTGACCTGCGCGGCATGTTCGACGGTCCGACGACGGTCGGCATCGACCTGGACGCGCCGCTCATCGTCTTCGACCTGTCCCACATCGACCGCAACTCCATCGCCATGCCGATCCTGATGGCGATCGTCGGCGTGTGGCTGGAGCACACCTGGATCCGCCCCGACCGGAAGAAGCGCATCTTCCTGGTCGAGGAGGCCTGGCACATCATCAACAGCCCGTTCGTGGCCCAGCTGTTCCAGCGGCTGCTGAAGTTCGGGCGCCGACTGGGTCTGTCGTTCGTCGCCGTCGTCCACCACCTGTCCGACGTCGTGGACGGAGCGGCGGCGAAGGAGGCCGCGGCGATCCTGAAGATGGCGTCGACCAGGACGATCTACGCCCAGAAGGCCGACGAGGCGAGAGCCACGGGCCGGGTGCTCGGGCTGCCGCGCTGGGCCGTGGAGATCATCCCGACCCTGACCCCGGGCATCGCGGTGTGGGACGTCAACGGCAATGTCCAGGTGGTCAAACACCTGATCACGGAGACGGAACGCCCACTGGTCTTCACCGACCGCGCGATGACGGAGTCGTCCGCCGACCGCGACCGGACCGACGACGCCCTGCACGCCGCCGAACTGGAGGCGGAGGAACGGGCGGCGGCCTTCATGGAACAGCACCTCGGCGACTCCGAGTCGACCGTGGCGTAAGGGGAGGGCGACGGCGTGCGCACAGACGACCGGCGGCGGGAGACCCCGGGCGGCATCCCCGACGGGCTGCTGATCGGCATACTCGCCTTCCTCCTCGGCATGACCCTGCTGGTGTGGACGGCGACGGGCCTGGCCGGCGTGTTCGCGCACGGCGCCTGGCCGAGCGGCGTCACCTTCGCCCGCACGCCGCTCGCCCTGCGCTACCTCTTCGGCGCCCCGCACGACCTCCCCGGCGCCTGGCCCGAGACGCCCGAGGCGGAGCTGTCGGGGTACGGGCTGTTCTGGGGCCTGTTCATCGGCCAGCTGATGGTGCTGATCGTGCTGACCGTGTTCGTGATGGGGACGTTCGCCCGGTGGCGGGCGGTCAGGGCGCGGCAGCGGGAGGAGCGGCTCGCGGGGCCGGTGCCGGAGCCCGTGCAGGCGCAGATCCCGCACGAGGTGCCGGCACCGAGGCCGCAGCCGGCGCAGCCCCTCCAGGAAGCGCCTGCCGCACCGCCGCCCCCACGGTTCGACACCGAGCAGACGGGCGGTGGGGAGAAGATCCTCGTAGCCCCGAGGGAAACCCGTCAGACAGCCGCGGCGCAGGCAGTACGGGACGCGGACGGCCCCGCCCTCGTCGTCACCTCGAACCCGAGGCTCTGGCAGGAGACGAAGGACGCGAGAGCCAAACTGGGCCCGGTCCACCTCTACGACCCCGCCCACCTCTGCGACACCCCGGCCCGCCTCCACTGGTCCCCCACCACCGGCTGCGAGGACAAGCAGACCGCCACCGCACGGGCCGCCGCGCTCCTCGCCCCGATCCGCCCCGCCTCCAAGCTCGACGCAGCCGTGGCCGACGTAGCCGAAACGCTCCTGCGGAGCAGCCTGCACGCCGCCGCCATCGACGGCCGCACCATCCGCCATGTCCACCGCTGGTCCCAGGGCACCCAGATCCAGGACGCCGTCCGCATCCTGCGTACGAACCCCAAGGCGGCCCCCGGCGCCGCGGGCGAACTCGAAGCCGCGCTCACCGCACATCCCGAACGCCGGGACATGGCCCAGCAGTTGACGACCCGCGCCCTCTCCGCCCTCCTCACCGTCAACATCCGCGAGGCCTGCACTCCAAACCGAACTGATGCACTCGCCTTGGATTCCTTCGTCCACGAAGGGGGCACGCTTTATCTGGTGGGGGAGTCCATCGAGGATCCGCGTACGAATCCTGGCGCGATGCCCCTGCTCACCGCCCTTGCCTCAAGCGTGGTCGAGCGCGGCCGGCGCATGGCCGAACGGTCATCCTCCGGTCGCCTCGACCCACCACTGACGCTCGTCCTGGACGACGTCGCGGCCGTGGCTCCGCTTCCCCAGCTCCCGGAGCTGCTGGCCACCGGAGCGGACCGGGGCCTGCCGACCCTGGCCCTGCTCCGGTCCCGGGAACAGGCCCGCACCCGCTGGCCGGACGCGGAACTCCCGGCCTGATCAGCCGCGTTCGAGCACGAACTCCAGCTCGGACTCCTCCGAGGCCGCCGCCAGCGGCACGACGACCCCGCTGGGCGCGAACCCCACACGGCGGTAGAAGCGCTGGGCCCGCCCGTTGTCCTCGTGCACGATCAGCCGCACGCGCTCGGCGCCGTGCGCCCACGCCCACTCCAGAGCCGCGTCGAACAGCACCTCGGTGAGCCCGCTGCCCCGCTCCTCGGGCCGCACGAACACCCCGACGACATGCCCCTGCTTGCGCTCCACCGGGAACCCGGCCCAGTCCGTCGTCCCGGGCTCCTCCAGCAGCACGGTCACGGTCCCGACCCAACGCCCGTCCGGCGCCTCGGCGATGACCGTCTGCGCCCCGTCCGCACCCTCGGCGCCCGAGGCCGTCCGCTCCTGCCAGAAGGAGTCGGGCCGCCCCAAGGCCTCCTCATAGGTCTCCAGGAAGGCCAGCGGCGCCACCGGATCCTGGAGCGCCACCAGCCGCAGCTCCTTCGCGGCTGGCCACTCATCGGCACGCAGGGACCGGATCACATAGCTCATGCCGGCCACAGTAGTACCGGGGTACCAGCCCTCTCACCTCGAATACTGCCCGCGGTCCGACGCCCCGGCCCCGCGCCCGGAGCACGATCGAGGCATGATTACGGCACAGGACCTCACCAAGCGCTACGGCGACAGGACGGCGGTGCGCGACCTCACCTTCACCGTCCGCCCCGGCACCGTCACCGGCTTCCTCGGCCCCAACGGCGCCGGCAAGTCCACCACGATGCGCATGCTCCTCGGCCTGGACACCCCGACCAGGGGCCACGCCAGGATCGGCGACCGCTCCTACGCCGACCACCCCGCGCCCCTGCACGAGATCGGCGCCCTCCTGGAGGCCCGCTCGATCCACCCGGGCCGCACGGCCCACCACCACCTGACCGCGCTCGCCCTGACCCACGGCATCCCCAGGTCCCGGGTGGCGCACGTGCTGGACCTCGCCGGACTGACCGAGGCCGCCCACCGCCGGGTCAAGGGCTTCTCCCTCGGCATGGGCCAACGCCTGGGCATAGCGGCCGCGTTGCTCGGCGACCCCGCCACGGTCGTCCTCGACGAGCCGGTCAACGGCCTCGACCCCGAGGGCGTCCTGTGGATCCGCAACCTCCTCAAGTCCCTGGCCGCGGAAGGCCGTACGGTCTTCGTCTCCTCGCACCTGATGAGCGAGATGGCCCTGACCGCCGACCACCTGATCATCATCGGCCGCGGCCGCCTCCTCGCCGACACCACCGTCGAGGACTTCGTACGGCAGTCCGGCGCCGCCACGGTCAAGGTCGTCACCCCGGAAGCCGCCGCCCTCGTACGACTGCTCTCCGCGCCGGGCGTCGAGATCACCACCACGGCCCCCGGCACCCTCGACGTACGCGGCACGGACGCCGAACACATCGGGCGCACGGCCGCCGCCCACGGCATCCCCCTCTTCGAACTCACCCCGAGCACCGCCTCCTTGGAGGAGGCGTTCATGGATCTCACGCGCGACTCGGTCGAGTTCGCCCCGACCGTGGAAGGAGCAGCGGCATGACCGCCACCGCCCCGGGCGTCACCCAGTCCCGCGTCCTGCGCGCCGAATGGCACAAGCTGTGGACGGTCCGCTCCACCTGGATCAGCCTCGCCCTCGTCCCGCTGCTCACCATCGGCGTGGGCCTGGCCATCGCCGGCAGCTACGAGTCCGGCGGAGGCGACGAGGACGTCGACACCGTCCTGCTCACCCTGCTCGGCATGCAGTTCACGACGATCATCGTGGGCGTCGTCGGCATCCTGTCCACCGCGGGCGAGTACTCGACGGGCCTGATCCGCTCCACCCTGACGGCCGTGCCGCGCCGCCTGCCGGTCCTGTGGGCCAAGGCGGCCGCGCTCGCCGCCGTCACCTTCGCGCTCGTCCTGGCCACCAACTTCCTCACCTTCCCCCTCGCCCAGACCTTCCTCACCGACACCGACCAGGCGGCCTCCCTCGGCGACCCCGGCGTCGTCCGCGCCCTCGTCGGCAACGCCGCGGGCCTCGCCCTCGTCGCCGTGACGGCCCTCGGCATCGGCTCCGCCGTCCGCTCCGTCCCGGGCAGCATCGGCGTCCTCATCGGCGCGGTCCTGATCCTCCCGGAGGTCCTCAGGATGCTTCCCTACGACGTGATCGACGACGCCGTCCGCTACTTCCCCGCCAAGGCCCTCGACGCCCTCACCCACGCCGAACCCACCTCCGCCGTCGCCTCACCGGGCACGGCCCTGCTCGCCCTCGCCCTGTGGGCGACGGCCATGCTCACCACGGCAGCACTCCTGCTGAAGCGACGAGACGTGTGAGCCACCATGAACACCATGGCGGAAGACCGAACGGCCGAGCCCCTCACCCAGTACGTCCAGCGCGCCATCACACGGGTCCGGGCCTTCGACAGCCGCCACCCACTCCCGTGGGACCTGCTGATCACGGGCTTCTACGTCATCGCGGCCCTGATCGACGCCACGGGCGGCGGCTGGGAGAGGATCACCGAGAACCCAGCACTGCCCGACTGGCTGATCGTCAGCATGTCGCTCGGGTTCTCCGTGCCGCTGCTGTGGCGCCGCACCCACCCGCTCGCCGTCCTCGCCGCCATGCTCCCGGTCGCGATCGTCAACGCGGCCACCGGCGCCCTGCTCCAGGCCTCGCTCATCCTGCTCGTCGCCCTGTTCAACGCGGCCCTCCGGGTCCGCCTGCGCACCCTGCTGTGGCTCTACGGCGCGGTCCTCGTCCCGTACCTGGTGGCCGCGATCCGCTACCCCGCCGAACAGGGCCCCGACCAGAACCTCGTCCCGGCCGCCATGAGCCTCGCTCTCTCCGCGATGTTCGGCATCGCGGTACGCACCCGCAAGGACTACCTGGCCTCCCTCGTCGAACGCGCCCGTCAGCTGGAGGTGGAACGCGACCAGCAGGCCCGCCTCGCCACCGCCGCCGAACGCGCCCGTATCGCCCGCGAGATGCACGACATCATCGGCCACAACCTCTCCGTCATCACGGGCCTCGCCGACGGCGGCCGCTACGCCGCCGCCAAGTCCCCCGAACGAGCCGCCCAGGCCCTCACCGCCATCTCCACCACCAGCCGCCAGGCCCTCACCGAACTACGCCGCCTCCTCGACGTCCTGAGCGAGGACGAGCCCGCGGAGCCTGACCTCACCCCCCAGCCCGGCCTCACCGACCTCGACCACCTCCTGGAGGGCGTCCGCGCGGCCGGCCTCCCCGTCGAGACCACGACCAAGGGCACCCCCACCATCACCCCGGGCCGCCAGCTGACCCTCTACCGAGTCATCCAGGAAGCCCTCACCAACACCCTCAAACACGCGGGCCCCAAAGCCACTTCACGCATAGAGCTGTCCTACGGCGAAGGCGGCGCCGTCACCCTCACGGTCACCGACACCGGCAGCGGCGGCGGCGACGACCTCGACACCACCGCGGGCCGCGGCCTCCCCGGAATGCGCGAGCGAACAGCCCTCTACGGCGGCACACTTGAGGCCGGCCCACGCCCACACCCCGAACGGGGCTGGCGAGTCCACCTTCACCTCCCGGAGGAAACCCCGCAGTGACCACGGTCCTCATCGCCGACGACCAGCCCCTCCAGCGCTTCGGCTTCCGCATGCTGCTGGAGAGCCAGGACGACATGACGGTCCCGGCCGAGGCCGCGAACGGCAGCGAGGCGGTCCGGCTCACCGCCGTCCACAACCCCGACGTGGTCCTGATGGACGTCCGCATGCCCGGCCTCGACGGCATCGAAGCCACCCGCCGCATCGTCGCCACGGGCTCCCGCACCCGCGTCCTGATCCTCACGACCTTCGACCTCGACGAGTACGCCTACGCCGGCCTGCGCGCCGGCGCCTCCGGCTTCCTGGTCAAGGACGCCCAGCCGGAAGAACTGCTGGCCGGCGTCCGCGCGGTGGCAACGGGCGACGCGGTGGTCGCCCCCAGCCTGACCCGACGCCTCCTGGACACCTACGCCCACCACCTCCCGACGGGCACCCCGACCGGGCAGCCGGAACCCGAGGACCCCCGGCTCGCTCCCCTCACGGAACGCGAGCGCGAGATCCTCACGGTCATCGGCATGGGCTGGACGAACACGGAGATCGCGGACCGCCTCCACCTCGCCGAATCGACGGTGAAGACGCACGTCGGCCGCGTACTCGCGAAGACGGGTTCCAGGGACCGGATCCAGGCCGTGATCCTGGCGTATGACACGAAGCTGGTGGAGCCGGCCTGAAAGGGTCCTGAAAGAGTTCTGAAAGGGTCCTGAAATGCAGAAAGGCCCACGCCATATGGCGTGGGCCTTTCCCTAAAATTTGTTCGGCGGCGTCCTACTCTCCCACAGGGTCCCCCCTGCAGTACCATCGGCGCTGTGAGGCTTAGCTTCCGGGTTCGGAATGTAACCGGGCGTTT